>JBGRPZ010000007.1:0-71940 GCA_041725915.1 Hyphomicrobiales bacterium | reverse complement strand
TCTTATCACAGGATTTGATATCAAATACTTAGGCTAAGATAAGTGAAGTAGCTTTTAAATCAGTTCATGTATTAATATTAGTTTAAACAAAAATTTCACTAATTTTTTTCTTATGTTATATAATAATTTTTTAGGAAGAAGCATCCACATTGATGTAAAAGTAATTATTGTACTATTTATGTTCTTGATTCTTGGAAAAGAAAATAGAGCAAATAATAATCTTGCATTTTCTGGGGGCTGTAAATCTTTTTATGAGCAAGTTTCTTTGCCCAAAGTAGATACCTTAAGTAGTCAGAAAACAAGTCTGAAACTACCAACTAATTACTCTACTCAAGAAAAACTATTTGGGTTGAGTAAGATTTGGTCCGAAGCGAAATACAACTTTGTCAATATTGATAAATTGGATTTTGATTTGGATAGTTTGTATAACACCTATATTCCAAAGGTTATCGCTTCTCCAAATGATTATGAGTATTATCAGTTATTACAACGGTTTGTTGCAAGTTTAAAAGATGGGCATACAGAAGTATTTAGTAATGGGCAATTTAATTCTAAGTTTAGAGATTATATACCATTATTATTTCAGGATTTCAATAAAAAGATTTATATCACTTCAATTCGAACAACATCGGATCTTGATTCAACATATATTGGAGCAGAACTAATTGAAGTTAGGGGTATGCCTACAGCAAAATACCTTAAAAACCATATCTTTCCATATATTTCAGCATCAACAGAGCAGCGGTTATGGATGCAATCTGTTTATAAACTTCACAGTGGATTTAAAGATCAATTCTTTAGGGGTCGAGTTAAAAAGAAAGACGGAACCATCAAGGAAATTAAGTTAAAATTTGATGGAGAGGCAACAAGAACTCCCGAAGATAAGAGTTGGGGAATAACTTCAAATTGGCCGGAACATGTTGTTGAATTGGACTGGAAAGGCGATATTGCTGTGATAGGGATTCATGCATTCTCTTCAAGGAGAACTAATTTGTATGAGGCTATAGACAGCGTTATGAATATTGCAAAAAATGCAAAAGGACTGATTATTGACTTGCGAAGAAATGGAGGAGGCTCAACTGAGGTTGCTTGGCATCTTCAAAAATACTTTACCAAAGGAGACCATTTCTTGAATTTTGCTTGGGAAACCAGAATTAATGATGGTGTTGGTAAGGCAAATGGTAACTGGATAAAGAAATATGAAGATCATTATTTGAATAAAGCCTTACGCTTTGAGAAGCCAGAATCTATTGAAGTTTCTGATACCTTAGAAAGAGTGAAGTGTCCTGCGGCAATCTTGATAGGTAGATATACATTTTCTGCGGCTGAAGACTTTCTGGTAAATATGTATGAAGTTAAAGATAGACCACTGCTTATCGGAGAGCCTACAGGTGGCTCAACAGGATCTCCATTGTTCTTCGGCGGACTTCCCGGGGGTGGATCTGCCAGAATTTGTACAAGACGTGTTTGTTTTCCTATCTCTAGTAAGCCATTTGTGAACCAAGGTATTGAACCAGATATTGTAGTTAAGCCTGATATAGATGATTTTCTAAATGAAAGAGATGTTGTCTTGGAAAAAAGTATAGAAGAGATAAAGAAATTGTCTAAGGATTAATATAAAGCAACTTAAAAGCTCTTTGAACATTAAAGTTCATTAGAAGGAGTAGAACAGGAGAAGCTAGGTAATGGAATTATAATCATTACTTGGCTTTTCTTTTATATCTAATGAATAAAGTTCTAAATTTAGCTATCCAAGTATTTATTTTTTTCACAACAAATCTTTTCTGATTTATATCATTATCAAAGGTATGTGATCTACTTATTCTTTATTCTAATGCAAAAAGGTATTCTGTAATATGTCAGATATTCCAACCACTGTTTTCCTATAAACTCCATGTCTGCCAGTAATACAGAAATACTTTCTTTACCAAATAACTTTATATACTTGTTTAATAAAGCTATACGCTCTTGTTTATTTGAATTACCTGCTTTTGGCAAAAGTTGCCGAACAGTAGGAATGCTTATTCCTTTACAACAACAACTTAGCATAAAAATATTAATCTCCAGTTTTCCAAACTTCCAGTTAGTTCTGTCTAATGCCAACTTATATGATTTATTTTTGTTCTAAAGCTTCAATAATAATTGAATTGTTAAAGTGAGCTAACTTTACAAGTGGATTATAAATCATATAATAATTACTTAGTATATTAAAGTTCTGGTTAAATAATACTATTTCATTGATCAGTAGTATTTTACTGTTCTGATTCATCTGTTAATGACTATTGTTTAACAAAACCTAATTATAGCTGTTTAATCATAACATAAATTATAGATATCCGAAATAATTCTTTGAATAATTAAGATATCTTGATTATTTAAAGGAATATATTATTAGATCTCTTGATATATTTGTTTTTTTCTCCGATTTTTGAGCCGAACAAAATTGAAATATGACTAGTTGTTGCTAGTACATTTATAATCACTTAAAATAATTAACGAACTATGGCATTCGATTTAGAAATGATCCAAGGCGTATACTCAAGAATGAAGGACAGAGTTGAAGCCGCAAGGAATGTTGTTGGTAGACCATTGACATTATCAGAAAAGATACTTTATGCGCATTTGGATGAAAAGACTGCTTCCCAATCATATGTTAGAGGCGAATCTTATGTAGATTTTAGACCTGATCGTGTAGCTATGCAAGATGCTACTGCACAGATGGCTTTGCTTCAGTTTATGCAAGCAGGAAAGGATAAAGTAGCTGTTCCTTCTACAGTACATACAGATCATTTAATTCAGGCTAAAGTTGGGGCTGATGTTGATGTTGAGACAGCAAAAGATACAAACAAAGAAGTTTATGATTTCCTTTCTTCGGTATCGAATAAATATGGTATTGGCTTTTGGAAGCCGGGAAGCGGAATTATTCATCAGGTAGTTCTGGAAAATTATGCTTTCCCGGGAGGAATGATGATAGGAACAGATTCTCATACCCCTAATGCTGGTGGTTTAGGTATGATTGCTATTGGTGTTGGTGGTGCTGATGCTGTTGATGTCATGGCTGATATGCCTTGGGAATTGAAGTTCCCTAAGTTGATAGGAGTTAAGTTGACTGGTAAACTTTCTGGTTGGACTTCTCCAAAAGATGTCATTCTGAAGGTTGCGGATATTCTTACTGTTAAAGGCGGAACAGGGCATATAGTAGAATACTTTGGTGAAGGCGCAGATGCTATTTCTGCTACAGGAAAAGGTACTATTTGTAATATGGGTGCTGAAATTGGAGCAACTACTTCTATTTTCGCTTATGGTGAGAAGATGAGAGAGTATTTGGTTGCTACAGAACGTAAAGATATCGCAGATTTGGCAGATGGTATGATTGAATACCTTCGTGCAGATAATGAAGTTTATGAGAATCCAGAGAAATATTATGATCAGATTATAGAAATCAATCTTTCTGAATTACTACCTCATATTAATGGTCCATTTACTCCTGATTTAGCTACTCCAATCACAAAGATGGCTGAAGCTGTCAAGGAAAATAAATGGCCAGAGAAACTTGAAGTTGGTCTTATTGGATCTTGTACGAACTCTTCTTATGAAGATTTGACGAGAGCTGCTTCTATTGCTCGTCAAGCAGTAGAAAAGAAGTTAAAGGTAAAGTCAGAATTTACAGTTACTCCTGGTTCTGAATTGGTGAAATTTACTGCAGAACGAGATAATTTACTGAATGACTTTGAGCATATAGGTGGGGTGATTCTTGCTAATGCTTGTGGTCCTTGTATTGGACAATGGGCAAGACATCATGCTAAAGACTTAGGTCCAAACTCAATTATGACTTCCTTCAACAGGAATTTCAGTAAGAGAAATGATGGTAATCCTAATACTCATTCTTTTGTTGCTTCTCCTGAAATGGTTACAGCTTATGCCATTGCTGGAACATTATCTTTCAATCCTATGACTGATAAGTTAGTTAATGAGGATGGAGTTGAGGTAATGTTGGATGAACCTAAAGGAATAGAATTACCAACTAAAGGCTTTGCTTGTGATGATAATGGATATCAAGCACCAGCAAAAGATGGTAGTAATATTGATGTGATTGTTGATCCAAAATCTGAAAGATTACAGTTATTAACTCCATTTCCTGCATGGAATGGTGAGGATATTAAAGGTATGAGATTATTGATCAAGGCTAAAGGTAAATGTACCACTGATCATATCTCTATGGCTGGCCCTTGGTTGAGGTATCGTGGTCATCTTGATAATATCTCTAATAACATGCTAATTGGTGGCATTAACTATTTTACAGACCAAACCAATGCTGTTAAGAACTTTGAAAAAGGTGGAGAATTTGATGAAGTGCCTGCTACTGCCAGAGCATATAAAGCTGCTGGATGTGGTTCTATAGTTGTTGGTGATGAGAACTATGGTGAAGGATCTAGTCGTGAGCATGCTGCTATGGAACCTCGTCATTTAGGAGTAAAGGTTGTTCTTACAAAGTCTTTTGCAAGAATTCATGAAACAAACCTGAAGAAGCAGGGAATGTTAGCTCTTACTTTTGATGATAAGAATGATTATAATAAGGTTCGTGAGGATGATATTATTGATGTTGTTGGGTTGAAGGACTTTGTTCCTGGGAAACAGCTATCCATTGTATTGAATCATGCTGATGGAACTAAAGATGAATTTAAAGTGAATCATACTTATAATCAAAATCAGATCAATTGGTTTAAAGCTGGTAGTGCATTGAATATGATTGCTGCCATGAATAAGTAGAGATAAATACAACTATTTATATAAGATTATTAAGCTACCCAATAGGGTAGCTTTTTTTGTCATAGTATCTTTTTGCAGGCCATAATCGTAGTAGTTATAAACCTTCCTGAATTATGGTATGGTTTAGTTGTGTTTATTAATATGATTTTAAACTTGGGTGATTATGAATAAGAATAAAGCAATACTGTTTTTTCTGTTAATTTTTTACTTAATTGGTTGTGAGAAGCCAAAAGAAGTGAAAAACAATATATCGGATTATAATATCTCAACTCAGTTAGATACTACTGATTTGTTTTTAGAGTGCAGGATGCAACTTAATTGGATGAATTCTTCAGATTCCTTGATATATGAAATACCGTTTTTATTTAAACAAGATAGTTTGGATAATTTGATCAATAGGGTTGAGATAAATGATACTAATTGTTCTTTTAAAGCGATATCAAAAGAGACAGGAGGAGAGTTTGATGGATTTGTTTTACAACTTAATGATCCAATTAAGCCTTTTCAAGAAGCTAGGATTTTTATTGATTTCAAAGGAGATAAAGCGGATTGGTTTAGGGATGATGTAATGATTTATTCTAATGTTTTTCCTGTGCTTCAGTATTTTAAAGACGGTGTGTTTAACCCCCATTTTCAAGTCCATTCTAATTACAAGGTGAAGTTATCTTATCCAACTCAGTATAAGGCGGCTTTATCTGGTGTGATTAATAGTACAGATACATTGAATGGAATTGTTGAGAATAATGCCATTGCGAATAATGTTCCTAATTATGGAGTAGTCTTGCTTAAAGATGTAGAACTTTTGGAGGATTCTATATCAGGAATTAAAATTCGTTCTTTTTATTTTAAGGATGATGCCAAATGGGGCAAGAAGTTATTAGAATATTCAAAAGATATAATTCAATTTTATATTGATAGATTAGGATTTTATCCTCAGTCTGTTATTTCAATAGTTCCAGGTTATTCAAGACCTCATGGTGGATGGCCAATATGTCCGAATGTTGTAGGAATTCATAGGGGTATTGATCTAAAGAAGGAGAGAGCCGAAACTCATGCCCATTGGATCATGGCTCATGAAATTGGTCACCAGTATTGGGGCTTTAATTATGTATTGGAACCTGTAAATTATCCTCAATGGCTAGGTATTGGAATGGGAATCTTTACTGATAGATTTTATACTTTGAATAACATCCCTGATTTTAATCATAGTAAAGCTTTCAGTAGATCTTACTTGAGAGCTATGAAAAAGGGATATAATACCACGATTATGCAAACTGTAGATACTTTGAATAAGCAAGGTTTCGATTGGAACAATGCTTTGTTGCATGATAAGTCTTTCTCAGTTCTGCAAATGCTAGCTTATGAATTAGGGGATACTACATTTCTTGATATTTATAAGTATTGTCTTAATAATCATCAGGGTATTAATATAACATTAGACATGTTTAAGAAAGATTGTGAGAGAATTAGTAAAAGAAATTTGGATGATTTCTTTAGTACATGGTTCTTCTCTAATAAGTATCTCGATTATCAGATTGATACTGTGATAACGAACTTTAAAAATGGAAAATATGAGAATGAAGTTCGGGTAGGTAGAGTTGGAAATGCTGATATATCTCATGTTATAATTGATGTTTATATTGAAGGTGGAGAAAAAAAGAGAACCCAAATTAGTGGAACTGAAGAGAAAGTAAGCTTTAAGTTAACAACTGATAAGCCAATCAATAGAGTTGTTTTGGATCCAGATCTTAAACTACTTTTGGTAAATAGAAAAGAATGGAATAAATAGATCAGGATTTATTCTTATAAAGAAAGTAAAACCTCAATATATTTATTGAGGTTTTTTTGTTTTCTCTGTCTTTAGATATGAAATATGTTGATAATACTTATAAGTAAATCTTATAATGTATTTGAGTTAAGTTCTTGTTGCTCAGTAATCTCAATGATTTCAATATAAATTTGAAATGAATAAATATTTTTCTTTTCTCTTTTACAAAAAATAACAAGATACAATCGTTATATATTGAAAGGATAACAGCATAAGTTCTTTTGCTGGCCTAATTAAGCCTCCTCCTTTATTGAATTCTAAACCATATTATACTATGAATTTTACTCAAGAAGAATGGAAATCCCTTGCTGAGAATGTTCACTTTGGTGGATATGAATATTACATACATAAACTGAATAGAGTTATCATTGAAGTTCCCTCAGAAGAGCTTTTAAATTGTGATGAAGACTTAAATATGAGAAATGAAAGAAAAAACTATGAAGATATCCATGAGCTCTTTGAGCGAATACAACCAATGACGAATGAAGGACTGTTTGAATTGATTGAAGAATTTGTCTTCGAACTACCAGAGTCTAATGATAAGTATAGATTAGAAGAATTGATAAAAGGTACATATGCTTTTACAAATTTTAATTCTGAGATTAAAAGGTTAGGAGTATATGATAAGTGGAAGGATTATAAAAAACAGAAACAAATTAGATGGGTACAAAATGAAGTTAATCGCATCTTTGAACCCGAAGAAGATTTGTTATAAAACTGATTTAAAAACTGAATATCATATATGATGATTTAACCGACAAGTATTTAATGCTTGTCGGTTTTTTTGTGAAGTAAGCTTTTAATCACCTTGTTTTCTGTTGGTTAAAAGTTATTTCGATTCTAAATACTGCTGCTCTTGTATTTGTCATATATGAAATATCGTTTATTTAAAGTGAAATAAAACTCTGAAACTAAATACATAACCTAAGACTAATGAACCGCTATTTCTTGCTAAGCATGTTTGCTATCTGTTTTCTATTTGGATCATGCGGAAAAAATGCAGATTCTCATAATTCAGAATCTACAGCAGATGTAAGTAAATCTAATTGGATGGATCAGATTTATAAAAACCATCCCAATACTAAATTAACTGCAATTGCTATTCCTGGAACTCATGATGCATTGACTTATCAGATTTCGGAAAGCAATCCTTATTCTTTACAGCCTGTAAATGAATGGACTGAAGAAGTGAAAACAGCTGTAGGTAAGAAAGGAATATTCTTATTTTCTCAAAATCAATCCAGAACTATGGCCGAACAATTAAGTGGTGGAATTAGATATTTTGACTTTCGTATTCAGGAATATAATAACGAAGTATGGTCTTTTCATCATTTGGTCTCGAACCCTCTTATGCCAGTAATAGAAGAGATGTCAAGATTTGTGGAAAATCACCCTAAAGAAATACTTATTATTGATCTGCAAAAGGTTATTATGGATGATGATACATATAATCATTTGATTAAATCATTTGTAGATAAGTTTGGTAGGCACATTGCTAAGTCTGATGAAATAGGCGTTAATTCTTCATTAAAAGACTTCTGGGATAAGGGTGTATCTGTAATTATTCTTTCTTCTTTTCATACTGCTAATAAAGAGAATGATACATATGTATATGATAGAAGTAAATCTATATTAAACTATTGGCCTGATAAGTATAAACCTGAAGAAATTGTCCCTATCCTGAAAGATAGTATTGCTTTACGACCTATGAATAAGCTATATGTCTCTCAGACCATCCAAAGCCCAAATAGCTTGACTCTTGAAAACTCACTTAAAGGTGGCCCTGATGGAATTATAGAAATGGTTAAAGCTCCTAATAGCTTGAATAATACTTTCTCAAACTGGTTTCCGCAATTGGCCAATGCTGCAAATATGAATGATAGAAGTGTCAATATATTGATTTTTGATCAGTATCAATTGAATCCTATAATGATAGAAGGCCTTTTGAATTATAATCAATTGAATTTAAAAGCAACTATTTTAAAAACAAATAAATCTACTCTTAAAACTAATTGAATTAAAAGAATCAAAAATAAATGAAATTCTTTCAATTTCTTGTAAAGTTTTCGAATCTTCTTTATTGATGATTTATAAGCTTTTGGGGTAATGTTAAACGCTCTGAGAATCGAATAAATAAGCTTTTCTATTTCAAAGTTTGTTTTTATCTCACATATAAGCCCAATCTTATGTTAAATAGAATTATGAATAATAAGTTTTGGTGTTTAAAAATAATCTGGAAAATATCTCTTTGTAAAAGATTGATCGCTGATTGTTATCAAACTTATGATTTTTAAGAGAATAGAGGATTGAGAAATTTTAGGTAGCAAGAATATAAATTTTTAGATAAGTCTAATTTTATTTTAGGTAGCAAGAATATAAATTTTTAGGTAAGTCTAATTTTATTTTAGGTAGCAAGAATTATATTTTCTAGGTAGCAAGAATATAAATTTCTAGGTAGCTAAAATTATATTTTCTAGGTAGTGATATATATATCATATGATTATAACTTTCTTTTGGAAGATATTAATTTAGATTTTGAGACTTGACTTAAATTTGTGTAGGATTAGATGAAACATAAAAGTCTGAAATATATATTATATTGATTATTAGTGGTATATGCTGTAATAGCAAGGATTTTCAAAAAAAGGGAATAGAACACATTCTTTTGGTCAGGATTTTTGTATTAATGTAAGAAGGTTTTATAGATAAAATTGTATTTTTATTTTGAAATGATTTGGGGTGGTATACTTAATTACCTATAAGTTTTTTCAACCAAATGTATTGTAATTTTGTTTATATTTAGAAACCAGTATTTCAAGAATAAATATTATTCAAAATAATAATTACTTATCTTCAAGTATCTAATATTTCAAAAGCTTGAATTGTGGTTTAACATACTTAGTATAAGCCTTTCTGTTTTATAAGTGGTTTGAAGCTACTTCACCTATAAAAGATGTACTGATCAAATGAAAAACCTCTACTTTATGAAAGTGTCATATAAATTTTATCTCCTGATAATTAGTTTATTTGTTATTTCTTCATGTGAAAATACTCAGGTAGAAAATATAAATGGAAAAAAAATAAAGACATCAGATTGGATGTATGAGATATATAAAGAAAAACCTGAGGTAAAGTTAACTGATATTGCTCTTGTAGGAACTCATCATTCTCTTACAGATTTGATAAGGCTTGATAAGCCTTTATCTCAGTATTCTTATGATAATTGGTCTGATTCGATAAGAAAAAAAGTAGGAAAAGAAGGCTTGTTGATGTTTTCTCAAAATCAATCACAGCCAATCATTGAGCAGTTAGAAAATGGAGTGAGATATTTTGATTTTCATTTACAATCTTATAAGAATACAATTTGGTCTTTCCATAATTTTGTTTCGAATCCTATACAACCTGTTTTAGATCAGATTTCTACATTTATCAGGAGACACCCCAAAGAAATTATCATTATTAATTTACGAAGATTGAATGTTGAACCAGCTCTTTATGATGAGTTGTTACAAATCTTTATTGATCGCCTTTCTCCTCATATAGCAAGAGTAGATGAACAAGATATTACATTGACCTTGGGAGATGTTTGGGGAAGAAAGAGAAGTGTTATTTTTATCTCTTCTTATCCTGCACAAAATGAACGTCAAACTGAATTATATTATGAGAGTGATAAAGTGTTGATGCAAGAGAATATAGATAAGTTTAATGCTAAGGAAGTAATAACAGATATGAAGAGAGATATTGGCAATAGAGCTATGGATAAACTATATATTTCTTTTGCTGTTCAGACTCCAACCGAGGAAGTGCTTATCAATTCATTGAGACATCGCCCTAAGAGTATTTATCAGATAGTTTCTGATTCTAGCTCAGTAAATAGTACAATTAAGACATGGTTTCCTGAGCTGGTCAAAGCAGCAGAGAGAAAACATAAAAAGGTGAATATACTATTGTTTGATCAATATCAATCAAATCGTGAAATAATGAGAACTATCATTAAGCATAATATTGAAAAACAATAAGGCAAATACCTCTTGATATAGAACATTTGTTAATCAGTATAGAGTAAGGAAAACTTAGGTGATGAGTTTAATTTAAATTGCAATTTAGATCTACATATTTGCATATTATAGAAATATTTTGCTAAATTTGCGCTATTCAGGCTGGTTCTGAATATCTTCAAAAAAGTCTTTTGTATATTTAAATAGGGTTAAGTTTTTGTTTTGTAATGGTTTTGATCCTTTTCAGTATAAATGCTGAGAATATTGGTAATATCAATAAATAGCTAAAAGGATGAAATCAATTACTAAGATATTTATATTCATAATCTCACTTTCAACTTTCTTTTCTTCATGTGATTGTGTGGAAAACCAAGGAGGGCAAATCACCAAGATGAGGAATCTTAATGATTTTTCAGGCCTTCAGGTGTCTATTCCTGCTGATATTTCTATCATCAAGTCTGATTCAAGTTATTTTGAGGTGACAACAAGTGAAAAGGTGTTAAAGCATTTAGTATTTAGTTTTAATGATGGCTTATTGAATATTGTCTCAGATAGATATTTGTGTGATGCTACAGTCAAAATAAATATTTATGCAAACCAACTTAAGAAACTATATGCATATGGGCAGGCATCAATTAATATGGATTCGGGATTCCCACAAACAAAAGAATTTAAAATTAAGATGAGTGGCGGAGCGTATATGAAGCTAAATCTTAATACAGAGAAAGTATTAATCTCAGAGAAAGGAGAGGGAACTATTGTCTTGCAAGGAAAAGCCGATGAAGTCGATCTAAATTCTAAAGGGAATAGCTTGATAAAAACTGTTGGCTTGAGATCTCATTTTATTGATATTGATAGTAAGGGTTCAGGGCAATACTTTCTGGACTCCACTAAACGAATGAATATTGAGTTGGCAGGAAATAGCTACCTATATTATAGGGGAAATCCTAAAATACAATCCTGTCTGAAAGAAAATGCTTTTATCCAAAAATTAGATAATTAGATTTAAATTTATATAATGTCAATAATTAATTTCTTGGGTGCTCGTTTTTTAAATCAATTACTTTAAATTAAAATTTAATTCCGTGAAGAAACAATACTGCTTACTGACAATAATTATAGCTTTATTTGGTGTTTTGAATACAAATACAGCATTGTGTCAAAATGGAGGAATGGGGGCTTATCAGTTCTTAAACACAACATATAATGCAAGGTCTGCAGCTTTGGGAAGTGACTTTCTTTCTGTTTATGATAACGACATTACATTAACAACTTATAACCCATCCTTAATTTCTTCTGAAGTAAATAATTCTATCGGCTTGAATTATGTGAATTTCTTTGATGGAATAAACTTTGGAGTTGCTCAATATGGAAGATCCTTTGAAAAGGTAGGTACTTTTGTAGGAAGTATACAGTATTTTAATTATGGTAAATTTACTTATGCTGATGAGAGTGGAACAAAAGCAGGAGAGTTTAATGCAAATGATTTTGCCTTTACCTTAGGATGGGGTAGGGAGTTGACAGATAACTTTACCATCGGTGCTAACCTTAAATGGTTTTACTCTTCTTATGAATCGTACAAGTCTAATGGTATAGCAGCAGATGTAGCAGCTACTTTTCATTCTGATGAATCTAAATGGGCAGTCTCGCTTATAGGAAGAAATATAGGTACACAAATAAAACCTTTTCATGATGGTGAATATGAATCACTACCATTTAAACTTCAATTAGGTGTTTCTAAAGGCTTCTTACATATTCCTGTGAGATTATTCATTAATCTTGACGACCTTCAGAAATGGGATCTTACTTATAATGACCCTGAGGAAGAAGCTGAAAATATAGATGCTTTTACTGGTGAAAAGAAATCAGACTCTGAAGCAGAGGAATTCTTCAAGAACGCAGTTAGACATATTATTATAGGGGGTGAGCTAGCTATAGCAAAGAGATTATATGTGAGAATGAGCTATAACTTCAAAAGAAGTAATGAATTGAGTATAAAAGAAAGATCTGGAACTGTTGGCTTCTCATGGGGTCTAGGTCTTAGGTTAAATAGATTTAATATCAGCTACTCAAGATCAGCTTACCATTTATATGGCTCTCCTAACTACTTTACTATATCTACAAATCTTGGGAATTTCAAATAAAGAATAAAACTATTATAAGATATAATGATAATCTGTAAATAGCTTTACATGATTATTGAAGAAAAGAAGAGGCTTAGGTCTCTTCTTTTTATTTAAATAAAGTTTGAAGTTTTTATGTAACTTCATATTAAAGCGATCTCTATTTAGTTATATGATAAACTTTCAACATTATTTGTGAACAGAATAGCTCTTTTGAGTAAATTTGCAACAAATGAGGATATTAATAATATGGAAATTGTTTTAGATAGAGCTTCAGGTTTTTGTTTTGGAGTTAATAATGCAATAAAAGCTGTTGAGAAATATCTTTCTACAGGTAAGAAATTGTATTGTTTGGGTGAAATAGTACATAATCATGAAGAAGTACAAAGACTAGAGAAAAAAGGTTTAGTAGTAATAAATCATGAAGATTTAAACCATATTTCAGATTGTACTGTGTTGATTCGTGCTCATGGTGAACCTCCATCTACTTATAAGTTAGCAAAAGAAAGAAATATTGAGATTATTGACGCTACTTGTCCTATAGTACTCAAATTACAGAAAGATATCAAGAAGGTATGGGAAGGTGAAAAGACAGATTCTGATAATACCATTGTTATTTATGGAAAAACAGATCATGCTGAAGTAGTTGGACTTAAAGGACAAACTGATAATGAAGCTATAATTATTGAAGATCCTCAAAAAATACATGATATCGACGCGTCAAAACATGTAAATATTTTCTCTCAAACTACAAAAGACATACATAATTATCAAAAGCTAATTGATAATATCAAAAACAAAGTTGGTGAGAATAATGTCACTGCAAAAAATACAATCTGTAGAAGCGTTTCGAATAGAGTACCTCAGTTGAAGAAGTTTGCATTGGAGTGTGATTGTGTGATATTTGTTGCTGGAAAGAATAGTAGTAATGGTAAAGCCTTGTTTGCAGAGTGTAAAGAGAGTAACCCTAAATCTTATCATATCAGTTCTGTCAATGAACTGAATCCACAGTGGTTTACAGAAGCAAATAGAGTAGGTGTTTCTGGAGCTACTTCTACCCCCTCATGGTTGATGGAAAATGTAATTAAACGCATAGAAGAACTTTCCAAATAGTTTATATGTATCTGAAAAAACTTTCTCTTACGGATTTTAAAAGCTATGAGTTCACTGAAGTGGATCTATGCTCAGGAATCAATTGTTTTATTGGGAAGAATGCAACAGGAAAGACTAATATCCTTGATGCTATCTATTACCTTTCATTCTGTAAAAGCTATTTTAATCCTCAGGATTCGCAGAATGTGCAACATGGAAAAGATTTCTTTGCTATACATGCAGACTTTGATAATGACACAGAAACAGGGCAGCAGGTAAGTTGTATCTTCAAGAAAGGACAAAAGAAGATATTTAAATACAACCAAAAGGAATATAAAAAGCTTTCTGAACATATAGGCTTAATTCCTCTGGTACTTATAAGTCCTTATGATAGAGATCTGATAAACGAAGGGTCTGATGTTAGACGTAAGTTTATCGATGGAGTAATAAGCCAGTTCAATAAAACGTATCTGAATCTGCTACTTGACTATAATAAAGCATTGATGCAAAGAAACTCTCTGTTGAAGTCTTTTGCTGAATCTCATTACTTTGATCTTGAAGCATTGCAAATCTGGGATCAATCTTTATCTGATATTGGAGGAAAGATACATAAATATCGTAAGGAGTTTGTTACAGAGTTTCTGGATTTGTTTCAACATTATTATTCTCATATTGCTGGTAGCCATGAGAAAGTAAGCATTGAATATAAATCAGATCTCCATGAAACTGATCTTCATGAAGTATTGAAACTGAATGTTGAGAGGGATAAAGCACTAAAATACACTTCCCGAGGAATTCACAAAGATGATTTGACGTTTAAGATAAGTGGTTATCCTATCAAGAAGTTTGGCTCTCAAGGCCAGCAAAAATCTTTTGTTATTGCTATAAAGCTTGCGCAATTAGAGTTTATTAAACGTGAAAAAGGATTTTATCCTATTCTTCTCCTTGATGATATCTTTGATAAGCTGGATGAGGAACGAGTAGAAAAGATAATCCACCTTATTGGTGATAATGAGTTCGGTCAGGTTTTTATAACCGATACAAGTATTGATAGAATAAAGAAGGTTTTAGAATCTACCCATCTTGAACATCAATTAATGAAAGTAGAAACAGGAATAGTTAGCAAAATATAATATCATGCGAAACACTAATGAATCTAGTCTTGGTGATGTAATTAAGGAACTTCTGAAAGATTATCGCCTTGATAATAAACTGAAAGAAATTAATATAGAACAATCATGGGAAGATGTTGTCGGTAAGATGATAAGTAATAATACTCGTGATATTCATATGGAGAAAAGTGTTCTTTTTGTTAAAGTTGAATCTTCTGTTATTCGTAATGAATTGGCATATGCTGCAGATAAAATAAAAGATGAGCTGAATAGAATGGCAGGAGAGGAGTTGATAGAGAAAATAGTGATTCAATAAAAGAGATGTATTTACGTGCTAAAATGTATATAATCACATAAATTTATTTTTCTCATATAAGTTTCACTGAATTTTATTTGCACTATAAGTCTTCATATTTGGCCTTAAATAATTTTCTTCAATGATTAAATAGAAACTTATTATGAAAAATTTAAAGTTTAACAAACAAACAATTTCTATTCTTTCTAACAATGAACAACAAGATTTAGTTGGAGGAACAAGTATAATATCTTCTGCACTTTATACTGATGTTTGTTCTCGACTTACAAATTGTCTTCATTGTCCTCAACCCCAATCAGACATGTCTGATTGTTGTTCAGTAAAATCACAATGTTGCTAAATGATTATTTGAAACAAAAGAGAAACTAAAAGCAGTATTATCTTTTGGTATCTTTTAATAGTACATATTCTTACATTTAATGAAAATAAGAGAAAGGGATTGTCTGATATCTTCAGATGATCCCTTCTTTATATGCAGTTTGTTCTTTTTGTAGAACCGACCTAAAGAAAATATGATCTTATAGAATGTCATCAATGGATTATAAAACATAAGTGTTGAGTTGATAATGATTGGGAGTAGCTTAACGCTATTTGTGGAACATATGTACATTTAGATTGTTATTTCAACATAAATATGTAATAATATGGATTATCAAATAAAAGAAAAACTGATTATAGTCTCTGGTGCTACTAGTGGATTTGGTAGAGCCATAGCTGAGCTCTTACTTGATGAAGGAGCTAAAGTTATTGCAATTGGTCGTCGATCAGAAAAACTTCAAGAGCTAATTGATAAATATAAAACTCAGGTTGAGGTTGTTTGTGGTGATATAACTCAGGATAAAACACAGAATGATGTAATGTCTTTAGTGGGAAGCCGCCATCTTGATGGAGCATTGATAAATGCTGGTGGCCCTCCTGCAGGAGCTTTCCTTGAGGTGAATATGTCTCAATGGGATGAAGCCTACCAGAATGTCCTTAGATGGAAAGTGAATTTCACTCAGCTTTTACTATCCAAGATGAGACCACAGAAATATGGTCGCATTACTTATATTGAAAGTATGTCAGTAAAAGAGCCTATATCACACTTGGTATTGAGCAACTCCTTGAGAATGGCAGTTGTTGGTTTTGTAAAGACGTTGTCATATGAAGTTGCATCAGAAGGAATAACACTGAATGTAATGGCTCCGGGTATGCATGATACACCTGCAATGCAAAGACTGTACAAGAAAAAGAGTGAAACAGAAAATATAAGTGTTGAAGAAGCTAAGGAAAGTTTCAAGTCTGTAATTCCAGTCAAGGATCTGGGGAAAGCAGAAGAAATAGCAGTATTAGCTTTATGGCTACTCTCACCACTTTCCCGATTTGTGACAGGACAAACCATCTCACATGATGGCGGTGCTGTCTGTGGATCTTTTGGTTAAAGTTATTATTATCTGGACATCTTTGATCTCATTAAATTTGTCCAGGCATTTATACCCCCTTGTAAATTATATAGCCCTTTAACCTTCTTGAATGTTTGTAGATAGATAATAGTTTGCATACTGCGTATTCCCCCTTGGCAGTATAGTACTACAGGTTTTTCTGTTGATAGCTGTGATAAGTTTTTTGCAACAGATCTCATAGGAATATGAATAGCTCCTTCTATATATCCATTATCCCATTCATTTGATTCTCTAACATCAATAAGTTGGAAATCTTTCCCTTCTTCTTTCCATTGGTATAGTTCGTCTGCTTTGATGATGTTCATTGGTAGTAGTATTAAATTGTTAGTGTGAAATAGTTAAGGAAACAAAAAGCCGAAGTAAGCAAGAGTACTTCGGCCTTTTTAGTTAGAATGGTAGATCGTCCTCTTCGCTGGTTGCAGATGCAGGACTAGTATTAAAATCACCTTCATTAGGTGTTGGAGCGTTTTCAGCAGTAGCTTGTTCTGCTACTTTTTCTATTCTCCAAGCTCTAACATCAGTATACCACCTACCATTGTATTCTCTTGATTCAACATTGATAGAAGCTGTTACCTTTTCTCCAAGGCTAAGGCTTTTAACAATATCAACTTTATCTCCCCAAGTACCTATACATACTTTTTTAGGATATTGGTCTTCAGTCTCAAGGATAAACTCTTGTTTTTTCCATGTTCCGTTTCTTCCTTCTCCAGAAACTTCATCAAGTTTTTGGAATATTCTGCCTGTTATTTCAAGACTCATGTTATATTATAATTAAATGTCCTAATATATTGATAATAAATTAACGTGCTTTGTTTTCAAAAGATGGCAAATTTACATAATTATTACATAAAATGATAATTAATTAACGCCCTTAATTGAGCCAAAAATAATTCAAAAGCGAAAGTTGTTTTGCAGGTTCTCTGGAGTAATTAATGTATGAATTGTATCAATAAATCGCCTTCTTTCTATCAATTTTCCTCCAAGACTTCTCATGTGTGGAGTATCCTGTTGGGCATCAATCAGAGAGATATTTGATTCTTTACATTTTTCTATCAGGTGATAGAAGGCAACTTTGGAAGCATTGCTTTTTTTATGAAACATGGATTCTCCAAAGAAGACGTTTCCTAATAGTATTCCATACAGACCTCCTATAAGCTCTGAATTTTCGTATACTTCTATTGAATGAGCCCAGCCTTCATGATGTAAGTTTATGTATGCTTGGATCATATCTTTATTGATCCAAGTACCATCTTGATCTTGCCTAGATATAAAAGCACAATTCTGAATTGTTTGTTCAAAATCTGAATTGATTTTTACATCGAATGTGTTTTTGGTGATAATCTTTCTCAGGCTCTTTGATGCTTTAAACTCATTGGGGTATATAACTAGTCTGGGATCAGGAGAGAACCACATAATATCTTCTCCTTCATTGTACCAAGGGAAGATGCCATTATAATATGCATTGATAAGTCTTATTGTACTTAGGTCTCCTCCAATAGCCAGACAACCATCTTCTTCTGCTTCTGATGGATTGGGGAAATAAGGTTCTTCAGATAATAAATATACAGGCATTGCAATTATTGATTTTTATGTTTAGGTGAAAATGAATAATTACCTGCATTATTGTATCTATAGACGAAAACAGATAAGAATATAACTATAATTCCATTCTGCTTAAATATGGAATCTGAAGAATAATGTAGAATATAATGATTGTTGATATCCTCATTCCCGGTATGACAGAGTTTATTGTTGCTGATCTGTAGGAAAGAAAAAACTCTCCACCTATCACAACAAACCCAAGTAGAAATATAAGAAGCACTATGAATGATGAAGCAGAAACCCACTTGAAAGCTGAAGGTCTTTCGATCCAACTTCGTCTAAATGTTCTTATCATATCTATAAACCCAATCCAGTATAAGACAGCGATTATAAACTCGAAGATGATGATAAGTATATAAAAGGTGTGATGAATATATGGGCTCTCTATACTTCGCCAGGCAATGGAGTCTTTTATCACTTCACTCATGTCTAAAATCCCTTTTACTGAAAGGAAATTGCTATTATAATCAGCAAGGTTATTGAAAACAATAAGTGAGAAATACAAGGCTAAGGCAAAAGTGTATAAAAGTATAATGAGGCGATAATATGTTTTCATTGTACTTTGGGATAGATTGATTAATCTTTTGATAAAGATAAGTATAAACTTATTCTTTTATACATCTTTCCTACTTTGTTATTTTAGACTGTATATAAAAAATACCTTGTTTTAGGTATTTACTGCTTTGTGTTTTGCTTTTATATTTGCCGCAGTTAGTGATTATAAATGTAAGCCTTTTATAGTTTGCTATTACTGTTCTTATTAATTTTTGAAAGACTTTAAAAAAGCATTATTCGCCGTTTTGCAGATTAGAGTCAACACATAATAATATATTCTTTTAAAAGAAGAAATCCTGAATCTAGCCACTTCAGAATTTCTTCTTTTTTTATACTCTAATTATCGGCCTTAACCTTTTCTGGCTTGGGTTCTATTTTAGCTTTGTTGAGTGATACCACTACTGATCTTCGTTTTATTATGGATAGATATATCAGTGTGATAATTAATGATACTATAATGCTAATGAGATAACCTAAGCTGTGCTTTAATCCAAAACCTTCTGGAGCAACTAATATGTAAGATGTAATAACTACAGTCATGAAGATTGCAGGAATTAACACAATTATATAAGGCTTTGATTTTTTCGCCATATATAGAACCAGCGTCCACAAAGTAATTGCTGCAAGTGTTTGATTAGCCCAGCCGAAATATCTCCATATGATGCCAAAGTCTACTTGTGTAAGTATTAAACCTGCTGCAAATAGAGGTATAGAGATAGCTAGTCGTTTAGATATCGGCTTTTGACTGAAACCAAGTGCATCTGCAATGGAAAGTCTTGCACTCCTGAAGGCGGTATCGCCTGATGTTATAGGGGCAGCAACTACTCCTATTATCGCTAATGCACCTCCAACTTTACCTAAGGTAGTATTACATATCTCGTTGACGACCCATGCAGCGTTATTACCTTCTTTGGCCATTGCTGTACCTAGCTCATGAACGCCTCCAAAGAAACTCATGGAAACTGCTGCCCATATCAATGCTAGTACACCTTCTGTTATCATTGCACCATAGAAGATCTTTCTTCCTTGTCGCTCATTGGTCATACATCGAGCCATCATAGGAGACTGTGTAGCATGGAAACCGCTTATCGCTCCACAGGCAATGGTGACAAACAACATAGGGAAAGTAGGAAATTTCTCTGGTGAGCTATGCCAATTGGTAAATGAGCTTAATGATATCTCTGGAATATGCATCTTACCAAATATCAGTGCAAAGAATAATCCTAATGCCATTATGAGCAACACCAATCCAAATATTGGATAAACCTTACCTATAATTTTATCTACAGGGGCTAGTGTTGCAATTAAATAATACAGAAAGATGATTACTGCAAGAATTACTGTATTGAGTCCTGTAAGATCGTGAAGGATAACAGCAGGGCCTTTGATAAACACTGCTCCCACAATGACAAGAAGTATCACTGCAAAGAAACGCATAAAGTTCTTCATGCCTTTGCCTTGATATTTCCCTACAATTTCGGGTAAACTAGCTCCATCACTTCTCAATGAAATCATTCCGGAAATATAATCATGGACAGCACCGCCGAATATACAGCCAAATACTATCCATAGAAACGCTACCGGACCCCATAGAGCTCCTGATATAGCACCAAATATTGGTCCTAGTCCTGCAATATTCAAGAACTGAACAAGGAATATCTTTTTACCGGACATAGGAACAAAATCAACTCCGTCTGCTTTTGTTATTGCAGGAGTTGGCCTCTTTGGATTTGCACCAAAGATTTTTTCTACAATCACGCCATATATAAGATAACCTATAATTAAGACTGCAATTGCAACAAGAAAAGTAATCATTTCATAGCAATTTAAAGATTCCTCTTGAGTGAGGAAATAGGAGTTATTTAAGTAGTTCGTACGGAGGTGAGTTTTGAGTTTCTTCTTTTAACGCACTAAGGAAACAATTATTCAAAACTCAGTGCATATTAGGCTTACTATTTATATTCTATATAAGCTCTGTGACTGATGAATACTAGCTTATGTACTTTTATTAATTAATGTTAAATAAAATAACTTTTTGTGGTTTTTGAGTAGATAAGCTTATTCTTATGTTGTTTATTTCAGAGGAGGAGAGGTAATTATCAGCGTATTTGTTGAGGTATGAGACTGTTACTATTCTAGAGAAATATATTATATGGGAGATGATATAAAAAGAGGCTTTAACTTTAAGTTAAAACCTCTTTCTTTCATCATTACTTAATTATCTACTTTGACTTTTTCAGGCTCAACCTGTAACACTCCTTCTGTAGACCTTCGTCTGATAACGAGAAGATAGATCAATGTTACAATTGCTGTTAAGCTAATACCTATTATGTATCCCAGATTTAGATCGAGAGCAAAGCCCTCTGGTGCTACTAAGATATATGTGAATATGACTGCTGTCATAAAGATTGCAGGGATCAATACAAATACATAAGGCTTTGATTTCTTTGCTAGATACAATACTAATGTCCATAAAGTAATTGTTGCTAATGTCTGATTTGCCCAGCCGAAATATCTCCATATGATACCAAAGTTAACTTGAGTAAGTACCAAACCTCCTACAAATAAAGGGATAGAGATAAGTAATCGTTTTGAGATTGGTTTCTGGCTGAATCCTAATGCATCTGCAATAGTAAGTCTTGCACTCCTGAAGGCAGTATCTCCTGATGTGATAGGGGCTGCTACAACGCCTATAATGGCTAAAGCTCCTCCAATTCTACCTAAAGTTGTATTACATATCTCATTGACAACCCATGCTGCATTGTTACCCTCTCTGGCCATTGTTGTTGCTAGTGCTTCAACGCCTCCAAAGAAACTCATTGATGCTGCTGCCCATATTAAAGCAACTATACCTTCTGAAATCATTGCTCCATAAAATATCTTACGCCCGTGAAGCTCGTTGGTCATACATCTTGCCATCATAGGGGATTGTGTTGCGTGGAAGCCACTGATAGCCCCACAAGCAATGGTTATAAATAACATAGGAAATACAGGGAACTCATCAGGGGAGTTATGCATATTTGCAAATGAATCAAGAGAGATTTCAGGAATATTATAGCCTCCAAATACTAAAGCAAAGAATATTCCTACTGCCATAATAAGCAATGATAACCCAAATACAGGGTAGATTTTTCCAATGATTTTATCTACTGGTGCTAAGGTTGCAATAAGATAATATATAAATATTGCTCCTGCTAGAATTAATGTGTTAACTCCTGTAAGATCGTGAAGTATACTTGCCGGGCCTTTGATAAATACTGCCCCTACAAGGACAAGTAGTATGACAGCAAAGAAGCGCATAAAGTTTTGCATGCCTTTGCCCTGATATTTACCTACTATCTCTGGTAGGCTGGCTCCATCGTGTCTTAATGAGATCATCCCTGAAAGATAATCGTGAACAGCTCCTGCAAAGATGCACCCAAATACGATCCATAGAAAAGCTACTGGCCCCCATAATGCTCCAGCAATAGCACCAAATATAGGCCCCAGACCGGCAATGTTTAAGAATTGAATAAGAAAGATCTTTCGAATTGGCATTGGGACGAAGTCCACACCATCGGCTTTTGTAATTGCTGGTGTAGGTCTTTTGGGATCTGCCCCAAATATTTTTTCTACAATAACACCATATACAAAATAGCCTGCTATAAGTGCTACAATTGCAGTAAGAAAACTAATCATTTTAAAGCTGTTTTTTAGGTTACTTTATAAACGGCGCAAATTAAGAATTATTAAGAATGATGTTCTTCCTAGCCTTATTTTTAATTAATATAGAGAAATATAGTTGATGTGTATTGTTGGGTTAAGCTAATTTTATATTACTGAAAAACAATCGTTTATTTAGAGGTTGTAGGGGTGTCTTTAGACCTTTTGATATTTGTAATATTACATATTTTGATTCTTCGGGGGAAGAATGCATAAATGTCGGGGGGAAGATGAATGGTTGTCAGTAGGAAGATGGGTGAGTGTCAAGGGGAGAATGGATGAGTGTCAGTGGGAAGATTGATGTTCATCAGGGGATGAAACTTTATTTTTCTGGGGGAGGATTTATAAAAACGCAGGCAAGGACAAAATTTGCCGAAAAGAAGAGAAAAGAATGTCTTTTTGAGATTTTATGAGAGACTTTTGTGGAAAAAGAGGAAGATTTATAGAAATTCAACTGGATTTTCGGGGGGATATTAGCGTTTTATAGTAGAGTGGGGCTGGATTTCTTCTTTTTTGTAAAAAAAATGCAGTTGTATAGTATTGGTATATATTGTGATATGATTTTTTTTCTCAGAAAGGATGAAAAAAACTTGTATTTACCAACTTTTTTCTATCTTTGTGGCCGGGTAAGTCCTGTGCGACTAGCTCCCTCAGAATCCCCCAGGGCCGGAAGGCAGCAAGGGTATGAGGTTGTAGCAGTGCGACGCAGGTAGCTTACCCTTTTTTTGTTTTTAGTAGAAAAATTTCCGTATTAGTTCCCCTTGATTATTATAAAGAAATTGATCTCCTTTCTTCCATCCATTGATGTAATTAGCCAAAAGTCTTATTTCCCCATTCTTGTGATATTCGATAAATGTACCATGCCTTTTGGAGTTTGAATAGTAGGTGGTGGATAATAGTTTCCCGTCTTGTCTATAGATGTTGATGCTATTGCTTTCTGATGTCTTTTTGACTGCTACAAAATTCTTTTCTTTAGAAGCTCTTATGGCTTTCTCTTGTTTTATGATGTGTGGAATTTCGATGCTCAATCCCAGCAATATGAAAAATAATAATAAGGAAGTATGAATCTTTCTTGTCATGGTTAAACTAGTTAATATGAATTGAGTCTAATTTAATCAAATTTGAGAAAGAAAACTACTTTATCAACGAATTTTTATTTGGCTAGTATTGATGAAGATTCTTTTATGGAAGGAAGACAAAGAGCTGTCTTCTTGAAAAACAGCTCTTTATTGTTGTATTTATCTTAATAAATTGACTATACCTCTATATTCGCCGGGTTCATTATTTTGGAGTATATAATTGATCTTTATGATGTAAACGCCTTTAGCGACATCATGACCATTAACTTTCCCATCCCACCAGCCGTATGTGTCAATATCATCGTTGGTGAATGAATGAACTTCTCTTCCCCAACGATCAAAAATATAAGCTTCAAATTCCTTTATTCCCCAAAGCATAAAATTAAGTCTATCATTCAGGCCATCACCATTAGGGGTAAAGGCGTTAGGGATAAAGACCTTTGCTTTGAAGACTTCAAACATCTTTGTTGTAATGGATTTACAACCGAATTTATTAGTTGTTATAAGATCGACTTCAATATCACCTTCTTCACTGAATCTTTTTCTGGCATGTATTGACTCTATAGTGTCATTGACAGGGAGCACCCATTTATAACTCCAACCATCTTCAACCTTGGAGGGAGAGAATTTTACACTTGGGTCATTCATTGCTATTTTCACATAATTACAACGAATGCCTGACTCCGGAGAAGGAAAGATCTTAATTATATTGTCAGCATAAAGAGTGTCACTACATCCTTTATCAGATATACTTATTAGGCCAACACTGTGTGTGCCTTCACGATTAAAGATATATTCAAGATCTTTAGTGTTATCAACAACTATATCATTAACTAACCATTGATATTCAAGAGGGTGATTCTCTATTGTTTTATTGATAAAACTGTAGCTTAAGGGGCTACATCCCTCTTGGTTATTGAAGTCAAAATCTGAGATTGGGGAATCATATACATTGAGGACGCTCTTCTTCTCGATGCTATCATAACATAATTTTTCTCTGCCCACAAGAAGCTTTAAATCATATGAACCAATGACAGGGAGTTGTACCTGAGTATATGGAAGGTTTCCGAAAGTAGACATCCCATTCAACGACCATTTAAAGTCTAGATCTTTCATGTCAACATCTCCATCGTACTCTATATTAAATACGGCAGGGGCACATTGTTCTGTTTTGTCAATGAAGTAATCTACGATAGGGTAGTCGACAACTCTAACGTCTTCATAGGCTTTTGAACTACAATATTTGCTTCGCGCATGTACTAATATCTTCTTTTTTCCTCCTTTTTCCCACGAGATATTGAAAGGATTAAACTTATCTATGGCTGCATCACCTCCATTTGTTTCCCAGTTAGCATTACATTTATCATAATTATGACCAGATGCTTTTACATTTATCACCTTACCTGTGCAAAATAGAGTATCAGAGACAGTAAGTTGTAATACTGGTTTTGCTTCAATATATATATCTTTTGTTGTTTGTTCAGATTGACATCCATTCTCTGCCACCTGAAGGGATATTTTTTTGTCTCCGGGAGTGTCAAAAGTGAGAGTGAAAGAATTATGTGCATTATCAACCTTTTTGCCACCTCCTAGTTGCCACCGCATAGAATTATCGCTTTTTGGAGTTGTACCAGTGAATGTAATTATACAATTATCATGTTGACAAAGAGTATCGGCATTGATCTTGAATGTTGAAGTAAGCAACTCTTTCAGGTAAATATCCACAGTATCACTATTGATACATCCTGTCTTGTTATCTGTACCTTTGACGATATATTTAGTGTTATCAGTAGGGACAACGGTAACAACTTCCTTTGTTATCTGATTGTATAATGTTATGTCAGTAGGAGTAGAAGTCCATTCATAGGCGTTAGCTCCTGACGCAGCTAGCGATATTGGTTCCTTTGGACATATAAGTTCTTCCAGTGTATTTATTTTTACAGGAGGAAGTTCGATCAAATCTACAAAGACAGTATCAATACCTAAACAAGTACCATAGGTTTTTAATACATAATAAGTGTCCATCATTGGAATAACCTGAAGAGATCGTTGGTTAGTAATGAGCTTACCTTTACTATTATACCATTCAGCATTGCTACCTCCTTTACCATATACTGATAGGGTTTCACCATAACATAGAGTAACATCAGGGCCAGCGTCAGCAATTCCTTTAGGCTTTAACTTTACCATGGTGCTACCATCGCCAGTATTACCACAACTGTTAGTAACAGCAACAGTATATTTAGTATCTGCCTCTGGAGACACTTCTATACTTTGAGTAATTTCGCCAGTACTCCATAAATAGGAATTTCCTTGGGGAGCTGTCAATAATGTAGTTGAAAGCGGGCATACATTCTTCTCAGCTTCCATATCTACTGTTGATCTAATGACTTGAATTTTTACTGTATCGGCAGCAGTATTTCCACAGCCATCAGTAGTAGATGCAATAATATCAGTATTGTCATCTATAACGATGTCAACTGTTGATTCCCCATCTTTACCCATAGAAAGACCATCTTGTTTCCAGTTCAAAGAGCCGGTAGAATTTGCGTTTATGGTAATAAAATCATCAGGACAAACCTTAAGGTCAGGACCACAAAAGACATTAGGCTTTATCATAGCCACCTTTATCGTTTGAGTATGCTCTACTTTACATACATCCTGAACAGTTATTTTTATTTCTTCGTCATTATTGATGGTGATATTATGCTGCTCGTCTCCTTGTATATCATTATAGAAATAAGAGAAAGGAGTAGTTCCCTTTAAGATGTTAGGTTTTATTTTTATGGTTTTCCCACATTCGAACTTATAGTTAGAGAGAGGTTTTACAGTTAAAGGCTCGTAGTTTCTTATAAGAACGGAGTCAGTAACATCAGAAGCTCCATCGCAAAGATTTGATGGATAGGAGATTTTTAACCATTCATCATCTTCAGCAAGATCATCTTTAATTGTAATAAACTCCTGATTTATTTCGGTGTCTCCTTTTTCTATTGTTAAGACATTTGGTAAATATTCAAAGTCTTCATCATCTGTATTACCTATATATGATAGAGGAAGGGTAAAGGGTTCTTCAACTGGCTTTTTGAACTTTACTTTCAATATAGGATTGTTACAACCTTCAATAGCATGCTTATCGAAATTTGGCTTTGAGACAAGGAAGTTGACTTTATACTTTTCTATATCAAAACTTCCGGATTTGAGGAATACTCCAGAGCCATAAGAACCATCATTTACATCTGCAATAGCTAACTTCAGGTGGTACTCTTTACATGGTGTGACCTTAGCCTTAGCAACCAAAGGGACTGTAAACCCATTGAACTCAAAAGCTTTTTTTGCTTCTTCTCCACTGAACTGATCATTATAGCGGTAATATTCACAATTTTTGCCAGGGCCTGTAGGAGCTTCTTTATAGTTCCCTTTCTTACCACAATTGACGTTGTTGATGGATATGTAGTCTGTAGATCCTGGTACTAAAGCTATGTTCATAGAGTTTTTGCTGAAAGGACCTGTAATGCCCGGGCCACTGATCAAAAAGCCAAACACATCATTATATTTAGAGTCTACGAATTGATTATACTCTTCAGAAGCGAAAACATATGTGAATTGAATAGAATCAGCAGTAGGCACGAAGTCAAATTCAATGATACAGGCATCAAAAGTATTGAGATCACCAGCCATTTTACTGAGATCTAAGTCTCCTTTTCCTTTCATTCCACCACCTTTGCTTGCCGCTTGGTTAGGGCCAACAAAGTCATCAGCCTTGCCAGTGGTCATCATAATGCCCTCATCAAAACCGATATAGCCTCCATTTGTAAAAGAACCAAAGCATTGCCAGTTCCCTTGTACCTTTATGTTTGTTATTAATCCTTGCTTACCTATTTCCTTTAGAAAGACCTTTTCTATGATTTCTACTACATCTTGTTTTGTGTTACATTTCTTAATTGTAAAAGCTTCTTGTGCTAAAATGGATTTATTTCCAATGAAAAATACTGTTATTGTTATTAAAAAAGCGAGGTGTTTGCTGTACATGCTATACATTTTCCCCAAATTGTACAACTGCTTCATTGTTATATTTTTGGTTAGTTCCAGTTTTTACCCAAATAATATTACCTTTAAATATTAAATTGCAGGATAAAGAAACAACAAATTATCGAATTTTTTTTATATTTCTATAATATTATTACTTCTATAATATATAGCTAATTTCTTTTAAAAGGTCTACTTACAATATATGTTTGCGCCTTTAATAATGATTTTCAGATAATGTATAATATTATATTAGTGTCGTTTTTGGTTATTTTATGTAGACTGAGTTTTGGAGCTATTTCGTGAATATAGAATATAATATAGGGACAATAATCAATGTTAGGAAAGTAGAAAATGCTAAACCTCCGATGATTGTCCAACCTAAAGGAGCCCAGATAGGGCCACCTGTAAGAGTAAGGGGTAATAGTCCTCCTATGGTGGTCAGAGTTGTAAGTATTATAGGTGTAAATCTGATCTTCCCGGCTTTGATAACAGCATCTATGATTTTGTGCTTTTCCTTACGGACAAGGAGATTTGTATAATCGACCAGTATAATAGAGTTGTTAATAACAATTCCGATCAGACTGGTGAGGCCAATAAATGCAGTAAAAGAGAAATAGTTACCAGTTATATACAGAGCAACAAAAGATCCAATGACAGCAAGAGGAATAGCGGAATATATAATCAAAGGTTGCAGCAGTGATTTGAATTGCAATACCAATACAGCAAATATCGCTATGAGTGCAATTATTGCAGCAATCCCCATTGATCCAAAGCTTTCCTTCATTTGTTCAGTATCACCTTCAACGATCAATCTGTATCCTTCAGGGTACTTATAGTTTTCGAGTTTATCAAGAATAGTCTGAGTTACGGCATTGGCAGAATATCCTTTCTTTACATCAGATAAAATGGCAGCACATCTTTCTTTATTGTATCGTGTTATTAGTGCAGGGCTATTATCGAACTCAAGATTGGTGACCTCATTAAGGGGGATCATTCTTCCGGATAAAGATTTTATCCAGATCTTCTTGAATATGTTTACATGTACGTTCTTATGGAAATCTTGTCGTAATATGATATCAAATTGCTTTCCGTTTTTATCTCTGTAATCAGAAATAGGATTTCCATTTACGGCAGTTCTGATGGCGTAGTCAATTATAGATAATGGTATTCCTAACTGAAGAGCTTTGTCTTTATTGATATTGACTTTGATGTCTGTCTGTGATTTGTCGAGTTGATTGTTTACATTAACTGCACCGACAGTATTCATTGTAGTATCAGCAATGTCACTGGCGATCTTCTGTAATATGTTGAGGTTTTTACCTGTTACTCTCAAGGTTATAGGAGCATCTACAGGAGCCCCTTGTTCAAATTCCTTCACTTCTATTTTCGCCCCTGAGTAGTTGGCATAATGTTTCCTTATCTTATTGACAACAGCCTCTAGTCTTTTGGGATGATAATTATTGACTTCAACATATATTACAGCAAGAGAAGGGTCGAAGCTAGATTCACCTTGATTATAGTATACCTTTGGAAAACCATGTCCAACGGCTGTAGAGTAAGATTTTATTTCAGGTAAGGTGTCAAGATAGGTTTCGATTTCCTTTGCTATATCGTTTGTATTATCTAAACTGCTTCCTGTAGCAGCATTAATATTGATAAGGAATTCGGGTTTTTCTGCTTTAGGGAAGAATGATTTTGTTATACCAAAAGAGAAAAGAAAGATAGCTCCGATGAAGATTAAAAGTGTTACAAACAAAACTCTTTTCCTGCGGACAAGGACATAATTAAGTGTATTTTGATATGATCCATTAATGATTTTGTTCAGTAGCTTCTGTAGTCTGCTTTCTCTTTGGGATTTACCCTTACTTAGCAATGAAGAGGATAGAAGAGGCGATAGAGTAAGAGAAATAAGAAGAGAGGCAGCAAGCACATATATCACTGTTGTTGGGAGAGATCTTACAAAGTCGCCAGCGACACCTTCGATCATTAATATTGGAATGAATGCAAGTATGGTTGTAACTGTCGAACTGATTACAGGCCATCCAACTTGTGACGCTCCCTTTATTGCAGACTCCCGGCTACCTAGTCCACTTTTCTTGAATCTATCAACATTCTCTACTACAACAATTGAATTGTCGACTAATAATCCCAAAGCTAATACAAGGCCACCAATAGATATCTGTTGAAGACCATAACCTGATATATCTACAAAGAACAATCCTACTATTATAGACAGGGGGATAGCAGTCATAATAATCAAAGAAGACCTTATGCCAATGGCGAATATTATCACTATTCCCACCAATATAATTCCTTCAAGCAGGTTAAGTAAGAACTGATTGATACGATGGCTTACCCCAATAGATTGGTCAAGAACGTACTCCATATGTACATTAGGGTCAAGGGTAGATTTAAATTCGTCTACAACAAGATATATCTGGTCGAAGGTATCAAATATGTTGAATCCATCTTTTTGAGTAGCAGATACAAAGATGGCTCTATGTCCATTATGCCGGGCTTTATATTTTTCATCTTCATATCCTTGTTCGATCTTGGCAATGTTCTTGAGATATATGAGTCTTCCCAAGTAAGAGCTTACTATAGTATTTCTGATACCTTCAATATCTTTATATGATCCGGAGGTTTGGATGCTGAATCTGTTACCGCCAATAATAACACCACCACCAGGGATATTTTGGTTCTCACTTTGAATAGCTTTGATGACATCCGTAAAATCGATGTTCATACCAGCCATTTTCTCCATATCCATTAGTATGTTTATAGTTTGTTTGGGGTAGCCATCAACATCAACCTTCTTAATGCTTTTTATACGATTCAGGGCTTTCTTTAGGTTTTCGGAATATTCTTCCATGCTACAGTAGGGCACAGAATCAGATATCATAGCGAGAGTAAAGACTTTTGTATCTGTACTTTCCCATGGAAACCAGAGCATATCATATATATCTTCCGGAAGATCGTTCTTGAGGTTATTAAGTTTCTCGGTGACCTTGTCATATACTTTCTCAGAGTTGGCTCTATTGTCAAAGTATATGTTCATGAAACATAATCCATCCCTAAGCTCTGTTTTGATTTTCTTAATTTCGTCAAGTTCGTTGATGCCGTCTTCAATGGGGTCAGCGATTAATTGTTCAAGGTCTTTGGGGTTAGCTCCCGGGTATATAACAACAACAGTACAAGCATTTCCATTTACCGGAGGATCTTCAGTCCGTGGCATTGAAAAAAAGGAGTTAAGTCCTAGAATCAACAGCACTATAAAGATTATAGTGGTAAACTGTATGTTATCAACTGCATATTTAGGGAGCTTCATTGTAGCTTTTATTTATGGGTTTGGACTTTCAGGCTAGAGTTTTTTCTTATGTATGATGATCCTTTGATGATGATGTCCATAGATTCATTGATACCTTTATCGACAAGTATATAATTCTCGAGCATACCAGCAATATGAACCCTGTGTTTTATAGCTTTACCATCCTTATACTCATGAATTGTAGCTTTTGATCCGGAAGTATTTGTAAGTGCAGATGGAAGAATAAAGAAGAGTTCTTTCTGTGCAGAAGGGAATATCTGACAGTTTCCTATAAAGCCAGTAGACAGTTTATATTGGGTGGGGATAAGTTTCAGGTCAACTTCAAAAGTTCCTGTATAAGGGTCGGCATAAGATCCTATCTCAGACACATGAGCTTTGAAAGTCATATCAGGATAAGCAGAGAAGGATACTGATGCAGAGTCTCCCATATGGATTTTCAGGATCTCTTTATCAGCAACAGCCATTTTCATTTTCCATTGTTCGCCTTTTTCACCGAAGAAGAATGCAGGATATCCGGGGCCAATGATTTCATTCTCATTTGAAAGTTTCTTGAGTATCCATCCATCACTAGGTGCTTTAATAAGACTTTGGCTTAAGTTGAATGATGTAATATCAAGATTGCTTTTAGCGGCTTTCAAGGCAGTATGGGCATTCTGTAGTTGTTCCAGAGTGGCGACACTATCATTATAGAGATTGCGAGCTCTTTCGTAGTCCCGTTGAGCTTTATCGAGTCCTAGCCGGGCTTGTTGATTGTAGGCTTTTATCTCTTGCAGATCCAACTGAGCCAAGAGAGTTCCTTTTTTTACAAACTGCCCTTCTTTTACCCAAATATATTTTATAAGCCCACCAGTTTTGAAGCTCAATTTAAGTTCATGTTCGGGGAACAGTCTGCCAGAAGCATGAATGGGGAAGCTATATTTCTTCTTCAAAGGCTTACCAATTATAATACCTACTACATTGGCTTCATGTTCTTGGGACTTGTCTTTACAAGAAAGAGCGACAGCGAGTATAAGCAGCAGGGATGTTATATTATATATAGTAGTTCTTTTCATGAGCAACAGCGTTTATTCGGGGGATGATATAGTATTCTCGAGATTCGACAGAGCGATAAGAAACTGATACCTTGTAATGATTTTTTGTTTTTCGGCTCGTGTCATGGTGGCTCTGGCATCTAGGAATTCGAGGAGAGAAGCTTGTCCCTGATAGTATTTCTTTTGGACAAGTTTAAATGCTGCTTGAGCACTTGAAAACTCTTCTTTGGAATAATGAAGATTCTTCTTTTGTGATAAGCAGTCATAATATGCGTTGATTACCTGAAGGCGTATTTTGTTTTTTGCATCTTCCTTTTCCAGATCAATGTTTTTCACATCTAATCGTGCTTGTTTTACCTTATGTCTATTTTCCAGTCCGGCAAATAGCTTCCATTGCAACACCAATGAACCAGTATAATAATTGTAGGATCTTCCAAAGTCATAATGTTCACCTTGTATACCAGCCTCCCCATAGACAGATAAATTGGGGACATAATTACTTCTGTTTATCTCTACTTTATCTTTATATATCTCCTTGGCATGATCAAGTTGCTTCAGTTCTTTTCTATTGCTTAGAGCCTGTAGGATCAATATATCTTTATCCAGAATCAGGTTGGTATCACTGAAAGAGGATTGTTTTTCTATAGACGCATCTATATCTCTATTGATAAGAGTGTTGAAATAGGAAGCCGCCAATGCATTTTTCTTTTCTGCATCTGTAATTTCTTTCTCGAACTTGCTAAGTTCAGCTTTTGATCGATATACAATTTCCTTAGTGACCTTATGATTTTTGAATAGGCTTTGGCTGACTCTCAGGTTTTCTTGTAAGACTTTCTTTGTTGCTTGTAGAGCTTGCAGTAGGTCGACAGTAAGGAGAAAGTTATAGTATGAAACTTTAATATCGTGGATTAGATCTTCTTTTGATAGCCTATAACTTAGTTTCTCTGTAGTAACAAGTTTTTTGTTGAGTCTTTTATTTATATAAATCTGTCTGTTAAATATAGGTTGTAGCAAGGTGAATTTTGTTTCTTGCTCGTAGGGGCGAAGTAAGTTGAATGTTTGGTTGTCGACAAATATATTTGGGAATTGTTGAGGTTCAGGAAGGACTTGAGAAGTTTTGTGCAGGTAAGAGTATACGGGATTAAGCAGGTCACCTACAGGGATATCAAAGGTACGACCTCCAACAGAGGTTGTGTATCTTGCGTATAAGTTTAGCTGAGGATAATATTTGCTTTTGGCTTCTTGTAGACTTAGCTGGGCTTTGTTGAGCTTGTTTCTACTGTGTTGTAGTTGTATATTATTATCAATGCCAATTCTTATGTAGTGATCTAGTATTGTATCCTGAGCATTTATATTTATACATATTATCAGAAGTATGAAAGAGTATAGGTGCTTCATGTTTGGAGATAAGATATTATATATAAAGGTGTAAAGTATATACAAATATAATTATATAATATCTTATCTCGACAAATGGTAAGTTGTTTTATTTGAGTGTGATAGTGGTGCATCTGTCTACATTTCGATATTTATATTTGCCTTATGAAGATTGTCGTTTTCAGTAGCCAGATTATTATATGTTTCTATAAAGTTGTTGAAACCTTTGTTTATACATTGTCGCAGCTGTTCTATGCCTAAGATGTTTTCGATATGATAGGCCATAAACATGCCAGAGATACAAATGTATTTATTCCAGAATCTTCCATATAATCCTTTGCCAAACATCTTTATCTTTTCCTCTTCTGATATATTCAATTGGTGGATGTGGTTATATTTTACATTGAGGGTATCAAAAGCATGTTGTTCATTCTCTTTAAAGTCCTTGTAATTGGTTTTTATTTCATCCCTTTGAGTTATATAATGTGCAATGCCTTCATTGAGGAGATAATAGCGAAGGAAATCATCAGATGAGTTGATATCTGTAGTTTTCCATATATCATTTGAGTAGTCATCTAATAAGGCATGAAAGATTTCATGAGACATTACATTTTTCAGGGTCTTGATTCTGGAATCAGTATCCTTACCATATAAGTCAGCAATGATTCTAAGATTGAATATTAAAGCAGGCTTTCCAGTTCCGAGGCTTACTATATCATTTTTATCATCCAGTTGAACTTGTACTTTTTGTGCGTCTCCCCATTTCCAGCCTGTAAGGCTATAAAAAACATTGTAGTCATTTTTAAACTTATAATCAGTAGGGAAGAAGTATAATGCCCTATTGATAATATCATCATAATCTGTTTGGTTTTGAAGTTTATCCAAAAGAGATCTGATATCTTTTCTTTTCTTGTATGCCTTGTATAGGTTGTAGTAGATGCCGGTGGTGCTGTCAGTAGGAATAAAATTATACAATGTCTCTTTGAAAGAGGGAACAATAGAATCTGTTGCATCAACATATAATTGTTCCATGATTTGGTTGGCAGGAAGTTGTACTATATTGTTGATCTGAGATGTATCAGCTTTGTCAAGGAATTGTAATAACTGTTCTGCTGCTCTGTCATCTACTTTAATTCCAATTTGCCCCTTTACATAGATTGTAGTAAATAAGAGTATGAATAATAATAATTGTCTCATGTCTGAAAGATTTGTAAGTGTAGTTTATTTACGTTGTTTTTTGGTGTTTGTTACTTTTCTTTGGTTATTTGGATATGTGTACTATCTGTGTATTGCAATTTAAGTGAAGAAATATTTGTGATTGTCTACATTATCTTTTGTTTTTTTCTTGTAGAACACATGTGTTTTTCTATTTTTATGAAAAAAATAATTAAATATGATAAATTATAGACATTACCCAAATATCAAGCAATGCTGGGGTATATTTGGGATGACATTTCTTGGAATGTTATTGGCAACCGAAGTCAATATCTTTGAATCTTTTATTGGAAATGATATTACTCGTATATTGTTTTACTTAGTAGGTTTAGGATTGCCTGTGTTTTTTGCATATAAAATGCGAAAGGATTGGTCTGGATGCACGAAACTAGAGGTGAGAACTCCTGAGGTAGGAGTATTATGGTTAATTATAGTCACTGCTTTGGGTTTTATTTTAGCTATAAACATTCCTTTTACAGAGTTAATACCTGTACCAGATTTTCTTGATAGGCAATCTGATATTGTAGTGAGTGATTATGGGTTTACTTCTTTACTTACTGCTGTTGTAATAGCTCCAATACTTGAAGAAGTACTGTTTAGAGGAATTATGCTTGATGGATTACTGAAGAAATATTCTCCAAAGAAGGCTATTCTTTTCTCAAGCTTTTTATTTGGCTTATCACATTTTAACCCATCGCAGTTTATCTTTTGTTTTCTTTCAGGAATATTGTTAGGGTGGGCTTACTATAATACACGAAATCTTATTTATCCTATTGTGATTCATGTTATAAACAATAGTTTATCCTTCTTATTATTTTATCTTGGCTTTAACAACTTAGAGGAGTTATTTATCACAACAAGTAATTTACTGATCGCTGTTGTTGTTGGGTTTGTAATCCTTGCAGGTTCTATTTATCTATTGAATCGTATATTTATTACTTCGGGAAAGCCAGACTATACTGATAATATGCCAATAAAAGAGAAGGTTAGTGTTTAGTGTTAGAATCGTTACGGTTTTATATCTTATAAGGCATAGGAAAGCTGTTCTTTAGGAATGAGAAAATATTTGCTTAAAGCCTGTTTATTATTGAGGGTTTAATTTTGAGTTAATCTGATGTTGTTTATGTTTTATTATTTCAGTGAGTTATGTTATTAATGGTAAGATGAATATTTGAAATCCTTTATAGACTCCTTTGTTTTCCCTTGTAGAATATATAAACTTTCCTATTTTTATAAAAAAAATTACACATGATAAACTATAAAAATTACCCAAATATTGGCCAGAGTTGGGGGATATTTGGGATAACAGTTGTTGCAATGTTGGGAGCGAGTCCAATCTATTATTTGAAAGGATTTATTGGAATTGGCCCTGCTCAGCTCCTAACTTACTTGGCTACTATGGGATTGCCTATACTTTTTGCTTATACCATGCGAAAGAATCTTTCAGGCCTTACAAAATTGGAGGTAAAAGCACCTAAGTTAGGAGTGTTAGGATTAGTTATAATAGCTACTTTAGGTTTTATAATGGCAGTATCTTTCCCTCTTGGTGATCTAATACCAATGCCTGATTATATTGAAGAAATGTTTAAGTCTATGATGGGCGATCATGGTGTTTTCACTTTTCTTACTCTTGCCGTAGCTGCTCCGATACTTGAAGAAGTATTGTTTAGAGGCATTGTCCTAGATGGATTATTGAAGAAGTATTCTCCTGTGAAGGCGATTCTCTTCTCAGCTTTTTTGTTTGGTATAGTACACCTTAACCCATGGCAGTTTGTTCCAGCTTTCTTTGTAGGAATATTTATGGGATGGATCTATTATCGTACACGTAACCTTACCTATACTATTATAATTCATTTTGTAAATAATAGTTTGGCTTTCACCTTATCTTTTCTTGGTTTTGATGAGACAGAAGAGTTGCTAGGTACACCAAGTAGTTTTGCAATCACTGTTGGTATTGGTGTTGTAGTCTTTGTTATTTCTGCTTATCTGTTGAAGCGTATATTCTCTGCTTCCAAGCAGCCTGCATATGATAAGGATTTACCAATAAAAGAGGAGATTAGAGCCTAGTGTAGAATCTTTACCATTTATAGAATCATAAGAAATATAAGAATCATCTCGTTTGGGATGGTTCTTTTTTTGTCTACAATTTTATTGCCTTTTATGTCTGCTGAGTTCTTGTTTCCATTTTCTGTAAATCTATTTACAATTATGATTAGACCGTTATTTAGCATCTTGTTAATGCAAGTTGTCCTATTGGAAAAATATAATGTTTTTGGTGTAAAATGATGGATATCCATAAGATTTATGCCCATATTCAGGTATGGAAACAATTATTTTATGCCTTTATAAGCGATTTTGAGAGTGGAATTTTTCGTAGATTTTCCGTATAGTCCAAAACGTTATTCAATGATTACTGTTGAATTCTCATATTCAGCAATGAATATTATATAAAATAAAGAGCATTATCCTTCTGACTTTGAATATCAAATTTAGCCTTGATGAAATTGAAAATTTAGCCTGACGGATGATGATCTTTCCCTAGGAAGAAAGAGTAACTTAGGGAGGAAGAAGGATGTTTTTCCCGCCTAAGATGATGATTCGTCCCCCCTAGAAATCAAAAATCTTCCTGCCTAAGATTTATGTTTTTCAGTAGATGATTTGTGTTTTGACTTCTTTTAAGAGAAGAAAACCGAAGAAGAAATATGATGTTATTTCACTCTAAAGATTGAGGAGATAATAAAGAATGATTGAATTCGTCTGTATGCTGCGAGAAAAAAGCAATGTTTTTTGTGAAAGTTCAACTCAGGAAAAGTATTGATTTTTGGTATAAATTATAAAATTGTGTTATTCTTATCTGTGTTTTTTATTGAAAAAAGATGATTGATTGTGGGTTAAGTACTAACTGTTTATAGTTGTGATTGTATTTTTCTACAAAAGATGGCTGCTTGTAAGTTTTGTTATATGTTCTTTTTTCTTTTGCTTTGCATAATTGTTAGCCAACTATACATAAATTCTTTTAATAAAGAACGAACACAAAATTAATTATTGAGATTAAATTTTATACTTTATGTTAAATAAAAAACGCTTTTTGGCTGGTCTTGGGGGATTAGCAACTCTATTATTTTTTATAACTGCTTGTAATGATAAAGCTCTAAATACTTCTAAATTTGATTTCAAGAAGATAAAAGAATATAGTTTTAGCCTTTCAGATTCTGTATATGGGGATAAGATGATCAGGCAAATTAAGAATGGAGATTTACGAAAGATTGACAATGATTATTATTTAGGAAATTATTTTAAGGATGATAAGACGATAAAATATTTTGTGGTTAATCCTGAATCATATTCAAATAAGCTTACCTGATACATTAAAGCACTTAGCTTATAGTTTACATTTTAATTGGTTGAGTGATACTACTTTTTCCTTATTTCATACAGATAATCAAAAGCTGTTGGTTTATGATTTTAAAGGGAATTTAATCAATCAGTACAATACAAAGCCGAAAGAACAAGATAAAAGAGAAATGATAATCCTTTATGGACAAAAGCCATTGATCTATAATGATGGTTTGTTTTTACCAACACTTTTATCATTTAATAATGGCAAAGGAAGTATAGATTCAACGTATGAGCAGTATGCAGGTTATTATTTGACATATTCAGATACGGCAAATCAATTAGAGCAAGAGACTAAGTTTAAATATCCTCCACATTATTATAAAGGTAAGGTCTATAATGATGCGATATATCACTTTGCAAAAGGTGATAATGAAAGTATAGTATTTTCTTTTGAGAAGAGCGATAGCATATTTATTTATGACTTTAAAGGAAATAAAAGAGCAGAGTTTATGGGATCGTCCATATCTCATCACTTTAATCCTTATGACCCGAATTCTAATCTTGCTCAGACGAAGAAATATTTTGAAGAAGAGCCAGCCTATTATTTTATTAGTTACGATCCATATCGTAAAGTTTATATTCGAAGCTATACAGATAGGTTGATTGTCAATAAAGACATGATGAAGAAGCCAAGCCGTAAGTCTTCTTATATTATTTTAAATAAAGATTTTAAACTGTTAGGGGAGTATTTAATTGATTGGGATAAGGATTCCCCAACTATAGGTAATGAGATATTCACAGAAGAGGGTATATGGAATCTAAGAATCAATAGATCAGAAGAAGATAATCACTACAAAATAAAGTTATTATGTTACCAATATCAATTCGAGTAAGAAGCTATATTTTATTATTTGTCCTATTTTTTTTTGCAGGATGCAAGAGTGATAGCAAATATCCTTTAGAGACAAAGATATTGGATGCTTATTTGCAAGAAGCTTTTTCAGAGCCTATACCCAAAGACAAACATCTTTATATTATAGTACCTGTTTTTCATTGCAAAGGTTGTGTCTCCCGAGCTATGCGAACTTTATCAGCAGCATTAGAAAAGAATACTCCTTCAATTAGTTTGATCTATTCGGGGGATGTTGTTGTTGATAAGAATATAGAAGAGAAGATTCATATCAACTTTGATCAGAAATCTATTCTGGAGAGTTATAATCTAGAGGTGGGCAGTGTCAGTCTTTTCACAACTATAGATGGAGAGATAGTAAAGATAAAGCATTACAATACAGATAATATGATAGAATTTTCAGACGGCATTACAGAATATATTCATCCAAAGGTTTGAGGAGATGATAAAAGATAAAAAAAGCCATAAGAACTTCTTATGGCTTTTTCTTTAGATCTTTGTTTGGTTACTTGACTTTAGTATCAAACATCTTTTGGTTTTCGATAAAACCTTCAAGGTGATCCCCAATATTGACTTTACCCACACCAGCAGGAGTACCTGTATAAATAAGGTCTCCAATTTTGAGGGTCATAAATTGAGAGACATATACAATGATCTTGTCAACAGAGAAAAGCATATCTTTAGAATTCCCAATTTGTCTTTGCTCACCATTGATAAGAAGAGAGAAGTTGATATCCTGAATATTTTTGTCTTTAAGAGAAATAAAATCACTCAACACAGCAGACTGATCAAATGCTTTGGCTACTTCCCATGGTAGTCCTTTCTTTTTACATTCAGCCTGAAGGTCGCGAGCAGTAAAGTCTATGCCCAGACCAATTTCATCATAATATTTATGAGCAAACTTTTCTTCAATATTCTTTCCGATCTTATTAATTCTGATGACAAGTTCCACTTCATAATGGACATCATCACTAAAGTCAGGAAGATAGAATGGCTTATTACTTTTCAGTATTGCGGAATCAGGTTTCATGAAGAAGACAGGCTTTTCAGGAACTGCGTTATTGAGTTCCTTAGCATGTAAAGCGTAGTTTCTTCCAATGCAGATGATTTTCATAACTTATCTATTATTAAAAGCTCTGAGTTTAATGGAGGTGATCACTTTTTTCGTGGACAAAGGGAAATCGCTTTTCATCATCCAATCATAGTAAGCAGGTTCTTTTTGGAAAACGCTGTCAACAGTTTTTCCTTTATACTTACCGAAGTTAAACACTTCTTCATCTTTCTTATTGAAAATGATGTGTCCAACAAGATCAGCATTCTTGTTCATAACAGAGAATTGCGATAAAGCATTCACATCATTCTGTATAGGAGTGGATATATCTCCATTTCTATCCTTATACTCCACATTATTATATCTTTCGATTTGCGATTTAAGGATTTCATAAGTTGCTACAGTGTCAGCTTCGGCACTATGTGCATTTTCTAACGACTTATTGCAATAGAACTGGTAAGCAGCACTTAGAGTACGAGGTTCCATTTTATGGAATATATTTTGCACATCGATAAGTTTTCTGCCCTTCAACTCGAAGTCAACATCAGCTCTTAGGAACTCTTCAACAAGTAGAGGGATGTCGAACTTGTTTGAGTTGTAGCCAGCAAGATCAGCACCATTCAAGAATTGGTTAAGGTCTTTAGCCACATCACTGAAAGTAGGTTCATTTGCAACATCCTCATCAGTGATTTTATGAATGTTTATAGATTCTTCAGAAATGGGGATAGTAGGGTTTAGCCTTAAAGTCTTAGTCTTCACTTCTCCTTTAGGCATAACCTTAACTATACTTATTTCTACGATTCTATCGGTTGCTATCTTGAGTCCAGTTGTTTCCAGATCAATAAATGCTAATGGTTTGTTTAGATTTAAATCCATTTTCCTATAATTAAAAAGGTTGAGAAACCGCAAAAATATAATTTCCCAACCTTAATGCCAATAAATATTTGTTCTTGTGATTAGATCTCTGTATTAGGATCGAATCTTTCCAGTACTTCTTTCATGCGTTTCAGGAACTTACCACCCATAGCACCATCAACAATTCTATGATCCATAGCAAGGGAGAATATAGAAATATGTCTGATACCTATAACATCACCATCAGGGGTTTCTAGTACGGTTGGTTGTTTCCTGATTGTTCCAATACCAAGGATAGCAACTTCAGGTTGATTGATAATAGGCGTACCTGTCAAGTTATCAAATGTTCCAAAGTTGGTAACCGTGAAAGTTCCTCCCTGAATTTCATCAGGCTGTAGCTTATTGATTCTGGCTCTGCCGGCAAGACTATTTACAGTCTTGGTGATTCCAAGAAGATTCTTCTGGTCAGCATTTTTGATAACAGGGACGATAAGATTATCATTAGGCAGGGCAGTAGCCATACCAACATTGATATTCTTACGGTATATAATGTTATTGCCATCCACAGAAGCATTCACACCAGGGAATTCTTTAAGCACCTTGGCAACAGCCTCAATAAAGATAGGAGTATAAGTGATCTTTTCGCCTTCTCTCTTCAGGAATTCATTTTTCACTTTATTTCTCCAGTTCACGATGTTTGTCATATCAATATCAATAAACATAGTGACATGAGGAGAAATGTGTTTAGAAGTAAGCATTCTTTCAGCGATGATCTTCCTCATTCTGTCCATTTCTACAATGGTATCACCTTCTTCAGAGCTTACAGGGACAGCTTGCACAGTTACTGCTTGCGTTGTCTTTTGTATAGGAGCTATCTGAGTTTGTTTAGGTGCAGAAGCAGGAGTTTCTTTTCTGGCTTTCACATAAGCAAGGATATCATCTTTAGTGACTCTATTATCTTTTCCAGAGCCCTTGATTGTATCAAGTTCCTGCATAGATATATTTTCTTCCTTAGCGATATTCCTTACAAGAGGAGAGTAAAATCTGTCAGAGCTATGAGCTTCGACTTTAACATCAGAAGATATAGAGTTGATTTCCTCGGTGATAGAACTTGCAGCACTTTTTACTTCTATAGGCTCTTCGTCTTCAACTTCGCTGCTATCGTCATCAGTATCAATTATAGCGATGATTTCACCAACAGGCACAACATCACCTTCATTGAAAAGGCGTTTCTTTATAACACCATCAACAGGAGAAGGTATTTCGGAGTCTACTTTGTCCGTGGCAATCTCAACAATAGAATCATCCTCTTCAACGCGTTCACCTTCTTCCTTCAACCATTTTGTTATGGTTGCTTCAATAATACTTTCGCCCAGCTTGGGCATTACTATCTCGAATTTTGCCATGTAGTCACGATTTTATAATTATGAAACCTTACTGATTCAGACAAGTAAGGAGAAGGGAGTTACAAAGCAAAATTAATGATTTTAGTTCAATATTGACTGATTATCAGCCTTTAAAAACGTTTGTTAGCATTAATCCCGACCTAAATGTTTAAAACCTTTAAGTATGATCTTGAGATCAGTAATTACTTTATAATCCCGCGCATATAACAAATTCAATTTAGTAATTGTTTCTGCTTGTATTATTTTTCTGATACTTATTACGGGAGAAAGTATGCCTTTCTTGATTTTGGGAAGCTTTACCTGAGAGTTGTTTTCTTCGTATCCTACCCACGATTTACAGCCAATAATAGTATGGAAGATATTTTTTAGCAGCCCAAAAGGGTTCTTTATGAATAGCATCGAGATAGGGAAGGAGGTAATAAGGAAAAAAGATAGTATAATATCGAATAGTCTTTTGTTTCTTCTGTTGTATCCTTTGTCAATAGAATTGATGTCAATAGTATATAAATCTCCTGATGTATGTATGGAGTTACTTCCGATTATAGACAGACTATCTTCAGGAGCAATCTTGAAATCGATATCCGGACTTTGAAGCTCGGCCATATAGTCCATTATCTTTTGGTGCGAAATAGACTTAGAGCAGAATATAACTTCATTGATCTTATGTATGTTTATGATTTCTTTCACCTGAGATATATTGCCGATGAATCCTTTTTCTTTAGTATTATTGACATTGACAATACCGGTGATTATAGGATTATAATATGTAGACTCCAATAATCTCTTTACTCTTTCACCTTCGGATTGATCACTTATAATTACAAACCTTTTGTTTTTATCATATCCAATCTTTGAGGATTTAAAACCAATGAGGTTGAGGACAATTCTGTTCAGGAAGATGGTAATTGTACTCCATGCAGCACTAATCAATACCAAAGCTCTTGAGAATCGTAAACTTTCAGGGAGTAATGCATAAATTACAAGTATAGCAAGAGTACCCATTCCTATACCTTGAAGTACTTTTCCCGGCTTTGTAGTTTTATCATATCCACCACTCAACCATAAAGAAGATAACCATATTACAATAAAAGAAGGGATTTCATACTTCATCAGCAGGGCAGGGTAATAGTCCTGAAAGTCGGAGAATATATTTTGTTCCCAATATTCTTTTATGAAGAAGATACCAATAAATATAAGTATAAAGTCAAGGATGGGTAGAATAGCCTTTTTTACAAACCTGTTGAAGATTGCCAATCCAGCTCTAAAGTAGATAGCAGCATTGATCAGTAAGGAGAAAAGTTTTGCATTCTTTTGAGAGAAATGTTTCTTCGCAAAGATGATCATTGCATTATAAAAGACAAACACATAATTTACACTGCTCTTCTTTGTGCTTTCTCCTTTATAGTGTATAATTCTTGCATCAGCGAAGTAGTAATTTTTGTATCCACCTTTGATGATTCTGTAGGAAAGGTCAATATCTTCACCATACATAAAAAAAGTTTCATCAAGAAGGCCAACTTTATCAAGAGCCTCTTTTCTCATCATCATATAAGCACCAGCAAGGATTTCTACTTCATTTGTTTCATCTTTGTCCAGATAGCTGAGGTGATAATGAGAGAACTTTTTTGACTTTGGGAAGAGCTTGGAGATTCCGAATATCTTGTAGAAAGCAGCTTCAGGAGTGGGAAGTCCGCGTTTTGATTCAGGTAGGAAATTTCCTTTACCATCAATCATTTTGACTCCCAGGCCTCCAGCATCAGGATGTGCATCCATGAATTCTATGCAAGACTTGAAGGTGTCATCTTCAACGACAGTATCAGGGTTAAGCAACAAAACGTATTCACCTTTAGATACTCTGATGGCTTGGTTGTTGGCTTTGGAGAATCCAACATTATCTTTATTTGCTATAAGCTTTACTTCAGGAAACTTTTCTTGCACCATTTCATTAGAATCATCGATAGAATTGTTGTCTACAACAAAGACTTCTGCATCAATATTTTTAATGGCTCTTCTTACTGAATACAAGCATTGCTCAAGGAAATGCTTTACATTGTAGTTGACAATAATTATCGATAACTTCATTCTAATATCTTCTTTAGTTTCCTAACTTTAAATAGCGGTCAAAGATACTATATTCATTGATGTCAACAAATGGTTATTATAGATATAAAAAAAGGAGATGTCAATCTCCTTTTATTCTTTTATATATGAATTGATTTTATTCATTCATGTAGATAGCTTTTTCCGGAATAGCTAATAATGGAATGTTTAGATGTAGTAGATCTTTTTTTGATACAGCAGGAACAGAAAAGATATGAGACATAGTTTTCTTTTGAGGTATAAAGCTGATAAGATCAATAGACAGGCTTTTAGTTAGCTCTTCAAGTTTTTCTTCAACCTTTACAGCAGGCTCAATCATAAAGTCAAGCGCATTATTTGTCTCGGATTGAGAGAAGGAGCTTTTGAAGCTAGTCATCTTTTCATAAGTGTTTTCCTTATTTGATTTCTCGAAATGCAGAATATTTATCCGTAAAGAGTCACTCTTATAGAATTTGTATAGCCCGTGTATATGGTCTATGTCTACGAGATTAAGCTCTGTTAGGTAGAGAATGTTCTTTATTTCTGTATTATCTACTTCCGGAGGAACTACGAATACAGGTATAGAAGACCTATTCAGTAGTTTATATTGTAAGCTGTTATCACCTATACGCTTTTCATGATCCTTTTTACTTCCAAGGAATAAATAATCATAATGTTCTCTCTTTATTGAATTTAATACCTCATTCAAAGGGAGTCCACCTTCTGTTTTTGTCAATATGGTTATAGAGGTATTACCCAGAATGTTTTTATAATTATTTAAATTCTCAGCCAGTTCATCAAGTTTCTTTTCTGAGTTCTTTTTGAGATCTTTAAAGATTCTTTCGTCCATAAACCCAATGATATTAGGCTCAAGGTCTGTAGTAAGATGATTTTCTGCTAGAGTTAACTGATCAAAATAAGTATGGAATAAGGTGATTTCTGTATCATGTCCTTTGAAAAGCTTTAAGGCGAATTTACATGTTGTAATAGAGTGTTCAGAGAAATCAACGGGGATGAGTATCTTTTTCATAACAAATATTTTAGCTATGGAATATTGATATAATAAAGATAATAGTTTTATTCTGAAAACGATAGAGTTATATCTAAGCTTGTGTCAGAGGTGATTTTATTTACGATAAGAGATTGAATATTGATGTTTTAGTTTGTATGAGTTAGAAACATTGAAGAAAGAAGAGTACAGGCTAACTGTACCCTTCATAAGTGGTTTATATGAAATAATAAACAATTCCTATTATCAAAGCAATTACAAACTTTATACCTTTTATTAATATGAAACTCTTTTTAGATTCTGCAAGTAGGGGTAAAGCACCATGACCATCTTGAACGATAGAGTTTCCAAGCAGAATACTGAATGGGACTGTTCCCTGAGCAAAGAGCACTATAAATATCAAATGTGGGCCTGATTGTGGAATAATACCTATAAGTAAGGCTATAATCAATGTCTTGAAGTAATTGTTGGATACCCAACTTTGGATATCTATATATTCACTTGCAAAGAAGATTACTGATAATATGATTAATGACCATATAAATATCTTTAGAGCATGCTTCTTTATAATGTGATCCCATAAGTGTTCATTCAAGAAGTGATCTGGTACTGTTGCTATAATCAGCAGTGCAAGAAAGCATACTGATATAAGTGTGATATTGAACCAATCCCATTGTCCATGTTCATGAACATCACTTGTATGAGCATGTTCATCGAAATGAGCGTGTTCTTCATGGTTATGCTGATGCCCTTCATGTATTTCTGCACTTGTATGTTCTGTGTTGTTTGGGGCAAAGGTGTGAGAGTGTTGTATTCTTCCTGTACTCAATCCTATTATGAATATAATTAAGGCTGATAATAAGATGGCTCTTGGAAAGCTTATACGTCTAAAGTTGTCAATAATATTACTCTTTGTTGAAACACAGTGATGATGATGGTGTACCTCAAGATTATGATTTAATGTATCTGAAAACATTTTGCTCTGGAAGACTTTTCTAAGGGCAATACTTACTATTATACCTATAATTAATAGTATGATAGTAATCTTTACAAAAGTGTTTGGAATTAGTGAGAGCATGAAGAAAGCTTCATCTCCTGTTGTTAAGATCATAGTCATTAATAATGCTGAGAAACCCATGTTCTTGTGAGAGTACAGAGATACGGCGGTATATGTTCCCAAGCACCCTGGTGCTGCTCCTAAAATGACCCCCAATACTGATTGAATCTTACTTTTTTTCTTGAGTCCATTTATCCATTTCCCACTGGACTGCACATTCAGATACTCTATTAGTAGCATCATGACAAGTACAAATCCAGTTATTATTACTGTTTGCTGTAGTATTTCTGAATACATGTTTAAGGTTTTTGATGACGTCTAATTGTTTTTCTCTAAGACAAAATTAGGTAAATATAAATGCCCGAAGGTAAATAACCATTGTTCAGTCTATAAATTGTAAGAACATTGACATTTATATTTTGTTAGAGGTTGTATGATATTTATTGCTATCCCTCTATTATCAACCGATGTATCAATTCGATAATTTAAGTATTGCAATATCTTAATTTATTTACCGTTATTACGCACAAATAGGATTTGTTAATAAGTATTTAAATACCTAGATTATAAATGGCAAAGATATTCACTTTATCCGAAGCTGCTTCTATAGCTCTACATGGAATGATTCTGGTGGCAAGATCACAAGAGATGATGAATGTTGCTCATATTGCTGAAGCCACTTCTAGTTCGAAGCATCATGTAGCAAAAGTATTTCAGCGTTTAGTAAAAGAAAATCTGGTGAGTTCTCTGAGAGGTCCTTCTGGAGGCTTTTTCTTGAAGAAGGAACCAAATGAGATTACTTTATTACAGATTTATGAAGCTATTGAAGGCAAAATAGAAGTACATGCATGTCCTTTGGATAAACAAGTTTGTCCTTTTGATAAGTGTATAATGAATAATGTTACTAGTAGGATGACAATGGAATATCGGGATTACATGAAAGGGCAATCGCTTGATATGTACTTGTAAACGCTTATAAAACGGGATGTTCCCGTTTTTTTTTCACCTTTTCTTATTGTTTAGATCGTATGTAAATAATCCTATTCAGGTAATACGATACCTTTTTTCTTGTTTATTACAGAAACTATTGTTTAATTTGCGTATCGAAATACTTAAATAAGCGTTTCAGATATAAGTAACAAAGAATAAAAGATCAAAAAATAATAAGAAATGAGCATGTTTTGTTTTCAATGTCAGGAAGCCGCTAAAGGAACTGGCTGTACTATAAAAGGCGTTTGTGGTAAAAATGAAGATGTAAGTAATCTTCAGGATTTATTAATGTATGTACTTAAAGGTATCTCTGTATATTCTCAGAAATTGAGAGAAAAGGGGATTACTTCTGACAAGGTAGATACTTTTGTGATGGAAGGTTTATTCACCACAATTACGAATGCTAACTTTGATGATGCTGAGTTTGTAAAAAGAATTAAAGCTGGTCTTGCTTTAAGGAATGAGCTTAAGGCAGAGGCTGAAAATAACAGTATTGAACTTAACAACCTTCCTGAGTGTGCAACATGGAATGCATCTAATGATAATGACTTACTTGTAAAGGCTATAGAAGTAGGTATATTATTAACAGAGAATGAAGATGTACGCTCATTGAGAGAGCTTTTAACATATGGTTTAAAAGGTTTGGCTGCTTATGCAGAACATGCTTCTAATCTTGGTAGCCGTAAAGATGATATTTTCGCATTTATGCATAAAGCTCTAGTAGCTACTACTGATGATTCTCTTTCTGCAGATGATCTTGTTGCATTAAATATGGAATGTGGTAAGTTTGGTGTTGAAGTAATGGCTTTACTTGATGCTGCTCATACTGATAGATACGGAAACCCTGAGATCACTTCAGTTAACATAGGCGTAAAAAATAATCCGGGTATCCTTATTAGTGGTCACGACCTTAGAGATCTTGAAGATCTACTTGAACAGACAAAAGGTACAGGCGTAGACGTTTATACTCATAGTGAAATGCTTCCTGCTCACTACTATCCATTCTTCAAGAAGTATGATAACTTCGTTGGTAACTATGGTAATGCATGGTGGAAGCAGACAACAGAATTCGAAAGCTTTAACGGTCCTATTTTATTTACTACCAACTGTATTGTTCCTCCTAGAAACAATGCATCTTACCAAGATAAAGTATATACTACTGGTGCTTCTGGTTTCCCTGGATATACTCATATTGCTGACCGTCCTGAAGGTGGAAGAAAAGACTTCTCTGTAGTTATTGAACATGCTAAGAAGTGTGAAGCTCCAAAAGAAATTGAAACTGGTGAAATTGTAGGTGGATTTGCACATAATCAGGTGATCGCTCTTGCTGACAAAGTTGTTGATGCTGTAAAGAGTGGTGCTATCAAGAAGTTCTTCGTTATGGCTGGTTGTGATGGCCGTATGAAAGATCGTTCTTACTATGAAGAGTTTGCAACTAAACTACCTCAAGATACTATAATTCTTACTGCTGGTTGTGCTAAGTATCGTTACAATAAATTGCCTTTAGGTGATATAGGTGGTATCCCTCGTGTATTGGATGCTGGTCAGTGTAATGATTCTTATTCTCTTGCAGTGATTGCATTGAAATTGAAGGAAGTATTCGAACTAAATGATGTTAATGATCTTCCTATTGCATACAATATCGCATGGTATGAGCAAAAAGCTGTTATTGTACTGCTTGCTCTTCTTTCACTTGGCGTGAAGAATATCCACTTAGGACCTACCTTACCTGCGTTCTTATCTCCAAATGTTGCTAATGTTCTTGTTGATACATTTGGTATTGCTGGTATTGGTGAGGTTGATGATGACATTAAGATGTTTATGGCTTAATATATAAATTGGGGCGAATCTATTTTCGCCCCTTTACCAATATTAATAAGAGAAAGAAAATTTATGTCAGGAAAATATTTTGATTCAAACGATACACTATTAACCATTACAAATAAATACCCTGAAACTATAAGGGTATTCAAAGCTAATGGCTTTCCTCAAATGGATGACCCTGAAAAGAGAGAGTTATTTGGTGCTAATATTACACTGGAAGTAGCATTGAATTTCCGTCAGATAGATATGAAGTCTTTCTCTGTACTTCTTGAAGAAACGATCGAGCAGGAGAGAAATAAAGCTGAAGCCTCATCTTCTTTTGGTAATGGTGATTCCGGAATTCTAGTTAAAGGCTTGTTGCCTTGTCCTATTCGTATTCCATTGACGGAACAAATGGAGGCTTTTGCTGAGAAACTTGCTACTGATGGTACTGATATAAAGTATGAACTTCAGGCGGCTTCTATGGGTGTAGATTGGATTAGAGATGACTGGGCTCCTGAAGCTACTAAAAATGATCTTGCAGATGTATATCTTTCAGCAGGCTTTGATATGTTCTTTGATGAAAAGAAGATGGGACGTTTCAAGAAAGATGATGTTTTTGCTGATCGTGTATCTTATGACCGTTTGAATAAAGATTTTGATAATGATTATGTTTCACTGAAAGATCCTTCAGGTCACTATAGTATTATAGGTGTTGTTCCGGCTGTCTTTCTTGTGAATAAGAATGAATTGAATGGGCGTAAAGTCCCTCAGTCTTGGGAAGATATTTTGAGTCCTGAGTTTGAAAAGAGTGTTAGCCTTCCTATTGGCGACTTTGATTTATTTAATGCTATTCTCCTTTCTCTGTATCGCTTGTATGGTGAGAAAGCTTTGGAAAAACTGGGTCGTTCTCTTCTTACTGATATGCATCCTTCACAAATGGTTCGTTCACACAAAAAGCAAGGTGATAAACCTGCGGTGACTATTATGCCTTATTTCTTCACTAAGATGGTGAAAGAAGGGGGTACTATGGCTGCTGTATGGCCTTCTGATGGTGCTATTATCAGTCCTATTTTTATGTTGACAAAAAGTGATACAAATAAGAACTTACAGCCTGTAATTGACTTCTTGGCTTCTAAAAAAGTAGGTGAATTACTGGCACATCAGGGCTTATTTCCTTCTACTCATCCTGAAGTTGATAATAGAGTTCCTGAGGAAAATAAATACCTATGGTTGGGTTGGGATTATGTATATGAAAATGATATACAAACTCTGGTTGATCATTGTGAAAAGGCATTCAATAGAGGTGCAGATCTCTAAGTTGATATTTTCACATTAAGTACAGTTCATTTTATATTTCTGACAAATGGCTATAATGTCGTTTATTTATTGATGATATATGAGTGAGCTTATAGGTGAGTTATAGTAAAGGAATAGAATAAAAAACAATAGATATATGAATCTAGTCACTGTTTCAGGGCCTCCGTCGTCTGGTAAGACCTCGGTAATATTAAAGACTATTGAGTCATTTAAGTCTCGTGGGTTGAATGTAGGTGTTGTAAAGTTTGACTGTTTACATACAGATGATGATGTCTTGTATGAGAAAGCAGGTGTAAAGGTGAAAAAGGGGCTTTCGGGCTCGCTTTGTCCTGATCATTATTTTGTATCTAATATCGAGGAAGTGACTCAATGGGGAATTAAAGAGGGCTTAGATTTATTGATAACAGAGAGTGCAGGGCTGTGTAATCGGTGTTCTCCTTATATCAAGAATATATTGGCTGTATGTGTGATTGATAACCTTAGTGGTATCAATACACCTAAGAAAATTGGCCCTATGTTGAAGACTGCTGATATTTGTGTGATTACCAAAGGGGATATTGTTTCTCAGGCAGAAAGAGAAGTATTTGCTTCTAAAGTCAATATAGTAAACCCATCGGCAGCCATTCTTCATGTCAATGGACTTACTGGTCAGGGGGCATATGAATTGACTACATTGATGTATGATGATAATAAAGAAGTAAAAACACTTCAGGGTGAAAAGTTAAGATTCCCTATGCCTTCGGCTCTTTGTTCATATTGCTTGGGAGAGACCAGAATAGGAGAATCATATCAGATGGGAAATGTTCGTAAAATGAAAATAGACGATAAGGATGATCAGCAAGGATAAAGTAATAAATGAGAAGCTGGGTGTATTAGTAAGAAGATATCCGTTTCTATTATCATTCTTTCAAGGGAGTACTATAGAACTTGATGGTAATGAGGAAAAAACAACTGTTGAGGTTCTGGAAGCTATTTCAGAAGAAGAAAGAGAAGATAAAGCTATAGATAATGATCAGGTTATTGCATCGTTGGTAGAGTTTATCAACCAAATGTTGTCGTTTATTGGTGAAGATGACAATAGCAAGGTGAGATCTGTGTCTATTCTTCCCGGAACTGATAAGTCAGGAAATCCTGAAGCTTTTGATAAACTGGAAGTGAAACAGAGTGAGATCATTTGTATTGTAGGGCCTACAGGCTCGGGCAAAAGTCGTCTTTTGGGTGATATTGAATGGGTAGCACAAAAAGATACCCCTACATCCAGAACGATATTGATCAATGGTGAAAAGCCTGATTCGAAATGGAGGTTTTCTTCTGCTCATAAGCTGGTTGCTCAGTTGTCACAGAATATGAACTTTGTGATGGATCTTACTGTAGAGGAATTCCTTGAATTGCATGCAGAAAGTCGACTTGTAGAAAATCGTGAGCTTGTTGTTGAGAAGATCATAGAAGCTGCTAATGCCCTTGCGGGAGAGAGTTTTGCCGCTGATCGTCCGATTACAAGCCTTAGTGGTGGACAATCTCGTGCTTTGATGATTGCTGATACTGCCATTTTGAGTAAATCGCCAATCATATTGATTGATGAGATAGAGAATGCAGGTATTGACCGTAAGAAAGCACTGGAGCTACTTACAGGAGAAGAGAAGATTGTTCTTATGGCGACTCATGACCCTATTCTTGCACTAATGGGTGATAGGAGGATCGTTATAAAGAATGGAGGTATTCATAAAGTAATTGAAACCTCAGAAGAAGAAAAGGCTTTGTTATCGAAGCTGGAAGAAACAGATAAGTATTTGCAAAATATGAGAGGGCTTTTACGTAGTGGTGAGAGCTTGAGAGATATATAAATAGAAATAAACAAGAAAGGAAAAGAGTATGAACCCTCATGATGGATGTGCAGGAAGTTTTGAGAATGGTAAGCAGATAGTAGACAAGATACGTAGTATGGGTTTTAATGACCAGATGATGCCTATGCCTCTCGAGATCAATTGTCATGGTTGTGGCCAGTTAATGACTATGGATAGATTTGAAACTCACTGCCCAAAGTGTGATATGGTACATGGTGTTACTCCTTGCCATGCTTTCGATCCTGCTAATATTATGGCAGCAGGAGAGGGGTATTAAGAGATTTCATTCTGGAATATTGTTAAGATACTATAAGGCTCTGCATTTTTGTGGAGCCTTTTTTTTGGTTATTAGAGGTTAGTGTATAGATGTAATTTATAAGATCTTTATTTGTAAATTGCTTTCTTTTTTATTAAGTCAGTTATTTTATGTTTGAAAATTATACTATTGAGTTGCATCTTGAGAAGATTTGCACTACCTATCCTAATTTTAAAGTTTTATATTCTATATGGAAATTAAACAAGGATCACCTCCCTGATGCATTAGATACAATTACAAATAACTTTCCTCATTATAGCAAACATGGAGCCAGCCATTCCAGAGCTATAGTGAAATCAATAGAGGGAGTATTAGGAAAAGAGGGAATTGAGAAGCTTTCTCCTACAGACTCTTTTCTTATTTTAATGAGTGCTTACCTTCATGATATTGGAATGGTTGTATTGCATCAATTTATTGCAGAGGAATGGAAGGGTGGGCAATTGATTCAATTTTGTGAAGATATAATTAAAGAAAGTTCTGATAATGGACTAAAAGATGCAGCCAAATTAATATTGAATTATAATAAAAAGCTATTGGGAGAAAAAGTTGATGATAGCTTTAAGATTGAGGAACTATGGTCATTGGATATAAAGAATGCAATGATTCTAATAACAGCTGATTATTTTAGAAGGGGGCATGCACAAAGGAGTAAGGAATATATTACAGCTTCTTCAGACCATATCTTTCAAAAATTGATGAATCAGTTTAATTTAAATTTCTTACCTGATCGTTTCTCCAAGATGATTGCTGAGATTGTAGCTGCTCATGGTTATGACTATGATAAGTTGTTGTCTAATCTTCAATATAAGCAGAGTGGTTATGATAATGATTTATGCCATCCTCGTTTTATTGCAGCGATGCTTCGATTAGGTGATTTATTGGATGCAGACGATAAAAGGTTTAACCCATTTCAAATAGCAACTCTTAATACTATTCCTGATACTTCAGTGGCTCATGAAGGAAAACATGCATCTGTAGAACATATTTTAATTTGTCCGGATAGTATTGAGATTACCTGGAATTGTCCAAGTGATCTAATATTTCGTGAGGCTATGAATTGGCGAGAATTAATTCTAAAAGAAAGAACAGAGTTAAAGGATTATTGGAAGAACGATATAGCTCCATTTGATCTGAAAGGAACTTGTCCGAATATTAGAAAAGATAAAATTGTTGTAAAATTTAAAGGTGTTGATGCCGATTCTGAGTTACAAAACTTACGCTTTGATATTCCACAAAAGAAAATATTTGAAATGCTTGAAGGAGGTGCAATTTATGATGAACCAGATAAAGTGTTTTTACGAGAAATTGTGCAAAATGCTCTGGATGCAACTAAATTGCAATTGTGGTATGATATAAAGGATAATAGATATAATTCTATTATTCAAAAATATCTTTTGATGGAAAAGAAGGAGGGAGAACAGGAAAGAATTGAGTACCTACAAAAAGAATTAGATGAAGGAAAGGAATTGTATCAACTTATTACTTTTCCTGAAGATATTCCCCAAGAAGTATATGATAATTATCCTATTAAATTTCATATTGATTATAAGAACAAGGGTGAAAAAGGAGAAGGAATTCTTATTCAATTAGAAGATAGAGGGCATGGTATAAGCACAGAAACATTAAAGAGAATGATCTTTAAAGTTGGTGAAAGTAGGAGAAAGGATAAAGATTTTCAGGATATAAAGAGTGAACTCCCATACTTTCTTCAACCTACAGGTGATTTTGGCGTTGGTTTACAATCGATATTTCTTGTAGCTAATGAGTTTAAAATACAAACCAAAACAGAGAAAGAAAAAGCTAAAGAAATTGTATTTAAATCGGCAAGTAAAGGGGAGTATTCCAGTATTACTGAAAATGTTCCTAATATGGAAAGAGGAACTAGAATCGAAATTCTTCTAAAACCTGATGAGTATAAAGAGAAGACAGGTGATGAGCTAATCTCTAAGAAAACATTAACAGAGGTGTTACCTGAAGATAATGATGTTTTATATTCATTTTTTGGACTGAAAAGAAGATATAGTGAATTAGTTGATCATGTTAAATTTCCAAAGAAAGGAGTGGATCCAGAAACTTTTTTATATCATCAAGAATATGATATAAATGATGAATTAATTTACTCAGGTTTCTTTGGGTCTGATTTTAGAAATAAATATGAGATTTATATAAAGAAGGAGCAAAGAACAGGAGGGAGAGACTTATATACTTTTAGAATAAAAATAGAAGAAACTGAGTTCTTTGGATCGAAAGTATCAATTTTTATAATGGAAAAACACAATGAATATGGTGATTTAAGATTGAGGCTTAAAGGGGTTAGTGTTTTTAAGCAATCTGGTGGAAGAGGATATGAAAATCTATTACACCAATCAGTTACTTGGGATTTATACAATTGTGACTCAGGTAAAATAGTGAAACTCTCAAGAGATAATTCCATAAAACGAAAAGAGCAAGAATTAGTTAATGAAGTATTAATTAAAAAGATCTTTTCAAGAGTATTCGAATCTATTTCAGGAGTTATAGATAAAATTTCAGATGCTTTTTGCTCAAAATATTCTAATGATAAAGAGAATGTTTCTCCTAAATCATATTTAGCGTATTTCAGATTAATTTCTTTAATATTAAGATATTGTAATAATCAGAGTTTAAAGGGATCTCTAACGAAAGATGAGATTAATAATATTAAGCTACCAATCCTTTTAAATAAAAAGGATTCTGGATTTGATATATCATTAAAGGAGTTGTTTTCTTCAGAAGAAGTAATATGTGTAGATTTAGTCAATAATTCTCTGCTAAAGAAATATTTGAAAATCAAAGATATTGAATATAGCGGTGAAATTGATTTATATAAGTATCCAATCAATGAAGTCTTTAATTCTTTTTTAAATGAAGAGGAAAATCAGGGTAAGATTATCACACGAGATTTTCTTTTATTAAAAGATTTTTTAACAAATGGATTTTACATTGAAGACTTTTATGAGTTCTTAATGAAAGATATGACTATAGAAGATAATATACCTATAGGTAATTGTTATAGAGCTGTTAAGTTTAAATTAAAGCCTACTTCTGATTTTGATATTCCAAGAATATTTTTTCAAAAGAATTTGTCTGATTTTAGAGAAGAATATAATCATAGATATTTTTATATTCCTGCATTTGGGAAATATTATAATCATATTTCTATTTTAGAGAGTTCTAATCCTCTAGGACTAATGAATGATCTAAGTTTTAATCTTAGGTTAATTGTCTTTTTTAGATCAGCAGGAATAATATTTTTAGATGCATTTGATAAATTCAAAGATCTTGAGTTAAATATAAAAGATAAGATAGAAATAGAAAAAAGAAAAGAAAGAATCCGTGCTTTTATTGAGACAGAAATAACAGATGAATTAGCTGAATATATTATCGAGAATGCTCCTAAGGATATAACAGAGGAAAGAACGGCAAAGAAGATAAGAAATAAATATGCTATTTTATTAGAGGATTATATAAATTCTATAGAGGAGAAAAAGACGACAACAGAAGAAAAACAAGAAGTAGAATCATAAAAAATAAAAGGCTTACCCTAAGCGCGCTATTCATAGAAGGAAGCGGGGTAAGCATGTTGCTACAAAGGTATATAAATAAATGAATTATAACAAAAAATAATTATTGAGAACCTTTTTTCAGATGGAATACCTACATCAAGGTATTCCCTAATTCAAATACAATTACGTTATTTGCGGCATATTTTCTATACAAAACAATTAAGTGAATGAGTGAGAAAAAGAAGAAAAAGAAGAAAAGGTGGCTTTGGATACATAAATGGTTTTCTATAGTATTGACAGTGTTTGTAGTTATTTGGTCTCTGTCGGGTATATTCATGAATCATAGGGATTGGATACGATCATGGGATGTTCCCCGCTCGGCTTTGCCAAAGGAATATGCAATGGGCAATTGGAATTTCGGTGCTTTGAATGGTGGTCTGCGCCTGAATTCCACACAAATGTTGGTATATGGTAATGAAGGTTGCTTTCTTACAGATAATAGTTTCTCACAGTTTAATGACTATAATAATGGTTTTGGTGCTGGAGCTGATGGCCGTAAGATATATGATATTGTAAGATGGGGTGATCAGCTGTTTGCAGCAACTGAGTTTGGTCTTTATTACAAGCCTGATTTATATAGTGATTGGATGTATTACGGTCTTCCAACCAAAGAAGAGAGAATTGTAGATCTGGATTTATTGAATGATAAGTTGTTGTTGGCTACTCGTTCTGATATCTTTACTATGACAAAGCAGGGTAATGATTATTCTGTTGTGAAAGAGGAGTTGCTGCCAGCAAAGAACTTGGATGGCAAGGTGAGCCTTTTCCGTACTTTCTGGATGATACATAGTGGTGAGATCTTTGGTTTCGCAGGAAAGATATTTGTAGATATAATGGCATTACTTATGATCTTTTTTGCCATTAGCGGTCTTGTGATGTGGATAATTCCCAAAAGGATAAGAAAGAAAAGAGAAGATAAAGAGAAGAAAAAGAAGTTGTCAAAGAGATATAAATGGCATCATAAGTATCATCTGAAGGTAGGTATTTGGGTTGTAATCTTTCTTATGATTATAACTATAACGGGAATGTTCTTACGTCCTCCTTTACTTATACCAATAGCCAGTTCAAGAGTTTCAAAGATAGCAGGTACACATCTTGACCAACCCAACCCATATTTTGATATTATCAGAGCAGTACATTTCGATAAGAAAAGAAATAAGGTTCTAGTAGGAACTATTGAAGGTATATATACTGTAGATACTGCATTCAATGATGTTCCTGACTTATCAAAGCTACAACCCCCAATTAGTGTTATGGGTATTAATGTGATGGAAGATAGTCCATCAGGGCATTACCTTGTAGGTTCTTTCTCTGGTTTGTTTGAATGGAATCCTTATGATGATGTGTTGTTAGATTATTTTTCAGGTGCTCCACCAGTGATCAATAGAGGAGGCCCTCCAATTGGAAAGAATGCTGTTTCTGGTGTAATACAAGATAGTATATCTGGAGATTTCTATATTGATTATAATGATGGTGTGATAGGGATGACTCCTCGTGCAGCCAAGAGCCTTACAATGCCTAAAGAGCTAAGAGAGAATTCACGAATGTCATTCTGGAATTTATGTCTTGAGACCCATACAGCACGTATCTTTCAGCCTATAGTTGGAAAGTTCTATATACTGATTATTCCATTATTTGGACTGTTTACCTTCTTAATTCTTTTGAGTGGGTTGATATTATGGTTGAAGCGAGCATTTAGACGTAAAAGAAAAGTTGATTAATATGAACTGATTTAAAGGTTTCTTTAAATCAGTTTATTCAGATATAATATACTTTTACAATTAATTCATCTTAATAATCTACTTATTATTGAAGATTTAGAAGGGGAATGTTTTTATTCCAGATGCTTACATTCCCTTCTTTATAAGCTTTATCGCTTATTTTTAACTGCTGTATAGTGCGATAATTCGGCTTTCAATTTTAAAATTGTAGATTATCGCACATATAAGCCCAATGTTATGTTAAATAGCAAAAGCTTCGGATTTCGATTATATATGACTCTAAAAAGATCTGTTTCCTGAGAAAATGAAAAGGTGAATTGATCTAAAAGAATTAACTAATTGATTTGCAATACATAACTAACTGAACTATAAGATTTACCTTAAAGCCTACGAAATTTTACTCCTAGACTTTGAAATAAAACTCCTAGACTTTGAAATAAAACTCCTAGACTTTGAAATAAAACTCCTAGACTTTAAAACAAAACTCCTAGACTTTAAAACAAAACTCCTAGACTTTAAAACAAAACTCCTAGACTTTAAAACAAAACTCCTAGTTTTTTGCCTTTAATCAGTAGACCTACGAGATTTATTCGCTTAACTTTTGATCGTGATTATCAACAAAACATGCTGTAGTGACAAGATATATCTTGTTATTATATATTTAAAAAGTACTGATTACAAGGCGTTTATGTAGATTAGTGAAAATGTACAAAAATACAGGGGAAAGCAGATTTTAGGCTTTTGATCTTTAGGTTAATGATTATGAAAATTAAAAAAAAAAGTAAGTGTTTTTTTATGTTAAAAACAACTCTCTTCAACTACTCAAACTCATAGTGATTCTAGTGATTCAACAAAAATACCTGATATATCTTCCATAAGTAACAAGCTCTTTTTATATCAATTCCCATAATTCTTTGTTATAATCATATATTCGTACAGAATTTTTACTCAATCAATTAAGATTAAAGATGAAGGCAAACATAATATCAATAGGAGATGAACTTCTTATTGGTCAGGTAGTAAATACAAATGCCGCATGGATGGGCAAAGAGCTTACTAAAGCAGGAATAGAAATCAACAAAACACTAACAATCTCAGATACAAAAGAAGCTATTATCAATACATTACAGGCCAGTAAATCAGAAGTTGACATTATATTAATTACAGGTGGACTTGGCCCTACAAAAGATGATATTACAAAACAAACATTGTGCGAGCTCTTCAATTCAAAGTTAGTTTTAAATAGTGATGCTTTGGACAATATCGAACGTATCTTCTCTGGTCGCAATCTTCCTCTTACAGACCTTAATAAACAACAAGCCTACATTCCTGATAAGGCTAAATATATTGAAAATATATATGGAACTGCTCCAGGCATGTGGATTGAAGAAGATAATAAGATCTTTATTTCTATGCCTGGTGTGCCTTATGAAATGAAATCTGTAATGGAAAAACATATTATCCCCAAGCTGAAAGAAAAGTTTGATTTAGGTTTTATTATTCACAAAACCGTTATGACTCATGGTATTGGAGAATCTTTTCTCTCTGAAATTATTGAAGATTGGGAAGATAGTTTATCAGGAAATATGTCCTTAGCCTATTTACCTCAACCAGGAATGGTGAGACTTAGAATCACTGCCAGAGGAACAGATAAAGAAAAACTGGAAAAGCTGATTGATCACAAGATCAATCAGCTATACGATCTAATTCCTCAATATATATTTGGGCAGGATGAAGATAAGCTACAAAATGTAATCGGAGAGTTATTAAAAAGTAACAAACAAACAATAGCTACAGCAGAAAGCTGTACAGGTGGATTTATTGCTCACCTTATCACTTCCACTGCGGGTAGCTCGGCATATTACAAAGGTAGTGTTATAGCATATTCTAATGAGATCAAGAATAAACTACTGAATGTAAGTGCAGATGATCTGGATAAACATGGTGCTGTCAGTGAAAAAGTCGCTATTGCTATGGCCAATGGAGTAAGAAAAGCTATTAACACTGATTTTGCAATAGCAACAACCGGAATTGCTGGTCCTGATGGAGGAAGTGAAGAAAAGCCTGTAGGTACTGTTTGGATTGCAATTGCCAGCCCAAAGAAAACCATTGCCAAGTGTTTTTCTTTTGGAAGAAATAGAGAATCAAACATTAAGAGAACAGCCAACGCAAGTCTTAATATGATAAGAACTATTTTGCAATAATATTTATTAATGTCAAATAATGAATATTAATTAGCGTTAATCAACAAAAGAAAGAAACTCTTTGAGGGCTAATTCACTGAAATACATAAAAATTTCTTCTTACAACTTGATTATTAGAAAAATTATTACGTATTTTGCAACCCGTTTTTAGAAAGTAGAAAGCAATTTTAAAAAATATTGAGCAATGTCAAGAATTTGTGAAATCACTGGAAAAAAAGTAATCACAGGAAATAACGTTTCTCACTCAAACATCAAGACTAAGAGAAAGTTTTATCCTAATCTTCACACAAAGAAGTTTTTTGTTCCAGAAACAGGCGAATGGGTAGTCCTAAAAGTTTCTTCAAAAGGATTGAAGACAATTGACAAGAAAGGTATTCATGTAGCAATGAAAGATGCTAGACAAAAAGGTTTTCTTAAATAAGATATTATTAGACCTAATACTATAAAGCTGCTATATCTCTATCCAGATATAGCAGTTTTTTTATACCTTCTTCTTTGATGATATAGAGAAATGATTCTTGTTCAGATAGGTTATTCCAAATAATATGATAATTTTGTTCTTTTCACATTTCATCAACACTTATTTATTTTAATGAGCTTCTATAAACACTTTTGCATAACTACCATATCCCTTTTGCTCTCATTTAGTGCTATAGCACAGCAAAGAGGAACTATTTCCGGACAAGTTACAGATTCTGATAAAGCAGTCATTCCTTTAGTAAATGTTGCAATTCAAGGTTATCCTTATGGGATAATTACTGATGATGATGGCCATTACTCCCTAACAGTTCCAAGTGAAAAGAAATTCGTTTTGGTATTTTCTTATATAGGATACAAAACACGATACTTCAACATATACCTTAAGCCAAATGAGCAAAAAGAATTTGATGTCAGTCTGGAAGTAAATGCTCAAAACATACCTGAAATAGAAATTAGAGATAAAAAAATATCAAGATCTACGCTAAACAGAATAGATCCTAAAGCTATACAGAATCTTCCATCTGCATCTGGAAGTATATCCGAAATCTTATTGGCTCAAGGAGGTGTTGTACAAACCAATGAGCTAAGTTCTCAATATAATGTAAGAGGTGGTAACTTTGACGAGAACCTTATCTATGTCAACGGATATGAAATATACAAACCTCAGCTTGTACGCTCAGGGCAACAAGAAGGGCTTTCGTTTGTCAATCCAGAGATGGTAGGTTCATTAATGTTTTCTGCTGGAGGTTTCCCTTCAAAATATGGAGATAAATTATCATCAGTATTAGATGTAAAATACAAGAATCCTGAGAAATTTGGTGGTTCTGTAGACTTGAATCTATTGAGTCAGAATATTACAATTGGAGGAGCTACTAAGAACAAAAAACTGAATTACATTGCAGGATTTAGAAGAAAGTCAACTTCAGGCATTCTAAATACACTTGATACAAAAGGAGATTACAAACCTAAGTTTCTTGATTTTCAGGCTTTGGTCAATTATGATCTATCAGACAAATGGTCAATGTCTGCTTTGGGATATTACTCTGACAATACTTACCAAGTAGTCCCTACATCAAAAGAAACCAGTTTTGGTACTGTAAATAATGCCAAACAGCTAAAGACATACTTTGATGGAAATGAAAAGGATCAGTTCAAAACACTTTTTGGTGGCTATACCCTTTCATACAAACCTTCAAACAAAGTTAAACTCGACCTTATACTTTCTGGCTTTCAGTCAACGGAAACAGAATATTTTGATATTTATGGTGAATACTTCATTGGTGAATTGGACTCACAATTAGGTAGTGAAAATTTTGGAAACATAACTGGCGAGCAAGGCATAGGCGCTCAGCTTCGTCATGCAAGAAACCGCTTATACATTGATGTATTCAACATTGCTCAACACGGAGAGTTTAAATATGGCAAACACAATCTTGAGTGGCAGCTAAAGTATCAAAATGAAAGTATCGATGATAAGATAAGTGAATGGACAATGTTTGATTCATTAGGATATAACATTCCCGATTTACCCATACAGTTTGGCAAACCTAATCCAGAAAGATTCGATCTTAAACTTAAACATTCATTATCATCCAAAGCAAAATTACAGTCTCATCGTATTACAGGATACTTGCAAAACTCTTTCAGCTTCATCACAGAGAAGCAAAGTAATTACACCTTGAATATTGGACTTAGAGCTAGTTATTGGGATATCAATAAAGAGTTCTTTATCACTCCCCGAATATATGCTTCGTATACCCCTTACTGGGATGATCAACTTACATTCAAGTTAGCAACAGGTCTTTATTATCAACCTCCTTTCTATAGAGAGATAAGAGATATGCAAGGAGAACTAAACCGTGATGTCAAGTCTCAAAAATCATGGCAGATTAGCTTTGCAGCAGAAAAACAACTTACCATATGGGAAAGGCCATTCAAGATATCAGGAGAGCTATATTATAAATATCTGTGGGATATCAATCCTTACACTATTGATAATGTAAGAATCAAGTATCAGGCAAACAATAAAGGTATTGGTTACGCTACAGGATTAGACTTTAGAATCAATGGGGAGTTTATACCAGGCGTAGAGTCTTATGCTAGTCTATCCTTATTGAATACAAGAGAAAATATTGCCGATAGTGACTTTTATGAGTTCTACAATGATAATGGTTATATCGTTTATAGAGGTAAAGAGTTTGACGGTGTAGCAAATGATAGTTTACTTATATCTCCGGGATATACCCGTAGACCATCTGACCAACTATTAACAGCTGCTATCTTCTTCCAGGACAACTTACCTATAGATCCTACTTTCAAAGTGCATTTAAAGTTTGTATTTGGAACTCGTCTTCCTGTTGATGTTCCAAACACTCCAAGAGCTGCCAGTGATGCCGCAGGATATGAACTCTCACCATACAGAAGAGTTGACTTAGGTTTCTCTAAAGAGATCATCTCAGATGAACGTAGGAGTAAGAAAAGCTTTCTTAGACATATAAAGTCTATGAGTGTACATCTTGAAGTCTTTAATCTCTTTGATATCAATAATGTTATCAGCTATGAATGGTTTCAATCTTATGATGGAAGGTCTTATGCTATTCCAAACTATCTTACTTCAAGATATCTAAATGTAAGATTAATAACAAGATTTTAGATAAACCAAAAAGATATTACAAAAAAAGCAATCCTGTTGGATTGCTTTTTTTATGCATATAATATGTATCTATTTTAGAATATATCATTGTCAGGATCCTCATTCATGAGGTTGTCGTTCGAATTATCTGTAGCATCTTTACAATCAAAGATACTTGAATTCATCCCCGGAGGTGCAGGGAAATCATCTTTCGATAACTTCAAGCTTGGATCAGCATATGCTTTTTTCATATATAAAGCCCAAATTGGCAATGCCATATTTGCACCCTGTCCCAGAGTAATGGTTCTAAAATGAACACTGCGATCTTCAGCACCTACCCATACACCAGTAGTAAGATCAGGAATTAAGCCCATAAACCAACCATCGGATTGATTTTGTGTTGTACCTGTTTTACCAGCAATAGGATTATTGAATCCATATCTTGTTCTCAAGCGAATACCTGTACCAGAACGCACAACACCTTTCATAAGTTGAAGCATCTTATAAGCTGTATTTTCACTTATCGCCTCTCTTCTTTCAGGAGAAAATCGTTCTAGGATATTACCGTTTTTATCTTCTATTCTTGTGATGAATATAGGTTCGACATAAACTCCCCTATCAACAAAAGTATTCATTGCAGCAACCATCTCATCAAGTTTGATATCTGCAGATCCTAAAGCAATCGAAGGAACTGCAGGGATATCTGCTGTTATACCCATCTTTCCTGTAAGCTTAATTACAGATTGAGGGCTAAAGTTCTTCATAAGGTAAGCTGAAATCCAGTTATTAGAATTTGCCAAAGCCCATTGTAAAGTAACTTCCTCTCCAACTCTCTTTGAACCTGCATTATCAGGAGTCCAGAATGTTCCATCAGAAAGCTCAACAGAATAAGGGATGTTTGCAACTTTTGTACAAGGAGTAAAAGATCCTTCCTGCATAGCCAACGCATATAAGAATGGCTTAAAAGTAGAACCAACTTGTCTCTGTCCCTGAGACACATGATCAAATTTAAAGTACATATAATCAATACCACCTACATAAGCTTTCACATGTCCTGTTTCTGGTTCCATAGACATTAGTCCAACATTTAGGAATGATTTATAATATCTGATAGAATCAACAGGAGACATTACTGTATCAACATGTCCTTGTTTATTCCATGCAAAAACCCTCATTTCAATAGGTTTATTAAAAGCCAGTAATATAGAATCTTCAGGGACTCCGGCTCTTTTCATACTCTTATATCTGTATGAACGCTTCATAGCACGAGTCATAAGTCTTTTTATATCCTTACTAGCAGTAGCACTTGGAAAAATAAATGGAGCATTCCTATTATTCTTCATATCCTTCACAAAAGCAGGCTGTAAGTCTTTACCTATATGTTCAGCAACAGCTTCCTCGGCATACTTTTGTAGTCTGGAGTCAATAGATGTATATACACGTAATCCATCTCTATAAAGGTCATAAGGTTTCCCATTAGGTTTCAAGTGATCCTTACACCACTTTTTCATGAAAGTTCTTACATACTCACGGAAATATCTTGCCTGACCTGAATTATGATCAAGAACTCCAAATTCAGACATATCAATAGGTATCATCTTTACACTATCATATTCAGCTTCAGTGATGAATCCATACTTTTCCATTTGATAGAGGACAATATTTCTTCTCTTAAAGGCATTCTCAGGATTCCTTATAGGGTTAAACCGGGTGGGAGCATTAACAACACCAGCCAATAAGGCAGATTCTTGAAGATTCAATGAATCAGGAGTTTTGTTGAAGAAAGTTTTCGCAGCAGCTTTAACACCAAAAGAATTATTGCCAAAAGGAACAGTATTTAAATACATAGCAATAATTTCCTCTTTGGAATAATTTCTTTCAAGTTTGGTAGCAGTAACCCATTCCTGAAGTTTACGTAAGATCAATCTTACTTTATTCAAATTACCACGAGGGAAAAGGTTTTTTGCCAGCTGTTGAGTCAATGTACTACCGCCACCTTTGTGATTTCCAGTAACGATACCTTCAACAACTCTAAATAGAGCAATTTCATCAATGCCAGAATGTTCTTCAAAACGCACATCTTCAATTGCCATTAACGCATTAATAAGGTTAGGAGAAATATTCTTATATTCAACACTAGATCTGTTTTCAATATAGTATTTCCCTAACATCTTGTTATCGGAAGAATAAATTTCAGAAGCCTGAAAAGATTTAGGATTTTCTAGTTCTTCAAAAGTAGGCATACCTCCAAACCATTCAAGAGAGATCCCTAAAAAGATGAAAAATATAAATATTACACCAAAAGCAAATAGTCCCCAAACCCAAAGCAATACTTTTCTCAACAGGCGTTTTTCTTTTTCTTTTAAATTAACTTTTTTATTTTCAGTCATTGATCTGATTTAGTTTGTTTTATTCTTTTCTATTCTAATACCTATATCTCTTAGACCCACTAAGGTGTCTTTTCGCATTGCTTGTTCAATAAGGAAAGTATAGTTTCCCTTTTGTGATAGATGTACAGAAGGGCTTAGTAAGATTCTATTATGCTTAATTTCACCTAAACCACTTCCTAGCCATTTCCCATGTTGATCTGCAATATCAATATCTATAGTATCTCGTTGAACTTTTCCACTCGGATCAATTAAGTCCATAAAGAAATAGACATTTCTATATGGGTATCTGGCATCATTTCTCACATTCAAGAAAACCTTATAAAAGGTTAAAGTATCTTCAATAGGTACAACAAACTTCGCAGCATGATTTTTATCCCATTTACCATCATCTATTTGTACATAATGATCATAGGTAGCATTATTACATGAAGCAAGAAACTGTACTATTATAATAGTAGAAGTAAAAAAAATAGCTAAGCGTTTCATTTTCGAGGTTTTCTGTTAAAGTTCTTTTTTCGACGATTTCCTCCATTTCCATTTTGATTGCTTTTATTCTGTTTTTTTGGTTTTGAAGGTTCCTCATTAATATCAACATCACTTTTTAAATCAACGATTATCTCTCCCTGTTCCTTTGGCACTGAATAATCTTCAAGCTTATCAACAAGCTTTCCTCTTTTATTCACAGAGATGATTTTATAAGCTTTATCTAATGGGATAGGTATCATCTTGAAAGGATCATTTTCATAAGAATACCAAATTATCTTTTGATATACATCAGTTTTTTGATGAATAGCATTTCCCTTTTTAGTCTTAAGGACAGTTTCCTGATCAGGAAATTCTTGAAGTGCCTCTTTATATCCATCATACTCAAAGTTAAGACAACATTTAAGCTTACCACATTGCCCTGCTAGCTTCTGTGGATTCAGGGAAAGCTGTTGAAGGCGAGCAGTGTTAGTGGTAACAGATCTGAAATTTGTCATCCATGTTGAACAGCAAAGTTCACGACCACAAGAACCGATTCCACCAAGCTTACCAGCTTCCTGTCTGACTCCAATTTGTCGCATTTCAATACGAACACGGAATATTTCAGCCAGTTTCTTTATCAGTTCTCTAAAGTCAACTCTATCATCAGCAGTATAGTAGAATATTGCTTTTGTATTATCACCTTGATATTCTACATCATTGATTTTCATTTCGAGGCCAACTTCTTCAACCGTTTGCTTAGATTTAATGAAAGTTTCATCTTCTTTATCTACAGCAACAATCCATTTTTCAATGTCTGAGGGTCTGACTCTACGATAAATCTTTTTAAACTCAGGTCTTTTTATTTGACTCTTTTTCTTTTCAATCTGAAGTCTTACAGCATCACCAATAAGGCAGACAATACCTATATCATGCCCTGGAGTGGCTTCAACAGCAACCAAGTCACCTTCTTTTAACTGCATTTCCTTTGAGTAAGAAAAGAATTCTTTTCTATTATTCTTAAATCTTACTTCAGCAACATTAGAGTATTTATAGTCTCCAATAGAAACTACATTGCTCAACCAATCATAAGAATCAAGCTTTGAACATTGGTAAGAGCAGCTCTTGATAGAAGTATCAGAAGGATCTGGTATGTTATCCAATCCTCTTGATTTAAATTTATCTGTATTATTTATATCTTGTTTTTTATCTTCTTTTTCCATACATATATAAAAATAACGAACAAAAAGATCCTCTATTAGCAAGAAGTCTTTATGTCTATTAAGTGTATTGGTTAAAATATTCACAAAGTTAACAAAAGAGTGTCAAAATCCACTTAACCAACCAACTCCCCTTATCAAACTCTGATTTTAAGTAATTTAATAAACTTAACGGATAAATCCATTAAAAGGATATTCCCATTTGCATTTCTTTCCACATGATATACCGCTTTATCTAATTGATCAATAGCAGGAATCAGGTTATTTGTATTGAAGAAAGGGGAAAACTTCTTTATAAACTCAAACTCTTCTTCTGTTAGATGGAGCAGACTGCTCTGTTGGTATCCATAGATAAGGCAATTTCTTGCAGTTCTCAATCCAAATATTAAGAATTCCTTTATAGTCTCTCTACCTAACTTCGATAAGGTTGTTACAAAAGGGTGTATTTTTGCAATACTTCCTGAATAGCAAAGCCTCATCCATTCACGGAATAGAATAAAGTTTTTATTCTCAGAAAAATCTGTATTCAATAAATCTTTAGCTGTACTTATGTTTCCCTCCGAAACACTAGCTATTAACTGAGCCTTTTGATCATCACAAGAATTATTATTCTTTATATAATCTTCCACTTCAGCATCAGAATATGGAGGGATAACAGTGAGTTGAGTTCTTGAAAGAATAGTTTTTAGGATCTTTTCCTGATCTTCCGCAATCAATATGAACAAGGTCTTCTCAGGAGGTTCTTCAAGTATTTTAAGCAACTTAGGAGCAGCAGCATGATTAAGCTTCTCTACCATGTATATAATCATAATCTTGAATCCCCCCTCATAAGCCTTATAGCTAAGGGTCTTTATGATTTCATTACATTCCTCAGCATTGATAGCTCCTTGTTTATTTCCAATATTTATATGCTGATACCAAGCATTTAGAGTTGGGAAGAAATTATTCTCATTCAAGAAGGCTCTCCAGTCTTCAAGAAAATACTTTGTGATTGGCTTGCTGGTAATACTAGAAGTAGTTCCAACAGGGACTACAAGATTCATATCCGGATGTATCAACTTATTCATCTTGATACACGACGGACAATGTCCACAAGAATCATCTTCTTTTTTGTCAGTACAATTTATATATTGAGCATAAGCCAACGCCAAAGCATACTTACCATTGCCTTCAGCACCTAAAAAAAGTTGAGCATGACTAATTCTATGCTTCTTAACATTATTAATAAGGCGTCGCTTAATATCGTGATGTCCAGGAATATCTTTAAATAGCATCCGTACTATTATTTTTTATTTCCGCCAAAGATATGAATTAATTAAGACTTAATGTTTTGATGTAAAACCTTGCAAAGTGTATCTATCCATAAAAAAAGGGATATACTTGAAACTTATAGTATATCCCTTTCAAATATGAACTTATAAAATCACATGACTCCTTCGACTTTGTCTTTAGTTAAGGATATCAAGTTTACTTTACCTGACAAAGCATTAATATTTACAATGTCATGATTCATAGTTTCAAACACATATATAGGTTCTTTACATAAGTAATATAAAGGCCAATAAAGTTTAATCTCATTCACAAAATAATCTCCATAATCTCCTTCATGAAAGATCTTTATTACTTGTGATACATCTAGCATTCGCATATATATATCAGGAGTAATAACTCTTATGCCTAATCTTGGGGAAATAGATTTTGGGGAAGTACATGAAAGACTTGGAAAACACGAAGATTTAAACCACTTATATTCTTTATTACAATATTCTATCTTATACTCGCGGATATCTTGAACATCTTTGCAGCATTGATGCCTCAACACAAAGGTTTCTGTAAGTAGCCCCCACATGGAAAGGTCTACTTTCTTTAGTTCCTTAATCATAATAACTGGAATTCTTTGAGATAAATAATGGATGTGAAATTCTTTTTGAGTAATAATAAAGTTACTAAACTTTAGGCATTTTTTATTACATATAATAAATAAATTTATTGATAATATTCTATAAGCTTTTGTATGATTGGCATTTCTGCTTTATCACCTTTATATGCCATACCTATACTTCTATACATCCTTGAGCCATTAAATGGAGGGCTTATTATATCTGTTTCTCCCTCTATCAAACCTTCAGGAAGAAACGATATTCCATAACCCGCCTTTACCATAGCCAACACCCCACTTTTGTAATGGGAAGTCCCCGAGCTTACAATATACTTTTTTGAACAACTAAGCAGACTTAAGGTCTGTTTATGGGCTTCACAGGGAGGACATTCAATAAAGTTATAATTATTTAAGTCTTCAAGATTTACTTCAGAATAATTTGCAAGAGGATGCGACTTTAATATACATAGAAGATAATCTTCCGTCCACAGGGGTAAGAATAATTCATCCTGACTTTTAAAATCCAAAAGCGTAATTCTTGCATCACAATCAGTATCATTATAATCAACAAGATCCAAAAGTACATCATCAGATAACAAGCGTATATTCTCATAAAACTTTGAAAGTCTGGAGACACTTAGATCTAGCATTATAGCAAGTTTAAAGGAGTATTTACTTTTTTTATTGGGTTTGAATTGTTCCTTAAGATCATCAAATTCTGAAAGTATCCTTATGGCGATAGGATAAAGGTGATGTCCTTCTTCTGTAGGTTGTACACCTTTTTTTATCCTTTCAAAAAGCTGCACTCCCAATTCATCCTCCAATTGTTTAATTCCATTAGATATAGACGGCTGACTTACAAAGCATCGTTCTGCAGCAATCGTCATATTATTGTCTTTATATAGAGCAACAAAAAACTTCAATAATCTAATATCCATAATATATTATAAGTTTCATTAATAGATACCATTAAAAATTGATATTGCCACAAACTTCAGATAAGCTTAAATTTGCAATATTATATTACAACAGTATAATTATCATTTATTTACCATAACATTAGATATTATAAAAAGGTGCAATTTATGAGCTTTAGCTAATATCTACTGAAGAGCATAAACTGCTCAATGTAACATTAAGGATGTTTATTCTATTGAGAATAGAAATCTCTTTCATTAAAGAAACACTTAAATAAAAATAAATATGATGTCCGATCAAAAAAAATTAGTGGTAATCACAGGGGCTAGTTCCGGAATAGGAGCCGAAGCAGCTAAAGAATTTTCTAAACTAGGTCATCCTCTTTTGTTGATAGCCAGAAGAATTGAGAAACTTGAAGCATTAAACCTACCTAACACAATCTGTAAGAAAGTAGATGTTAGAGATAGAGAAATGTTTATAAATGCCGTAAAAGAAGCAGAAGAGCTATATGGTAAAACAGATCTATTGATCAACAATGCGGGAGTAATGCTACTTGGTGATGCTGCCGAACAAGCCCCTAATGAGTGGGATGCCATGATTGATGTTAATATCAAAGGACTTCTCAATGGTGTATATGCTGTATTGCCTTCCATGAAGGAAAGAAAAACAGGTACTATTATTAATGTAGGTTCTATTGCTGGAAGAAAAACTTTCCCTAATCACTCTGTCTATTGTGGAACTAAATTCGCTGTTCACGCAATGACTGATAACATCAGACAAGAAGCTTCTGCCAGTGGAGTTCGTGTAATTGTCGTAGCTCCCGGAGCTGTGGAAACAGAGCTTTTGTCTCATAATACTCCTGAAACTATAGATGGTTATAACCAATGGAAAGAGAATATTGGAGGAGCTTTATCTGTAAAATATGTCGTCAATTCAATGGTATTTGCTTACCAACAACCTCAATCTGTTTGTATCAGAGAGATTGTTATGGCTGCTACAGGTCAGGATCTATAAGATTTCTGTAAAAAAACATATTACCTATAAACCTGATAGACAAGTTATTCTTATCAGGTTTTTTTATACCATTATCCATAATCAACTTAAAAACCAAATTCATTTAATCACTGAACAATTTATTCAGGCTTCAAAGCTAAGTTTAACGCATCATTAATTAAACATATCACAATGAAAAAAAAATTAAACTTAGCAAAAGAGACTATTGCGAACTTGGATATGAATGTTGTTAAAGGTGGTAATATCACAACAGTTCCTAATACTACTTATCCAGAGACTTATGCTTCATGTCAATTGACTTGTCCAAATACTCACTTTAGTTGTGAAGTTGACTGTCTGCATGTCCCATCAGATCCTCGTGTTTGTATGTCTGATGTTTGTGGATAAGCTCAGTCTTACCATATTTTTAATTACATAATTTCTTGATTAGTTTATTCTTAAACTACATAGTTTCCTTATAAGCCTGATAGATAGATATCTTCAGGCTTTTTTATTTCTTGACAAAAAAGGCTATTAAACAAAACTAATATTCAAACTGCAATCAAGGCGTTTATAAACTTTAAAGGCAATACTAAACACTCTGAGAATAGTATAACAAGACCTTTGACTTCAATATTTTGGTTTTATCGCACATATAGCCCAATGTTATGTTAAACAAAAAGTGTCTTACCTGATAAAATACTCTATGTTTGATTTACGACAGAAAAACATAAAAATGAGCAAACGGGCAGTATCATAAATAAGTTCTTTGACAAATCAGACTTCACCTTTTTATATCAACCTACTTTAAAATAAAAACACTCGTTTTTTCTTCATTTCATGCAATCATTAACCTAAAGATCAAAAGCCTAAAATCTG
>JBGRPZ010000006.1:0-75647 GCA_041725915.1 Hyphomicrobiales bacterium | reverse complement strand
TAATCTACAATTTTAAAATTGAAAGCCGAATTATCGCAGAATACAGCAATTAAAAATAAGCGATAAAGCTTATAAATAAGGAAATGTAAGGATCTGAAGCAAAAGCATTCCTAGTCTAAATCTTCAATAATAATTAGATTGCCAATCTAAGTTAACTCTAAAAGTAAATTATTCTTTCCTTATAAAATATATTAGTCTCTGGAATGATAATTTTAAAGCTTTTAAACTAATTGTACTAATTTAGTATCTATCTAAATTCTCACATATAAATAATAAGGTCAATTCACTATTGCTATTTTTTTATTCCTTCATTTCCTATTCACAAGTCTAAATTTTGCAATAACTGATCCTTTCTTGTATATTCACCAATCATTTAATAAAACTAATTATATTTATTATGAAAAGAAATTACATACTCTTATTACTACTACTCCTAGGCATAGGAACTAACGCACAAGTTGTTTTTTACGATGATTTTGAATCAAATACTCAAGAAGACGTTTTACCTGTAGGATGGGAAGGTATTGGCGAAAAATGGACAGCACAAAAAATATCGGGCAAACATCATCAACCTTATGAAGGTGATTATTGTGCTGTAGCAGAATACAATTCTAATGAATGGTTATATAGAAGTTTTAATGCTGAGGCTGATGCATTATACGAAATAAGCTTCTGGTATAAAACCAATGGAAAGTTCAAGCTTAGAGTATGCGTTGGAGCTGATAAGACTCCTGAAGCTATGACTACAGAGCTAATCAAGTATGACAAAGTAGAATTTGATGCTTATACTAAAATTAGCTATAAATTCAGACTTGATGAAGCAAAAGAGATGTATTTAGGATTACATGTCGAAGCTGGTTTTGCAGGAGCAAACTATTTAATGGTTGACAATATCAAGTTAAAAAAACTAATTCCTTTTGCTTTTACAGCAACTAAGTTAACAGAAGATATCAAGGTTTATTCTAATTTCCATGCAGATCATAAAGCTAGCATAAAGAATCCTAATAAAGAAGAGGATACTTATTCTTTAGCTATAAGCGGCAATAATTGGGATGCTAAAATATTAGATGCTAAAACACTAACAGAGATTACAGAATTAACCGTTGGATCTGATAAGATAAAAGAAGTTATAATAAGATGCACTCCTCCTATGAATGGTATTAAGGATCAGGATACTGACAAAGTCACTCTTACCATTACTTCTAAGAAAGATGCACAAAACAAGAACAGTCTTGATTTCACCACTATCGCTATAGCAAACATAACTGATCTTCCTTATAAAGAAGGCTTTGAAGAAGCTGAATTCCCTTATTTCAATTGGGTGCAAATAATAAATGAAAATACTTCCGGATTTACTCAAGTTACTGAAGGAAAACTTCCTGAAACAGAGCCTCATGATAATAGTAATGGAATGTTAAGTTTGAATTTCTTTACTATGGCAAAAGGAAGAATAGCGACCCTATTCACTCCTCCTATCAACAGAAAAGAGAAATTAGAGTTAAAATTATGGGTATATCGTACAAATGATATACCAGAAAGAAATGATGTTGTTAATATATATGCTAATGGAACTCCTACAAAAGAAAACGCAACAAAGATAGGAAGCATACACAGACTTATAACTTCAGAACCTGTTGAGCAAGAAAATGACTGGTACGAGTATTCTTTTAAATATAATCCTGATACAGATCAAACATTCTTCATTATAGAAGGTGTTAGCGACTATGGATGGAATTTATATTTAGATGATATTCAAATAAAAGCCTCTTCTGATAAGGATTTAGAAGCTCCTGAATTTATAAGTGTTAGCAACAATACAGTTTATGCAGATGAAAAAATGGATCTTTCTATAAAGGTAAGAGATGAGTCTGAAGTTCCAGAAACTATAAAAGCAGATCTTAAGATAGGTGATAATACTTCTGAAGTAGAATTAGCACTTAAAAAGACAAGAGCAACTTATTATTATGAAATAACTCTTGATGAACAAAGAGACGGCACTACAGCTACCCTAACATTTACTCTTACTGATGTTCTTAACAACTCTTTAGAAAAGACAATTGATCTTAAATGGGAAGGCATCAGACCTGTTTTATATGAAAGCTTTGAAGGTGACGAATTCCCTCCTAAAGGATGGACTAGCCATGGCCAACAAAACACTTATAATAACTGGGCTGCATGGGGTAAATTAGGATGGGCTGATGATAGCGATGAATTTACAGTAACTCCATGGCATGGTAAAAAACAAGCTTCTGTTGAAGCCGATTTGACTCTTGCTACACAAAACGAAAGACTTATCACTCCTGAAGTTAACTATACTGGTCAGGCTTTTCTAAGCTTTATGACTTGTGTAAAGCTTGGTTCTGCATCTGATAACTATGAAATCAGTGCTTCTACTGATGATGGTAGCTCATGGACATCTATATGGAATGCTAGTAAGCAAGAAGAAGGAAGAAACCTTTATGAAAAAAGAGTAGCTATTGATATATCTGGCTTCGCTGATCAGCCAGTAAAGTTTTCATTCCATGCATATAATAGTATTGATCCAAATATATGGTATTCATGGTTCATTGATGATGTGAAAATTGATGGGACAACAAATGTAAATACTATTACAGCTGAAAATCTTGATATCAAGTTAGCTCCTAACCCTACAGAAAACAATGCCACATTGGTTTTTGATAATAAGAATATAAATATCACTTCAGTATCTGTTGTTGATATTATGGGTAAGACAGTCTGGAATAATAATACTGCTAATAATAGCACTATAAACCTTCCTGTTCAAAACTTAAATCAAGGAATCTACTTTTGTAAAGTAATCACAAATAAAGGTCATAAGGTGATTAAGTTCATCAAAAAATAATCTATCTGAGGGGATGTTCTAAGCATCCCCTCTTATATTGATATTCTCTTCCTACTAAAATCTTATTTCTCTATTCTTCTATTGTAGAATATTATATATTCCTTTACAAACTTAAATCAAGGTTTTCTTAAGCTATTTTCATCAAGAATAATCATACAAAGCAACAATAATATTGGAATTTAGTTAAGATTTAAGAAAAACGTATCCTATATATAAATATTCACTATGTAAGTAAGAAAATATTTATATATAAGAAATCATCAATTCGATTAAAATCCTTACTTTAGGCGCGCAAAAATTTATATAAAATGAAGATATTTCAGGATATTCATAATAAGGTAAAAGAACTTAATCTTATAGAGCAAAGGCGTGATTTCCATCAATATCCTGAGCCTGGATGGGCTGAGTTTAGGACAGCTTCAATTATAGCAGGAAAATTAAGAGATTATGGATTTCAAGTAAAAGTTGGCAAAAGCATCATGGGAGAATCCAGATTAGGAGTGCCTTCTGCTGACTTTCTAAACTCTCAATATCAAAGAGCTTTTTTACAGGGAGGAAACCCTGATTTTATGGAAAGTATGAAAGGTGGCTACACAGCAGTTGCAGGTATTCTGAACTGTGGTGAAGGGCCTGTAATAGCCATGAGATTTGATATTGATGCACTTGATATAGAAGAAACTACTGATCCTGCACACCTACCTAATATCTATGATTATAGATCTAAGAACAATGGAGTTATGCATTCATGTGGACATGATGGACATGCTACTATTGGTTTAGGTGTAGCAAAAATCATTTCCGAACTTAAACAACACTTTAAAGGTACTATTAAGTTAATTTTCCAACCTGCTGAAGAAGGTGTCAGAGGAGCTAAATCAATAGCTACTTCGGGTTTCCTTGATGATGTCGACTATATATATGCTTGTCATTTATGGAGTCAACTACCATTAGGACATATTATCTGTGGCATGGATGGCGAAATAGCTACAACTAAATATGATGCTAAATTTATTGGTAAGGAAGCTCATGCTGGGATTGATCCTGATAACGGAAACAATGCTCTACTTGCAGCAGCAACAGCAGCATTAAATCTTCATACTCAACCTATGAGCAGCAAAGGTCTATCCAGAGTAAATGTGGGTAAATTAAATGCTGGAAGTGGAAGAAATATTATAGCAGGTTCTGCAACATTATGCCTTGAAACAAGAGGCAGTAACTCTCTTATCGATGAGCAATTAATGGAAAACTCATTAAAGATCATCAAGAATGCTGCTGACATGTATAATTGTGGCCTTAAGCTGATCCCTATGGGTAGCGCAAAAGCTGTTACTTCTGATAATGAAATTGCTGAAGTAGTTAAAACTATAGCAGAAAAAATAGATATATATGAAAACATCATTTTCAAGGATATTGAAAACAGAGGAAGCGAAGACTTCACCTGCATGATGGAAAGAGTAAAGAATAATGGTGGAAAAGCTTGTTTTATAGGCATCGGAGCTAATGTAAATGATTCAGGTCATCATACAACAACTTTTGACTTTAACGAAAATGCTCTTGCTCCAGCTTTAGAAACATTCTTATTTACAACTTATTTATTATCAAACAAGAGATAGAATAACAAAATATAAACCTTCTATATTCTCGGCGAAGAGCTTTGTCTTCGCCGTTTTTATTCTTAAATTATTCCTAAGATAATTTGACAATATTATATTCAGATAAAATAAAATAAAGCTTAATCAACTATTTGTTAAATTTGCAAAGGATAACTAACTATAAATAAATTTATGGGCGAGAATCAATTTTCAACGAATAAGCATGAAGTGCAAAAGATCATAGACAGATATAAGGAAATGAAGAAATACAATTCCTCTATCTACTTTGATGTTTTTGAGCTAGAGCTATTAATTGAAAACTACTTTGAAGAATGTGATTATAGTTCAGCTAAAGAGGTTATTGATTTAGCTATCAAACAACATCCTTCAAGTCTTACTTTTTATATAAAAAAAGCACAATACCTTTCTTACATTGAAGACTATTCAAAAGCACTTGAAATATTAAACTATTCTCAGAAAATTGAATCTACAAATGAAGAAATATTTATCACTAAAGCTGATGTCTATAGTGGTCTGGAAGAACATGAAAAAGCCATTAAATGCTATGAAGAGGCATTAAGTATCATGGGAGAGCAAGATGATATCTATGAAAATATAGCTATACAATACCAATACTTAAGCCAGCATGAAGAAGCTATAAAATATTTCAAGAAATCAATCCAAGTTAATCCAGAGAACAATACTGCTCTTTATGAAATCTTCCAGAGCTATAATATAACTGATCAATTAGACAAGTCTATTGAATGCTTTAAGGAATTTACATCTATTGCTCCCTTAAATAAACATGCATGGTTTTGCTTAGGCAATGCCTTCTATTATACATCAAATTTCGAAGATGCTGAAAAAGCTTTTGACTTTGCAATCTGTCTGGACAGCAACTTTTTTGAGGCTTACTTTAAAAGAGGTAGCTCTTTATGTGAACTAGATAAGTATGAAGAAGCTCTCGAAATCTATAAGGAATCTCTTGAAAACAATGAAAGTGATGCCTCCATTCATTGTTGTATAGGTGAATGTTATGAAAAACTAGACTTATATGATGAAGCAGAAAAATATTATGCCAATGCCTCATCATTGGATCATGATATTTATGAAGCATGGACAGGTATGGGGGTTTGTGCCTTTGAAAAGAGTGAATATCAAAAAGCTGTAAAATATTTCAGTAAGTCTTTAGATATTAATGATCAGAATTATGAAACCTGGTTCTGCCTTGGTGAAGCTTATCTTCATGATCATAAATATGATGAAGCAAAAGATGCTTATAAGAAAGCATTAGAAATAAATCAATCTATTGATGACTTATGGCTAAATCTTTCTCAGGCTCACTTTTCTTGTGATGAACATGACGAAGCTATAAAGGTATTAGAAGAAGGGCTTCAAGTAGTAGAAAATAAAGCTAATTTGTATTATAGAATGGGTATTTATAAATGGATTAAAAACCTGCAAAAAGAAGCTTACTACTATATGGAACTAGCAATGGAGCTTGACTATGATAAATTCTCTGAAGCAATAGAATTTTATCCTGAAATCTATCAAGATCAGAATATAATTGAGCTATCCCAGCTTTATAATAATTTAAACAACCAATAATATGAATTTTTATCTTCCTTTTCTCCCTGAAAGAGAAAATAAACCAAGAGCAAATGGTATAGCAATGGTAATGGATAAGGGATTGTCTTTAAGACAAGCTGATGACTTAATTCAATCTTCAGGTCACCTTATTGATTATGTTAAACTTGGTTTTGGAACATCCATCATTACAAATAACTTATCTGATAAGATAAGGTTTTATCAAAGTAATAACATAAGAACTTATTTTGGAGGTACTCTTTTTGAAGCATTTGCAATTAGAAATATGTTTGATGATTATAGAAATCTACTCAATCAACACAGAATGGAATGTGTAGAGATTTCTGATGGATCAATGAATATGCCTCATGACAAGAAATGTGAATATATACATACTCTTTCTAAAGACTTTGAAGTATTATCTGAAGTTGGTTCAAAAGACGCAAGCATAAATATCCCTCCTCAAGAATGGGTCGAACAAATGAGAAGAGAATTAGATGCTGGTTCATTTAAAGTCATTGGTGAAGCAAGAGAAAGTGGTACTGTCGGACTATTTGATAAACAAGGGCAAGCTAACACAGATGTCATAGATCAAATCACCAATAATCTAAATATTGAAGATATTATATGGGAAGCTCCTATTAAATCTCAACAAATATGGTTTATCAAACATTTTGGAGCTAATGTAAATCTTGGAAATATCAATCCTAATGAGATTATACCTTTAGAAACATTAAGATTAGGTCTAAGAGGTGATACCTTTATGCATTTCTTACCTAGTGAACTTAAATAATCTTCTAACGCAAGTCCCCATCTTGCGTTTTCTTTTTCTCTTTTAATTGTATCTTAAAATTTAATAATGTTTCAAGATTAGTTTTAATTCTCTTATTATTCTTTTCTTTATCACTTACATTAATATAACCAATGGTCTTTGTCTCCATTTCAGCACTTGATTCAAAAGCATTGTTCTTCTTAAAGACATAGTTTGCTCTACACTCACTATTAAAATCAAGATACACACTTCTATCACCCATAATAAAGCTCTTATTCTTATTATTGTCCATTAAAGAGCCTCTTCCCACTGCAATTATTTCATCCCCCAAATCTTCTTTCTTACTCCAATGTGAATCCATCTTCTCTATATTAAAATTAGATATCAAAAGTTCTTTTTCTCCTTTATTATCCTCTAGAAAATATGAACTTATCCATAAAAGATTAGAAATAATAACTTTCTGACCATATAGCATATTAATACTATTTAAATAACATAAATTCCCATTCTCTCTCTTCCTATTTACAAGATCTTCAAACATATAATAGTAAGAATCAATATTCTCAATACCAACTTTATTACTATCCCGCTTATAATTCATATAAAATGGTTTATTGACGTATTTCGAGAATAAAAATGAATAAATACCATCCTTATCTTTGTCATTTGAGTTAAACACCAAACTATCTTGTGTTACCTCAATAGAATCAACATTTATCTTTATATCAAACAAATTAGGCTTTATATCCAGAAAATGTACACTTGAATAAAACTTTAACCCATATCGCATATACATAGTATTCCCATCTATTTCTTGCTTGAAATGTTGATCACTATTTAATACTACAGAGTAACTTGCGTCTGAATCATAATTAAAATGAGTATGGAAGCCCTCATTGCAACCACACAGAAATACAATGAGAATTATTAGAAACCGATTCATAGGAATGATTAATTTTTGAAGGAGATTATTTAACTTAAAATATTCATCTAAGTTAACAATTTCATTAATCATAAGAAAGGAAACCTCAACAAGCAACTCTTTTATTACGTAGTTCCTTATCAGCAAAACTACTCAAGGAATCTCCTGTATTCTCTACCAATCCATAAAAATATGCGCATTTAATAGTATTTTTTCGATAACTTAGCAAAGTAGGAACTTTACACAAACTAATACTTATTAATTATGAGAAAGAGTTTACTCATCATTGTTTTATCCATAATTACTTCCTTTTCTTATTCACAAGATTGTCTTAAATCAAAGACCGATGGAGATGGGAAAAGCATTGAATCGCTTGTGAAAGCATGCCTGGAATGTATATCTGGAAAAAAAGGAGAAAAAAGAGATTGGAAAAGATTCGAAAACTTATTCCTTCCAACAGCTCAGTTAAGTTATGTAATCTGTAAAAATGATAGTGCCTATACCCGAGTAACTCAAATCGATATGTTTATTGATATGAATTCTGCGGGCTATGAAAAATATGATTTCTTCGAAAAGCAGTTAAATATGAAAGTGCAAAAATTTGGACACCTTGCCAATGTATGCCAAAAGTATGAAAAAAGAAGTAATGCTTTCGAAGGAAAAAAAAGAGGTTATAATTTCTTCCAGCTAGTATTTGAAAGAAATAGATGGTGGGTGCTAAACTTGGTATGGCAATCCGAATCCGATATACACAAAGTAAAGTAAACAAAAAAAGGCTTCCTTGGGGGAAGCCTTATGTGTGTGTACTAAAATTCAGAAAAGCTAAAATATTTAAGCATGAAGAGTTACAGATACTTATCTATAACTAAACAATTATAATTTCTTAACTATGTTACAAATATAAAAACATTCATAATACAATAACAATAACTAACAATTTTGTACAAAAAAATATACCTCGGTTAATTATCCAACAATATGAACGCTATTTACATATAAAAATAACATCTTACTTAGATTCTTTTACCTTAGAAGGTTTAAACTTTTCGATTATTGGCTTTATTCCCAGCTCTTCTACTGATCTATCATAATATTTCTGAGCTCTCTCCCAATCATTCTTCTTCTCATAGAATCTGATCAGATATGAATAAGCAAGATCTTTACCCCAAGTTGGCGCATATGGATTAACATCATAAGTATCCTTTAATTCTATAGCCTTCTTAAGAATTCGTTCTACCTTCTTCCCTCCTCCAAACATCTTAGGAGTATAAAAGTCATTAATGGCTTCTGCTAACTGGGCTCGTAAATTATTTGGATCTAATTTTACTGATTCTTCACTTGATCCTTGCGCTTTCTTTGCATTAAATGGAACTTCTAAGAAGTTCATATAAGTCAAATCCAAACCTTGAAGAATACTTAATAAAGCATAATCATCGCTTGTCTTTCTCTTAATCTCATCAATTGTTGTTATCCCCTTTTCTATTGCTTCTTTTGCATTATCATCCTGCTTTTCCTGCATATACAATATGGCTAAGTTATAGCTTGCGAAAGCCTTCCAATAACTCAATAATGAATTGTTTGATTTTTGCTGAAGATAAGTCAGAGAATCAACTATAGATTGAACTCGCTCTATATCATTATCCTTATATACTGCTAGCTCTATCTTACTTTGTATATTGTTTAACACCTCTTCTTGTGCATTAGCTACTTTTAATAATAAAAACATAGCTATAAATAAAATACTTAATACCTTTTTCATAATCCCTAATCATATATTAAAATTGATATTGAATTCCGAAGTAATATGCTCTACGACCGTAAAGTTTATTCTGCCTATTGGTAAACTCACGATTGTAATAATATAAATCTACATTCTTTCTATCTGTTACATTGTTTGCAACAAAATAGACTATCAATGAGCTTCCATTCTTAAATGAAAAAATCTTACTCAAGTTAACATCTAATTTGAAGTAATCTGGATATCTCATCGAATTTGTATCTCCATATATCGGCAAATAATATTCTTTCTCCTGTACCGCTCCTACTACTGGTGTATAAGGTACTCCTTGTCGATAAATCAAAGATGTCCCTAAGTTAAAACCATGTGTTAGATCTATCTTCAAACTATGCTTCAATAAATATGAAAGATCGAATCCTGTTTTGTATTTCATTCCATTAACCTGCTCTGCACGGACTTGAGAGAAATTAATATCTGAGAAGATGTTCTTCCCTATCTTCTGTTGATAATTCAATTCATATCCATATATGTCATAATCTTCATTGAAGGCATAATTAGAGTTATATTTATAATACACACCAAAACTTATCAGAAACTTATCCTTCTTCCACTGATAATCTAACCCAACTTGGCGACTTCGTAACTCCTGTCGTGTAAACTGTATAGTTGTTGGCGTTAATAGCTTATAATACTGTCCTATACCTAATTTTATATTCTGATTCTTTGTAAGATTGAATTTGAAATTACTCTGTCCACTAATTCTGGATATATCATTATTATCTGTAGGCAAATTAGCTCTTAATCCCATTCCTAATTCTAACCATTTTGCTAAACTAAACTTACCATAAGTATACCCTTCTACTCTATCCAATAATAAATCATCATTAACTTCTTCACTTGGAGCATTAGGCTCATATGAACCTGTTACAGGCACCTTACCTTCTCTCTTGAAATCACGTCTCTCTGCATCTACACCAACTTTAAATGATGCATTGTTCTTAAAATACCACGTATAACTAGAACTACCATATAAATTATATGCAGACTCTTTTACATCAAGATTTCCGAATTTAAATGATTTTATATTAAATCCCTGTGAACCATTTATTCTAAGTGCTCCATTCTTTGTATCTAATGTGAAGTTTCCTATCTGAAAGAAATTAGTCTTTGAATACTTTGTTACATCTGATAATGTAGGATCATTTATGTCAATATTATAGTCTTCATCATCATAATATGCATAATACTTTATCTTCGTATTCTCTGATGGTTGATAAAACATGTTTATAGATCCATCTCCTGATCCAAAGTTCTTTATATCTCTATAAGCAACAGGATTAATATCTTTCATCAAATCTGAAAATTGATACCTCCCCTGAATTGTAGTAGAAAACTTATCACTAAATTTCTGTGCCCATAATGCTCCTACTTGAGATATACTTGCATTTAATGTCACCTTATTAAAGTCTACTTCATTCTGAGTCGTTAAAGCTAAAAGACCTGAACTTACATTTCCATATTCTATAGGTGGATTCGAAGGAAATACTAATACCTGATCTACCATCTCTGTGGAAAATATAGAGAATGTTCCTATATTATTATCTTGCTCAAACTTAACAGCATCATATACGGGTACATCATTCAAAAATATTCCTGTTTCATTGGCCGGACTTCCCCTGAAGTTTATTTCTGCTGTCTCATTTACTGTTGTACTACTTGGCAATGAGCTTGCTGCTAATACAGGGTCATCTTTCGCTGAAGGATTCAGATAAATATCTATCTTCTTTATAGACTGTTTTGTGAATTCTGTTGCTACAAGCCTGTTGGCTTTAATTGTTACTTGAGCTAAATTCGTACCCTCTGGCTTTAATTTAACATCTGCCCCATTCTTAAATTTCTTTATAGGGATCAACTGAGGCTCATAACCTAAATATGATATCACCAAAGTATCATTCATCAATTCTTTGGGTACTTTAAACTTAAATTCTCCATCAAGATTAGTTGTTGTCCCTGTAGTTATTTGCTCTTTTACATAAACATTCGCCCCTAATAAGGTTTCTCCTGTTTGTTGATCAATTACTCTTCCTTTTAATTCTTCAGGAACTTTTCCTACAGCAACTTCCTTTTTCTGTATTGTATCTTTTTTAGGAAGGTTTTTCTTATCTATTTCTTTCTTTTCTTGCGTGATTTCTTTTGGAGGATTAGCAACTTCTCCTTCTACTGATATTTCTTTGGATATTACTTTTTTAGGGAGTAAATTGATAATACTTTTCTTCTTTGTAGTATCAGATTTCTGATATATAGTATTTTCCTGTCCGTAAACCATTACAGACAGGAAAATTATAATTAAACTTATATAGTAGTGTTTTTGAGACATAGAGAAAGGGTTTTATCATAGTTAGACTTAGTCAGAACGAAAATAATGCTATGAAGATTAAGAATATGATTAACAACCAATAAACAGTAATCATAACAAAAGTAATAAAAGCATAACAAATAGATCCTAAATGCTTCTTATTTATAGACCCAAATGCTCTTAATTTCTTCTCTTTAAACAATCGCATTAAATCAAAAAAGTTTGTATTTAACTTATTTAACCACGATTGTAATTCAAAACCATCTACTACAATAAAATATCCATCTGTCCCGGGAATTAATGGATTCAAATTCCCGACAAGCCTTATGACCATAAAAAAGGCAAATAATAAAGAGAAAAACATAACTGCTGGAACTTCTGTAATTATATTTATGTCTAACATTAATATCAACAAGAATATATCTACAAAAATACCTGATGCTGTAACCAACAACTTATGCTTCTTATTCTTCCAAAAATGCATCGTATATGTCGATGTGTAGAATATAGGTAATATCAAATTTGATGTGGCCATACCCATTTCATTTGAATGACCCCCAAACTTCTTATACATCACATAATGTCCGGATTCATGGAGAAATGATAGTATAAATATCCCCGCAAATGCAATAACAAATATCAACAACACCGGAATATCTGCATCTATCCCCCAATTCAATCCATTCTCAATATGGAAAAATAAATAGATGCCTCCAAGTATCAATAGAACAAAATATATTATTATCGACAACTTCTGACCCATAGCTGTTGACAATAATCGTTCTAGCCATTTACCTTTCAAATCAATAGATACAAACTTGAATAGTTTATATCCTCCCGTCAACTCTGTCCTGAATCCTAATCTGGACAAACCTGTAATTTGTAAAAGCTTTGTAAATACCCACCTCAATTTATGTAAGCCTACTGATTCTTTTGGCATATAATCATCTTCAACTAATACCTTCAGACGAACTCCATGACCTATCAAGGCTTTGATAAAACTGTAATCTATATCATATTCTCCACTGTATTTGTCTAATATATCAACGACATCATCTGTTTCTGCAAATATCTTCAACATATCATACTCTATCGCACTTAGAGTAATAATTGTCTCATTCCTCTTGTTCTTTAATAATATTTGCCCGGAATCCTCGTCTTTTACCTTTACTTCAAAATCTGGATTCAATTTCATAGCAGATACTTTTTATTAATATGAACTTATTTAAAAACAACCATACTTACAAGCTATAGATTTTAAAGTAAAATATTTAGTCTGAAAAGTACTAATTGTACTTTTCAGACACCCTTATTAAAGCTTAAATCATAATCTATAAAATATGTCTGCTTTAAAGTATCAGTGATTATTATAATCACTTATTTTTGCCAAAAGGGAAATAATCCCCCTCTGATTAATAATTCTCAGCTTGTTGTGCTGGTGTTTTTGAAGTTTCTTCTGGTAATGACCCTATTACTATGGCATTAGAAACAAGCTCTTGATTCCCTTCTATCTCAACCATTTTAGCCAATGGATCATCAAGATAGCCGCCTAATGCACACACTCCTATATCTAATGCCGAAGCTGCTAAATATATGTTTGTCATTACTGAACCTGAATCTATCATGGCAAATCGAATTCCTCTGTCTTGATACTTAAATGTCATCCTCCTGAAATAAGTACCAAATACAATATATCCACCAATCTTATCAAATTCTACATCTTCTCGCGTGTCTGTGAAAAATGCTGTGTTTACTTCATCTTCATCTTCGTCTGATGTAAACTTACGCACTGTATCAAATGACTCATTATTGATGTTATAATAATATACTCCTTTATCTAACCCTTCTACATTCAGATTAATGAAGAATAATTCTATCGGATAAAGTCCCCCGCCTGATGCTATATTTCTTCTCTTATCTTCTAGAATATAATAACTCAACTTAAATAAATCACTCAATTGTGTATAGTTAAGCTTCTCCTCTCCAAATGTCCTCGTCGATTTACGACTTTCAAAGACTTTCTTCAAACCTTTTACTTTCTCGTTTTCTTCTCCTGAAAGTTTCAAAGGCTTCCTCTCGAAATAATTCAAATCTGGTGTATACTTTGTCATCGCATTTACATGAAATGGACTCATCCGTATATTACCTATATGCTCTGAAAAATTTAAATTATTATATTCTGTTAATTTAGATATCTCAAGAAAATCAAAAGTCTCTGGCCTGACATAATCGTCATAAAACATGTTTACTATTTCACGGCGTTTCTTCTTCATTGTTTAAAGGTTTTTAAAGTTTATACTTTCTTTTTATAAACTGATTATTATGGGAATGGATGTGGCCACTTTGTGAATAAATCATCCTTATCTTTAAATATATCAGCCCCCAGAAATGGAAATCCATGCATACCGGTCAAATATGCCCACCCTGGTACAAAAACCCTAACAACTTTAAATCCTAATGTGTCTACATCCCCAGCTGTTACATCTACACGTATAACATGTGGAACATCTAACTTCTTTATTGATTCCTTCGAAAAATCAGACATATGATAGGATTCATAATCCTCTTTCACTGGTATAACTTCCGCGAAATCTTTCATTGCCCTCTTGATGATCGGAACTCTATTCCTATATTGTGGAAATGAATTGTAAAAAGCAAAATGCTTGTTGAATGTATCTATGCCTAACATTGATGTCTCTGGCTCTAAATCCTTCAACGCCTGATCGTCATCCAACATTATTGCTAACTCGACTCCTTGATAGGACTCTAATACCGCTTTTATCAATGCATCTTTAAATGTAAATCTTGAAGAGCATCCCATACTTTGCATGAATTTCCCTTTATGCCAGAAAAACATAAAGCATACTACTGTATTTACTGCCCCTAATCCTGATAGATCAAAAAATTTCATCTTGATCTTATTTGTTACTATAAGCTTCTTTAATAACTCATAGTCTTTATCATTCTCATAATGCTTCAATATGCTCTCCACATTATATATCGGTACTTCCTTCTGAAAATACCACCAATCACAAAATGCATTCCTCTCTGCTGATTCTAAAAAACCACCAATCTGTGCGCCTTCTATACTATCTCCCGCTGATAAACCTGTAGATGTCTGTATTAAATAACTTCTTTCTACTCCAAATGAATCATGTGGAAGAAATACTAAAAATGCTGGCATCCAAATAATCTGGTCGTCATTTTTTAAATCAACTCCGCGAATCCAATGTACTGACTCATCCTCATCAAATGATACTATATCAAAACCGTCTTTCGCAAATTGCTTATACTGCTCTTCTGAATATAGTTTTATCAATGATGGTGATAATACATTCTCTCCCTTCGCTTTTAACTCCTTATATGATCCATACTGAAGCCTGTCTTTTGTTATAAATCCTGAAGAATACCGCTCTACGAATTCTCCTATTGTAGACATCTCTGCATCTCTCTCACTTAAGCCTATCCCGCCTGAAACAACATTACTGTTCAATGCGCCTGCAAAACCTAAATTGTATGAATCACAACTCGATTGATATATAATATTTGGTAATAACTTCCGATTGGGAAGCCTTACTAATTTTCCTGTAAGCAATCCCGCTTCTGTTCCAACGTAACTCATAATTGATCTGTTTAGAATGGATAATAATGTGATCTGGTATTACATACCGTACAGTCTGAAATCTTTACTATCGTAGATTTCTCTGTAAACATCCCTATTGGATCAAATAATATAGAATTACCTAATAATGGTGAGAACATTCCATTATAAATAAATACTTTCTCTAATTCTAAATTCAATAATGACATCATCAAGTCAAAATACTTGTTCTCTACTAACTTCAACTCATTTAATGACTTCTTGTCATGTATCTCCATGAATTTTACAAAATCCTTCGGATTCGATAGGTTAGTTATCTTTCTCTTTAAATAACAACTTATACATGGTGTCTTAAATCCTGAATCAACTACTGGCCCTAAAGTAATTGTATTCTGCTCCATACCAACATGGAAAAGCATTATACCCTTCTCGTATGCCTGCCTGTTAATATCATATACTTTCTGATAATGCTCAAATACTGGTGAGAATAAAAGTATCAAATCGGCTTCCTCTAGCTCGCCTACCTCATCATTCCTTACATCGATAAACTGCTTGAGCTTTAATTTTCTTCCCTTTTCGTTTAGTGTAGATATAATCTTATTCTCTACTTCCTCTTTAGTGAATCCACTTGATACTACTATTACTTCTTTTGTCTTAACTTCCCACTTCTCTTCTTCGTCGGTCTTCTCTAATTCTATGACTTCATTCTCGTCTAACCACTCTAGAATCTGTAGGAAAAATTCTTCGTCTTCTTCTAACTTGTCTTTTATCTTATTATATGCTTCTTCTACTGTTTCCGAAGTCTTTATGGCATCTATACAATACTCTACTAGTTGCCTCTCTTCGCCTTCTATCTTAAATAACTTGTGATCTCCCTTATATAAATATAAGTGCTCTAAACTACTGTATATATTTATATTCTGTAACTTTATCTTTCTGTTAGGTGCTTCCATAATTATTCTATTTTATGGTAATTATTTGTGTAATTATTTAAAGTCTTTGGTAGGATATAGATAAGAGTCTATTTAATATTAGCGATTTACCTTCTCGTAATATTATCTTTTGCTTATCTAAATGTATCACAAAATTTTATCTTTTTCAATAACTTGAAATAATATTATGCGATATTATACAAATACAGCCCTTTTCAGGGCTGCTTAACAAAAACTCTTATACACATGTTGTACATGTACATGTGCAACAGCAACATCCTACTGCTGCTTTTACAGCTACTATACCATTTGAAAGTCCTCTATTCTCAATGGCTGTAATTGTAAGTTTTAGGTTTCTTTTATCGTTTTCCATAGTTTTTAGTTTTAGAGTTTTATAAAATCCTACTTATCACAGTCTTGACACCTTTATTTAGACTCTATCGTCTAAATAAACTTTCCTCTTTGCTACGATAATATTATGTGCAACAAGTCGATGTACATGTTGATGTACAAGTACACGCTGCCGCTGCTCTTATCGCTCCTATACCACTGGAAAAGTTTCGGTTTTCTATCGCTGAAATAGTTAACTTAATCTCAGCTCTTGATTCTTGATTTTTCATAGCTCCTAAAGTGTTTAGTTCATATATATGATGAATAAATTTAAAAACTTACATCTGTAATCAGCTGTAAATCCTTAAACCTAAATAATTCCCCTTGATAAAGTAATCCAACATTTACACCTAATATCATGCTTCTACATAGTAAATAAATATATTACCGTATGCTTAGCATATATAAATGTACATATTGCTACTCAAATCTATTAACTTGAGGCTTTTATTCTATTGTCTTTTGGAGATGAATTGTGTCTACGCTTATAAACTTGTTAAAAGCCGGGACGCCTAGTCCCGGCAGAAATCTTAATTAACCTTCAGGTGTTACACATGTAGTACATGTACTACAACAACAACAACATCCTGCTGCTGCTTTCACACTGATGATTCCCCCATTACCTCTATTTTCTACTGCAGAAATAGTAAGTCCTAATTTTCTTTTTTCGTTTTTCATAGCATAGTTTTTTAAAGATGATTAAAACAATTTATTGTAATATTTCTGTGCTTAAAATAATTCTAAGCTTAAGAAGATTACTTACAACAGCAACTAGTACAAGTTGAACAACAACAACACGCTGCAGCTGCTTTTATACTTCCTACCCCAGCAGAAAAATTACGGTTCTCAACAGCTGAAATTGTCAAGTTAATTTGTTTTCTCTTACTTTCTTTCATAGCTTCAAATATTTAAAAAAGTTTATAGATATAACCCAGCTGAACCCTCAAAATAACCCTTGAAGATTACTTACCCTTTACAACGACATGCTCCTATATCATAGCACTTATAGAAGCATTGTAAAGAATTTTTTACTGAATAGTTTTAATTAGTGTTTTAGTTAAATTTATAAGAACAAATAATATTTATTGCTTTAGTTTTTTAGTTTCATAAAATAAATAATCAGGATTTCTTGTCAGCTCTTTTTTTCCCTAGTATAATACCGTCCCCTTTTTGGTACTATAATGAATGGTCTTTAACCTACCCCCTGAATAAGTATTTATACTCCATAAACGGAGCTATTATCTCTATTATTGTTACTATTGCTAAAAAATTTAATCTTTTTCCTATTTTTTTTTCATACAATACAATATCACTTTTTTTCATTTATATTTACAACTAACTCTAACTTACTAAAAACAAGGTTAATATTATGAACAAAAAATCATCTCTAAACAAATCTTTATTAAGGACATGGAGTATTATTTCTTCTGTGATTATTTTAGCTATCCTTACCGCTATTTGGACTTCTTTATATGATCTTTCCTCTATTATCCTTAATAAATACACCGAAAATTATATCGCTTTCTTTGCGCTTGCGATGGCTTTTTCTACTATAGCTACTTCTATTATCTTAACTGTAAGCTATTCTTATAAACTTAAAAAACAAATATCTATATGGGGGCTAAATAAAAAATTCTCTACTAAAAACTTCTGGATATATGCGCTATCTGCTGCATTCGTCCTTATCATCGCTACTTTTATTATCACTATAACTAAAGATGCTGACCTAAACTACAATGAACTTATTTCTCTACAGTTCCTGAATATCATATTCTTCTTATTCATTGCCATTAATGAAGAATTTACCTTCAGAATGTTCCTCTTCTCTAAAATGAAAAGAAGATTTAAACCTTTTGTCGCTCTCTTGTTATCTAGTTTGATATTCGCTCTATATCATCTTATAACTCCTAATATCGATACTCTTGCCATTATAAATCTTTTCCTTATTGGCATGTTCTTCAACTTAGGATACATAAGTAGTGGTAGTATATACTTACCTATTATCATGCATTTTATATGGAACATCGTCCAAGGACCTATATTAGGGTTTAGCGTCTCTGGTCTAATCTATGAAAGCCTTTTCTCTGTCAATATCACCAACCCTGATATTATTAATGGTGGCAACTATGGCCTCGAAAACTCTATCATCGTAACCGCACTCCTTATCATTGCCAATATAATTCTCATACGAAAAGAAATGAAAGCAGGTAAATTATAATTTACAAACCTCAAACCTTAAACTTATAACCCATAAAGCTGTTCGAATAATTATCGGACAGCTTTTATATTTATATACATCTTACATTTAACTCTTCCCCTGTATCTCCTGATACTCCTTATATATATCCATAATATCCGGCTCTCCTTGCATCAACTCCCTGATCTTTATTTTATCTTCCATCCATCGATAAAACCACGAAACTCCCCACTTCTTATAATAATTATTCTCTTGACTATATACCTTATCTTTCATCGCCTCTGCAAGACCTACAAAAGTATATCCCTCTTCTTTCAACCTCTCTACTAAAACCCCAATACAATCTGTATTGATAGAATTATCATGACATAAATATATTTGACTTATATGCCTGTCATATTGCACAACTGACAAAGAATCAAAATATCGAAAATACTCTAATGTCACACTTATATATGTTTCTGCTATCCTCTCTGCTTCTGCTCTATTATCATGCTTCAAATAATATTCATACATATAGTTAAACACCCAATCCGAACTCTCTACAGTAAATGGTGCTATTATATAACCTTTCTCTTCCAGATAACTTTCTATCCTTTGCTTCTGCAAACTATCTCCACCTAAATCATTATATGGAAACCTAAAATACTTCAATTCCTTATCATAAACTTCTGACAACGCTCTTGTTATTGCCTCTCCCTTCTCTATATCTGCCCTAAATCTTTCATATCCTACCTCTGAATATCGCAAATGCCCATATGTATGATTCCCTAATGTCACATAATCTCTCTGAACCCACCGATTAAGCAAATCAAAGTTCTTGACAACTGAATCCGTCTTATATATCAACCCTTCATTGATAAATACTGCTACAGGAATACCCAACACATCCAACCGATCTAATAATCCAGATTCAAACCCTTCTCCCGCAAACTTATTTACTCTCGGCACATCGTCTATTGTCACTGACACTACCTTCTGACCATAAACATACCCACCTAAATAAAGTAATAATACTAGCATATATATCTTTTGCATAACCGCCTTTTATATGAACTGATTTAAAAACTCCACTTACAATATTTAATAAGTAGTAAATTAATAATATGTTTAAAAGTTTAAACTGTGATCTAATAGGCAGATTATAAGCTCTTCAGCTTTCCTATTATAAGTAGCTTTTAAACTACTTCCTTTTTTTGTCTCTTCATCTTAAATAGAATAAAAAAAAGATATGAAATATTTACTACTAAAATAGGGACAATAAACATATTCCTAATTGACTTATAACCAGTTATTGTTAATAACGCTAATAACACAACAAGAATAGCAATTCCTACATAAGCACAGATTACCTTTTTTACATACATGTCTTTATATTATTTTTCTCATTTTGATCAATACCAATAAGCGTTCCTAAAATAAAATTTACAAAAACTGAAATAATAATTGATTATTATTTAACCATTTAAAGTCAATATATTTATTTAAAACAAATAAATATATGCAAAGATCTATTATATCGGAATGTAATTGGTTTAAATCAAATATTGAAATATTCAAAATCGTAATAAGATTTATTTCAACTTCCCTATTATAAGTAGTTTTCAAACTACTTCTATTAATAGAATGCTAATCCCAATATCTATCATGAACTTTAAAACTAAAAAAAAACACGTAAATATACTATATATACTACCGGATGGAAAAGAAACAAAAGAGCTACAATGTAAAAAACAAAACGTGAGCCAATGCCCACGTTTTGTTTTTCTCAATTAACAAGATATATTTTTCTTCATCTTCTGTATTGCAACTTGTAGTTGCTCAATCTTTTGAGGACCTAATCCATTTATATCTTTGAAAGATTCAATATCAGTCTCCATAAATTTCATTGGGCTATCATAACCCAAATCATAAAGTCTATCAACTAAAGGAATTCCAAATGATCTAAAGAAAATCTTTATCCATTGTTCACCCGCAGATTCTTTAGTATCTCTTTCAAAAAATTCATCAAAAAAAGATCTATCTGATTTTGCAAGATCATTTATACTATTTTTCTTTTCTTCAAAAGAAATATCACTTTCTACAATTTGTCTAAACTTTAACAAAGAGTCATAATAAAATGGTGGCTCTTCAACAACTTCAGAAAGTTTTGAATCATATAAATCATCACCTGTAATTTCATTCCATTCGCGATCTGTCCCCCCGACTTTCCTTCTTTTTATTGAATATTCAGATTTTTCAACTGTCTTAAATGCAAAATCCATAATATGTTTTGGCGTATCCAAATCTAAATCAGGCACAAATTGATAATAGAAAACTATATCACATGCTTGCCTGAATGCTTCTTCATATAGTTTTGATAACTTCTTATACTTTGCATTCTTGTAATTACTATCAGCATACTTATCACTATACCTATCTGATTCCCTTTCTAATTTCTTGATATCTTCAGGCTTATTAATTGGTGCTAATATTGATTTTAAAGTAACATCTCCTTGTTGTAAATTCAAAGTTTTTGTAGAGCTTATTGGAGTTGATTCTTTAACAACTTTTGGTTTCGATAAAAGTTCCTTGATTTTTAACGTATCATATTGCTTCTTTGAGTTCATTCCAAAATCAGCATCTATCCTAACTATCTTCAATAAACATTCTCTACAAAGCCTACCCCCATCTGAAAGTTTTCCTTCTCCAAAATTAGGAGTTGTCATAAATGTCAATTTTGTATTGCAGTTTGCACAATGAATAGGAACGATTACAGGACTCATATCACTTCTCATATTCATCATTAAATTATACTTTAAATCAAACATCTTTCGTGACATTGATAAAAAGACTATAAAATCAATCAATCCTAAAAAGGATGGAATCAAAGTCCAACAGAATAATAAATAAAACACTCCTAAAGCAGGCTGATTCAAATAAAAACGATGAACGCCTAGTCCTCCAAAAAACAAAGCTAATATTGCTGTTGTCTCTCTATTCTTCATAATCTAATCTTTTACAGGGTACCAACCTTATATGCTAACTAACATATAAATACAAAAAGCATTAATCATCATCCACAGAAAAACAACCCCTTACCTTCTGTTCTACCCTTTTATTATAAGTATACTTAACCCACGATAAACACCAAAGTAATCCCAGTATCTATCATAAACTTTAAAATTCAAAAAAGTCGCAAATATACTATAAATACTACCATATAGAAGAATATAAAGAATCCATCATACAAGAACTATCAATACTAACCCTACTGAATAAACAATAACACTAAGCATAATTTATGCATATTTTCACTGAAGCGATCTAAGAAGTCTGTTGTTTTTTATACAAAATCTATTTATTACTTATTTGGCTTATTGATATTTCATAATAAAGTATTGCATGGTCTATTAGGGGGTATTACCCCTATGGAAAAATGGAATAAGGATAAAAACCTGATTCCTATAGCTCAAAAGGCTGCTTAAAAATATTTTTCAAATGATTAAATAAAACTCCAGTTTTTTAGGGGTCAAAACAGGTCTATTTATATAATTTTCTAACTCTTCAATCTCATTAAACACACGACCACTATTCCCCATACCCATTACTCTATTTTAAAAAATATATTACCACTTACCTATCTGAAACAAAACAATCAACCCATAGCAACATCCCATAACAAAAAAAGCTGCCCCTAAGGACAGCTCTTTCTATTTTAATACCTTTTTTTTAACATTTTTCCATTGTAGTCTTAGGACGTGTAATATCATATATAGTTTTAGTCGTAGTTGGAAATGGCACAGCACAATAAGGTGTACAAGAATAACTACCGCATTCCTGATGAGTTCCACCTCCAAAAACTTGATTAGTTTCTATAGTCTCTAAATTTGCAATGGTCTCTTTTTTAAACTTAAGTTCTTTCATAGTTCTTTCTATTTAGTTTGTTAATAATCCAAATTAAATAACATTTACTGCATTTTTCTTTCAGTAGTTTTCCATAAAAGAATCATTTTTTTATATAAAATTATAACCACTCTATTATTAACATCTACCATCCCCCCATAACAAAAAAAACACCCCAAGAGTCATGCTCTTAGGGTGCATATCAAAAAAAGTTTCCTAATCTCAAAATCTTTATCAAGGAGCTGTATAAAGACAGCAATCTGTATCTACTACAGTTATAACACACATGCAATGTGTATTACAATTATAGATTTTATTTGTAGGTCCATTTTTAAGAGAATCAATAGTGCATATTTTAGTTTCACCTCCAACAACCTGACTTGCTTCTATACTTTCTAAATTTGCAATAATCTCTTTTTTAAACTTAAGTTCTTTCATAATTTTTTTTATTTAGTTTGTCAATAATCCAAATTAAATAACATTTACTGCATTTTTCTTTCAGTAGTTTTCCATAAAAGAATCATTTTTTTTATATAAAATTATAACCACTCTATTATTAACATCTACCATCCTCCCATCTCCCCCCAACCCCAAAAAAAATTATAAAAAAATCACCCACTGCGCATATTTTTCAGTAGACCGTAATAAATTGCCCTCCATTAACCAAAATTTTTATACCATGTGCGAAACAACAAGTACAAATGTTCAGGAGCAGGATTATATTAAAGCCACTCCTTCAATGCTAGAAATCCCTAGCAATCAAGTTCAAAAGCCAAATATGCCAGTTAGTACTGCCATTCATGAAGCTGAAACCCTTTTAGCTACTGCTCAACGAATGGAAGTCCAGCTCTCTAATGCAGGCCTTTCCTCTGAACAAATTGATGCCCTGAAAACCAGAGTTAATATCCTTCGCCATGCACAGTCCCTTTGGACTACAAACTATAGAGCGAAACAAGAGGATATAAAAAACTGGAATATCAAAAAAAAGGAAGGTCGCAAATACCAGAAACTACTCAAAAATACCTGTAAATACGCCTATGCCAACGATAATCTATTATACGGCAGAGTTAAGGCTATTAAAAAAGGTACTTCTGATAAGGAAATGGTTCAGGATTTAAATGATTACTGTGCTCTCGCCAAAGAGTACCCCGATCATCTCACTGCGATTAATTTCGATATCTCTAAAATTGAAAAAATTCAAACCCTCGCCAATGAACTTGGCGATCTCTACGGTAAGGCTATGGATCAAAAGAAAAAACAATACGAACACAAAGACATGCGTGATCGTGCTTTTACCATGCTACACCAATCTGTCAAATTAATAAGAGAATGTGGAAAATTCCTATTCGCTGATAGACCTGACATTAAACGTTTGTTTACTAGCGATTACACTCGTAAACAATACAACAAAAGACACAATAAAGAAAACTCAGAAAATTCTGAGAAAGAATAGTGTTTTCAAATAATGTGTTAACTTTACATCTACTGAATAGAATTGTTTTCACAAACTAGAGACTGTCTCCTTAGGCAGTCTCTTTTTTTATATCATCTGCAACTATAAATACACAAACACAAAATTTTATCACCTTCCTCCACAAAATTCTCATCTCATTATATTAATCCCCCATCTACTCACAGAACATTAATCTCTATTCAAAGCATTTTCAATAGCAAGCAAGCACTTTTCAGTGACAAGCAAGTACTTTTCAGTGACAAGAACTATATATTCGATGACAAGCAAGCGCTTTTCAGTGACAAGAACTATATATTCGATGACAAGCAAGCACTTTTCAGTGACAAGAACTACATATTCAATGACAAGCATGTACTTTTCAGTGACAAGAAACTCTATTACAACTAAAGGTGGACTTAAACCACCTCATTCTACTTAAAAACAGCAAAAAACATATCTAATGCCTTCACATTTTTCTGCTCCAAATACTGCACAAATATGTGAAAAAATGGAAATGAATCTGATATCTTTTCTGATGACCTATAGAAAACATCAAAATCTGCCTTAAACTCCTTCCTCACATCAATTATATCTGCCAATGTCCTCTGAAATTTCAAAAATAAATTCTCCTCCCCATGCAAAATCTGATCATCTATTGATATGACTTTCAATAAATTCATCAACAACTCTTTATCCTGTAATTCTATCGCAACTACAAACCCCTTGAAGATATGAGAAAACATATGAACCATCTTACCCGACTGATTGAAGTCATTTATTGGTATTGGCACAAACTCTATTCCATTAAAATAACTCCTCGCCTTCTCTTTATCCCCCAAATACAACGCAAAAAACGATCTCAAACAAGCTGATACCAACTTTTCATATGATGCAGCTGCCTGATCTGCTAATTTCGATGATATATTCAATTGCTCCAATCCTAACTTCAATAATTCTTGCTTTTTTGCTACACGCATACTCGAAAACATTACAGGCAAGTAGTTAACTCCCCACTTAACCATATAATCCCACTTCTCCCGATCTTCACAATACTTATATGCTTCTTCTGAATATAATATCACCATCTTAAAGTCTCCAAGCATACCTGCCATAACACTCTTTAATGACATTATCTTAACATATTCTTGCTTATTACAGTCCTTATCTACTTCAAATTCATTTCCCAATAATGTAAATAACCTCGAAATGTCTTTCGCATCTATTGCCTTATTGTACTCATTATTAAACTGTTCAAATATTCCCATAATTACTTACCTTTCTATCGTTATTTTTTTTGCAAAAATATGTGTTTTCACATATAAAATATACCTTTGAATTGTTAACTATAGTATATCATGTAATTAATAATCAAGCACGCCCTGATAAATTAAAATACATGAGTTTTTATATTATAACTCTAAAATTTAATCTTTACTATAACCCATATTTTGCATCATAAGTGAATTCTACATAACTTTGAATGCATCAGATTTACTTAGTATCAACCACCTATAGTAAACCGCTAAATTTTTCAGGGTAAATAATCTAAAACAAAATCAAATGAAAGCAAATATTTATATTGATTATGAAACTATACCTAAGGTTAATCTGGAAAACTTCAACAATGAGAGATTTAACTTATTTATTATCGGAAATGCCCTTTCTGTAATTGATCCTGAATTCACTAAATACATAGATGCCCATGAGAATATGAAATTTTATAACTCCAAAAACAAAGATCATAACAGCCTGCTGTTTTTATTATGCACCTTAATAGGTGAACATAACATTACCGAAAATCCCGACACTCAGTTTATTATCGTATCTAAAAACAGAAACTTATCTGATGTCATTAAGTTCATGAAATATAAATCCCGAAAATGTAGAAGACTCGAAGATATTAATATAACTGCTATCGAACATTCTCTCAATATCAACAACACTAAAGAACATCTTGATAAAGAAAATATAGACCTTGAAAACGTGAAAAAAGTCCTCAGCAAAATAAAATCTAATAAACGACCTAGAAAAATCAATGCCATAAAATCTTATATCGCAAATCTCTTTAAAGATTACTCCAATAAAGATGAAATTGCTATGCAAGTATACGCCCAACTCAAAAGGGAGAACTTCCTCATCGAAAGTGCTAACAATAATATCGTCTACAACACTGATAACCTTATTGAGAATACACTTACTTATAACAGCAACTAAAAAGCCCCTACAAATAACACCCCTCTATAAAACTTATCCCGAAAAGTACTTCCGTGCTTTTCGGAATATTTATCTATCATCGCATTCAATCTTACCAATCAATACCCTGACATCTATTTTATTCAGAATATCACATTCAACAGATCTACAAATGCCATCGGCGACGAAATTAATGCATCAGGATTCTCCCCCAATAACACAACTCCATTCTCTACCGTATTTGCTACCCCCACTGAATACACTCCATTCTTATTTCCTGATATTATATCTGGCTTTCCATCTCCTATAAAACAAATCTCTTCTGGATCTAACTTATATTTCTGTATAACACCCGATAATATCTTCGCTTTTGATAATTCCTTATTCCCTTTTATTGGATAACCATATATTTTCTTGAAATATGAATTCAATCCCACAAATTTCATTAACCATTCTGCTTGATCTTGATAATTCGCCGTCAACCCGTATATCTTCGAATGCTCTGCACAATTTGTCACTAAATCTCTCGCTCCATCCAACAAATATAAGCTCGCATCTCCACCATATGCCTTCTTTACATTAGAACGCAAATACTCCATCCACTTTTTATTCAACTTTTCGACTGTTGTAAATGCCTTTTGCCCTTTCGAATAATAACTGATAAGAAATGATAACTTCTCATCTGGTGATTTCCCCTTGATGACTTTCCTTATCTCTCTTGCTTCACAGATTAACGCCTCATCTGGATCTATTTTAATATCAAAGTTCTCTTCTATTAATGACTTTATTATCCAGGCATATGCCTGCTCATGAATCCCATACTCTTTCAATATTACCCCATCAAAATCGAAAAAGACATGCTTTATTTGCTTCTTTGGATACCTACTTGCCCAAATCTTTGCACTACGATTCTCTAATATTATTCCTAACTCCTGTTTTATTTCTTCAGCATTCATCATTATTTTGTGTAAAATAAAACCCAAAACATATATTAATTATAACTATTATGCTCTCAAGCATAAAATAAACTCTAAACGATCATCTGAAGTATTTAAGTATAGAAAATATTGTGCTATATTGCATCTGCTTTTTAGGTTAGCTTAACCTTAAACAACAATCTGATTGGGACTACATTAATTATTAAGGGATTTTTATAATATGAAATATATCGCTACTATAGTATTAGTATTTGCCAGCTTCTTGGTAAACGCACAAACTACTATTGAAGAAAATTTCGAATCAAATGCTTTCCTCTCCGATTCTAATTGGGAAGTTTTTTATGATCATGAAAATATACCTGATGCTAACAAAATAACAATATCAGATACTGAAGCTCATAATGGTAACAACTCCATTAAATTCTGCTCCTTTGAAGAATCACAACCCTATGATGAGTATCTTATATCTCCACCTCTAAACCTTTCTACCACCTCTACTCTTACTTTTTGGTACAAAAAAAATAAAAATTCTACTGAAGTATTTAGAGTTGGTTGGTCTAACAAAGGAAATAATACTAAAAAAGATTTTAAATGGACTGATAATATATTTATTACTAACAATGATTGGCATCAATTCAAAATTGATAACATTCCACAAAACACTAAACATATTAGTATACACTACAAAAGCGAATGTAAGTACTATATGTTTATTGACGACCTCAAAATGTTCCCTTCAACCAACATGTATATAGATAATGTTGAAACTTCATTCCCTGATAAAAACACAATCCTACAAAATGCTACTGATGAACTTATCCTTAAACTCAAAGTAAATACAATTGGAACCCTCAACAAAAGATCTATACAAAACTTAACATTCAACCTCGACCAATCTACTTCTATCAACGACATTAAAGACCTCAAACTATACTACCTCAACGAAAATCAACAAGCACCTAAACAATTACTAGCTCATCAAACAAATATTACTACCAACCCTTCTTTCAATATCAACCAAAAACTACATGAAGGAACTAACTCCTTCTTATTAACTCTATCTCTAAATGAAAATGCACACCCAAACAACATTATCAATGCTGTATGCTCATCTTATACAATCAATAATGATATCGTCAACGTAAATTGCAACAATAATAACCCCCGAACAATAACCGAAGGACTTAAAGGAACTTTCATTATTGGCCGTACCTCTGATTGTGATTATAATTCCTTCGAAAATGCAATTCAGGATCTTGAAGAAAATGGCATATCGGGAAATGTTATACTCAAAGTCAAAGAAGGCGCATACAGTGAATCACTAATTATAAACAAGATCAAAGGCACTTCTGCCAATAGCAAAATATTATTCACCCCTTTCGATGATAATAGTACTGTCACTATATCATCCCCCTACAATAATCATAATAACTCCTCTACCATCCATATCAAAAACTCTGATCACATCGAAATAAATGGATTCAAAATATATAACAACTACTCTAAATTCTGTATTCGCATCTCTGAAGCAGCCAACAACATCACAATCAATAATAATAATTTCATTTATGAAAGTAATAGTGCTCTTAGAGGTGATAATTATGTAATTAATATCGAAACCAACGAAAATGAAAATGCCGGAAGCAACATAATGATCAAAAACAACCTCTTCCAAAGTGCAAAAACATCTATATATGCCATAACTGAGAATGAAAATAGCTCTAACCTCAAAATACTTAACAATAAATTCACTCAGGATAAGCAATCATGTATCTTCATCAAAAAATTCAACGCCCCCACTATAAATAACAACACCATAACATTATCTTCGGATAAAAACGAAGCCAGCGCAATAGAACTTCTATACAATAAAGGCAAATTGACTTCAAATAATAATACCATAACCATAAAAAACACTGCCGCTGATCAGGAAATTTATGCCTACTACATATATAGACATGACAACCCATTGGATGACTTTGCAATCATCGCAAATAACTTTATCTCTATAGAAAGTAATGATAGTAAGCCTTCTGCTATTTACATAGAAAACTCTGGTAAGCTATTAATTGCTCATAACACAACCCATATTCATGGAAATGGAGACAAAAGTATTTGCCTCAACTTAAACCACCATAATCAAAGAATCTCCATATTCAATAATATATTCCACAACAACACCATGGGTATATCTATCTTTATGAAAAAGCCCTATTATGCTTCTGAATACATTTGCGATAATAATAATATCTTCTCTAAAGGCTATTCTATATGCAAAATTGATCGTACTGTTGTCAATAGACTAGAATCATGGGTCTCTTCTATAAATAACGACTTCAATTCCATCAAAAAAGAAGTAACATTCGAATCTGATACCAACTTACACATCCTATCCAGAGGCCTAACCATCGGTAAATTCTTACCTAAAGTAGCTCTCGATATTGAAAATGAACCCAGATCTAAATCTTCTGTATATATTGGTGCTGATCAACATAATCATACTGACAATATTGATGTATTTGTTGATGACACTAAATATAATACTGGCGAACTCCTCAGCTTTGGCGAAATTTATATCAATCAGGAATACAAAAAGAATCTGCGACTTGTAAATAATAGCAATAAACATAGAAGAATTGAACTCCTCAACCAAGATGAAGTCATCTTCTCTGAAAACAACTTCACTTTACAATCTGGTGAAAGTAAAACTATAGAATTATCCCTAACTCCTGAAGCCATCGGCACTTATAACAGGAAAACAGCACTGAAACTATGCTTCTGTAGAGATTTTAATATAAATATTGATGCTAAAGTAACTTATCCCCCTGCTCCTATATTCAATTTATTCCACAATGAACAGACTGTATCTGATAATCAATCATTCGACTTTGGTGAAAAACTCGAATCTGAAGAAAACAACAAGCAGTTTGTAATTAAAAATACCGGAAACGCTGATTTATCTGTAAATTTCACTCTCACTGATGACTTTATCATTGATAAAAACAACCTCACTATCTCCCCTGATCAATCGGAAACCATAAATATCCGCACGAATAGAACTTCTATAGGCGATAAAAACACTACTCTCATCATAAATCATAATGCTGGTGATCCCATACAAATAAACCTACACGGAAAAGTAAATCCTATCCCTTATGCTGAAGTTAAACCATACATAACCATAAATAATACACCTACAATTATAGATCACACCTCTTCTATCAACCTCAACGAAATCAATAGAGAAGATGAAATAGAACTGACCATAAAAAATACAGGAAATGTCAATCTTACTGGTGACTTATCTATTGATGGAAACTTCAAAATAGATGATCAGAACTTACAACTTGATATCGAACCTAAACAATCCAAGATATTTATACTCACCATTGAAGATGATACTCCTCTGAACCTCTCTTCCACTGTCTCTATTGAAAATAACTCTTCTATACAAAACTATACATTCAATATTGAAGCAACTGTGCCTTACCTACAAGCCATTGCAGAACCTTCATTACTGATCAATGAAAACGTTTTCACTCCTACAAATGGTGCTGACATCAATATAAAAACAATCCCCAACGATCAGGAAATAAAACTCAAACTATACAACTCTGGTAATATCAATCTTACTGGAACTATAGTTATTGATGGCCCTTTCTCTATTGAATCTCCTGACTTTGATATTGCAGCAGACAACTATCATGAATTCAACATTACATTCAATGAAGATATCCCTCTTGAATTCTCTGGAACATTTACAATCGAAAACAATTCTGATGAGGGTGCTTTCCTATTCAACATTAGTGGTAACTTCCCTATGTATGCCATCCTATCACCGTCAATAATCATTGATAATAAAAGCACAGACATTGAAAACTCAAGCACTGTCGATCTTGGAGAACTTAATGCTGAAGAATATCAACTGACAATAGACAACAATGGTAATATAGATCTTACTGGTAATATAAATGTATCCGGAGATTTTAATATCGATGATGAAACTATAAACATAAAACCTGAAGAAAGTAGAACCTTTATACTTACTCCTTCTGATGACCCAAAAATTCAACTCTCTGCAAACATAAATATCATCAACAATTCCGAAATTGATGACTTTAACTTCATCTTAGAAACTCAACGCCCTCTATATTCAGAAATCAAAGCTTCTATTACCCACAACAATACAGAAATAAACATTGAAAACGATTCCGATATTGACCTTGGACAAACTGAATATGATGATACATTCCATCTTCATATAACAAACATCGGAAATAAAACCCTTGAAGGAGAAATAACCCACAATACTGATATCAATACTGATAATAAGATCATCAATATCGCCCCAAAACAATCCAAAACCTTCAATATTACCATCAATGAAGATATTGAAGACTCATTCTCCTCAAAACTTAAGATCAAAAACAATTCTGATGAAAATAATTACTCTTTCTCTATACAGGGTAAGCTCCCGGAACTATTTTCACAAATAAACGCTTCTTTTCTCCATAACAACAAGAAGTATAATGCTCCTAACAATGGAAATATCAACTTTGGAAACATAAATTCAGATGATAAAATAAAGCTGCAAGTTCAGAATACAGGTAATAAGAACCTCAAAGGATATGTCTTTATAAATGGTGACTTCATCCTATCCAATACCTTCCTTGATCTGGCTCCTGAACAAGTTTTATCCTTTGATGTACAAATAAAATCAGATAGAAACATAGAAAGAAATGGAGAACTTATATTCAACAACAATTCTGATATCCCAAACTTTATCACTCATGTCAAAGGAGAACTAATTGACAACATCGTCGATCTAAGTGCTCATAATATAACCATATCTCCAAACCCGGCAAGAAACAAGCTGTTTATAAAATGTGACAACAAACTGTCTCCTCTCACCATAAGCATATATACTGTTCATGGGAAAAAGGTAATAAATACAAATAACTCAAATATGATCAATGTCTCTTCACTAAAGGATGGTGCTTATATCATTCATATAAATAATGATAGTATCAACGCAAGAGGGAAATTTATAAAGGTGAACAAATAGTCCTATTCAATTATATTTAAGTTTTTCCATAAACAAAGAGCTAGCATTTTGCTAGCTCTTTGTTTATATATACTGTATCTTGACTACTTTCATCAACTTGTTCTCCAGCTGCCTTGCTATACGCTTCACAACAGTACGCCGGATCTCAAGATCAATAGGCAAATTAGGATCTTGATGTGCAATATTAATCCTTGTCCCTATATTGAAGTATATTTCATCACTCTCCATAAAGAATTTTATTATCTGATCTGCAGGCCCCAACCCGGGTCTAAATGAAGGAGAATAATCTTCAAGAAGTTGATTAACTTTCGATAAAGTAAGGATACCTTCTGTAAGTAAATCTATCTCTTCCATATAAGATATTGGTGGTAAATCAGGATCTGTAAAATCAAAACTATCTTTAATCTTAAGATTGAGTTCCCTTGATATAATATCTGCTGTTGTAGCACCACATACAATCTTATTTCCATCAAAGGTCTCTACAAGTTCACCCAATTTTGCATCCTTATCTTCTTCATATGGAGGACCTGTACATAACAATAGCTTTCTTGCTTTCCTGAAATAAGCAGAAACACATGAAGTATCATCTTTTGCCACAAATCCATCATTCTGATATGCCCTGTTCACAATCTGAGAAGATATCTGATTCGCGGATACTTGCGGATTCTTCTTCAGTTGTTTCTTGACGAAGTCAGTTAGATCTTCAAGTCCCCAACCAAAAGGAAACTTAGAAGAACCAAGCCCTGATTGAGTAATACCATCAGACCAAAAGAAGATCCTATCTTCAAGTTGAGGATAAAAGCTACATGTTCTTAACTCTTTTCCTGCACTTCTTTCATCTTCCAATAATATACATTGCCAATCAGGCATAAAAACCTTAGAGCCTCTAAATATTTGACAAGTGGGGTTCTCATATTCAAGAATAGTCACCTTACCATCTATTTCAATATCGACAATGGTAAAGGTAGAATAGCTCATCTTCCTAATACTACACACAGGCAAGACCTTCATTATAATCTCAGCTATCTTCTTAGGCTCTTTATATTCTGAAGAGAAGTTCATAGCCATAGTCGCCGTAAGAGTGGCAAGAACATTAGCTTTCACCCCATGTCCCATACCATCAGAGAGAACAGCAATGATTCTATTTTCTTCAGCAATCTTCTTGTTCAAGTATACATCTCCACAAATTTTTTCTCCTTCATGGTTCCGTTGCTGACAATTAATATCTATAAAGAATTTATCATTCACTGCTTATCATTTTTTATTGCTATTATATGATTCTATAATAGAATTCAACATTTGTTCTGTCTCCGAAGCTCCTTCACCAAGCAAGAAACCTATCTTCTGAACCATAGAAAGGTTCTTTTCGATAACCTCATTCACCCTTGAAATCACCTGTTCCTTTTGTACTTCAGGAAGGTGCATATCTCTCAATATACCACCAACAACCTTATGTTTCTTGATAGAGAATATAGAGATATTAAAAAGACGATTATTAAGATGTATATCCCTATCCATTATATTCTCATTATTATCTACAACATAATGAAACAATTTATATAGATGGAAAGGTATTAATGCTTTCAGGCTAGCACTAACCAAGCCTGGTATAACCTCATTGATTTCCTCAGCTTCCTTACCGATAGTCTTTACAAAGTTTCTGTTAGATTGCACTATCTTCATATTCTCATCAATAATGACTACAGCAGAAGGAAGTTCATGCAGAAGTGCGATAATAGTCTCATGAGATTGTTGGGCTATCATCTTATCTTCATTAGCTTTCTCTTTTATATGACGCAAAGTCTGATCTGCTTTCTGCAACTGTTCATTCAGGTCATCCAGATTGTTTACATACTCTTTTCTGTTCTTGAAAGAATAAGACAAACACATCTTTGGTTCTGCTAAACCTTTAGAAACAGCAATAGCAAGATGCCTGCAAGACTGATATCCACAAGATGCACATCCATTCTGTTTAGATCTTTCAGTCTTACCCATTTCATCAAGAATTCTTGTTACCTCAGCTTCATTAGGATGTATTCGCTGGTCTTTAGATTTAAACTTTGGAACAGGTGTTATAGAAGAGTACTCCTTTATATCTGCATTCCATTGGTCGAAATCTAACTCATTCAATCTTTTCTTTGCATATTGTATAACAGCAGAACGCCTAACATACTTCTTTCCATTTCTGCTTGTTCCTGGTCCCATTATACAACCATCACAATAAAAGATATTGAAATGCTTACGTATCTGTTCTGCATGGCTTTCAAAGTGACTAACAGACTCAAGGAAATCATTCCTTCCCTCTACTGTAACAACATGGCCAGTAACTAAGCCTTGATCTATAGCTTCAGCTTCAAGAAGCCCATTGCCTATAGGGAATAAGCTACCTCTATTGCCCCATGGAGTATCAAAGACAGAGAACTCAACTTTCTTTTCACTGATATGCATCTCTTCAAACATCTCTCGTAACTCAACAAAAGTAAGCACTGAATCAGGTCTTTGTGCTTTTGGATATCTAAGAGCTTCATCTTTAGAAGCAATGCATGGACCAATATAAACTACTTTTACATTCTCTTCTTTATACCTTTCTCTCACTATAGCATTCATAAGTATCATAGGTGATGCTATAGGAGCTAAGTTATCAATTAATTCAGGGTGATATTTTTCTATATCATTTAATACAACCGGACAATTAGAGGTCAAATAATGCTTGCCCTTAAAGTTTGCAAACAACTCTTTATATTGCTTGGCTATAAGATCTGCTCCAAAAGAAACTTCATTGACATAATTGAAACCCATAACATGAAGCATTTGCACAAACTTCCTGTAATCGGTAATATCTTCAAATTCCCCTGATACACTTGGTGCTACAATAGCTACAACAACATGATCAGAATCTAGTAATGACTTAACTTCTTCTTTACTACTTCTAAAGCTCACAGCATCTTCAGGGCATACCAATAAGCAACCTCCACAACCAATACACCTGTTTGGAAGAATCTTTGCATAGTCTCTGTCTGACTTTATCTCTATAGCTTTTACGGGACACTCCCTTACACAGCTATAACACATAGTACATTTCTCAGGAGATATCTCAAATAATGCTTTTCCCATTTCCTTATAATCTTCAATGTTGTTATACTAAATTAAACTCATCTTTATAAGCCTTCTTTAGTATCAATTCAACGTTAAATTCATTGACTTCCTCATAAATAACATCATTAATTATAAGAACAGGCCCCCGACTGCAAAGTTCAAGGCACTTTTTCCCTCTAAAGTCGGTAATGCTCTCAAAAGTATGATCTTTCAAAAACTTCTTTATTATATTGGGGATATTCCTATTACCTCTTGCAAAACAAGCACTTCCTAAGCATACTTCTATAAAGTATTTCTTGTGATTAATTTCTTCGTTCATCTTATGAGTTAGTGATTAATATTATTTTCTCTTTAAGTAAATTTAACTATTTACACGTCAATTTAAAATAGATCTTAATTATTTTTTATAATTTTGTCTTATCCTTACCAAATATTAGATTTCTAAAAATACAGGCTTCCCCTGTAATATATTAACGCTAAAACCTAAATAAATGAAAAAAGTACTTCTAAGTATCTTCATGCTTGCAATGGTAGTTGCGGCATGTAAGAAAAGTGATGACAAAGATTCAACCCCATCTGTTGATAATAGAATAGTAGGAACATGGAAATTTTATGATTCATTTACTGATCCGCAATTTGGGTTTATCAATGAAACTTATACCCGTTCTTATACTGACAAAGCAACTTTTGATTATCTATATCAAGCGAGAAATAGCAGTGGAAGCTATAATTATTCTAATGAAGATAAAGGCTCTTTTACGCTCTCTCAACCTGAAAGTGGAGTAGCTGAAGAGTATGCCAAAGCCTTAAACCTTGATGATGTAAAGTTTGACTTTAAGATAGTGGCAAAAGGCATGTCTACATACTCTGGCTATCTACAGTTCACTAATGATAATAAAAGTGTTTATTATTTCTCAGAAGATAGTGATGGAAAGTTTAGATGGAAACTTGATAAGCAATAATACAGAAAAGAGAAAAGGAGCTTAAAGCTCCTTTTTTTATATACTATGGTTTTATAAACCACTCCGAAAATATCTTTTGTTCAGTTTAAAATCCCATTGATTTAATTGCTTTCTGAAGAAGATCACAATGATCAAAGGCTAATTTTGGATGATTATTTAAAGGAAACCATTGAGCATTTGCTGCATCGTCACCAGCTTCAAGCATAAAGTTTTTCTCATCTGCTTGCCCTATATACACAGTAGTAATTATCCTATCTCTTGGATCTCTGTCTACTTCTGAAAAAGTATGAAGTTGCTTTAATTCTATATTCTTCAAGCCTGTTTCTTCTTGTAATTCTCTTTTTGCCGCTTCTTCTAATGTCTCTTCCATTCCTACAAAACCACCTGGGAAAGCCCACTGACCACGAAAAGGTGGTCTCTCTCTTTCTACTAATAAAAGCTTTACACCGTCTTCTTTAACTAAAAAAACAATACAATCGACCGTTATTGCTGGCCTTGGATAATCATATGTAGTCATATCTTCCCTTCTTAAGTTAGGATTGATTTTTGATATTTCAGTGCTTTCTTTCAATCATTTAAGAAAGCACTTCATGCAAAAATAAATGAATTCCTTTTCCAAATAACATTAAAATCAGGTGCTTATTACTTATATAATATTTATTCAAGCCTTTAAATCAATTGATAAGCCATTATATCAGGGAAAACACCTATTCTAACTACCATTATATCAACAGGAAGATACTTATAATATATATTGTATATAATCAATATAAATCAAAAGAAAAATGATGCTTATCAATAAGGAATTTTTGCAACTTTTTACTCGTTTCTTTGAAATTTGAAGTAATCATTTTTTTCCAAATAATTAATCATATAAATAAAACCATTAAAATAAAACTCAATACAATCCCTATATTACTAATTATAAACACTTAACATTCTCACACTTTGACAAACTACTAATCATTTTCAGTTTTAAGAAAAAGGTGACATCTATTTAAGGATTAATTTATCCTAAGAATAAAAGAACATCTTCACACAAAAGCATATCTATCACTAAAACAACAAGATATAAAGTTTACAAAATATGAATATCCTTTTAAGAAAAGTCTTAATATTTTATACCTTATTTCTTAATTTCCCAAAACAACATACATATAACACATTATTACTCAGTAATTAACAATTCTTAAAATCTCTTTTAACATTTTTTAACATTTCTATTTAATCGATATTAATTAAGTTTGGATTGTAAGATTTTGAAAGACATAGTTAATCGCTATAACAATACAAGATTTTACAATCGATCGAATTAATTCAAAGTAGTGCGCGCTTCTTTTTTAAATCCATTAGCATATCAAATCTGATATGAAAAATCAATTTATTGTTTCATCCAAAAAAACAAAAGTCATGAATTCTAGAAAATTAAATCCACAAAGAAGCCAAAATGTAAATATTATCTTAATGCCCATACTTTATAGAGTAATCCCTAACCAGTTGGATAAGAAAAACAACTCTTTTATCCCTCTTGCTGTATCTGAATTTACTGTAAATCATAATGAATTGATTCAACGGATTGTCAAATCAACATCTTTATCAAAATTTGAACTTACTGCCGCATACGAAGCATTATTTGCAGAAACACAACAAATATTACGTGAAGGTAAAACTGTAAATACTCAATGGTTTAATGCCAAATGTCACCCTAAAGGGGTGCTTAAAGATAAAGATGATCTCTTTAATCATGTTCAAAACCCCGATCATAAAATTCAACCTCATATCCACTTTACTAAAGAGTTCAAAAGAAAATTAGATACTGGCTCTATAAGGGTACGCAAGTTATCACAACTATTCCAAATGCCTGAAATGCATAATATCATTGATGCATATAGTGAAATAGAAAATAGCCTGAGAATAGGAAAACTCGCGCTGATAAATGGCAAGAACTTCTCTATTAAGGACGGCGAAGAATTAGAAATATCTTTAATCAATGAAAGTGACGAAGAGTTTACTATAAAAGATATCGTCATTATATCAGATCAGAAAATCAAGTTCGAACTTAATACAGATATAGCTGCTGGTAACTATATTCTGATGTTATCAAAAAAAGATGAAAATAATACTGAAGTTGTTTCCTATAAAAAACTTCTTACTATCTCATAGAATAACATACCATACTTAATTGATAAAGACTGCCAATGGCAGTCTTTTTTTATATCCCCGAAATACTAATTTAATTATATATAGATACTCAACGTCCATGACTATAGATACTCAACGTCCATGACTATAGATACTCAACGTCCGTGACTATAGATACTCAACGTCCATGACTATAGATACTCAACGTCCGTGACTATAGATACTCAACGTCCGTGACTATAGATACTCAACATCCATGACTATAGATACTCAACATCCATGACTATAGATACTCAACATCCGTGACTATAGATACTGAATGCCTTGAAAATTCAGACAACATTATAATACAAACCTTATATACTAATACAAGTATTATCACAAAAACAGAATTATTATCTATTCATATTCATTTTATATAACATCCATATCTTAAAACACAAGCCATATTACACCATATATAGAAAGATCTATCCGTTATTATTATAATACAATTCCTATCTTCAATATAAAAATACTTGCTTGATTAAATGTATTTAACAAAATACTACCAATGCTAATTTTATTCAACTAGATAAAGCGAATTTATACATATCTATTATTTTTTTCACAGCTTATAATCCGGGTAGTTTATTTTATTACTAAATATCTGTATTAAAAAACATTAAACCATATCCAAGATCCGGATTAATTTATTTAGATTGAATATATATAGCTTGTATAGCGGAATACAGACTTTTTCAATAAAGATATTTTACTATTTTTATAATGATTCCAAATTAATCTGCACAAACACGCAGATATATAATAACACATAACCAAAATTATTATTTATGCCAACAAAAGAAGAAACCATCCATGCATTGGCGGAGAAACACGGCAGAAAAAGAGAGAGCCTACTACCAATCCTGCAAGACATTGTAGAACAAGATAGTTACTTATCCGATGATGTAATGGTAGAAGTTGCCCGACAACTAGACTTATCAGCAGCAGAAGTCTTTGGTACAGCTTCCTTCTATACTTTCCTTGACACAGAAGAAAGAGGAAAATTTGTAATAAGAATATGCAAAACCATTAGCTGTTCAATGAAAGGTAAAAAGGATATTCTTACCACAATAGAAGATACACTAAAGATCAAGCTCGGCGAAACATCTGTAGACAAGAAGTTTTCTCTTCTTGAAACCAACTGTATAGGTTGGTGTCATAAAGCCCCTGCTATGCTTATCAATGACACTCCTTATACTGAGTTGACTCCTCAGAAGACTATAGAGATCTTAGAGGAATACATGCGAAAATAATCATTGGCCAATCTAAAAGAACAGTAATGGAAGTAAACACAGTACCTTTAAAAAGAGTCGACCTTATATTTAGTGAGGATATCGATTGCAAGGAAATATTAAAGAAAACTTTCTCTCGTACCAGAGAAGATATTCTCCAGGATATACTTATATCAGGACTTAGAGGACGAGGTGGAGCAGGTTTCCCTACAGGCTTAAAGTGGAAATTTACAGCTCAAGAGCCAGAGGTAGAGAAGTATATAGTATGTAATGCCGATGAAGGAGAGCCGGGAACATTTAAAGATAGAGAAATACTTGATAGAGTCACAAGTAAAGTATTTGGCGGAATGGCGATAGCTGGATATATTGTAGGCTCAAAAGTAGGTTATATATATCTCAGAGGAGAATATAAATTTCTCGTTCCTAAATTGAATAGGGAATTGGAAGAATTCCATAAGTTATTAAAGACACTCAATTTTGAATTTAGAATAGAGATACGTTTAGGTAGTGGTGCATATATCTGTGGAGAAGAAAGCGCGCTATTTGAATCTATGGAAGGCAAGCGCGGTGAGCCTAGAAATAAACCCCCTTACCCAACAACTTCAGGTTTCTTAGGCAAGCCAACATCCATCAACAATGTTGAAACATTGGTATATGCGATGATGATTTGTGCTATGGGAGCAAAGTCATTCCAAGACTTAGGAACATTCGATTCCAGAGGATCTAAAGTATTTTCAGTATCCGGAGATACGCCAATAGCAGGTATATATGAGCTTGAATTAGGTATGTCTGTTGACAGATTTGTAGAAGAGTTTGGTGATGGAGATACCAAATCAGTACAGGTCGGAGGGGCATCAGGATTCTGCGTACCAAGGAAGAAATTTAAAGAAACAATTATAGGTTTCGAAGGAGTACCTACAGGAGGATCGATGAAGCTATTCAATAGTTCACGATCAATGTATAATGTGTTACATAATTATCTTGATTTCTTTGCTGAAGAGTCATGCGGACAATGTACACCATGTAGAATAGGTTGTCAGCAACTTCTATTGGGCATTGAAGCAGTAAAGAAAGGTGATAAGCCTTCTGCATATCTGGATGAGTTATTGAAACTGGCGCAAACAATGAAGCTAGCATCAAAGTGTGGATTAGGACAGAGTGTAGGAAATGCATTCTCATCTATCGTCAATAACTTCAGAGAAGAAATCATTTATTAATGTGTGATATTAAATTCAGAATAATATGGTAAAACTAAAGATAAATCATATCCCTGTAGAGGTTCCAGAAGGCACTACAGTCCTGGATGCAGCGAAGAAATTAAATTTTAAGATACCTACATTATGCTTGCACGAAGATCTATGTGTAGCAGGAAATTGTAGAGTATGTGTTGTTGAGCAAATAGGTGCTAAGTCTCTTATAGCAGCTTGTGCAATGCCTGTAAATGAAGGTATGGAAGTTATCACAAACTCACTTAAAGTAAGAACAGCACGTAAGCATATAATTGAGTTATTACTATCAGAGCACAGAGAAGATTGTACTCAGTGTTATAAGAATGGTGATTGTGAGTTACAACAATTAGCACATGAATACTCTGTTGGAGAGAATCCACTAATTGACTTAGTGCCTATACAGAATTTCAAAGTAGATCTCTCCTCTCCTTCTATAATAAAGGATGATAGTAAATGTATACGTTGTCAGAGATGTGTAAGAACATGTGCTGACTTACAAGGAATAAATGCTCTTGCTGTTGCATATAAAGGGCATGAACAAAAGATTACAAGCTTCCACAACAGATTATTATCTGATGTTGTATGTACAAACTGTGGGCAATGTATCAACAGATGTCCTACAGGTGCACTTGTAGAAAGAAACTACCTAGAAGAAGTATGGGATGCTATACTTGATCCTAAAAAGCATGTTGTAGTTCAAACAGCTCCTGCCGTCAGAATAGGACTTGGGGAGGAACTCGGCTATGATCCAGGCCAAAGAGTAACAGGTAAAATGGTTACAGCTCTAAAAATGTTAGGCTTTGATTCAGTTCTCGATACAGATTTCACTGCTGACTTAACCGTTATGGAAGAAGGTACAGAGCTATTAACAAGACTTAAAAAGATACTTGTTGATAAAGACGAAACTGTAAAGCTTCCACAAACAACCTCTTGCTCTCCTGGTTGGATCAAGTTTGTTGAGCATGCCTATCCTCAATATCTTGATAATGTATCTACATGTAAATCACCTCAACAAATGTTTGGTGCTCTTGCAAAGACTTACTATGCAAAGAAACGAGATATTAAGCCGGAGAATATTGTCAGTGTTTCTATTATGCCTTGTACTGCTAAGAAGTACGAAGCTAACAGACCAGAGATGCGCGATAGTGGTTTTCAGGATGTAGATTATGTATTAACTACTCGTGAGCTTGCCAGAATGATAAGACAGGCAGGTCTTGACTTCTCCAAGCTTAAAGAAACTAGTCATGACTCTATAATGGGTAACTCTACTGGTGCTGGTGTTATATTTGGTGCTACTGGTGGTGTAATGGAAGCAGCATTAAGAACAGCATATGAGATAGTCACAGGCAGAGAAGTTCCATTCAAGAATATAGATATTCTTCCTGTCAGAGGTATGGAAGGAATAAAAGAAGCAACAGTAAAGATAGAAGGTTGTCTTCCTAGTTGGAGTTTCCTTGAAGGAGTAGAACTTAAATGTGCTGTAGCTCATGGATTGGCTAACACCCGTGAGTTAATGGAATTGATTGATAAAGGTAAAGCACACTATCACTTTATAGAAATCATGGCATGCCCTGGTGGTTGTCTTGGTGGTGGTGGCCAACCAATACCAACAAACGAAGAGATCCGTCAGCAAAGAGCGAAAGCTATCTATGATGAAGATAGAGAAAAGCCTATAAGAAAGTCTCATGAAAATCTTGAGGTAATGGCTGTTTATGAGGAGTTCCTTGATGAGCCTAATAGTCATAAGGCGCATGAACTTCTACATACTCATTACAAAAAGAGAAATAGATACTAAGTCTCAATCTATATTTAAGTGAAAAGCCACTCAGCTGAGTGGCTTTTGTTTTATAGATAAAGTAATATATAAACCTTCCAAAAGCGCATATTTCCTTATCAGGAATGAAAATATTTCCTTAAATTTGGCCACGTTCTCAATGGTAAATAGCAGTTTCTGTATGAAAGATTTTAAGAAGAAATACAACGACCTTCCTCAAATGCATAAAGGTATTCTTCAGCTTTTATGCTTTCTTAATGAGCCTATAGCAAGGTCCAATATTTATAATGGACTTAGAAACAATAGAATCTTTAAGAAGTATGGCATAAAGCTAAGTGCAAATAATGTTGGCTTAGCCTTGCAAAGGCTAATCGCAGATGGGTTTGTCACTCTGGAGAAGAAATACTTCAGTGCAGTGGAAGAAGTTATAGTTCCTGTATGTAGGTATCTTACAAATGATCCTGAAGACTTTGAGGCAATATCAAAGACAGTTAGAGAGAATAAATATATTGCTGTACCAGAAAAGCTTACCTCAGAAAGCAAAGTAGAAATACGAACACTACGTAATACTATATTGCGTAATAATTGGGAAGTATTTCTTGAGCAATATGAAATATTAGTCAAGCAATCATCAAAAGAGATATTAAATAGTGAGCAAATAAAAGATGCCTTATTCAAACCATTCCAAAGTGGTTTGTTAACAGTCCTGCCGCCAGAAAAACAATTTGAGATCTTTTTCTATTATCTTTCTACAAATATTCCATCATTAGAAAAGATGGATAATGAATTTACTGATGGCTTTGGCCATAGTCTTGCAATACATCCTATTTACAGAGAATGGGCTAATGTCTATCTTATCCTTAAGGGTGATATCAACAAAATGTTCGAAGATCCAAGTAATGGACATTATTATAATGATATTGCTTGTCAGGCGATATCACAATTGATTGCTGGTGCTTATGATGCTTCATATGAACTATTCACATACTGTCTCAAATTATATCGAAGTACAGCAAAAGACGAGAATTCAATATTGCCCGATTTCCCCGGAATTTTTCATGTATTAGCTATACTTAAAAGTCGTGGTATACATGGACTTCAGGAAGCATACCAGATCATAAGATATGGACAAGAACACTCTAAGGGTATCATAAGAGTCATTTATATATGCCTTAGGATTTTAGTCAAAAGCCAGAAGCAGATATCAGAAAAGGATATAGAGATTATAGAGGAGCTAATAAGACCTAAGAACTTCAATTTGGGAGAGTTCTTTGCTTATTTTACCATGTATATGCTTGACAGAAGTTCTTTAAGAGTTTATCTAAGTTCCTTGGAAGCCTTCCATCAAAAAGCTGTAGAGAACAACTATCAATGGATCGCTTTAGAAACTGCCATCATACTAAAGAAAATGGGAGTAAAAACTACTGAGAAAGCTATTATCATATCATCTATAGAAGAAGATAAGAATATATATTCAATACTTCCTTTTGATTTAAAGAATGATGATTGGAAGAATATATTGGCACAAATACAGAGAATCCATATCGAAGAGGAAGAAGAAGTTACCAAGTCTCCTAGATTAGCATGGCAAATTGATCTGGAAAATAAAACCATCTTCCCTATCGAACAAAGACTTGGAGTAAACAGCACTTGGTCTAAAGGTCGTAAGATATCTCTGCAAAGACTCAAAGAAGAGGGCTTTGAAAATTCAATGAGTCAAGACAAAACCATTATCAAATGTATCAAACTCATTGCTGATGATAAAGGAAATCCTACTTATTATATGGATACAGAAAAGGCTTTCCCCCTACTTGCAGAACATCCATTTATATATACTGAGGATAACCATGTTGAACTAGAGTTAGGGAAAGTAACCATTAACATCACAAAAGTTGGAAACTATTACATAATAAAGACTCCTGAAATCATTAATCATACTCCTCCTGTAATTATACAAGAAACGAAATCAAGATTTAAGGTTTATGAGATCAACAGATTTCATCAACAACTTAGAGCTATAATAAATGGAGATTCTTTCAAGATACCAGAAAAGTATTTACCTCAACTAAAGCAGATATTTAAAAGAGTCCGAAAATATGTTAATGTAAATTATGAATATATACAAGATACTCTACCTGTAATAGAATATAATAAGAAAACCATTGTCAGAATTCGTAAAAACGAGAATAAGCATTTTATTGTTGAGCTATTTGTAAAGCCTATAGAACATGGTGATCTCTATTTTAAGCCTGGTGTTGGAACGGAAATAGTATCAGGAAATATTGATCATATAAGAGTAAAAACCAAAAGATATCTTGATCAGGAAATATTATCAGCAAGAGAATTAGTGAGAATATGCCCTGTCTTATCCCCTCTTAAAAACATAAATAAAGAGCTGATTATTAGCAATAAGGAGGAATTACTTGAACTTTTACTTCAATTAAGGGAGCTATCTGAATTCAACAATGTTGAATGGATAGGTAAAGATGAATATAGGGTTATAGGATCTGCCTCTAATAATGATATCAAACTGAAGATAAACAAGTATAATAATTGGTTTGAACTGCAAGGAATATTAGAGCTTCCTTACGATCAGATATTCCCTCTTAAAGAGGTATTACAGGTAGTTACTAACGACAATGAAAGGTTTATAGAAATCTCCAAAAACTTATTTGTTGCTGTTACTGAAGAGCTGAAAAAGACCTTACAAAAGATCAATCTATTTACTCAATGTAAAGATAACAGACTCTTAATTCACCCTCAGGCATCATTAGCTTTTGAAAATATCAAGAGTGAAATACACAGTCTTATCACGGATGAAGCATGGAGAGAAAAGATCAATAGTCTGAAATCTATCAATGAGATCATGCCTTCTACTCCTGAAGGTCTCAACGCAGAACTGAGGGAATACCAAAGAGAAGGGTTTCAGTGGCTATCAAGGCTATATACTATCGGCGTTGGAGCCTGCCTTGCTGATGAGATGGGATTAGGTAAAACATTACAGGCTATTACAATGATTCTGGATAAAGCCAGTGAAGGGCCTTCTCTGGTAGTTGCACCAGCCTCATTATGCTTCAATTGGATTAATGAAATCAATAAATTTACTGATGATCTTAATCCTATAAAGCTGGATCAAAACAATCGTACTAAGGCCATCAAAGATCTGAAACAGCATGACGTTCTTGTTATAAGTTATGGTTTATTACAATCGGAGGTTGAAGAACTCAAGAAAATTGATTGGGTTGTTACCATTCTGGATGAAGCTCATGCTATCAAGAATTACAACACAAAAAGAGCTGGAGCAGCACAGGAAATTAAATCTGATTTCAAGTTAATTACTACAGGTACACCTATCCAAAACAACCTTAATGAGATATGGAGTTTATTTGAGTTTATCAACCCTAACTTACTAGGAACTCAAAAGGACTTCTCTAATAAGTTTGGACCTACAGACAATATTGAGGAGAATCATGCCAGACGAGAAAGCTTAAAAAGAATAATGAAACCCTATATTCTCAGGAGAACAAAAGATCAGGTACTGAAGGAATTACCACCAAAGACAGAATCTACCCTTTTCATTGATCTTAGTGAAGAAGAAGTGGCTTTCTATAATACCATAAAAGAAAAGGCAATCAAAGCTCTTAGTGATCAAAATGCAGAGAAACAAACCATGCAAATACTTGCTGAGCTCACACGCCTGAGACTTGCAAGTTGCAACACTAAGTTGGTCAATGGGAAATCAGAGATATCAAGTTCAAAATTAAATACACTTGACAATCTTCTTACTAGTATTCTCGACGCTAACCATAAGGTTATCATATTTAGCCAGTTTACAACTCACCTGAATATCATAAAAAGACATCTGGAAAAACAAAAGCTCAACCTTCTATACATGGATGGAAAAACTCCAATGAGTAAGAGGGAAAAGCTCGTTAAAACGTTTCAGGATGAACTTGCAGATGTATTTCTTATAAGTTTAAAAACTGGAGGTGTTGGACTTAATCTTACTGCTGCAGATTATGTAATTCATATGGATCCTTGGTGGAATCCAAGTGTAGAAGATCAAGCATCTGACAGAGTTCATAGGATAGGCCAAGACAAACCTGTCACCATATATAAGTTAATTGCAAGAAACACTATAGAAGAGAAAATCATTGAGTTACATAAAAACAAAATAGATCTTGCAAACCAATTATTAAGGGGAACCGATAAGATTTCATCTTTATCATCAGAAGATCTATTCAATCTATTGAAGATATCCTAGGAATTACCCATGCTACTGGGTAATTTCCCTTCTAATTTATTGACTTACGCTCCATAACTATAGGTAGTTACTACTCTCTTTAAATGCTACACCCCTACAAACCAACGTATTGTGCTTTTAAGTAAATATCCGACCGTTACTTTATTCTTAATAATGAGATAAATAGACCTATAAAGCTAGAATTATTTTTTCATTAATACATACTAAACAAAATCTAAATCTTATGAAAAAGAATTATTTTTTCATTAACAGTTTATTAAAACTATCTACTCTATTACTAGTTGTAACTATTGCTTTTACTTCTTGTAAAAAGGATAAGGTTGCTGAAGTTCAAAATGAAATAGAAACAGTTTCTGTTGACCCTAACGCTATTCCTGGTCAATATATAGTTGTTCTTGATTCAAAGAGAATGGGGACTGTGAAGCGTACATCAAACTATGAAGAGAGAACTGAGCTTTTCAAGAATCAGATTCTATCTATCATCGGAACACAGAAGATGAGTTCTGATATGGAAATATTAAACGTTTATTCTTCAGCAATAACTGGTTTTGCAGCTAAGTTAAGCAAGGAAGATGTTGCTAGATTAAAAAATCTTCCTGAAGTTATTTCTGTTGAATCAGATAGAAAGATGCAGTTAGATCAACGTGAGCTTTCTCCTATCTCGACTGAGTTACCAAGAGTAAGAGCTGATTATTTCCCTTGGGGAATAAATTATATCGGTGGTGCTTATCAAGGTGAAGGTAAAGTTGCTTGGGTTATTGATAGTGGTATAGATCTAGATCACCCTGATTTAAATGTTGATCAAACTAAAGGTCGTTGCTACTGTGTATATTACAGTTCTAACCCTGGTCCAAATGATGATAATGGTCATGGATCTCACGTTGCAGGTACAATAGCTGCTAAGTATAATAGTATAGGAGTTGTTGGAGTAGCTGCCAATGCAACTGTAATTCCTGTAAAAGTTGTTAACAGCACTGGTCATGGTACAGAGTCTGATTGTGTAAAGGCTGTTGATTATGTTTCTTATAATGGTAAAGCAGGTGAAGTAGCTAACATGAGTCTAGGATATTCTCCTAATACTATTCTTGATAATGCAGTAAAGAATGCTGCTGCTAAAGGTATTAAGTTTGCTATTGCTGCAGGTAATGAACATTCAAATGCTCAATATGTAACACCTGCAAGAGTTGTTGCTACTAATGTTTATAAAGCTGCTGCTATCAACAGTAGTGGAAGCTGGGCTTCATTTTCAAACTATGGTAATGTTGTTGACTGGGCACTTCCTGGAGTAGGTGTATGGAGTACATATAAGAATGGTGAATACTCTAAACTAGATGGAACATCTATGGCTTCTCCTCACCTAGCAGGTATGCTATTAATCACAAGTAACATAAAGACTAAAGGACATGTAACTTGTCCTTATGACAATAAAAGTTATAAGATTGCAAAATTCTAATATTCTAAGATAGCTACAGATTACTTAAACAAACTAAAAAGGGCTGCCTAAGGCAGCCCTTTTCTATAATACCTATTGTCTTATTTTACAGTGTTCATGTGAAGAACTAATTCAACAACCTTATTTGAATATCCCCACTCATTATCATACCATGAAACAACTTTCACGAAATGATCATTTAGAGATATTCCTGCACCAGCATCAAATATAGAAGTATGAGGGTCAGTAACAAAGTCATTAGATACTACAGCATCTTCAGTATAGTCAAGAATTCCTTTCAAAGGACCATCAGCAGCAGCTTTCATTGCAGCCTTAATAGCATCATAAGACGCAGGTTTTTCAAGGCGACAAGTTAAGTCAACTACAGAAACATCAGGAGTAGGAACTCTAAAAGCCATACCAGTAAGTTTTCCATTTAGTTCAGGGATAACCTTACCAACAGCCTTTGCTGCACCAGTAGATGAAGGGATAATATTCTGACCAGCACCTCTACCACCTCTCCAATCTTTCTTAGATGGGCCATCAACAGTTTTTTGAGTAGCAGTAGTAGCGTGAACAGTAGTCATCAGACCTTCAAGAATACCAAAATTATCATTAAGTACTTTAGCTATAGGAGCCAGACAATTTGTAGTACAAGAGGCATTAGATACAAAGTTCATATCATTAGTGTATTTTTCATGATTTACACCCATAACGAACATTGGAGTATCATCTTTTGAAGGAGCAGACATAACAACTTTCTTTGCACCAGCATCGATATGTCCCTGAGCAGTTTCTTTGGTCAAGAAAAGACCTGTAGATTCAACAACATATTCTGCGTCTACTTCATTCCATTTTAAGTTGGCAGGATTAGGCTCAGAAGTAACGCGTATTGTCTGTCCATTAACAATAAGATTTCCTCCTTCTACTTCAACAGTACCATTAAACCTTCCATGAGTAGAGTCATACTTAAGCATATAAGCCATATAATCTACATCAATCAAATCATTAATACCTACAACTTGAATATTAGGATTATTAACAGCAACACGAAAGACTAAACGACCAATACGACCAAATCCATTAATTCCGACCTTAATCTTTGACATAGCGTAAAATTTTAAAAAGATTTATAAACATTTAGATAAGTTCGATATTTGAACTTTCCAAAATATATGATTGAAAACAAAAGGAGATTATGATTAGAAGCAATTCCAATAAAAACACCTTTTACATTATATTTTTGCAAATTTAACACTTTAGATGAAGTCTAGTTCATTTACCACCTAAATAAAACAAACATTAAAGCACTAGCAAACAAACATTAACGAAAGATTTTTATAAATTTTACTAATGAACATAATGTTATAATTATATTATCAATTTGATTATAAAAAGTAATAAATACAGCTTTATCACAGCTCTTTAGAGAATGTCTATTTCATCAAAAAAGACATAAACGTGTATTTCCTACTTTTTATTTTAGCTAATTAAAACAGTTCACTAAATAATTTGCAAATAATTTGCCATAAAAAACTTTAATCAATCATCACGCATTAACACCTAAGTTATTTTACCTAAAGCTATGTTTCATATCACTTACAATTTAATAATACATTAAACCTAATTTGCATTTAATTAAGAATAAGCAGATTAAACCTCCGTTTTCCTCTATTATCAAATCATAAAAGAAAAAAGCTAGAATATGAAAAGAACTTTTATTTTTTTCGCAGGGGTCTTGCTTTCTCTATCATTATTTGCACAAGAAAGCAGCAAACTTGATGTAGGCCTAATGGAATTAAACAGTAACCAGACAACTCTAAAAACAACAGTTACTTCAAAACTAAATGTATTTATTTATGGTAATAGCGATGCTATCGTAAAGTTAGTTGAAGATAATAGAGGTACAGTAAATACTGCTACACCTAATATCGTTACTGCTGTAATTACCAATGAAGCTCTAAATAAAATCGCTGAGAGTAATGATGTAACAAGAATTCAGATAGCGAGAGAAACCACTCCTTTAAATAATGAAGCTATAAAAAACATTAATGCTGATAAAGTACATAGTGGAACTACTCCTCTTGACAAGAATTATAACGGTGAGGGTGTTATTGTAGGTATTATCGACAGTGGTATTGACTTCCAACATGAAGACTTTAGAAATCCTGAAAACAACGAAAAGTCAAGAATCCTTTATCTATGGGATCAAACTAAATCTGATGGGGTAAATCCTTCTGATTTTAGTTATGGATCATATTGGACAAAAGACGACATCGAATCTTCTTTAGATCAAACGAACCCAACAGTAAGCCATAAAGATGCTGGTAGTGGTCATGGTACTCACGTTTCTGGAACAGCAGCAGGAAATCTAGGTATTGCACCTAAGGCTGATATAATCGTTGTAGGACTGGATTTTTCTAAGTCTACAGGAATAGCTGATGCTGCTAACTTCATATTCAAGAAAGCTGACGAACTAGGGAAGCCATGTGTTATAAATGCTAGTTTAGGTGGACATTTTTCTACTCATGATGGAACTTCTCCTGAAGAATTAATAATAGATCATCTAGTAAATGAAAAGCCAGGCCGTGTATTCGTTGCTGCTGCTGGAAATGAAGGTGGTGATTATATCCATTTTGGAGGAACAGAATTAAGAGACGAAGAAGCATGGACATGGTATTATCCTGCATTGAGAAATGGTGCTTTTGCTGGACGTGTATATGGTACAGTAAAGAATGAAGATTTAGATAATCTTGAAATTGCTTTTGGACTTGACAGTACTTTTCTGGATCTCAGCAACAATGTGTTCAAGCCTGTAAAATTCATGGGTAAATCTGAATATAAATCTTTATCAGACTGTGTTGGCAAAACACTTTCCTTCAAATTCTCATATGATGACAACTCTGAAGCAGGAGAAGTCAGAATTGCTTGCTCAAGAATTAATGATGATATTTCTGAATTCTATATACTCATAGACGAAAGTGCAAACTCTGCATTACCAAACTACGGATGGGATTATTACAGATTTTATATAAAAGGAACAGGAACTATTAACTCTTGGGTTATCGCAGGATACTCTGATCCTAACCCAGCAGTAAATAATGTCACTCCTGACCCTAATTTCACTCCAACAGACAATAGTTATTCTGTAGGTTCTCCTGCTACTGGTAAAGAAATAATCAGTGTAGGCGCATATGTAAATAGAACTACATGGGATACACCACAAGGAAGAGTTGGAGTAAACAGCAGCATAAGAAAAGGTGAAATTGCTGGCTTCTCTTCTATTGGCCCATCAGTAGATGGAAGAGTAAAGCCTGAGATCACAGCTCCTGGACATTATGTAATGTCGGCTCTTTCTCATTTCGTTACTCCACAAAACGAGCTAGATCTTAGTCCTGATAGAAAACATACTATAATGAGTGGAACATCTATGGCTTCACCTGTTGTTACAGGAGCTATTGCATTAATTATGCAACAGAATCCAAACTTAACAAATAGAGAAATAAGAGATAAATTATTTAACTCAACAATTAAGGACTCTTTTACAGGCGATCTTAGCACACCAAGTAACACTTGGGGATATGGAAAACTAGACATTTTTGAAGCTATGTCAAGTACAGATTCAGAAGAAGTGCAATCAGTTTCAGTTATTGAGAATGAAATGATTTCTGCTTATCCAAACCCATTTGATGGAAAACTGCATATAAGACTGCATGACAATAGTAAAGAAAACAAGATCAGCATATATGATCTTCTTGGAAATAAAATATATGAAACTGTAGTCAATAATGGAGTAAGTCAACTTATCTGGGATTCTTCGAAGATGACTTCAGGTTTATATTTTATCACTACAAACTCAGGGAATAAATACTCTACCATTAAAGTGATAAAAAAATAAAGAGTACAATCTAATTATTTATTACTTTCATGATGCATTAATTAATCAAACAATTAATAAGTTATGAAAGAAAAAAGAAAATTAGTTTTTAAAAAGACAAACATTGCTAATTTGGGAGAAATAAAAGGAGGACAGCATTTTACTTATTTAAACTATACGTGCGATCCAGACCTGTGTTTTGATAAAGAAACTTATGTCTGTGCAACAAAGGTTTTTTCAAAGTGCTCTCCTAGCTGTCCGTATTGTATTCCCTCAAATGACTGCAATTAGAACAAAAAAGAAATCCAGTGTTACCACTGGATTTCTTTTTATCATCATCTATTTGAATACTAAGTTAAATCCAAATTTTACTGACATACTACGCATCTTTGTAAGATACATAGAAGAGAAACTATCTACAACAGTATAAAACTGAAAAGCTCCTCCTCTTATATAGAATGCAGCACCTGGATTAAACAACCAATTATTCGCTATTGTATTTCCAACGGCAAAGCCTACAAAGTCATAATCAAAATTGTAATTTACAGCAAATGAAGATCTGAATCTATTGCCTATAATAGCACTATTCCAGATAGCAGATAAACTATTCATCTTGTCAAAACGATACTTTCCATCAAGAATAAATCTTGTCCTCAACATTGTATTATAAGATTCTCCTGGATATTCTTTTATATCAAGTTCATTCTTCAATGAATCAGACAAATCACTTAATACATCTTCATTAAACTTCTTATCTTCAAATAGGTCATCTAATTCAAATCCTGTATAAAGAAAATTAGCATCTTCTTTCATGCTTCTTATCTCTTTGACATTATGACTCCAATTGATAAAGCCTAAATCCGTTACTGTTACTCCTAATTCTAATTCAGGCATTGGTTGAAATGTAGCACCAAGATCAACAGCAAAGCCTTTATTACCAAACATCCCTCCTAAATCTACAGTCTGATCTCCACTATCATCATCACTTATAATATGAGAAAATGGTGTTGATGCATGAACAAGGAAATCTGTGCTAATATTAATACCATAGTCCTCTGGATCTGTAAAGATACGGGCATATGAATTTTTGGTAGTAACATTCATCAAACCTGTCAATAGCTTTACTCTACCTCCCACTCTCCATCGTGAGTCAATAGCTGTTGAATAACCTAATGCATATTCAACATATGATAACATATCAATCTCATTATCCAATATGGTAACATTCTTACCTATAAATGGTGCATTTCCATTTAAAGCAAGATCAAACAGTTCTTTAGACACAGATATCTTCTGATAATTTTTCAATCCTAGACTAAAAGTAAACTGATGCTCATCTATTTTTAAGCCAGCTCGTAAGATTTCTATTGACTGTGCCAGCTCAATAGATCCACCATCTTCAAGGTTGTCGATAAATTCATCTTTACGCAATTCCAGAGAATCATAAGCATTCACTCTTAAAAAGTCATAATACTTAAGATTCTTGTTCGTATAATCGATACCAATAGAAGACAAAGCAGGAATACCCATATACCATTTGTAAGGAGATTTCTTTGCTGGGTTAAATTCATAACCTTGAGGCACATTGTCTAAAGAATTTAGAATATTTGATTCTTGCCCTATCAAAGCACCTGAAAATCCTAAAAACGCAATTAATATATATATAACTCTTTTCATCTTAATTCTCTTCTACGTTAATCTTAGATTTTATTCCTAGCTTAAGATCTATATATGAACTATTATTTATTTTAATAGGATTATTCTCATGATCAAAAGATTGAAGTTTAGCTATGAGTATCGCATATTTAGCTTTTTTCAAAATAGCAACTCTTTCTTCTTCAATCACAACATCCTTCATAAATGACTTAGGTTCTATTACCTTATAGTCTTGCTTTGGATCTACAATACCAGAGACAAGAACAAGCTCTTCATCTTCAAAAAGAGTATCAATCTCATTATATAAAGAATCTGTAAATACTAATTGCATTTTCACATCCATAGGGAAAGCATTAAGAGTATTTATTCTTATTGCCAAAGTCTGTATTTCACCTATATCACCAATACTAAAATTTAAAGTATCTCTTATCTGAAAATCAGAAATAGTTCCAAAGAGAGGAATATTTATGCTTGGAGTAACTTCTATCCCACTTGTCTTAGTTATAAAGTTTGATTTTGTTTTATCATCATCAGGGTTTAATGCAGCATTAAACTTGAATTTTATTTCTTGAGGTGTATCCAATAAAGCATCTGTTAATTGTGGACTTGCTATATTGTTTGCTGCAATTGTATGTATTGTATCTCCTACTTGAGTATTATCAGGAGCATCAATCTCATAGGTAGATAAAATATCTGTTACATTATGTATCTTAGTTTTCCCCTTAGTTGTAAGTTCTTCAAAAGTAAGTTTAGCAGGTACTCCAACAGAACTAGCAATATCTAAACTAAAGTTTACTTCTTCAAACTTGATACTTCCTTTAAATACATTATTAAACATATTAATTTTAGCTTCTTCAGAAAAAGTAAACTCTTTCTTTCCAAAATACCCAAACACAGTCTCATAATCAAAATCCTTTATACCTAATTTCAAAGTTAAATCTATAAAAGGCTCTGTAAATCCAGTTAAGTCTTTTATATTCATTTTAACTTTAACTATGATCTTATTGCCCTTATCTTCTAAAGAAACAAACCTTTTATCTTTAAGAGATATATTTGCTTCTTTAGGTTGTCCATTTTCTAAGTTTAAGTTGCTTACAAGCTTTGTTTTTCTTTCACTCAATAAGTTTTCAAAAGACACTTCATTCTCGATATCCAATTCAGCATTTGTACCTATAGAAAATGTCAACTCTCCTTTTCCAAAGATTAGAGAATCAAGGCTTATAGAAGGATCTCCAAAGTTTAGGTCAAACTCTAGCTCAAACTCTTGTTCAAGCGAACGCGTAGGTAATTGAGGTATATCAATTCTTTGTGTAGTAGTAGTTTCTTGATCTTCTAGTCTTATAAAGTTTAGATTATCCTTTAGATTTATTTCATCTGTTTTGTAGTTTAGTTCAATAGTATTATCCTTATTAATCTTTACTATACCTGTTGTATCTTTTAATATATCGGACATTTTCAATCTCGATTTTATTAAAGGTATAGCTATTGATGGACTGAATGAATTTTCAGCCATTCTATCCATATCAAACTCATCATCTTTAATACAACTTGACACAGTTAGTATTGCAAGCAAAACACTTATGTATTTTACTAAAAATCCAAGAGTACATTTTTTCATACCTAAATAAATATATTTTCACTAAAATTAAAATCTTCACAAAAATAATAATTGATATTTCAATTCCTATAAATATATAATTACTGAATGTTAAACAATAACACATTAAGTACAATATACTAAATATAACACTAAGAAAATACATATAATATACAAGTATAAATACCTATATATCTATATCCAAAACTACAAATAGAATTAAGTTATAATACACTAATTTAAGGATCTACATATAAAAACAAGATCTAAACAGTCTGCTACTTAAAAGCATTAAGTTTATCATACAATGATCATTAATTTCATTATATATTTATAATCATTTAATTTACTTTCTCATATATACCATTATATAACAGTTTCATTCATGACCGAACAATTACTATCAAAGATCTGGATCTCTTATTTAAGAAAGCCCTAAGATATTTCCTCTGTATTTAAAACTAACTTAATGCTATAAAACTGGAAAGAAATAAAAATCATGTGATACAATAGCTCTATAGCTTCTAAAGATAAAAGCCATAATTAGCATCTCAATGAAATAGTTCAAAGTGATATTATGCAAATAATATTTTTTTAAATAAAAATGATGTTTTTGTTTACATCTAAAAATAAAAAAAATATCTCTTTTTTAAGTTCCTCAATATTTAAAAATCAATTTTCTTATCACCATTCCTATATCCTTAAACTCCTCTACCATTTTATATAAAAAATATCTCTATCAATAGAAGTACTGTTCATAATTTACTATAAACAATCTCAACAAAACACATCTCCTGTATACACCTGTAAAACAATTGGATACAAACAGTCTTTTTCATGTAAAAAAAGACCTCTTCACATAATCAAAAGTTAGTCAGCTTTGATTTCAAACACTCGAGACTTTAGCACAAACACTCGAGACTTTAGTTACAAACACTCGAGACTTTGGCGCAAACACTCGAGACTTTAGTCCAAACACTCGAGACTTTAGTCCAAACACTCGAGACTTTGAACAGAAGAAAGTCGAAGTTTTTCATAAGAAAAGTGACTTTTCTGCCAAAATACAGCCTAACGATTAGTACTTTACAGCTTTTTATCAAAAAAAAATCGTCCTCAAAATCGATTCTAAGCACCTAAAATAGGTCTTTTGATACCCAACCACAGGTAGAAAACACCTGATTTTGCTCTATTTTATAGTCAAAACCTATAATTATTACTTAGAATCAATATGCATTAGTAAGTAGCCATATAACGGATCAATATTTATGCTTTTTATTTATTATAATTTTCAAAATGCGTTTATACCACGGATAATACAATTTAGAATTGATTCTATATTAACTACTCTGTGAACATTTCGCTTTAAGAAGAGCTTAATATTGGAGATACTTAAAGATAATAGCTCTAGGTAGTGAATTGTAAACAACTAAAATTTCATATCAATGAAGAAAAACGCTGAAATCATTTGGAATAAAGAGATGTCGTTTGATGCTAAAATAGATGACCATACTATTACAATAGATGCTGCCCCAGAGGTTGGAGGTAACAACATAGGACCAAGACCTAAGCCTCTACTTTTAGCCGGACTTGGAGGATGTACAGGAATGGACGTTATTTCTATTTTAAAGAAGATGAAAATAGAACCTGAAGAATTCAAGATAGAAATAGAAAGTCATATGACCGATGAGCATCCTAAGTATTATGACAAGATACATCTTATCTATATATTCAAAGGAAAGGAACTTAACGAAAGTAAGCTTAAGAAAGCCGTTTCATTAAGTCAGGAAAAATATTGTGGAGTCAATAAGCTATTATCATTTGGAGCAGAAATTACATTTGAGATTGTAATAGAAGAATAATAAACGCACTTCTTAGGAAGTGCGTTTATTGCAAAATATCTTTCAATATATATTCAAGCTCACTTATGATCATTGCAGTAGCACCCCAAATAACAGCATTATCATACTTATAACATGGAACATCAGAGAATTCTGCATAAGATGTAGTTATCTCCGCCTCTCCTTTGATTTCTTCTGTCAACAAAGCATATAAAGGCAATTCTATTATTCTGTGTACCTCTCTTATATCTGGTTTAAAGTTTGGTTCTTCATTCAATATACCAATATAAGGATATACCATAAAGTTACTTGGAGGAATGTATAAGGATGTCAATTTTCCAATAATCTCTATGTTTTTTGTATTTATTCCTACTTCTTCATAAGTTTCTCTTACAGCAGTCTCTTGTAGGTCTAAATCTGTGGTTTCTCTCTTTCCTCCGGGAAAAGAAATCTGAGAACTATGGACTCCATCATAGCCAGATCTTTGAATCAATACAATATTAAGTTTATCATGAGGATAAATCAATATCAACACGGCACTTTCTCTTGGAGGAGAAAGTTTTTCTACATCTAATGACTCCAGCTCTTTAATTCTTATTGCAGGAGCCATTTTAAACTGGGCATTCTGACCAGGTAATTCAGTAGAAAGAAGATAATTCTTTAACTTTTCTCTTATATCTTCTAATGTGAGCACTTTTTCCATAATGCTTATAAGTTAAAACCTGATTAATCTGTTATATTTAAAGGATAAACAAAGATTCAGTTGTTAAATCATATAAATATAAATACTTGTTATTTTCGCTTATAGTAGTTTAGTATTGTTCCAGCATTTATCTCTGAACTTGAATTAGTTATTCACCACTAAACTACAAAGAGAGTGTAATGATAATAAAAATAGTTTTAAAACTACTTGCAATATATTCTCTAAACCAAAATATATGCTTATTAGTTCAAGCTTGTTATTTATAAACATATAAGTTCGCAGATAACATTTTTTTATATTTTAGAGGTTTAAAATAATCACCATGGAAAAAGAAAAACTTTTTGAAAGTGAAGAGGATGTCATAGTGTCATTGGAAGAGAAAAAGTTGATTCTTTATAATGATGAAGTGAATACCTTTGATTTTGTCATACAAACTTTAATGGAAGTTTGTGGACATGATTCTATTCAAGCAGAACAATGCACATATATAGTACATTACAAAGGTAAATGTGTTGTAAAGACAGGTGTATATGATGAGCTTAAACCTATGAGTGAAGAAATGACACGCAGAAAATTAACTGTTAAACTAATATAAATATGAGTTGGCTTCTTATAGCTTTTTTGATCATTTTCGGTATTATATTACTAATATTGGAAATTCTTGTCCTCCCAGGGCATATCATCTTTGGGTTAATTGGTTTTTGTTTATTTGGCTTTGGAATATTTAAGTCTTTTGACATTTATGGTACTACGGCCGGAATTATTACGGCTCTAATATCTGTCATTGTAGCCATTATAGCACTGGTCTTATCTCTGAGGAGCAAAACCTGGAATAAATTAAAGCTTAATGCTCAAATTACAGGTAAAGTAAATACAGAAAGTCTTGACTTAAAAATTGGTGATAGAGGGAGTACCATCGGAAGGCTTGCGCCAAGTGGAAAAGCTGATTTTAATGGGAAATTATATGAAGTAAGAACAAATAATTTGTTTTTAGATCCAAATACAGATATTGAAGTACAAAAGATTGACAGCAATATAATATATGTAAAACCTGTATCTGATAAACCAAAAGACATTTAAAAATCAAGTATCAAATTTAAATATTATACTATTATGGAAGGTTCCGTTATTTTTGTAATTATTGCTATAATAGCAATATTATTTCTCTTCTGGTTACTATTTGTATTTATTCCAGTTGGGTTGTGGTTTTCTGCTCAAGTTTCAGGAGTAAAAATATCTTTATTACAACTAGTACTTATGAGATGGAGAAAAGTTCCTCCTTCAATCATTGTTTCTTCTTTAGTTAACGCTACCAAAGCAGGCTTAAAGCTTGATAGAAACCAATTAGAAGGTCACTATCTTGCTGGTGGTAGAGTAAAATCTGTTGTTAATGCTCTTATCTCTGCTGATAAAGCAAATATGTCATTAGATTTCAAAACTGCTACAGCTATTGACCTTGCAGGTAGAGATGTTTTTGAAGCTGTACAGATGTCAGTAAACCCTAAAGTTATCAATACACCTCCTGTTACTGCCGTTTCTAAGGATGGTATTCAGTTGATATCAAAAGCTCGTGTTACAGTAAGGGCGAATATCAGACAACTTGTTGGAGGTGCAGGAGAAGAAACTGTACTTGCACGTGTTGGTGAAGGTATTGTATCTTCTATTGGTTCTTCTGAATCTCACAAATCAGTACTTGAGAATCCGGATTCAATATCTAAGTTAGTACTTCAAAAGGGACTTGATTCAGGAACAGCATTTGAAATTCTATCTATTGATATTGCAGATATTGATATAGGTAAGAATATTGGTGCAGAGTTACAGATAGACCAAGCGAATGCAGATAAGAATATTGCACAAGCTAAGGCCGAAGAGAGAAGAGCTATGGCTGTTGCTGTAGAACAAGAGATGAAAGCAAAAGCTCAGGAAGCAAAAGCGAAAGTAATTGAAGCTGAAGCTCAGGTTCCAATAGCTATGGCCGATGCTTTCAAGAATGGTCATCTTGGTATAATGGACTATTATAAATTCCAAAATATACAAGCAGACACAAAAATGAGGGATACAATTGGAGACCCCAAGAAGGATAAAAAAGACGACGATAAACCTCTAAGATAATCTTTCAATTAAAAGCGGCTGAAACAGTCGCTTTTTTTATTTGTTAAATAATAGTAAACAATGAATATTCTATACAATCAAAGAATTATTTTTTGAGTTCTTAAATGTAGCTGAATAGATTTTTATTTAATCTTATTTCGCAATTAAATCAATACGAACACCCAAATATCAACAATATCATATTGTATGATCATCGATAATAATCTTGTCAAAGAAATGGACGTGCTCGAGAAAAAAGATCATCTTGTTCGAGTCTGTAAACAATTTGCTAATGAGAAAGAATGTTCTCTTCTGGAAAAAGCTTATGAATGGGCTGTCAATACCTATGGAGATAAAGAATACATAACAGGTAGACCTTACACCTATCATCTTATTGAAGTTGCAAGAATTTGTGTTGAAGATGTAGGGCTTGGTATCACTTCTGCTATAAGCTCTGTTTTGCATAGTATCACTTCCACAGGAAAATACTCTATTGAAGATGTAGGAGAACATTTCGGTAATAATGTTGCTGAGATCGTCGAAGGTTTTTCAAAGATCTCTCAACTCAAGACAGAAAAGATTTCTTATCAATCTGATGTCTTTAGAAAGCTCTTTTTAACATTTGTCGATGATATTAGAGTTATTCTTATAAAGATAGCTCATAGACTTCATGATATAAGGTCTTTTGACGATATCCCTGAAAATAAGAGACAGGAATATGCAAATGAGATCAATTATATCTACATCCCTATTACCCACCGCTTAGGGCTGTATAAGATCAAAGCTGAGCTTGAAGAAAGGGTTATGAAATATGAAAACCCTGAGATCTATAATTCCATTTCGGAAAAGATTCGTGCTTCAGAAAAGATCAGAAACACATATATAAAGCAATTTACTACTCCAATCAAAGATGAATTAGTAAAACAAAGCTTTTCTTTTGAAATGAAAGGTCGTGTTAAGTCTGTTCATTCCATTTGGATGAAGATGAAACGTCAGAACATTCCTTTTGAGAAGGTATATGACCTGTTTGCTATACGTATTATAGTCAATAGTCCTATTGAAAGGGAGAAAAGTGATTGCTGGAGAATATATTCTATTGTTACTAACTTCTACAATCCCTCTCCTAAAAGACTTAGAGACTGGATCACTACTCCTAAGGCTTCTGGGTATGAATCTCTTCATACTACCGTAGAGGGTCCTAATGATAAATGGGTAGAAGTTCAGATTCGAACTTCACGAATGGATGAAGTAGCAGAAAAAGGACAAGCTGCACACTGGAAGTATAAGGAAGGTGTCGAAAAGAAAAATGCAGAAGACTGGTTGAATCAGGTTCGTGATGTATTGGAAAACCCTGATCAGTTGAACTTCGATCTTTCCAATGACATTCAAAAGCCTCAGAACTTTAATAAGATATTTGTATTTACACCTAATGGAGATCTTAAAGAACTCCCTCTTGGTGCTATTGCTTTAGACTTTGCTTATGATATCCACTCTGATGTGGGAAATGCTTGTATTGGAGCCAAGATAAATAATAAGCCTGTACCCATCAGATATGAGTTACAAAATGGTGATAAGATTGAAATTCTTACATCAAAGAAGCAGAATGCTTCACAAGATTGGTTAAGTTTTGTAAAGACTGAGAAAGCTAGAAAATACATAAAGAAAGCTCTGAGAGAGGAGCACTACAAAGAAGCTGATCTTGGTAAAGAGATTCTAAATCGAAAGTTGAAAAACTGGAAACTTCAGTATAATGATGAAGTAATTACTCAGTTAGTAAATAAATTCAAATTTCCTAATGCTACTGATCTCTATTATGCTATAGCAACAGAGAAACTTGATGTCGCTGACATCAAGAAAGAACTAACTCTTGAAGAAGAAGGTCTGACATCTAATAGAGAAAAGCAGGAAGAAAAGACTGTTACCCCTAAGGTATATAAGGGCGGTAGCGACTTTCTGATCATTGATGATAAAATTGATAATGTAACCTATCGTCTAGCAAAATGTTGCAATCCTATTGCTGGTGATGAAGTTTTTGGGTTTGTTACTGTGGGTAAAGGAATCACCATTCATCGATTGAACTGCCCTAATGCTTCACAAATGATAGAAAAATACAACTATCGTATCATCAAAGCCCAATGGAAAGACAACCTTGAGAACATAGCATATAAAGTAGTTATCAAGGTCACTGGTGAAGATGTTCTGGGTATAGTCAACGATATATCTCAGGTAATCACTAATGACTTAAGAGTAAATATGCTGTCAATTATGATGAAATCCTTCGAGAAGTCTAAATCTTTTGAAGGCCATATCACAGTACAGATAAAGGACAAAAACCACTTGGAACAACTTTGTAGAAAGCTTGAAAAGCTAAAGGGTATTGATAAAGCTACCCGTATAAATTAGCATGAAAATATAAGAAAAGATCTCAAGCCCGACAGAATTAAGTTTGTCGGGCTTCTTTTTACTTTTCTCGGGCTTAAAAGTAGTTTTAAGCCCGAGAGAATTTATCACCTCAACAAAACTTATCCTACCCTCTTCTTTCCTTTACTATTTAAGGTTTTTATAAACTTTATAATCAATTGTTTGTTATGTCTACATCAATTATTCAAAACTTTGGTTGATCAAGAAAAGTTAAATAACTATGATGATAACTCTACTTGTAATATCAATACTATTTTTCCTTTTTGGAATAGTCACTTTGATAAGAAAAAAAGCCGTTATGGGTATCTTTTTTTCACTATTGGGAATAATAGGAATCTTAATTGTAGTTATTGTTTCTCTATTATATCCTGAGACATGGCATATATAAGCCCATCTAAAGCCTTAAAGGAAACTTCTTATTTATTAATCCAGAAACAAATATTATATGAACCTACATGAATATCAAGGAAAAAGTATCCTTAAACAATATGGAGTAAGTGTACCTTTTGGAATTGTTGTTGATTCTCCATCAAAAGCAGTAGATGCAGCAAAAGAAATCTCATCAAAGACTGGATTTGATAAATGGGCTGTCAAGGCACAAATTCATGCAGGAGGAAGAGGAAAAGGCGGAGGCGTAAAGATTGCCAAGAACCTTGATGAAGTAAAAAACTATGCTGATCAAATTATAGGCATGCACCTAATCACTCCTCAGACATCAAAAGAAGGGAAACTTGTAAGAAAAGTTCTTGTAGAACAAAACATATATTATGATGGCCCTTCACAGATTCAGGAATTTTATATGAGTATTTTACTTAACCGTGCAACAGGTAAGAATATGGTGATGTACTCCCCTCGTGGAGGCATGGATATTGAGAGAGTTGCAGAAGAAACCCCTGATCAGATATTTAAAGAAGAGATAGACCCAGCATTAGGCTTGCAAGCATTTCAAGCGCGTAGAATAGCTTTTAACCTTGGTCTTAGTGGAGATGCCTTTAAGTCTATGACAAAATTCGTTCATGCGCTTTACAAAGCCTTCCTTGGCTCTGATGCAAGTCTATTCGAGATCAACCCTGTGTTCAAGACTTCTGATGACAAGGTTTTTGCTGCCGACACTAAAGTTGTAATTGATAATAATGCATTGTTCCGTCATCCGGATATTGTAAATATGAGAGACCTTCATGAAGAAGATCCTATAGAAGTAGAAGCTTCACGTTTTGACCTAAACTATGTAAAACTGGATGGTAATGTTGGATGTATGGTAAATGGTGCAGGTCTTGCCATGGCCACTATGGATATCATCAAAATGTCAGGTGGTGATCCTGCAAACTTCCTTGATGTTGGAGGCACTGCTGATGCTAAGCGTGTTGAAGAAGGATTTAGGATAATAATGAAGGATCCAAATGTCAAAGGAATACTTGTAAATATCTTTGGAGGTATTGTAAGATGTGACAGAGTAGCTCAGGGTGTTGTTGATGCATATAAAAACATTGGATCAATTGATATTCCAATCATCGTAAGACTTCAGGGAACAAATGCCAAAGAAGCCAAAGAGCTTATAGATAAAAGTGGACTTGAAGTTCTTTCAGCTATTCACCTTGATGAGGCAGCAAACTTACTCAACAAGGTCATAAAATAAAAAAAGCTGCATTAGCAGCTTTTTTTATATCTCTTTATTCTGCAACATTAAGTGCAATTTCGATCATCTGATTTAATGACTGTTGTCTTTCTTCAGCAGGAAGAAATTCCATTGTCTGTAGGTTATCTGTTACCGTAAGAATAGATAAAGCATTCACCTTCTTCTTTGCAGCTATAGTATATAGAGCAGTAGATTCCATTTCTACAGCTAAAACCCCATAATCAGCCCATTTCTTGTAATATTCTGCAGGTGGTTGATCTGTATAAAACACATCAGAAGTAAGTATTGGGCCTACACTTACAGGTATATTCTTGTTTGTGCAATATTCATATGATTTATTCAATAGATTGAAGTTTGCTGTAGGAGCATAGTCCATACCATCAAATATCACCTTATTCATACTTGAGTCAGTACAAGAAGACATTGCAAGGATAACTTCTCTTAAAGCCATATCTCTCTGTAATGTACCACAAGTTCCTATTCTTATCAAATTCTTGGCACCATATTCATTAATAAGCTCATTCACATAAATAGAGATGCTAGGAACTCCCATACCCGTACCTTGTACAGAAACACGCTTCCCTTTATAAAAGCCTGTAAATCCATACATATTTCTTACTTTATTATAACATTTTACTTCTTCTAGAAAGTTCTCAGCTATATATTTTGCTCTAAGAGGATCTCCAGGTAACAATACAGTTTCTGCAATCTCCCCTCTTTTAGCTTCATTGTGTACACTCATAATATCTTAAGTTTATACAGAGAAATGATGATTAAATATTTTTAAATTCTTCACTTTAATAATTCAATAATTATAGTTTTTAGTATTTGATAAGGGCTTTTTTTATAAAAAATTATATTAAACTTGATTAAATTTATCTCTATAAGCAATTCTTTAATATTACAATAAAGGGTTTATGCCTTTTCTCATATCCTCTTAATAGAAGCTTTCTGTTGACAGGCTTCACCTTTTATGTTAATTTAGCCTTTTACATTTTTAGAATTAAAAGCAAACATAAACTAATTACTTTATGAAAAAAATTTTTACTATTTCTGTTCTTCTTCTACTTCTTTCAACTATTGCTTTTTCACAGGGGGATAAACCAAGAACAAACTATTTTGCAGGATTTAATTCATGGCCAGAAGAGGGTTGGACAACAGTAAACACAGGCGATAATTCATCAAAAGGATGGATTTTTATTGATTTTATCCTAAAGACGGGGGTCTTTGAAGGAAACGGATGTGCAGGTCATCTTGATGATGATGATAATGGGGAAGAGAATACTGTGGATTACCTTATCTCCCCAAAGATTAAAGTTACAGAGGGAGCTGTACTATCATTTTATGAGGTGAACTATTATATGAGTGCCTATATAGAGCATTCTTTACTTATCTCAACAGGAAGCCCAAATATAGAAGATGGAGATTTCGTACTATTTGAAGAGTTAAATGGAAACACTCATTTCAAATGGGAACAAAGGACTTTTGAACTTACTGAATATGTTGGTAAGGATGTATATTTTGCCTTTAAATTTGAAGGAGATTATTCTACTAAATGGTATATAGATAACTTTTCAGTTTCTACACCTCAAAAGTTTGATGGTATCGTAAGTGATCTTTTAGTTCCTACAGTAATCATGATTACTGGTGAACCTATTAACTGCACAGGAGAATTTTATAATAATGGTAATGTAGACATTGAGAATGCTGTTGCAAGTCTTGACATTAATGGAGACACTCAAGACAAACAGTTTAATATTCCTGCAGGGGAAAAAGTTTCTGTAGATTTTGAGCCTTGGGAATCTAAACAAGGTAAGCACACAGTATCATTAACACTTCAGGTAAAAGATGAAGTAAACACAGAGAACAACAGTATCGAAAAAATTATAGATGTTCATGATCCTGCTTCAGCTAATTGCTATGGGTATGTTACACTTAATGATGATCAAGAGTTTCCATATGGGCCAGTAATGTATGACATATATCATCCTTTGGAGATATGGAATTTCAAACATAAAACTGAAGATTGGTTTCAACCATATGCAGGTACAATGATCTATAATATGTGGTTCTGTAATTATACTGAAGTTGTTGATAATAGAGAACCAAAGCGCGGTAGAAAAGCTGACAGTTGGAGATTAATTGATACTGATGATGGTTCTACTGTATTCTGTGGTAAAGCAGATCTTGTTCTTGACGAAATGGCTTACGATTATAGTAAAGATGTTCTTTATGGTATTGGAGATAGTAAATTATATACTATAGACTTAAAAACATATGAATGTAAGCAAGTAGGAGAAAAATTCAAGGAAGTGATTTCTGCTTTCGCAATCGATACAGAAGGTGTTGGATATGTTATCTGTGAAGACGAAAACCTATATTCTATAGATCTTTCTACTTTTACTCTTACTCTTATTGGTCATACAGGCATTAATAATGTTGAATATCTTCAATCTATGGCTTTTGATCATACTACAGGGAAATTATTCTGGAACTTATGTAATGGTTCTTGTGGACAGGCATATTATGTAGATCATAAGACCGCAGAAACTTATGTTATCAACTTCCTTAAAGATAATGCTCAAGTTACATGCTTTGGATTCCGTTATGGAAAAGCAAAAAGTTACCTTGCTTTCAATTCTCTAAAAGGAGGTAATCCTTATCCAATAAAGATTACTATTGGCGATCAAGAAAAAGAAACCAATGAAAAAGGACAAGTTGGCTTCTTCCCTTTCGAAGATGAACAAGAAGTAAGCTTTTCATATGAATATGATGGTAAAACCATGAATAACTCTGTTGTTATTTTAGGCAATACAATATATGACATATCAGAAACTAGCACTTCCATTGTTGATAATAAAGAATTGGATATATATCCAAATCCTGCTTCTGATTATTTCAATATCAAGAATGCAAAGAATGCAAAAATCACGATCTCTTCAATAGATGGTAAAGTATTCAAATCTCTCACTAGCAATAGTGCTAACTACAAATTAAATATTTCTGAATTTACTGATGGTGTTTATATAATAAGACTTATAAAAGACAACAAGATCTCTACATCAAAGTTGATCATTAGAAAATAGTATTTAAAAAGAATAAGGACTGTATATACAGTCCTTATTCTTTTCTCTTCAAAAAATGGAAACTAAATCTTATAAAAAAAGCTGTTAATTAACAGCTCTTAATATCTTTAATTCTAATCAAAAGTTATTACCTCTTTTTCTTTTTAACAAACTGTTGAGCACCTAAAGTCCCCCTACGTTTATCTCTAATAATCCATTTTTTGCGGACAGAGCGTGTTTTTGGCGCATTTGCATATTTACTGAATTTCCTACGCCCCTTATATGGGATCCTAGTTGTAGGATTATAATTCATATGTGTACACCCCGCTATTAATAGCACAAAAACAAAAAATAGCCCGATTTTCTTCCCAATTCTTATCAGCTGTTTCATAGTAAAAAAGAAAGATTGATTATTGATTTGGATGGTAAAAATAAGACTTTTCTCTAAAGATTCTATTAGATAAGCAAAAAACATTAATAAAGAATACTAATGACATGATCTTAACAAAATATTATTCGATATTAACTGCCTATATCAATGAGTTTCTTCAGCTACTACTTAGTATAGACCCAGACCAAAAAACATTAGCGAGTTATAAGTATCTATTTATTTGTTAATCTCCTCAATAATATTGGTTTTAAGCTTTTCTTTTAATAAATTTGCACCGCATTTTTCTGGGGCATTATCCTACTGATTTATACATAGATAAGAAATCACATAGATGTATTCGAGCTATTCTACATAGTTTCATTTAATATTTTCATTAACTAAAGTAAGACAACGGAAAGAGACAAAGAAGCATATGACAAAATTTAAGAAATTAGATAAGGTATCAATTAGTATTCCTGCAAAGAAAGTTTTAAATCAACTATTAATAGAAAATACTGAAATAGAAAGTATTTTAAAGAAAGCATCAAATAAAGATGAAGCTTTATATGGAATGAAAAGTATTGTTACGGAATATTTCAATAACAATCCTGAAGCTCATAAATTCTATACAAATGAAATTAGTGGTAGAAAAGCTTTTGAAAAACTAAAATGGAGTGACTATGCTGCTATAACACTCGCTGACTATATCAATAATGCAGGAAGAAAATTTGAAGATCTTAATCTTAATGGAAAGATTACAGGAAGTAACCCTATAAAGTTCCTCTGGATAGCAATTAAATATGGACGTGGTGGTGCTACAGTAGACTTCTTCAAAGATATGCTTCATTTATTTAGACAATTAAAAGGCAAGTCTGAAAGAACAATTCCTGAAATACCACAAATTGAAGAATGGATGGAAAGGCATCCTTGTGGTACTGACTCTGAAATCGCAGAGATAAGAAAAGAAAATAGAGATCGTATTCTAAAGATAATCATTCGTAAGATTGATAAAGGGGAACTTAAAAGCAAGAAATATACTTTTGATAGCACCCTTTCAAAAGAACAAAAATTTCTTATGGCTCTTGAATGGTGGAACGAGAAAAGTTTCCATCTAAAATTTGCAATAAAAAGTCCTGACCTACTCAATGAAATGCTTGACGGCTCTCTAAGTCCTAAAACAATGAGAGTTCTGGAACATGCTAAAGAAGCTGGTATTCCATTTTTTGTAAATCCATATTATTTAAGTTTATTGAATGTTAACGATCCTGAAGGCAAAACAGGTTCTGATCTTGCTATAAGAGATTATGTTATATATAGTAAAGAACTTATTGACGAATTTGGTTCTATTGTAGCTTGGGAGAAAGAAGATATCGTTGAACCTGGAAAACCAAATGCTGCTGGGTGGATATTACCTTCTCTACACAATGTACACAGAAGATACCCTGAAGTTGCTATACTTATCCCTGACACTGTAGGTAGAGCATGCGGAGGCTTATGTGTTTCTTGCCAAAGGATGTATGATTTCCAAAGTGGACATCTTAACTTCAACTTAGAAAAACTTAAACCTAAAGAATCATGGCCATCAAAATTAGATAGATTGATGGAGTATTTCGAAGAAGATAGTCAACTTAGAGATGTGCTTATCACAGGTGGAGACGCTCTTATGAGTTCTGATAAGTCATTGGAAAAGATTCTTGAGTCTGTATATATTATGGCCAAGAAGAAAAAGGCCTTAAATGACACTCTTCCTGATGGAAAAAAGCATGCTGAAATACTAAGAATACGCTTAGGAAGTAGACTTCCTGTATATCTACCACAAAGGGTCACCCCTGAACTCATCAAGATATTAGCTGACTTTAGAGATAAGGCTTCAAAGATAGGTATTAAGCAGTTTGTTATTCAAACTCACTTTGAAAGTGCTATGGAGATTACTCCTGAGTCTAAGAAATGTATTGAAATGCTATTATCAGCAGGATGGATGATTACAAATCAATTGGTATTTACTGCTGCTGCATCAAGAAGAGGACATACTGCCAAGTTAAGAAAAGCTTTAAATGATATTGGAGTTCTTACTTATTATACTTTTACCGTAAAAGGTTATAAAGAGAATAGCCACAATTTCGCAACTAATGCCAGAGCTTGTCAAGAACAGCTAGAAGAAAAGATTCTAGGAACTATCCACTCTACTGAATACAATGACTTAATTCAGCTTCCTTCTGATGCTCCCAATATGGTCAATAAGATTAATGAAATCAGAAAAAAGAATAATATCCCATTCCTTGCTACTGATAGAAATGTCATGAATTTACCTGGAGTAGGAAAAAGTAGTACTTTCAGAACTATAGGAATCAGCAGAGATGGAAGAAGAATTCTTGAGTTTGATCATGACCATAACAGAACTCATAGCCCTATAATCAATGATTTGGGTAAAGTAATTGTTATTGAATCAAAATCAATCAGTAAATATCTACGTCAACTTGAAAACATGGGTGAGGATGTTGCTGAATATAACAGTATCTATGGATATACTATAGGCGAAACAGAAGAGAGAATGCCAATATATGAATATCCAAAATATGAATATTCTCTGACAAAAGAAATGACAAATCTTGAATTAGATAATGAAGATTAAAAACAAAAATAAAGCTGGCTTTTGCCAGCTTTATTTGTATTATTTATCACAAAAGAAATCTTCGTATTCAGGAAAGTGCAATTTATCTTTTGCTACCTTCTCAGGAAAAGTAAAATAAGTCACCTTTCCTTCACTACATTTTACTCCTTTTGAATCAAGTAGTTCTACCTCAACATCAGCAAGATTTCTACGCATCCCTTTCAGTCTGGCAACAAGCTTGATCTTTCCTTCAAGAGTACTTACACTCTTTAAATACCTTACATTAAGGTTAGATGTCAAGCCTGCTGTCTTGCACTTCATCTGAACTAACCAACAAGCAATCTCATCAATCAAAGTAGACTGAATCCCTCCATGAAGAGTATTAAAATAACCTTGAAAATAACCTCTAGGTTCCCATTCAGAGACAACTTCTTCACCATCGAATTTAAACTTCATCTGAAGACCATGTTCATTATTTCCAGAGCATCCAAAACAATTGTAACCTTCTAAGCTCTCATATGGATTTTTCAACTTCTTCATTCTACTTCTTTCTTTTCTTTTTATATTTCTTTGAAGAGATCAATTTTCCTTTTTCATCAAATTCTTTCCATACTCCAATCTTTTCATCATCTTTATATTGTCCGATTGAATGTACCTTACCATTCTCATAATAGTCAACATACTCTCCTTCCGCTTTATTCTCTACAAAGCACTTTTTACTCCACATAGAGCCATCATTATAAAAGTATACCTGACATCCATCAAATAAACCATTCTTATAATTATACTCAGCAACTAAAACACCATCTCTGTTGTACCATTTTGATTCTCCTTCCTTCAAGCCGTTCTCATAATAAGAATCTTCTTGAACGTTCCCTTTTTCATAATACAAGGTTTTCCTTCCATTGATTTTTCCTTTACTATAATTAATATCAGAAAGTAGTTTTCCTTCTGGAGTATACTTTAAAGCTACACCATCAATTGTATCATTTAGATAGAACTCTTGGAAAACAAGAACACCATCTCTAGTGAATTTTAATGTTGGGCCATTCTTCAACCCATCCTTATACGAATCTAAAGAAACAAGAGTTCCTGTTGATAAATAAGTAGACCATACTCCATCTCTTTTACCATTACGATAAAATCCCTTCACTATAGTCCTACCAAAGTTTTTTTCATAATAACCGTCCAAAGGGTTCGTCGAGTTTAGAGAAGATTGGGCTTTAGATATATTATGAGACACTAATCCTATTAGGATAAAAACTAATAAACGTTTCATTTTAGAAATTTTAAAATAAACAATAGGCAAATGTAAAAAAACTAATAAAAAAACACGCCATTAAGAATAGTAGCAAACCCTACATATTCATTAATGACGTGAAATCAACCAAAACCAAATTTTCAAGAATTATTAACTAAAAATCAAACTAAGTTATCCTCGGGATAATTGCCTAATATTAGCCTTTAGAAAAAGGCTAATTTCTTATATTAGATAGAATGTTTTAATACTTTTCTTCTAATATATTAAAAACTAGTTATTAAACGACCAATTTTCATGCCATAATAAGCTAATTAACAAACAACAATAAGGATGTAATAATCTGACAGATAGATATTTAATTTCGGATAAAAAGTATCCGATTACCTAACTTAATCTCCAAAAACAATTAGGTATATATAAAAAAATAGCCTCAGATTGAGGCTAATAGTATATAATAAAAGAATAATATCTTATATAATCTTTGCAAATAGGTCAAACAAATCAGCTCGATAAACTTCTACTTCATAGAATGAACCTATAGAAAGTTCAGTATTTTTATCAATCAAAACTTCATTGTCTACTTCCGGAGAATCAAATTCAGTTCTACCAACATAATATTCCTGCTCTTCTCTATCAATAATAACCTTAAAGTTATGTCCTACTTTTTTCTCATTCAATGAAAGACTAATATCTTGTTGAACTTCCATTAATTCACTTGCACGAGCCTCTTTCACTTCATCTGAGATATCATCATCCAACTTAAAAGCATCTGTACCTTCTTCAGGAGAGTACTGAAATACTCCTAAGCGATCAAATTTAGACTCACTAATAAAATCTTTCAAGCTTTCAAAAGCCTCTTGAGTCTCTCCAGGATAACCTACTATAAAGGTTGTTCTTATAGCAACATTAGGGACTTTCTCTCTGAATTTTGCTATTAAACCTCTGGTTGTATCCTCGCTGGCACCTCTTTTCATTGATCGAAGAAGGCCTTCGTCAATATGTTGAAGAGGAATATCAATATAATTACATATTTTACTATTGTCCCTCATGACATCCAGAACATCTTCAGGGAATCCAGCAGGATATGTATAATGAAGTCTTATCCATTCAATGCTATCAATAGAACAAAGCTCACGCAAAAGATCTGCAAGCTTACGTTCATTATACAGGTCAATTCCATAATAAGTCAAATCTTGAGCAATCAAGATTAACTCTTTCACACCTTCATCAGCAAGGTTTCTTGCTTCAGCAACCAAATCCTCAATAGATCTGGAAATATGTTTACCTCTAATAAGAGGAATTGCACAAAATGAGCATCTTCTATCACACCCTTCAGACACTTTCAGATAAGCATAATGCTTAGGTGTGGTGACAACTCTTTCGCCAATAAGTTCAGCACGATAATCAGCACCAAGATCATTAAGTATAGTATCCATAGCCCCTACGCCATAAAAACCATCCACCTCTTTGATCTCATTCTGTAAGTCGTTCTTATATCTTTCCGAGAGGCAACCCATAACATAGACTTTCTCAACAAGTCCGGACTTCTTAGCCTCTACATAATTTAATATAGTCTCTATAGATTCTTCTTTAGCATCATTAATAAATCCACAAGTATTTATTACGACTATATTTGCTCCTTTATCTTTTTCATGAACAACCTCAATATTATTTCTTCTTAGTTGTCCCATTAAAGCTTCAGAATCTACAAGATTCTTAGAACAACCAAGTGTCACAATATTAATTTTCTTTTTTGCTGATTTCGTCTTCAAAACTAAATACCTCCACTATTAAATAATGAATCAACAAATTCAAAACGATCAAAAACCTGAAGATCTTCCATCTTCTCACCTACACCAATATACTTCACAGGTATTTTAAATTGATCAGAAATGCCTATTACAACACCACCTTTGGCAGTACCATCAAGTTTTGTAAGAGCCAATGCATTGACTTCAGTAGATGCAATAAATTGCTTTGCCTGTTCAATTGCATTTTGCCCTGTAGAAGCATCAAGAACCAATAAGATCTCATGAGGAGCATCAGGAACGACCTTCTGCATTACTCTCTTGATCTTTGTAAGCTCATTCATCAAGCCTACCTTATTATGTAATCTACCGGCAGTATCAATAATTACTACATCAGCATCTCTGGAAGCAGCAGATTTCAATGTGTCAAAAGCTACAGAAGCAGGATCTGCACCCATTCCTTGAGTTACAATAGGCACATCAACTCTTTCTGACCATATCTTTAACTGGTCAACTGCGGCAGCCCTAAAAGTATCTGAAGCACCAAGAACAACCTTCTTACCAAGCTTCTTGAAATTATGAGCAAGCTTGCCAATAGTAGTAGTTTTACCAACACCATTAACACCAACAACCATAATAACATATGGTTTTTTTCCTTCAGGGAAAACAAAATCAGTGCCATCAGTGGTATTATTCTCTTGGAACATTTCAGCTATTTCCTCTTTAAGGATATTATTTAACTCACTTGTTCCAACATACTTATCAGCAGCAACACGTTTCTCAAGACGCTCAATAATCTTTAGGGTAGTATCTACACCAACATCAGAAGTTATAAGGATTTCCTCAAGCTTATCCAGAACTTCATCGTCAACTTTAGATTTACCGACTACAGCTTTAGAAATTTTCTGGAAAACACTTTGTTTAGTCTTTTCCAAACCTTTATCAAGGTTTTCTTTCTTTTTCTCTTTAGAAAAAAATGAAAATAAGCCCATAATAGTTTAAATTTTAGCTAAAAATACAAAAAAAGCTTCTTCCATTTTTCCAGGAAAAAGCTTTTCAATCTTTCCAGTATGTAGATTTTATTTCTTTGCTAAAAAATCTTTTACCTGATCACTAGGAACGATATGTTCCTTAAAAGTATAAGCACCAGTCTTTGGAGATTTTACAGTTTTGATAACTTTAGCATAATCTTTACCAGCACTCTGTAACGACGCAACAACTTTCTTTGCCATATCTAATAAAGTTTACTTGATTTCTTTATGAATTGTCATTTTCTTCATAATCGGATTGTACTTCTTAAGCTCCAATCTTTCAGGTGTATTTTTCTTACTCTTAGTAGTGATATACCTTGAAGTTCCTGGAAGACCGCTTTTCTTGTGTTCAGTACATTCTAGTATAACCTGAACCCTTGCATCTTTATTCTTCTTAGCCATTTCTCAAATTGCTTTTTAATTTTCGGACTGCAAAAGTATTTATTTCCACATAAATATCCTAACCTAAACAATCTTTTTTTTCACATGTATACTTAATATTATAACTGTGAACTAGATTAGAAGATTATGAAGAATTGTATATACAAGATATAAAACCCTAAAGATAGTAGTGTATAAATATTTTGCTGCATGTAAAACTGCTTAATGTCTCAATTATTATAGTTTAAAACAAAAAACAAAGCTAAATACTTTTATAATATAATAAAGGGATACATGAAAATAAATATGGTCATTAAAACTATACTAAAGCAGCTTATTGAAAAAGCATGCAAATCACTATAATACATCTTATTATAAAAACAGCTTATAACTTGCCAACAGGTTCGGATTAATTAAATTAATACAAATAGAAATAACCGTAATATGCATTTTTAATCATATTTATAATGATCTTTAAAAAGATGATCCTATCAACAACTAATTATTAGAAGTGATTTAAAATGCCTGAAATACTCGATGCTTGAGTTAACATAAAAAACATAAAAATGAGTAAATAGATAGTATCATAAATAAGTTCTTTGACAAAGCATACTTCACCTTTTTATATCAAACTACTTTAAAATAAAAACACTCGTTTTTTCTTCATTTCATGCAATCATTAACCTAAAGATCAAAAGCCT
>JBGRPZ010000005.1:0-77550 GCA_041725915.1 Hyphomicrobiales bacterium | reverse complement strand
AGGTTAATGATTGCATTAAATGAAGAAAAAACGAGTGTTTTTATTTTAAAGTAGTTTGATATAAAAAGGTGAAGTATAATTAGTCAAAGAATTTATTTATGATACTGTCTGGTTGCTCATTTTGCATGTTTTCTTGTCGTAAATCATATATAGAGTACTTCAGATATTTTTTGTTTGATTTTATCAGACTTTTTAAATCACTTCTATATAATGATATGGATACTTTGCTGATTTCCGAAGTATACCCAGCCAAATTAAATTCTGCATTTCGGGGATCTACATTTTATATCTTATCAACTTATAAATTGTAAGTCGATAGTTTAGTTATTGTATCTTGTGAGGTACGGAATATAGGTCAACGGGATCTAATATAGATGTAATAAAATCTTGTAGTGAAATTGTTGATACTAGATAGGTTAAATTGGCTTATGATGTTTAGTGATAATTCTAAAGTTGTTGTTTTTATATAAAAAAAGCCTGACTTCTTTTTTAAGCCAGGCTTTGTATTATAATTATATTATAAGTGATTACTTGTTTAAGAAAGAAGAGTACATCCAAACTAATTTCTCTTGTTCTCTGATATAATCACTCATTAGTGCATTTGTTCCTTCATCATCAGCTTCTCCTGATAAATCTAATAGTTCTCTTTGCAATACAATTAATGTTTGGAAAGAATTTAAAATGTGTTGTACAGCATTAAAGCCATTATGTTCATTTATTACAGGTTTGATTTCAGCTGTATCAAGGTATATAGAGAAAGAATGGAATGGTGTTGTTCCTAAAGTTAGTATTCTTTCTGCTATTTCATCAATTTTTATTTGAAGGTCATCATAAAGCTCTTCAAATTTTAAATGTAGTTCAAAAAATTTTTCACCTTTGATATTCCAATGAAAACCTCTGGTGTTCATGTAAAATATTTGATAATTAGCAAGTAAGTTATTTAGTTTTACAGAAAGGTTCTGTGCTGCTGTTTTGTCTATGCCAATATGATTTAAATTATTCATAATAATTTTGGATTTTACAAGTTAAACAATAATTGTAAAGAGTTATTAACATGAAGATAGAAATGGTAGTTGTAATTTATAATTTTTATAAATCGTTGATTTACAGTTTAAATTTAACTATTATTCTTTCTTTGTTTAAAATTCTTTTCGTAATATTGTATAAAAATAAACCTGATAGGAATTTATTTTTAATTAATTACGTTAAATTAACAGATCAAAAGTACTTTAAGTTTTCAAGTTGTCCAATCTCATTTTATTATAACCTCATTAATAATACCTATGAAAGACAAGAGAAATTCCATTGTTTTCAGCCTTACACAACTAGAATATCTGGTGGCTGTAGACACCTATAGGCACTTTGCTACTGCTGCGGAGAAATGTTTTGTTACCCAGCCTACCTTAAGTATGCAACTAAAGAAAATGGAGGAGGATCTTGGAGTAACATTATTTGATAGATCAAAGCAACCTGTTATTCCAACAGATATCGGAATCAAAGTTATTGAACAAGCACGCGTTGTACTAAAAGAAGCTAGGAAAATTGACGAGAGTGTAAATGAATTTCAAGGGGTAATTGGTGGTGATTTGAAAATTGGTATCATACCAACTTTAGCACCATATTTATTACCATTATTTGCAGGAAAATATAAAAAGAAATACCCTGGTATCTCCTTGCATGTTAAAGAAATGATTACTAGTGAAGTTATCAAAGCTTTGCGTAAGGATGAAATTGACGCTGCTGTAGTAGTTTCTCCATTACAGGAACCTGGTATAGTTGAAGAAAGCCTATTTTATGAGCAAATGATGATTTATACTAATAAAGATCATCCTTTGAGATTAAGAGAGAATATCCAAGTTAAGGATATTGCAAAACCAGAAATTTGGCTTCTTAATGATGCTCATTGTTTCAGACATCAAGTAGTAAATTTATGTCAGATGACTGATTCTGATGAACAAGATTTACCATTTGAATTTGAAGGCGGGTCTTTAGAGACACTTATGAAGATTATTGATCTTGAAGGTGGATTTACTCTAATTCCTGAGTTAGCAACATTAGATATGAGTGAAGAGCAATATGAGAGGACAAAGAGATTCTCTAACTTTGTTCCTTTACGCGAAGTAAGCCTTATTTATACAAGAAATTTTGCTAAGACAAGATTACTGGAATTATTAAAAACTGAAATAGTAGAAAATATTCCAGAAAAATTATTAGATCCTTCTCGTGGAACTATCGTTGAATGGAGATAATTATAAATCTTAGTATATGACAACATTGTCATCAAATAAGTTTATTGACATACATACCCATTCTACTGGAGAAGGGGATGTTGAAATTATTAATATAATGCCAGGAGATTCTTCTTCTGGCATTTTTTATTCTATAGGAATTCATCCTAGTTATATTGATAAATATCAAAGTCATGGTTTTGATATCCTGAAAGAAGAAATCAATAAAAAGAATTGTCTTGCTGTTGGAGAATCAGGAATAGATTTGTTTAGGAAAGAAGTCTCTTTATCTGTTCAGAAAGATGTATTTATCAGGCATATAGAACTGAGTGAGCTTTATAAAAAACCTTTGGTAATTCATGCCGTACGATCTTATAACCATATTATTGAGTTAAAGAAATTAATAAGACCCTCTATGAAATGGATTATTCATGGTTTTTATGGTGGGGATCAAGTTTTATCCAGTTTATTGAATCATGGGATTTATATTAGTTTTGGGCCAAATATTTTTCACAGATCACAGAAATTTACTTCTTCAATTAAGTTGATGCCATTGAATCAATTGTTTTTTGAAACAGATGAATATAATATTGAGATTTCTGACGTTTATAAGGAGTTTGCTTCAATTAAGAGAATAGAATTGAATAAACTAATTGTAAGCGTGAGAAATAACTTTAGTGAAGTATTTAAATTTTAATTTTTAATGGCTTGGAGAGAGAGAACGAATTTATTGGTAGGCGATGAGAATCTAAATAAATTAAGTAGTGCTCATGTTTTGATAGCTGGTCTTGGAGGTGTTGGCGCTTATGCGGCTGAATTAATTGCACGGTCTGGGGTTGGGGAGATGACAATTATAGATGCTGATGTAGTAAGTGAAAGTAATATAAACAGGCAGCTTCCTGCATTACATTCTACGATAGGGCAGTATAAAGCTGATTTATTATCTGATCGAATAAAAGATGTTAATCCAGATATAAAGCTGAATGTAGTTAAAGAGTTTCTGAAGGGTGATAATATTGCAGAGCTTTTGGAAAAACACAAATATGATTATGTTGTAGATGCAATTGATACACTTGCTCCAAAGGTTTTTCTTCTTTATGAAGCGTATAAGCGTAATATACCTTTGGTAAGTTCTATGGGTGCAGGTGCCAAAGTAGATCCTACACAAGTTGAGATTGTGGATATTTCAAAATCATATAATTGTAAGTTGGCATTTTATGTAAGGAAGCGTTTGCATAGGCTTGGGGTGAGGAAAGGTTTTAAAGTTGTATTTTCTCCAGAGCGTTTAGATAGAAAATGCTTTTATATAGATGAGAGTGAGCAAAACAAACTATCTGTTGTAGGTACGGTATCTTATATGCCTCCTGTTTTTGGCTGTCATTTAGCATCTGTTGCTATAAGAGATTTAATCGGAATATAAAAAACTGTGAGTTAGGTTTTTTATATTTCTATCTATTCCTGCCTCAATTAATAATTTTAATTGTTTTTCAATTGTTAATGTGAGGCCAGGAATGTTATTTAGATTCTCTCCCCAATGGTGTTGCCAGCTAAGTATATTCTTTGTAAATGCATATAAATCATTATTGGTTTTATAGAGATTCCATTCAGAGTGAAAGTCATATAGGTTTTCTAGTTCTTCTGATATATTTAGATCATTATCAATAAATAGATCCTTACATAGATATATATATGATGTAAGAGAAAGTGTCATAACAAGAGGAAGCTTTCCATGGTAATGATAATATTTCCAGATTGATGGAATTAATGAAGACTTATAACTTCCAGATGGATTATGAATAATTTCTGTCCAGCTTTTATCTATACTTTTATTTCTTATTCTTTCTTCAATTGATGTAATATATCTTTCTTTAAATTCATTACTAAGATGGATTAAAGGGAAGATTTCTTTTATTGTGTAATGTTTGAATATAAGATTAAGATATTTGTTGTTTAATATATCATTAACATTATTTGAATTATATAATATAGCAATAGGTGCTAATATGTTTATGCTACCAGGTAAGAGAAGATGTTTCAAGTGGTAGAAATCATCTATTTTGTCAACATATTTTATATTTAATGAAGAGAGTTCTAAGGGTAGTTCTCCTTTTACGAATTCAGGACATTCTATGATCCATAAGTAGAACTTTTCTGCTACTGATAATAAATTGTCATGAATATGTAAGTCTTTATATAATTTATGTGAATGAGTTTCTGAGAATCCTTTTACAGTTCTATCAAATAAAGTATTTGTAAAATAGCAGTACTTTTCTATCCATTCAAAAAAACTGGTTTCTAGATCCCAACTATATATATGTTGTAATATATGTTTCTTTATTTTATCTCCATATCTGAACTCTTGTTCACAGGGGATATATATAATTCCTTTGTTTGGATCTCCTTGAAAGAATTGATATCTATGATAAAGTGCAGCAGTAATAATTGCAGAAAAAGAATATTGTAGGTGATTGTCAGTATATCTTTCTTCAGAAAATTGCAATTCACATTTTTCTTGATAACTTATGAAAAAGCGTAATTCAGGTTGCTCAAGTGTTTTTATTAATTCTTCGAAATCTATCTTTGGGTTAATAGCCTTATTTATAGAAGTGATTAGATCAAAATTATATGTTGTCTTTTCTTTTGTGTAGTTTGGTGTGACTATATGGAATTCTCCATTCTGAGCATTAAGTTGGGCAGAATTTCCCGTCTGATTAAGTTGTAAAGCGATAATTGATCCCCTGAAATTAGTTTCTTTATTCAGTAAATCTATAGCATATGATATAGTAGATCTGGATATAGGGTTTGTTCCAAACTGTAATATTTTTATGGGAAAAGAAGGGGAGGCTTGATTGTTTTTCTCATATAAATAATTCATAGTCAGTGTTCTTTATATAAAGATACAACTTATTTTAGTGCAAAAAAAAAGGTTGTAGTAGGAACTACAACCAGATTTCGAAGACTGTTAGGTGAGACGAAATATGTTTATGCCAGATAGGCCTTGTAAGGGAGAGATGATGAGAAGAAATCAAAGTTTTCTGAGGGGTTTTCAGAGTAACAATGATTTTACACTAAAACTAAATAAATGTATTGGGGCTTAATACTATAATTTTTGGTTAATTACTTGTTTTAACATATAAGTTAATCTATATTTTTGATAAAGGTGACAGGTTGATTAAGCCTTTATTGTTTGCTGATAACTTTATTTGTTAATACAATTTTGAAAATGTATTTGAATATCAAATAAGCCAAACCTCCTAAAGGAATGCAAAAAATAGCCCAAGCAATCACTCCAAATAAGAAGATGCTTAATATTTTCACAGGTTCTTCAAGAACTATGAGAAAATTACCATTTATTATTTCTTCCATAATTAAACCTGAGAATTTAACATTAGCAATGGTTTCTCCTAGTTTATAGAAAGGTATGATAGTTATTATCTGAATTGGAGTAGCGAGATAATTCGCAAAGAGCATTGTAGGTTTGTTTACAGATAATAATAAACCTGTACCAAGACATAGCCATGTTGATATTCCAGGAATTGGAATTATACCATATACTATTCCTATAGTAAATGCAATTCCTAACTTTTTAGGACTAATGCCTTGTTTTAAAATCTTTTTAAATGGAGTGGCAATTTTATTAGTGAAAAAATCTTTAAAAGAGCTTTTGTTCATATTAGTAAGGTATAAGATACATGAATTTTAGACGGCTGCAAAGCTCATAAAATAATAACTTAGATCAAATTTTAATAATAAGATATTTTCTTGAGATTATGAGAAAGGTAAGGTTTTAATAATTTATGTAAAGGTAACAAATTATTGTAGTTTTTCATTGAAGTGATTTAAGACAGAACTTAATCCATCCTTTGTTTCATTACTTATTATTCTTTAGATCTTTAAAAGATGATGAAATTTTGTTTTTCACCAAAAAATTAATGAAGTAATTTAAAATCTGTATTATCTTGCAAACTAATGAAGAATAAAATATATAAAGATGAAAAAGAATAATGTTTACGTATTATTATTGAGTTTTATAGCATTTTTTATGATGTCTTGTTCTACTAAGAATGAGAAAGTGCAAGGTGAACCAGATGTTAAGAGTTTTGATACTTCAGGTAAGATAAAAGTTGGAGTATTTAATCGTAATGGAGATAGTCCTATTTGTATTGTTGATGCTGTTGAAGCTTTAAAGATAGATAAGGATATCATTCCTCAGGTAATTTCTGCAGCAGATATTATGTCTGATAAATTAGATCAGTTAGATGTAGTTTTATTTCCCGGAGGTGGTGGAAAGAGTGAGACAAATAGCTTAGGCCAAAAAGGAATTGAAAAGATTCGAGAGTATGTTTTGAAAAAAGGAAAAGGAGTAATTGGTATTTGTGCTGGCGCTTATATTCTCACTGCTACTTCAGGCTATCCAAGCTTAGATTTATCAGCATATAAAGCTATAGATATAGAGCATGATCATAGAGGGAACGGTCTGGTTAAGTTCAACTTGACTAGTGAAGGTGAAAAGATCTTTCCTGAACTGAAAGATAGAGAAATCTCTTATTGTAATTATTATGAAGGCCCTGTATTGGAAGCAATTAATGTGGAGAATGTTAAGTCTTCTTCTTTAAGCACAATGCTTTCAGATGTTCATTTGATTGAAGGTACTCCTGCAGATATGACAAATAATAAACCATTTGTTGTTGTTACTGATGCAGGAAAGGGAAGAACTGCTTCTTTTGTTGGTCATCCAGAATCTACTCCAGGTATGAGATGGATGATTCCTAGAATTGCAAGATATGTTGCTAAGCGTGATTTCATCCAATATAACTCTTCTGTAGTTAGGCCAGAGACTCACACTAAAGAGATTTTATTTGATAAGGAAAAAAGAACTTTACAACGTAAGTTGTACAATGATTTATTTAAGACTCCTGAAGAGAAAATAAATGCAATACATGAAATTACATCTTTAAATGTATGGTCTGCAAAGAAGTATTTTATGGGAATGTTAAGGGATTTTAATCCTGAAGTGAGACAAGAGGCTGCTAAAGCTCTTGTACAATTAGAACGTACAGATGCAATTTATGATGTAGAAGTTGCTTTGTCTCAAGAAAAGAATGTGAAGACAAAAGCTGTTTTAGAAGAATCTTTGAATAAATTAAAATCTATGATTGGTAATCAGAATTTACTTAAAGATAGAGAGCTATTTGTTGTTCATGGATTCTAAACGTTATATGATGTAGGTCAGCATTTTACTGGCCTGCATTTTTTTTATTCTTTTGTTGATTAAATTAGACTATTTATATAATATGAGAATAAGTGTTTAGTTGTGGTTTTTGGTATATAGTTTGTCATACTTATAAGTGAATAATTACTACGAATAACTATATATTTAAAACTATTTTGAAATGAAGTATTTTTATTTAACTACACTTTTAACTATAATTCATGTTTTTACATTTGCTCAGAATTCTAATAAACAAGTTGAAAAACAGGAGGTTCAGAATCTGATAAATGTTTCTTTTATTCAAGCTTATGAGAATCTAAAGAGTCCTAAGGCCTTCCTTGATGGTACTCATAAAGATTTTAAGCAGATTACAAATGCTTATGGAGTAGTGAATTGCAGGTCTAGGGCAAAGATGGAAGGGCAAATTCGACATGGGCGTTTTGATAGAAATAGGATCGATCCTGATATAACTGCAGAGTTTGAATCTATTGATATTGTTGGTGGTGAAGCAACGGCTAAAGTTAAGGTATATAACAAGCAGCAATTTACTCATATTTATAACTTTACTCTTGTGAAGGCAGATGGTGATTGGAAGATTATGAAGAATATTTCTGTTAGGATTTAAATTCGACACTTTTCCTTTTTAGATATAATCATTTATTCTAAGCTAATTAGAATATCAAGGTCTCTTTTGAGGCCTTTTTTTATATAACTAGATGTTCGCATTTGAACATGAAATGCTGGATATTGAACACCTTATTTTCTAATTTTATTTTAACTGTTTTGTAAACCATTGATTATTAAATCTTCTGTTATGTGGTATGATCATTAGATATACTTACATACAACATAAACTGTAGTTCTCTATGAAAAAGCTAATTATTTTAACTGTATTATTTCTAATGGTTGATGTCGCTATATTCGCTCAATCAAACAACAATCTACAAAATGTTAATGATATAAAGAGTATCATAACTAATGATTATGTTAATGGGGTTCATAATTTTGATGATCTAAAAAGTGCTAGAGAATATTTTTCTGATGAGTTTGTTTTTGTAAGTTGCTTAAATGGTAATACGAATCAGTTGACTATTGATAAGTACTTTGATTATTATAAAAAGGCTAAAAAATATAAAGATAAAACCCATCCTATAGAATGTAAGTTTGAGTCTATTGATGTAGAAAAAGATTTTGCTTTAGTCAAAGTGAAATTATCTAGAAATACTGATGATCTCTATACTAATTATATTTCATTGTGCAAATTTGAAGATGGTTGGAAGATAATATCAATACTGAATCAACGGATTTAATTTTATGTATTTCAAATAAAATGGGGAAAAGATCGATTATATATCGATCTTTTTTGTTTTATAGAAAGTGATTAATCGTTTTATGTTTCATAAATCTATCAATTGAACAGTTATTTAACATAATCAACTCTTCATATGTAGTGTTTTTCTGTAGTTGATTAATCGCAGTCCTGTTTTTTTGATATATGAAGCACTTTAGAAAATTCTATACATAGCCTTCTTTTGCTATTATTCCTACATTTGCTTATAAAATTGAAATAATGAAAGATAGAGATAATAATATTATATATTTAGATTACAATGCAACAACTCCTATATCTCCAGAGGTTGCAGAAGTTATGAAGCCTTTTCTTGAAAGCTATTTTGGTAATCCTTCAAGTTCACATGTTTTTGGAATGAAAACAAAAATGGCTGTAGAGAATGCACGTAAGCAAGTTTGTGAATTGCTGAATTGTGAATTGGATGAATTAATTTTTACTAGTGGTGGTTCTGAGTCAAATAATTATTCTATAAAAGGAATTGCATATGCCAATCGACATAGAGGAAACCACTTGATAACTTCTGCTATTGAGCATCCTGCTACTTTGGAAGTTTATAAGTTTTTGGAAAGGGAAGGCTTTCGAATTACTATTGTTGGTGTTGATGAATTTGGAATGGTAAATCCTGAAGATATTGAAAAGGCTATTACTCCTGATACAATTTTGATATCTATAATGCATGCGAATAATGAAGTTGGAACTATCCAGCCGATAAAAGCAATTTCGAAGATTGCCAAACAGCATGATATTTTCTTACATTGTGATGCAGCTCAATCTATAGGTAAAATTTCTGTTGATGTCAAAGATCTTGATGTTGATCTATTGTCTGTTGCGGGACATAAATTTTATGCGCCAAAGGGGATTGGAGCTTTGTATATTCGTCGAGGTGTAAAACTGGAAAAGTTAATTCATGGGGCAAATCATGAAAGTGATTTGAGAGCAGGAACAGAAAATGTTCTTGAAATTGTTGGAATAGGTCAGGCTGCACATATTGTAAAACAAGATCTCGAAGAATTACATGATAGGTATAAATATTTGCGTGATTTGTTGTGTGATAATATCATTTCTCATATTTCTGATTTTAAAATCAATGGTCATCCGGAACAATCGTTACCTAATACTTTGAATATTTCATTTCCTGGAATAGAAGCAAATACTTTGTTAGATGAAATGGAAGAAGTGGCTGCTTCTGCAGGAGCTGCTTGCCATAGTGATGATATAAATATTTCTTACGTTCTTGAAGCAATGGGTATTCCTGTGGATATTGCAATGGGAACGATACGTTTGTCTGTTGGGAAATTTACTACAGACGAAGAGATTCTTAAAGCGTCAAAGATTATTGTTGATTCTGTAAATAAGCTGAAGAATGATGTAGATCAGATTTGTGATTCTTCTTCGATTAGTTCTGATGAAATTAAGCTTACACATTATACACATGGTTTGGGTTGTGCATGTAAAATTCGCCCACAATATTTGGAGAGAGTTTTGAAAAGTGTTCCTATTTTTCCTGATCCTAATGTTATTGTTGGTAATTCTCATTCTGATGATGCCTCTGTTTTCAAAATTGATAACAATACTGCAATTGTTCAAAGTTTAGATTTTTTCACTCCAATTGTTGATGATCCATATGAATTTGGGCAAATTGCTGCGGCAAATGCATTGAGTGATATTTATGCTATGGGGGCTCAGCCGTTGTTTGCTCAGAATATAGTGGGCTTTCCAGATCATCGTTTACCAATGGATGTTTTGACGCAGATACTGAAAGGTGCTTCAGATAAGGCTTCCGAAGCTGGAATATCTATACTTGGGGGACATACAGTTGAAGATACTGAACCTAAGTTTGGAATGGTAGTGAGTGGAAAGATTCATCCTGATAAAATTTTGAGTAATGATAAGGCAAAAGATAATCATGTGTTGATTCTTACAAAACCTTTAGGGCTTGGTATTTTGTCAACTGCTGTGAAAAGGGGAATTGTCGATAATGATAAGGCAAAAGAGATTTCTCAGATTATGGCAACATTGAATAAGCGTGCTGCTGAAATCATGGTCAATTATGATATTAGCACTTGTACCGACATTACTGGTTTTGGATTATTGGGGCATTTGTATGAAATTACTTCTGCAAGTGAGCTTGGTGCTGAGATATATTTATCTAAAGTTCCTTTTATTTCTGGTGCTTATGATTGTGCTATCTCTGGTATAATTCCGGGAGGGTCAAAAAATAATCTTAAGCATATTGAAGATAAAGTTGATTTCTCTAATGAGATCAGTAATGTTCATCGATTATTATTGTGTGATGCTCAAACTTCGGGTGGGCTTCTTATTGCTGTTAGCTCAAATGACAAAGAAAAATTATTATCGGAGTTATTAGATAATGGTATGAATGCTTCAATAATTGGAAGCCTTACTAAGGGCAAGGGCAAAATCTCTATCCTGAAATAATCTGTACAAACTTCAGTATTTTGATAGAAATAACTTGTTTTTCCTAAAATAGATAACCTTTGCAATCCTTTGTTGATAAGGGATATAGAGAGTGTACAAGAAAAGAGTTTTTATGATCGATGTTTATAAGTATATGTAAACAAGGAATGTATTGTAAATCAGCATGTTGTAAATTGGCGTATTTTGTGTTTTAGGCTTCCATTTGATAGCTTTCTATAAAAGAACTTACGTATGAGACGTTGATTATGTTAAATTGTTTATTTATAACCTTTGATCTCATTAAAGTAACAAGGCTGAAATCAGCCTTGTTACTTATATTTCGATAATAGTTGTTTGTATTTTTCTAAGTTAGTTTTGAATCCTTCCATATTTAATCCTGCACAATTTGGTTTTTTCGAATCCAGATCACTATGTTGGCAAATGTTTACAGTGTTGAATTGTTCTTCAAGATCATGAATTAATTCGAGAGCTGAGTATAATTGCTCTTCGGTGAATTGTCCGGATTTTCCAATTAGACAAATTCCAATCGAATTAGAATTAAAGCCTTTTACATGTGCACCGATTTCTGTTTTTTCAATTGAATTAGAATTATCAAGAGGTCTTCCTGTTTCAATATGCCCATTGAATTTGGGATTATAATGAGTTGACGAAAGCCAGCCATTTAGGATTACATAATGATAACCAATTCCAGACCACTTTCTTTCTGTTACATGCCACTTTCCAATTAAAGCAGAATTACCGAAAGATGAATCAGAACAGTGAAGAACAATATTTACCATTTGATTTGATCCTTTATAAGTTCTTTAATTTCTTTTTCTGTTTTCGTCTCTGTGTCTTGGGATGTGATATTTCTTTTTGTTCTCCATTTTATTGGCAATCCCTTTTTTTCTACAGTTCTTCCTATTGAATAAATTCCTATAACTGAAGCCCAGGCAGTCATAAACCATTCGAAGATATTATTTGAGCTTTCTATAATTTTTGGGTCAACATCTAAGCTATCAAAAATCACTAACCTCAATCCGATTAATTCAAGGAAGATAAATATTAATCCCATGTAAATTACTGTAGGTCTGGCTCTTTTTGTGTATTTATCTTCTTGCTTTAATTCTTCAAGCATTAATTCTTTTTTCGAATCAATTTGAGCTTGAACTGACTTTTCTAGCTGAGCTTCTTTTTCCATTCTCATTTTTTCTAGTTCGAGAATAAAACGTTGTTCGTTTTGCTGTTGCTCGATTTTTATTTTGAGAAGCTCTTTTTTGAGTTTTTCTTTTTCTTCGTCAGTGTGTACAAATCTATCTACTGTATCTCCAATTGTATCAATAAGATTATTTCCACTGTTGGAAAAGAAATTTAATATTCCTGAAAAGAAATTAGCCATCTTTATATTTTTAGTTAAAATAAATTAATCTCTTCTCAAATATAAGAAAATGGATTCTATAAAATGGGGTTCTTTATGGTGAAATAATAGATTATAAAAAAAGCCAGTTAATTTCAACTGGCTCTTAGTTTCTGTTTTTATAGTTTTTGAATTACTTCATTTTGATGTTTTTGATTTTGTTATTTTGTAAGATAAACTCTCTGAACAACTTGTCATTATTTCTAAGTTCCTTTTTATTTATCGGGATGGCATAATATGCCATTGGGAATAAAAAATACAAATCATCATGTTCTCTTACTTTTATAATCTTTTCCCAACTCTGACTTTCGTCATTGTCTGGGTTTGTTGTCAATTTAAAATGATAATCATCCAATTCAATCTTTATTTTGTCATGAGATTTTATGGAAGTTCTAAAAGAAACATAAAAAGCAAGATATATAATGAATGGTATTACCAAGCCTATGATTAAAGCTGATCCATAGTTATCTACTTTTGTTATTCCGAGGGCTCCGATAATACCAATGATAGCCTGTATTGCACACACTAATATTATTATATAAAGTATTGGATTTCTGCGAAAAGGCTCAATAGCAGCTTTTTTTAAGTCTTTTATTTCTGGGGAATATGATATTTCTAGCATTTCTATTTTGATGTTTATTTTGACAAAAGTACGTACTTCCTATAAACTAACGCATATCTGGCCATATTTTAATACTTTTGTATACGTAAAGAGTAAATTTTTTAGTTTGCATTTATAATTATTCTTTAGATATATTTTTTATATTTGAATTATAACCCAAAAATTTAAAATGATGCATAAATACATTGCTGTTATTACAGGCAATATTATTGGATCAGAAGCTCTGACTAAAGAAGATTACGAAAAAGTAATCAAAGAAGTCAAAAAAGAATTTCTACGTCTTCAAACTATTCGTAAGGGGATAATTAAAGAGGAATTTTCATTTTTTGATGACAACAACTTTAAAGGAGTGTTAGTTGATCCTACTTTTGCTTTGGATTATAGTTTTAGTATAAGAACGGCTGTTCAATACTCTGCTATAGGTCTTGGAAAATCATTAGATTGCAAAATCAGTATTAAGCTAGAACGAGTAAGAGCTTCTTGGAGCAAAACGAAACTAGCAACATCATCTCAAATGAAAGCTTATAAGAAAACTAGATGTCTTTTGTTTAATTCTCCTTCATTGATTTTGAATGAAGAGATAGACGCAAGTTTTTCTTTGGTGGAGGCGATTATACGGAAATGGTCTGATTTTCAATGGGAAGTTGTATTCTATTTATTGAGAGGCTATACTCAACAAGAGATAGCTAGTGAATTGAAGATTTCACAACCTGCTGTCAATAAAAGAATAAAGATAGCATCTTGGTCTGAAATCAAGAAGTTCATGACTTATTTTAGAGCACACATGTCTAACTAAAGCAAATTCATGATGAATACAAAATTACTCTAATCAATTTCAATTCTACATTTTCTTATTTTATATATTCAAAACAAATAGGGGGCAAAATAACTTATGAATTACAATTAATAATCTAAACTTTAAAGGAACAAGAAATGCTAAAAGGGCATATTAATATATTATATCAAAAGTTTTGACAGAATTATTGAATGCAATTAAAAAGAGAAATGCTAGAGCAATATATTAAACCAAATTAAACATCTACTTTGTATAAGTAGATTATCACTATTTTATGATAAAGGCATTTATTAGTATGTTTTTTGTTTATAGAGTTTATGTCTTGTATATTAGTATGTTATTTGTAGGGGTTTGACTTTGATAAAGAGATTTTGTTATTCTCAATTATTAGATTTAGTAATAAGGAACTACTTTTTTTAAGATAGTTCCTTATTATTTAACATAACATTGGGCTCATATGTGCGATAATTTAGAAGTCGTGTGGTTTTATATGTAATTATCGTACTCTACGAGCAATTAAACTTATTCTAGGATCATGGCGGCGAAGAGTATTTCTATAGGATGAAAGGCAGTTCGTTGTGTACCATCTTTTATTTGGTGTCTGCAAGAAGTTCCGGGAGCAGAGATAATCGTATCGGGCTCACTACTTCTGATAGCAGGGAATAATACAAGTTCACCAACTTTCATTGAAACTTCATAATGTTCTTTTTCATATCCAAATGATCCTGCCATTCCACAACAACCTGATGGGATTTCTTCAACGGTATAGTTTTCTGGAAATGATAATACTTTCTTTGAGGTCATTGTTGATGCCACAGCTTTTTGCTGACAATGACCATGAAGTTTAATTTTTTGTTTCTCCTTTGTAAATTGTTCCTTAATAATATTTCCTGCATCTATTTCTCTTGCAATAAATTCTTCGAACAGATAACTATTTTTTGCAAGTTGATCAGCAGCTTCTTTTAGTTCAGGAATTGCAAGTTCAGGATATTCATCTCTAAAAGCTAATATTGCAGATGGCTCAACTCCAATAAGAGGAGTTTCGTTTGTGATAATATCCTTTAGAAGTTGAATGTTTGTGTTTGCAATTTTTTTTGCTTGTCGAAGAAGTCCTTTCGATAAATAAGTTCTTCCACTTACATCATGACGGGGAATGATGACTTCATAACCTAATTTTGTTAAAACCTGTATGCCTTTTATTCCAATTTCAGTATCATTAAATTTTGTGAACTCGTCATTGAATAGATATACTTTACCTTTATTTGGCGTATTTGTATTTGCTTCTAGTTTTTTCTTGTTATGATTAAACCATCTGTCAAGAGTGGTTTTGTATAATAAAGGCATTTTTCGATGTTCTGAAAATCCCAATGTTTTCATCATAAGTTTTGAGAAAAACGGATGGCTCATAAAGAAGTTGGTTACAGCAGGAAAAATAGAACCCAAAGCGTTGATCTTTGAAATTTCTGCTATAGCTCTTGTTCTTAATGGGATACTATGGGCATCATAATAATGCTGAAGAAATTCTGCTTTCAATTTAGCAACATCAACATTTGAAGGACATTCACTTTTGCAAGCTTTACAAGATAAACATAGATCCATTATCTTATAAATCTCATCATGATCATAAGGATTTTCTTTAGGACTATTTGTGAGAAATTCTCTTAGGATATTAGCTCTTGCACGAGTTGTAGCCTTTTCATCTCTGGTAGCCATATAGCTGGGACACATAGTGCCACCAACAACTTCAGTTTTTCTACAAGCAGCAGTACCATTGCATTTTTCGGCAGCTCTTAATATTCCTTGATCTTTATCCCAATTGAAAATAGTATCTACCATGCGTGTTTCCTGACCCGGTTTATAACGCAGGGAAGTATTCATCTTTGGAGTGTTTACAATTTTTTCAGGATTGAAGATATGTTGAGGATCCCAAGTTTCTTTTATATCCAAAAGCAATTTGTAATTCTGTTCACCAATCATTAAAGGAATAAATTGCCCTCGAAGTCGGCCATCTCCATGTTCTCCAGAAATAGAGCCTTTATATTTTTTCACAAGCTTTGCAACATCTAATGCTATATCATGGAAAAGCTCAATATCTTTTTTGTCTTTCAGATTCAATATTGGTCTTAGGTGAATTTCTCCAGTTGCAATATGTGCATAGTAAACACATTCTTTTCCGTATTTCACCATAATTTCTTTAAATTCTCTCATATAATCAGGGAGAACCTCAGCAACTACCGCAGTATCTTCAATCACAGGAGCAGGCTTTGCATCTCCCGGAATATTTGCAAGTATTCCTAATCCAGCTTTTCGTAAAGCCCAAACTTTTCCAATGTCACTACCCGTTACTACTGGAAAGTGATAACCATAATTTGCTGCTCTTAACTTCGATTCCAGATTGCCGAGTTTTTTTTGTAGCACTTCTTTGTCTTCTTCGGCAAACTCAACTATAAGTATAGCTTTTGGATGGCCTTTTATGAAGAATTTATTTTTTTGCTGTTCTGTATTTTTACTGGAAAGTTCAATGATGATGTCATCCATTAACTCGACAGATACAGGTTTTTCTTCCAGAGCAATTAAATTTCCTTTGAATGTGTCTTCAAGGCTTTCCATATGAATACACATAAGAGCTTTTTCTTTTGGAGGAAGAGAAACAAGGTTTAATTTTATTTCATATGTAAAAGCTAATGTTCCTTCTGATCCTGCAAGTAGCTTGCAAAAGTTGAAATTTTCTTTTCCTTGAGTAAATGGTGATGACTCTAATAATAAATCAACAGCATATCCTGTATTTCTTCTTTCTAATTTTGGGTCTGGAAATTCTGTTCTTATATTTTCTTGATTGATATTATTAGAAAGAGTGTTGTTTATATTCTTGTAAATATTCCCTTCAAGAGTGTTGAGCTTACACTTTTCTTCAAATTCTTTGTTGTCTACAGATTTGAATTCTATATCTGATCCATCACTTAATATTACTTTCGCAGAAATTGTGTGATCTCTTGTACTACCATATACCAATGAGTGTGCACCACAAGAATTGTTGCCAAGCATTCCGCCGATCATACATCTATTTGATGTAGAAGTTTCAGGTCCAAAAAATAAACCATGTTCTTTTAGGAAGATGTTGAGTTCATCGAGTATTACACCAGGTTGTACTTTTACCCATTTTTCTTCAACATTAAGTTCTATTATTTCGGTCATATATTTCGAAACATCAGCGACAATACCGTTTCCGACGACCTGACCAGCTAAAGAAGTTCCAGCTGTTCTTGGGATAATTGCTGTTTTATTTTCTTTTGCAAAAGTGATAAGGGTTTTTATGTCGTCTTTGTTTTTAGGCATTACCACTGCCAAAGGCTTTTCGCGATATGCTGATGCATCAGTAGCATAGATAAGGCGGGTTGCTTCATCAATGTGTATTTCTCCAAGAAAACTTTGTCTTAACTCTTCTAGTTTTCTGTAAATTTTAGATATTCCCATGGTATTTCTTTTTATGGTCGAAAAGTAAATATGGATTGTTAATTTAACAAGTAATATGGTGTTTTTATTGGTATTTCTGATGAACTAATTTAATAACTAATTGAATGAGAACTTGAAGAAACTTTAAAAGTATATTTTTTTATTATACTTTTTATTTCGTGGGAGAATGATATTAATCCTTGGTAAGGAAAAATAGTAATTTATCAGGTGATGAATGAGCATCTTCCCCTAGGCGGATAGGGGAACTTCAAGGGGAGGATGGTCAATCTTCAACGGAAAGATTGATTTTTGTCCCCCGAAGATTTCTAAATTTTTGGGAGGAAGATTTTCACTATCACCTATAGTAGTTAAGCTGATTCAATATAAGTAGTTCATAAAAAAATCCCGAAAAGTACACTTTTCGGGAGAATGATATTTATTTCTTGAAAGACTAATTATAGTAGCTTAAAAACACCAATTATTCTTTATTATGTTGGTCAGTGCTTTCGAATATCTTATCAGCACTTTTTGCTATGAATCCAGAATAAATAATTCCTCTTTCATCTTTATAACGTCGTGCAAATTCATAATAACAACCAGGGATATTATGAACGCCTTCTTTAAATTCTACAGAGATATGTTCTGCACGAATACTACTTTGTTCCAATAAATCTTTCGGAGTTCCTTTAATTTCTCCACCGCTATCATTAAGAATAAAGTTGTTCTTTTTCAAGAATTCGTTTACCTTTTCTATTGAATCTAGTTGACATAGATGATTGATGCTTACGGTAAAGTGGTTTGCACAGAATCCAAAGACATATAACCATGCCGCATATTCAGATTCTTTTCTGAGTTTCTCATAGATATCAAAAGATGGCTTCTCCCATAATCTACCGCTATAGATTAATTCGTTGCTTTCGATCTTTTCCTTTGGAATGCTGTTTACAAGACTACGAACAGTTTCTTGAAGGAATGGAGAAAACTCTTCTACTCTAAGTTCACTAATAAAAACCCTTGGGGCATTCGGATCTTTAGAGTGCTCAAAATGCTTAGCGTTTAACTTCTTTGTTTCGAAATCATAACTGTTTATATATGTATAACCAGTCTCTAGAAAGGGTTTTGCAAGAGTGTCAATATCAACACCAGGAAGGTTGAATGTTCTGAATGCAATATGATCATTGATTACTTCTTCACCTTCATTAATAAACAAGTCATGAATTTTCTGTACAGAAGGGTTTTTCTCTGTATATTGACTCCAAAGCTTTTCAAAAATATTATCTGCTTTCATCGAATTTAATTTAGTAGGTTATGTACACATTGACTTAAGAATAACAGTTTGTGTATATGGATTGTTTATGCTTATAGTTGCTATTGTTTAGAAAAATAGCTTTTCTATTTCTACAGGAATAGAAGGATGTTCTTTGATAATTCTTTCCATAGCAGAATGAATTATTTCGGGATGATGTTTCTCGTCATGTAGACTACCATATATAATTTCATTTTTATCATAGGGCAGTTTATCTTTCAATATTTCCAGATCTTTGATTCTTCCATTCCTTATCTTAAGTTCTATTGAGTAGCTTGCTGCATCGATATCAATATTATTAGTAAACTTATAAGTGGGGGAGTATCCAAAATTCCAATCCCATGTAGAGTATCTTTCCCGAATAAGCTTTTCGATATTGTTAATATCTTTTATTGTTAAAGAATAATACTTTATATCGTCAAAAGTCTTTGTGACAATATCCTCTATCATAAACAGAAATTCCTGAGTTCCTATATTTGCATTAATATGATCCTTTACATTAGTAACAGGAACAGTATTACTTTTCACTGCTTTATCTTCAAAGAAATTCTTCTTATTATTGATAATATTATTGAGTATAGTTAAATCAGAATTAAATAGGATTGTTCCGTGATGCATTACTCTATTCCTATACACATGAGCCGCATTTCCTGAGATCTTCTTGCTTCCTATACATATATTATTGTTTCCTGCAAAATGGGCATCTGCACCCAGTTTTTGAAGAGCTTCAATTATTGGAAGGGTATATTTTTCGAAAGAAACCAGATTATCTTTTCTTTTTGAGCTTTTGATAAAGGTAAAGTTTAGGTTTCCTGAATCATGATAAACTGTTCCTCCACCAGTTATTCTTCTTATAATAGGAATCTTTCTTTCTTTAATAATTTCACGATCAATTTCTTTATACGCATTCTGATGCTTTCCAATTATTATTGAAGGACTGTTAATCCAAAGCATGAAGATATCATCATCAAATTGCTTCAGAAAGTACTCTTCAGCAGCAATATTAAAATAAGGATCCTGTGAATTTCTGTTCACAATAAGCATAGGCTTGTTTCTTAGAAAAGTTACACATACGATAGCATTACTTACTTGTTTCTTAAGTTAGCTCATAAATAAAACAATATATATAGGAAAAGTTCAATGTATAGACTATAGAAAGGTTTTGATGTTTAGTTTGAGTGAACTTATAAGTGTCTGTAAATGTGTATAAATAGCTATTTGCAAAAAGAATTTCTTTTATATACAATAAAAATTGAATATTAGAGCTTTTTGTATCAATTATTGAACTATTTTTGCGCGTCATTTTTGTGGCAAAAGACAATAGAGAATTATGCAAGATATAAGAAACATTGCTATTATAGCCCATGTTGATCATGGAAAGACAACTCTTGTTGATAAGATGCTTCATCAAGTGAAGCTGTTTAGAAAGAATCAGGAAGTAGGGGAGTTGATTTTAGATAATAATGACTTAGAGCGTGAAAGAGGTATTACGATACTTTCGAAGAATGTGTCTGTTCGTTATAAAGATGTTAAGATTAACATTATTGATACACCTGGTCACTCTGACTTTGGTGGAGAGGTAGAACGTGTACTTAATATGGCTGATGGCGTATTGCTATTGGTAGATGCTTTTGAAGGACCGATGCCTCAAACAAGATTCGTTTTACAGAAAGCATTAAGCCTGAATAAAAAGCCTGTTGTTGTTATTAATAAGGTTGATAAGCCAAATTGTAAGCCTGAAGAGGTACAGGATGAGGTCTTTGATTTGATGTTTAACTTGGGTGCTACAGAAGATCAGTTAGATTTTGTTACTGTATATGGTTCTTCTAAAGAGGGATGGATGTCTGATGATTACAATAACAAGACTGAAGATGTTTCTTATCTATTAGATACTATTATAAAAGAGATCCCATCTGCAAAGATCAATGAAGGTGATGCGCAAATGATGATAACCTCATTGGATTTCTCTTCTTATGTTGGCCGTATTGCTATTGGCCGTATCAATAGAGGTGAGTTTAAGGCAGGTATGCAAGTTTCTGTTTTACATAGAGACGGTAGTAAGACAAAGTCAGTTATCAAAGAACTTCATGCTTTTGAAGGTCTTGGTAAGGAGAAGCTTGAAGGAAGTGCGCGTTCTGGTGAGATCGTAGCAATGGTAGGCTTCGATAAGTTTGATATTGGTGATACTGTTACCTGTATAGAAAATCAAGAGGCATTGCCTCCAATTAATATTGATGAGCCAACAATGAGTATGTTGTTTGCTATCAATGATTCTCCTTTCTTTGGTAGAGATGGTAAGTTTTTAACTTCTCGTCACCTTAGAGATAGACTATTCTCTGAAACTGAAAGAAACCTTGCTTTGAAAGTAGAAGAAACAAACTCTGCTGATAAGTTTCTTGTTTATGGTAGGGGTATTCTTCACTTGTCTATTCTTGTTGAAACAATGAGAAGAGAAGGTTATGAATTTCAGTTGGGACAACCTCAGGTACTTATAAAAACTATTGACGGTCAGAAGTGTGAGCCTGTTGAGATATTGACAGTACACGTTCCTGAGCAGTTTGCCGGTAAGGTAATAGAGCTTGTTACAAACAGAAAAGGTGATATCCTGAATATTGAGACTAAAACTGATGTTCAGCACCTTGAGTTCTCTATTCCTGCTCGTGGATTGATCGGACTTAGAAACCAAATGCTTACCGCAACTGAGGGAGAGGCTGTTATTGCTCATAGATTTAAAGGTTATGAGCCTTGGAAAGATGGTCTTACAATCAATAAAGCTGGTGCTTTGATTTGTATGGAAATTGGTGTTGCTATTCCTTATTCTATAGATAAACTTCAGGACAGAGGTAAATTCTTTGTGAATCCTACTGAAGATGTTTATGAAGGACAGGTTATTGGTGAGCATGTGAGAAATATGGATCTTGTAATTAATGTTACAAAAACCAAGAAGCTTTCAAACATGAGATCTTCAGGAGCAGATGATAAGATAATGATTGCTCCGGCAATAAAGATGTCTCTTGAAGAGTATATGGAATATGTTCGTGAAGATGAATATATCGAAGTTACTCCACACCATACCAGATTAAGAAAGATTATGCTTAATGAGCATGATAGAAAAAGAGCCAGAAATGCTGCTCAATAGTAAAATATCGATATAAGGTAATTATAATAAGGGTTGTGCAATACAACCCTTATTTTTTTGTTTCAATCATAACTATCGTAATATTATGTCTCAATCATAAATGAGTTATGTTTGGAAAAACGTCTATCTGGTTATTAGTAATTAGTGTTTTGTTAATTATCACTTTTATTTATTTCTTCACTCATCTTTTTGTTTACTTGGTTATCTCTATAATTCTTTCTCTGATAGGGCGACCGTTCATGAAAATATTTGATAAGTTAAGGTATAAACGTATCAAACTTCCAAGGGCAATTTCTGCATTAATGAGTTTGGTTATTAGTGTTGGGCTGATCTCTATTATAATTTCTATTATCGTTCCTTTGTTGAGCTCTCAAGCTCAAGTGATATCTAAGATTGATTTTGGGAGTGTGTTGAACCATTATCGTGAACCATTGAATGAACTAAAGAGCTTCTTGGTGCAAAATGAGATTATCAAGAAAGGGGATACATTTGAGAGTGCTATCACAGAACAGTTTTCGAATGTAGTCAACTTTGCAACTTTTAAAAGTGTTTTCTCTTTTATACTTTCTGCAACAGGTTCTATATTTATTGGATTCTTCTCTATATTATTCTTTACTTTCTATATGTTATATGATGAATCTCTTTATAGTGATTTTATAAATTGGATCATTCCTCATGAATTCCGTTCGAAGTTTAGGTCTGTTGTGTCTGAAATCCTTAGTGCTCAATCTTCATATTTTAAGGGTATAGGTATAGAGGTACTTACGATGATGGTGCTTATCAGTTTTTCATTATGGGTTATCGGAGTGAAGAATGCTTTTCTTATTGGCTTTCTGGGAGGACTTTTGAATATAATACCATATGTAGGGCCTTTGATTGGTATGACTCTAGGAACAATACTTACACTAAGTACAAATCTGAGTAATAATGAATTCGATTTGATTCTAAGACATTCAATGGTTGTTCCTATTGTTTTCCTAGGAGCAAATCTTATTGATAATTTTTTACTTCAGCCTTTGATATACGGTAATAGTGTGAAGGCTAAACCTATTGAGATATTTCTGGTCATAAGTATGGGCGGTTCTCTTGGTGGTGTTAGCGGAATGATTATAGCTATCCCTACATATATGATTATAAGAATTATAGCTAGGGAAGTTCTGGCTCATATCAACCTTAAGCAAAGATCTGTTGCATTGGAAGTGTACTACAGGAAAAAGAATTACAAGAAGAAAGAAAAGATAAAACAGTTTCAGGAATATATGAAAAAATAAAAAAAGCCACATTGTGGCTTTTTTATTGATTATATCTTTAATAATTGTTATTAGTAATGGGACATGGGACATTACTTAAAGTATCAAGAGGGGTACAATAGACACAAGTATTCAGGCAATCGAATGTTTCTAGTGTACATATACAGGTAACGGTACAAGGTATGTCGGAAGCTCCAACAATTTGATTTTGTTCAGAAGGATTAAGTTTAGCAATAGTTTGCTTATTAAAGTTAAGTTTTAAGTTTTTCTTTTTCATTTTTGTATTTATTAAGTTAGTAATGAATTGCTTTTCTGAAAATATAGTTCAGTGAAGCGAAAAAATATTTAAATAAAAAAAGCTACTCCTTTAATAGAGCAGCCTTTCTTTTGATAATATGTATTATTAACATATTACTGAATGACAAATCTTTGAAGGCTCTGGGCACATAGGATCTTTAGTTACTTGACAAGGATAAGAACATCCGTCACATGTAGGACTGGTATAAATACAGTCTTTTATTGTGAGAACACAGATTTGTATTGTAGCACAAATATTCGAGGCTCCCACAATTTGATTTTTCTCAGAAGAATTAAGTTTGGCAATAGTTTGCTTGTTGAAGCTAAGTTTTAAGTTTTTCTTTTTCATTTTTTCATTTATTAAGTTAGTAATGGATTAATTGAATTGCTTACAATGATATATTGTTTGACTGAAAATACAGTTCAGTGAAGCAATAAAAACCAAAAAGAGCTATTCAACTGAACAGCTCTTTTTTATTTATAATATATTGTAGAATATTGTCTAGCAATTAATTGGTTCAGAGAAGCAAATTCCAATACAATCAGACCAGCAGCTAGCACTAGTGGTTGCTGCTCCAATAATCAGACTTTGTTCAGAAGGATTAAGTTTAGCAATAATATGCTTGTTGAAGTTAAGTTTTAAGTTCTTTTTTTTCATTTTGTATATGCATTAGGTTAGTAATGGATTTATTATAAATTTATATAATATAAATGACAAAATGAGCTAATGCGCTCCTTTTATAATTTCTTATTTTGATTCTTTTGTGTGTTTATCCGCTAATAACACAAGTGACTCCATACACTTTTGCTATAGGAAGACCTGAATATCCATTTGTATACATTCTTCCAAACTCAGTTACTTTGGATAAGTTGAAATGCGATATGATTTCATTTATACTTTTGTTGGATTCGGGAATGTCAATATAGAAAGGCTGATCAGGGATCTCATTAAGCAACATGCTAAGTACATCTATTGCATCTTTATATGTATCGCCATAAAGAGGACCAATGCTATAGCCTTCAGTAGCTGGTCGAATTAATCCCAATCCACAAATTTGACCGTTTTTCTGTTTGTAATATCCGTAACTTCCTTGTTGATGCATCCAGAGATCTATAAACTTAGGTCGATCTATTTGGAAACACTTTTTGTCATAGTTGATAATATCATCAAAGATGATATTCCTTAGAGAGAAAACATTTTCTTTAGGAGTAGGATGTTTTGGGGCTATAGCGGAATATCTTACATTGTTATAATGTAAGTCAAAACCATATCTATTGTAATTTTGAACTTGCTTTAAGACAGCATCACAACCAAGGTTTTCTGTTTTGATATTCTTGAGTAGATGCTCTCCAATTGTTTTTCCAAAACCCTGTTGCCTTAATTCTTCTTTTGCAATAAATAGCCCAATGAAACTAAAGTTATCCCCATAGGGGATAGCCAAAACAGAGCATACAACTTCGTTGTTGATTTCGCCTACATAAAAATATTCAGGAAAGTGTTTTGCGAAAAATAAAACGTCTCCATCTCCGGGATTCCAATCTTCTTTATTGATGTATTCTTTAATTGTGTCAACATCTCTTAGCTCAACGTTTCTAATCTTTAGGTTTTGCATGATAATTTAAGTTTAAGTAGTGTAAGCTTAGTAGTAATAAAGATACTTAATTATAACGAAACAATCAGGTTTTTCCTAGGTCGTATGAAGACTTTCTTTGTGTTTTGTAGGTATTTGTTTTCTATGTAGTTATGTGTTGGCATGGACTTTCTTGCGACATATTGGTATACATGTTTATAATTTTTCCATAAAACGCTAAACAACCTTTAAATGATTGTTTTTAAAGAAAGGATGATCTAGCATTTTTTCAGCATGTTGTTCTTTGGTGACTTTTACATACTTCTTGAATGCCGATTCTGTTTTATGACCACTTATTGCCATGATGTCTAATGTGTCAATACCGGAGAGATATGCATTTGTACAGAAAGATCTTCTTGCGGTGTGTGTTTTTATTAATTCATATTTGAAGTAAGTGGCAGTTCTTGTGATACCTCCTTTGGTGATAGTCATGCTAACTTTATCTCTTATTCCAGCAAGTCGACCAATTACCTTGATTATTGGATTCAGGTTTTTTTCTGAGATTACTCTTGGAGGTTTACCATCATATTTATTCAATATATTTTCTACAATAGAAGTTAGAGGGATGACAACTTGTTCGCCTGTTTTCTTGGTGTTTACTTTAAGGAGTTTTCCACCAGGTTTTGATAATATATTTTCTTCTTTAAGATTGTTAAAGTCAGATACCCTTAAACCAGTAAAGGCACCAATCAAGAATAGATCTCTTGCTCTGTCCATAGATTTATCATGACTTAAATCCAGATTGTAGATGCTCAACAATTCTTTAGTAGAAAGGTAGATGCTGTCAACATCTTCTTTAAGTACAAGAAATCTTTTGCTTTTATATGCTAGATTTGTGTTGGTTCCGTCTTCAGTGGCTTCATTCAGGAAGACCTTCAAGTTTTTTATATGTTTCCCACAATTGTTCAGGCTGTAGTTTTGCTCTTCTTGCATATACGCAACAAAGTCATAATAGAAATCCAAAGTTATGGTATCAAAGTTGATACTGTATTTTTCCTTATTGAATTTACTGAGAATACGGAGAGTTTCTTTATATGTACTTATGGTAGATTCTGCTATTCTTTTCTTTGTTCTTGGATTGATTCTACTACTAGACTTCTTTATAAAGTTTTCTATATATGAGAAGAGGTCGTTTGTTTGCTGATCCAGATTAAAATGTTTGTTGACTTCTTTAAGTAAGGTTTGATTATTGATTGATTGTTTCGAGGTGAGTAGTTTGTTGTATACTTGTTCAATTATCATAGCCCATTCATTCAGATAATTGTTGATCTCATCTTTATTAAGAACATCATTAGTATTTCTTGCTCTTTGAGTTTTTGGATTCCAGTTTTTGGGTGAGATTGATATACCTAATGATTTATAGAATCTTTTGTTTTTATATCTGAATATAATGATTATCGATTGCTCTTTCTTCTCCTTTGGGTTTCGGATAACAAATTTTGCTTTTGGCATTTTATAGTAAAGTTATGTTGTTTATAGACGAAATGTTTGTTTAACAAGGCTTACATAGCCATTCACACCTGTAAAGATACTAATGTTTTGCTAGTTTATGGTGAATTTCGTACGCTTTCTTTTGCAAGAATTCCACTAGTATATATTTGATAATAAATATATTAAATGTATGATTCTTGGTTTTTTATTGCTCTAATAATACCTTAGAATAAGCTTGTGTGATAAAATATAAATGGAGAGTAGATTTATTTAAAAAATACGGCCAATGTTATGTTAAATAGAGGGGATTCTGATGCTTTTGATAGGTGATAGTTGTTAAAAAATAGAATTATTTTAAATAAAATGAAATATGCCTCACTTTTATTCCGTTATATATTCAAATTCAGTTAGCTTCAAATACTTGTTTTCATAGCCTTAGTTTAGTTTTCTTAGAGTTTTTAGTTCTTATTCAGAAAATATCGTTCTTATATATAAGGCCTCTGGTAACAGAGGCCTTTCTTTTTATCCCTTATTTAAAGTGTTAAGATTTAATTTGTTTCTCTTATTTAGGTAAAGAAGATATAACTGACAAATGGTTAATACTATTGAAGCGATTAATAAAAGGGGAATTGCGGCAATAGGCGATTTGTGTGAATCGCTAGAAGATAAACCTATAATTATTCCGGTTGCCCATGGCATAATCCACAAAGCAGCATTAAACCACCATAATAGTAATCCAGATGCTACAGCATAATGTTCCTTTTTGAATAATCGTGTAATTACTAACCATATAGTTAATGATGTTAGTGATAAGGTAAGTCCTAATAATATTATAGGAATCACTAATGGTAGATGTAATAATAATGCGATAAATCCAATAGGAATACAGAAACTTCCAATAATAGAGATGTTTAGAGGTTTACCAATTTTGCTTACTAATAGACCTATGATAGGAGTGAGGATTACAGATATAAATGGTAGAATTGATGATATAAAACTAGCTGTATTCATCTCGAGATTGTAATATATATTGAAATAAGAAGGGGCTATGACCAAGAATGGAAATACAGATCCATAGTAAGTGAAGATGATTATTGATAACAACCAGAACTTTCTTTCCTTCATCACATGTTTCATTATACTTTTGAGGTCTTTTAATGATTGACCTGAAATTACTTTCGCCGGATGAAGCTCAGGTTTTTTCTTGGAAACATGTTTGCATTTCCTTAAGTACACCCTGTATAATACAAGAACTATAAGTATAAGAATTAAAGGTACTAGCATTGGGAAAGGCCATCCTAGTAGGTTAAGGAATATAGGTCCCAGAAAAAGCCCTAGGAAGGCACCAACTCTTAAGGCCGAACTTGTTATGCCCATAGCGATATCGTATTCTTTTCCCTTGAACCAATGGAGTTGCATTCTCAGGACTACAACCATAATTGGAGCTAAACCTAATCCTGCAATAAATTGTCCTACAAGTAATGTGATATAAGAAAATGTTGGGTAAACATGACCGAATGGTTTCAGGAATGAAATAAATATCAGAAGACATCCAACCATTGTAATTATTGTCGACCATAAGCCAACCCGATTCATTCCAAACTTAGTGATAAGTAATCCCCCTATAATTGGAATAAACAAAATAACTCCAGCAATTGAGTTGATGGACGCAATTAGTTCCGTCTTCTGTAGTGTAATATGGTATTGTTCCAGGACACTTGTAAATGGTGATAGTAATGTAAGTAGGTAATATCTTTCAAAGTACATTATGCAGAGGAAAGATAGTATGAGTACTTGAAAATGTCTGAAATATCTTTCTTTTTTCATAATAAAGGTAGTATAAGAGCAAGAAAGTTAATATAAGGGATAACTTTATAAGAATGAGATGTATTGTTTGTGTAATATATGGGAAGGAAGAGCAGGGAATTACAAAAGGGTGAACAGGAAGTAAGGTTTCCTGTCTATGTGTTTTCTATAATATGTTTTGTAATCATCTCAAAGTTCATATTATCAAAGGTAAACAATTTTGGAGTATTTGTTTTATACTTTTCTCTTGAAAAGGAATATGCCTTGTCGTAATAGTCTAACAGCATTTTTGTTGCTTCTTCATATTGACTATTCTTCAGGTAATCAATACAAGTTTTTGCTTTGTCAAAACCGAATCTCTTTTGTATCTTCTCTACACTTTTAATAAGATCTTCATTATTATATTTACCATAATCTTTGACCAAGTGTTGTATTCGTTTTTCTTGTGGTATGTTGACTTCAACAACTTTAGAGGTATTCATCTTTTCCCATAAGGTCTCAGGAAGGTAAACTTTTCCGATAGTTCTACTTTCTCCTTCTACCCATATTCTTTTATCTAAATCTAAACTTTTTAATTTAGTATGAAGATTATTTTGGAATTGCTGGGTTGTTGGTTGAGGTCGCTCGCCTAATTCTCCAAATGCAGAACCTTTATGATTTGCTATTTTCTCCAAGTCAATAACCTGTTCTCCTTGTCTTTCTAGTTCATGGATAATATAGGTTTTGCCACTTCCTGTTGCTCCTTGTAGTATATGTAAATTGTCTAAAGATTTGAAATCTTGTAGCAATTGGTTTCTATATGATTTATAACCACCCTCAAGCAGATAGCATTTAACGCCCATTATATTCCAAAGCCATGCCATGCTGTTACTTCTCATTCCTCCTCTCCAACAATGGACAAGTAATGATTTTCTCTTTGAAACTTTCAAGCCTCTAATAGCAATGTCTTTCATTTTGTTTCCTGTAAAATCTAAGCCTTGTTCAATTGCTTTCATTTTACCAACTTGCTTGTATGTTGTTCCAACAATTTCACGTTCTTCATTTGAAAATAGAGGAATGTTTAATGCTCCTGGAATATGACCTTGTTCAAACTCTAGTGGTGATCGAACATCAATAATAGGAATTGACTTTGAGAGTTTAAGAAATTCGTTTGTATTTATGACTTCCATGATAGTGACTTTATATAATAAAAAAAGAAACTGCCCAAAGGACAGTTTCATAATGCTTTTGTAAAGTTATCTTACATAACTCTCATTTCTTTCATGGCATCTGAAGCATATTCGCCATTGTCAAGTTTCTTTTGAATTTCTCCAAAGGCTTTAATTGTATACTCAACATCTTCAAGAGTGTGTACTGCAGTAGGAATTAAACGCAATAGAATTTCTCCTCTAGGAATAACTGGGTATGTTACAATTGAACAGAAGATATTGTAATTTTCTCTTAGATCATAAGTTACGTGAGTAGCTTCAGGAACTCCACCTTTCATAAATACAGGAGTTACCATTGAGTTGGTATTTCCGATATTTAGACCATTCTTTTTAAGACCTTCCTGAAGAGCATTAACAACTTTCCATAGGTCTTCTCTAAGTTCTGGTTTTGATTTCAGAAGCTCTAAACGCTTTAGTCCACCTATAACCATTGGCATTGGTAGTGATTTAGCGAAGATCTGAGATCTTAGGTTGAACATTAGATATCTTATGATCTCTGTGTTTCCTGCAATGAAACCTCCGATTCCTGCCATTGCTTTTGCGAATGTACCAAAGTAAAGATCAACTTTATCTTGTACATCAAAATGCTCATCAGTACCAGCACCAGTAGGTCCCATACATCCAAATCCATGAGCATCATCAATCAATAAACGGAAATTGAACTTTTCTTTTAGGGCAACTATCTCATCAAGTTTTCCAAGATCGCCTCTCATTCCATATACACCTTCAGTGATTACAAGAATACCGCCACCAGTTTCTTTGGCAAGCTTAGTAGCTCTTTCTAATTCACGTTCAAGTTTTGGAATATCATTGTGAGGATAAACAAAGCGTTTTCCGAAGTGTAGACGCATTCCATCAATGATACATGCGTGTGCTTCAGAATCATATACTATAACATCTCTTCTATCAACTAAGGCATTGATAATAGAGACCATTCCTTGATAACCAAAGTTAAGTAAATACGCAGCTTCTCTTTTTACAAAGGCAGCTAGTTCTTGTTCTAACTGTTCGTGATATTTAGTTTGGCCAGACATCATTCTGGCACCCATTGGATAAGCCATTCCCCATTCAGTAGCTGCATCAGCGTCAGCTTTTCTGACTTCAGGGTGGTTTGCTAATCCTAAGTAATTGTTAAGGCTCCATACTAATCTTTCTTTTCCTTGGAAAATCATGCGATTAGAAATCTCACCTTCTAGTTTTGGGAACATATAATATCCTTGTGCTTTATCTGCATATTGACCTAGGTGGCCCATATTTTTGCACTTATCAAAAATATCCACTTTGTATAATTTTAGGTTACTAATTCAAAACGACTGACAAAGGTATTAAATAAAAGCGTGCTAACAAAATAGGCTTCTTTCCTGTGTTTTCTTTCTTGAGAATAGTTTTTATTACATTACTTTATTGTTATTCAGTTCTTTATTTGATTCATGTGTGTTTTGTAAAGCTTCTTCAAATAACAAAGTAAATACAGATTATGTTTTTCGTGATAGGGAAGTATTACTTAAAACATATTGCAATTTTACACTTGTTCTTATAATAATAAGATTATAGATCTCTTGTTTTTTTATTTATACTTTTGCTCTCTTAGAATTATGTTAAGATGGAAGTAAAGAAGATTATTACAAAAGATGGTTCTTGTTCTTTATATGTACCTGAATTAGATGAAACTTATCATTCTACTAATGGTGCTTATCAAGAGGCTATTCATATCTTTATTCAAAGAGGACTTGAATATATTGTCGATTCAAAAGATATAAATACTGTAAGAATATTTGAAGCTGGGTTTGGTACTGGCCTGAATGCTTTTCTGACTTATAAAAGAGCTAAGGAATTGGATCTTTCAATAGAGTACTATTGTATTGAAGCTTTTCCTCTACAGGAAGATGTTATAATGAACTTGAATTATCATGAATTGGGTTCTTGTTCTGAATATAAATCTATACTAGAAGATTTACATCATGCTAAATGGGGGGAGCTAGTGAGTATTGATAATAACTTTTCTATTTATAAGATTAAGAGTGATCTGTCTGATCCTTGTGTTGATGATATAAAGTTTGATCTTATTTACTTTGATGCTTTTGGTCCTGATGTTCAACCTGAGTTATGGACTGAAGATGTTTTTCGGAAGTATTATGATATTCTACTTGATAAGGGATGTTTAATTACTTATTCTGTTAAGGGGATTGTTAAACGTGCTTTGAAGAAAGTAGGGTTTGGTATTTCTAAATTGCCTGGCCCTCCGGGTAAGAGAGAGATATGTAGAGCTGATAAGGGTTAACTTAGTTATCTTATTCTGAATTGGTCATAGTCGCTAACTTTTGTTTCTTTTGTTATCAGTTTAGTGACTCTGGCCAATATAGGTCCTTTATTACATTGTATAATGAATTTGTTGAGGTCTCTTTCTTCTCCTTCGGCTACTATATATACATTTCCATCAGGTGTGTTTCTTGTATATCCTTTTATATCTAGTTCTTTTGCTATTGCTGAGGTAAAGTATCTGAATCCTACTCCTTGCACTCTTCCTTCGATTGTAATTATATATGCCTTTTTCATAGCTATTAAGGTGTTAATCTTTTTATGATAAGATTCTTTACAGTGTTATATAATTTATGGGGTGGGTAAGTCCTCCAGTTGATTCTATCAAAGCTATTTCCAAAGCATAGATAATAGTCCAGATTATAGTTTGTAAACTCTTCTTTGACATGATCTCTAAAGTTCATACATATAATCCATCCATCATTATCTATATTGTCAAACCACTCTTGATAATAATCATCTTCACTTAAGTGTACATTCAATACATTTTCACCTAGAAGTATGAACTTGTTTATCCCTTCTTCTATCAATGGTTCTATTACTTCTCTGTATAGATACATGATATCATTATATAATAGATCATTCCACTCACCCAGAAGTTCTATTATGCAATATCCATCATTGTAATTACAGAATAGAACCTTTAGGTAAAGTGTCAAAGAACCAAAGTTATCCCATTGTGGATGGATATAATGATTGTATATCGTCTGTGAAAATACAAACTCACTATACTCTCTGCCATGGAAGGGAGATTTGTCATCTTCTGAAGCAATATATAAATGCCTCCAATTGTAATATGGTTCTATATCATGCATTTATGAGTAATGATTACTTATTTATCAAATATTGTCCAGTAATTAAGCCTATAGCGCAAAGGCCTATACCTAAGATGTTTGAAGATAAAAAGTAAATTATAGCAGCTCTTATATTTCCTTCTTGTATCAATTGTATGTTATCCATAGAGAAGGTAGAGAAGGTTGTAAAGCTACCAAAGAAACCTACAAAGAGAAATAACCTTAATGGACTTGATATACCACTTTTGCTTAATAACCCATATGTAAGTCCTATTAATAATGATCCTATAAGATTTACGGTTAATGATCCATAAGGAAAACCTGAGAGTGCTCTTTTACTATATAAGAGATATATACTATATCTTAATATCGTTCCTAAAGATCCTCCTAAAATGAGATATAAAAATTTCATTGCTTAGTTTATTGTTTTTATATGTTACTAAGTTCAGAAATAATTTCTTATATCGCCATTTTTAAACCTGTTATCTTTTTAAGATCGGAATATAAGTTATCCATAATCTCTTGATCTTTGATCATTACTCTCGTTGTATAACTTGTATAATTACCTGCCTTACTTAGTTTGCTTGTCCATCCATAATTTGGGACTTCTAATGTAGAGGCTATCTCTTCAAATTCTTTGCGTGTAATTGTTTCTTCAACCTTTGAATCTACTATAATCTTAAGGTCATATGACGTAGGAAAATTTATCTTTTTATTACCAAAACTACTCATCGTGGTTTTCATGTTTTAAATCTCTATTTATTAAAAGCGCAAAAGTAACTAATTTGTTTTAATCCTATACTTAAATGATGTTGAGGTAAATTTAAATGTATTTCTATTCCTTGATCTTGTATAATTCTACATTCTGATAAGTCTGTTTTGAATCTTTGTTTTTGTTTTATCTTGATATAAGTGAAATTACGTTTAAGGGCAATAATGCATTGATGTCTGAAGAATTATCAATAATATGAGTTTCGCAATAGAAGTTATCATGCCCTTAATTCAAGCATTTATAAACTATATCGCTTATATTAAAGCTCTGGAGAGTGCGATAATTTCAATCAGACTTTATAATATTGTTTCTATCGCATATATGAGCCCAATGTTATGTTAAATTGTAAAGTGTTTTTGATAGTATGCAGGGAAGGCTTGATATAGTATGTTTACATGCAGTAATAAACTATTGATTGTTAGTAATATATAAGCTTGAAAAATAAAAAAAGTCGGACTTTTTGGACGAAAAGTCAAGAGTTTTCACCTAAGAAGTCGGACTTTTTACCATAAAAGTCTAGTACTTTCTTCTGATTTGTCCGACTTTTTGTATGAAAAGTCAAGAGTTTTTCCATCACATATCGGACTTGTAAAGCCATGGTTATAAGTATATTATACAGAATGTGGGTTTTCTTGTGAAATTTGACTTGAGGACTTGGTTTCTGTGTTTTACTTTGTGCTAATGCAGTGAGGTTTATATAAAAGTAAAGTGAATTTTTTTGGTATACATTAAGCGTTTGATTGTAGGTCTTCTTTCCTTGTTTTATAATAGATGCTTGATCATTGAAATAGATCTTCTTTTGTCATGATGTATTATCTCTATTTGTCTGATAAGGAATTCATAATTGAAATTAGATTTCTAGCATGACTATAATCTTTTATTTTCTTCATATCTATACAAAAATCTCTGATTTATTTAGTTAGATAGGTAATATGTAGTACATAATAGAATAGTAATTAAATACATTGCCTATTCCGTGAACTAATGCATAATACCTATTGTTATATCCAATATAAGAAAAATGGAATATAATAATTTCTAATAATATGTCTAATAAACCCATAGATACTACGATTCTTAAAGATATAGGATTGTCAAAAAAAGAGATTTTAAATGATTACAAGATAGCTTGTGAAAGTAGGCAGGTGAGTCTGTTAGGTAGGCGAGAAGTACTGACAGGGAAAGCAAAGTTTGGAATATTCGGTGATGGTAAGGAGATACCTCAACTAGCAATGTCACGGGTATTCAAAGATGGTGATTGGAGAAGCGGATATTATAGAGATCAGACTTTTGCTATAGCTTCAGGAATTGTAACTCTGGAAGAACTATTCTCTCAATTATATGGTGATACAGATATGGAAGCCAATCCAGGAAACGGAGGACGCTTGATGAATAATCACTTTGCTACTCGTACTATAGATGAAAAAGGTGAGTGGTTAGATCTAACGAAAAGGAAAAATTCTTCTGCAGATACTAGTCCTACAGCAAGTCAAATGCTGAGATTAGTAGGATTGGCTCAGGCATCGAAGATATATAGAGGTGTAAAAGATTTAAAAGAATACAAGAACTTTTCAAATAAAGGAAATGAAGTTGCATTTGGAACAATAGGAGATGCTTCAACATCAGAAGGAATTTTCTTTGAAGCTATCAATGCTGCAGGAGTTTTGAATATACCAATGGTTGTGTCTGTTTGGGATGATGGTTATGGAATTTCTGTTCCTAGAGAATTACAGACTACAAAGAATAATATATCAGAGTTATTAAAAGGAATAGAAAGAAAAGAAGGAGAGGAGTCAGGCTATTTAATTTACAAAGCAAAAGCATGGGATTATCCTACACTTATAAAGATTTATAAGGAAGGTGTTGAAAGATCCAGAAAAGAACATATTCCGGTTTTATATCATATTACAGAATGTACCCAGCCACAAGGACACTCTACTTCAGGTTCTCATGAGAGATATAAATCAAAAGAGAGGTTAAAGTTTGAGAAAGAATATGATGGAGTTCATAAAATGAGGCAATGGATTATCGATAATTCTATTGCAACAGAAAAAGAACTATCAAAAATAGAAGAACAATCTATTGTTACAGTTAAGGAAGCTAAAAAGGCTGCATGGAAAAATTTCATGAAGCCAATGAAAAAAAAGAAAAAAGAATTAATAAGCATCCTTGATCTTACTACCTGCAACTGTACAAAGAAAGATAAGATACTTGATATTGAAAAGGAATTGCAGTTGGTGAAAGAGCCAATACGCAAAGATTTGATTTCAAATGGTAAGAAAATTCTACGACTTATATGCAACTCCTGTAGTAATCCCAATAATTCACTAAAGAAGAATGTATCTAAATGGGTGAAGAAAGAAGTTGTAGAAGGTAAAAAAGCATATAGTGAACATCTGTATTGTGAGAATGATAATTCAGCATTAAAGGTTGTTCCCATAGCTCCTCTATTTGATGATGATACTGAATTAGTTCCGGGAAGAGAGATTTTGAGAGATAATTTCGATCACATTCTAAGTAATGATCCTCGTACTTTGTTGTTTGGTGAAGATGTAGGTAAGATAGGAGGAGTAAACCAAACAGCAGAAGGCTTGCAAGAGAAATACGGAAACCTAAGAGTTGAGGATGTAGGAATCAGAGAAGCTACAATTATTGGTCAGGCTATTGGCCTTGCTATGAGAGGTCTTCGTCCTATTGCAGAGATTCAATATTTTGATTATTTGCTATATGCTCTACAAATAATGAGTGATGATATTTCGACTTTATTATACAGAACAAGGGGAGGGCAGAAAGCTCCATTAATAATAAGTACAAGAGGGCACAGACTTGAAGGTATATGGCATGCAGGTTCTCCACTAAGTATGGTTATTAATTCTTTGCGTGGAATGTATATTTGTGTTCCAAGAAATATGACACAAGCAGCAGGGATGTATAACACATTGCTATCTTCTGATGATCCTGCACTAATTATAGAACCATTGAATGGTTATAGAATTCGAGAGAAGAAACCAAAGAATACAGGTGAATATAAAATCCCTCTCGGTATTCCTGAAATTATGAAAGAAGGGAAAGATATAACATTGGTTACTTATGGTTCTTGTGTTCGTATTGCTCAGGATGCTGTTGCTCAATTGAAGGAATTCGATATTGATGTAGAATTGATCGACATACAAACGTTGTTGCCTTTTGATGTAAATCATATAATCGCAGAATCTATAAAAAAGACGAACAAAGTATTGTTTTTTGATGAAGATGTACCTGGAGGCGCTACTGCATTTATGATGCAAAAAGTTCTTGACGAACAAAGTGCATTCAAATATTTAGATTCAGAACCTAAGACATTGTCTGCAATGTCTCATCGAGCAGCATATGCAACTGATGGGGATTACTTCAGCAATCCTAATTCTGAAAATGTTTTTGAGGAGATATATAATATAATGAATGAATATAATCCAGAGAAATATCCGAAGGTATTCTGAAAATGAAAGTAATATGATTTAGTAGCTAAACGGCTGCTCTAAACCTTTTAAAAAGGGTTGTCTTTAGTCAGACGACCCTTTTTCTTTTGATTCTTCATCTAATTTCTTGTATACAGTGCTATTTACAGCAAATAGTAATGATTGCCATTGAATCTTCAATTCTTCTAATAATCTTCTTCCTCTATCTGTAATTGAATAGTATTTTCTTGGTGGGCCAATTAGAGATTCTTTCCATTGATACATCAAATGTTTGTCATTCTTTAGTCTAGTCAAAAGAGGATATAAAGTGCCTTCAGAGATTTCTAGTCCTAAATCTCTCAAATATTGAGCTAATTCTGGGGGATAAAACTTCTTTTGTGATAAGGCCCCTAGAATGATAAGTTCAAGAACTCCTTTTCTCATCTGTGACTTAGTAAGATCTCTTTTCATATTTCTCTTATATGTTTATTACAATACGTACCTTGTTTTACATAACAAAAATACTAAATTAAATTTTTAAATACTACCTTTACTACAACTATCTATTTTCTGTAATTCCATTTTTATATATTTCTATGAATATCTCCCAGAAAAAATATATAAGCCATATTATCTTTCAGATCTTACTAGCTACAGTGCTATTTTTTATACTAATATATTTTGTTGGTTTAAGATTTAAAGTAACACTCGCAACAATAGGTGCAACAACTTTTATAATATTCATTTCTCCAGGATCTGAATCAGCAAGAAGCAGAAATGTTATATTAGGTACAATAATAGGCTGTATTATTGGATATATTGGATGGCTATTTCAGTCAGATTCACATCTATTTCTGGCTTTAAGTTATAGTATAGTAATTGGAGTTACTGCAATATTACTCGTTGTATTCAGATGCTTTCATCCCCCAGCAGCTGGATATTCATTAGGTATTGCTTTTGAAGGATATAATTCGAGGTTAATAATTGGTTTATTGATAATGATAGTTGTATTAGTATTAGTGCATGAAGCATTTGGTTATCATTTAGTCAACCTAATAGAAAGAAAGAAAGTAACCAAATTAAATATTAGGAAGAAAAAACATTCTTTATAGATAGATTTCATTTCTCTTGAAGAAGAATTCCATTTCTATACTAGCATTTTCATTACTATCAGACCCATGTATAGCATTCTGAGTAATACTTTTCCCAAATAATTCTCTGATAGTTCCCTTTTCTGCCTTATTAGGATTAGTTACACCAATAAAATTCCGGAAAGAAGAAACTGCATCTTCTCTGCTCAAAACAGCTACAATAACTAACCCAGATGTCATATAAGTCACTAATTCTTCAAAAAAAGGCTTCCCCTTATGAATAAAGTAGAAATTCTCTGCTTGATTTTGTGTAAGTTTTGTTAACTTTAAAGCTCGTACATTAAAGCCTTCATCAGTGATCATCTGAAGGATTCTTCCAAAATTACCATCCTTTACAGCAGATGGTTTAATGATAGTAAAAGTCAAATCATTTTTCATAATCAATATTTTTATAAGAAATTACAAAATCTAAGCCTATTTGTTCAGTTATTATTTAATCAAAAGGATTTAAATAAGAATTTAAGCTTTGAAGAGATAAAAAAGCAAAGATTCTTTTATGTACTTTTGCGAATAAATAATCAAAAGCTTTATAAAATTGGAGAAAACAGATTATAAAGAAATAAAAGAACTCATTTCTTCCCCAAAGAAAATTGTACTTACATCGCATACTAATCCTGATGGAGACGCTATAGGCTCTTCTTTAGCAATGTTGCATTTTTTGAAGAAATTAGGACATACTGTAAATTCAGTTGTTCCTAATGATTTTCCAGAATTCTATCAATGGATGCCTGGAAGCGATGAGATTCTTGTATATACAAATTCATCTCAGGAAGTTCAATCTATAATTCAAGAAGCTGATATAATATTTAGCCTTGATTATAATACAGAAAGAAGAACAGGAGTGTTACATGATATTCTTTCTAAGAAGGATTGTATAAAGATACTAATTGATCATCACTTAGAACCTCAAACTCATTTCCAATATTCTTTATCAGATACTTCTGCTTCTTCTACAGGAGAATTAATATACAGGTTTATTGAAAACCTTGGTATGATTGATTTATTAGACAAAGATATCGCATCAAGTATTTATACAAGTATTATTACTGATACAGGATCTTTTAGTTATGCTATAAATACAGAAGAGCCATTTAGAATAGCATCAGAATTGTATAAAACAGGAATAGATATTGAAAAAATACAGAGAATGGTATATGATACTTTCTCTGAAGAGAGACTCAGGCTTCTTGGATTTTGTTTAACAGAAAGACTTGTTGTATTACCAGATGTAAAGGCTGCAATTATTTACCTTTCAAAAGAAGATTTGAATAGATTTAATTACAAGATTGGAGATACTGAAGGTGTAGTAAATTATCCATTATCCATGAAGAATATAAATCTTTCATGTTTGATAAGTGAGAAAAATGGTCAGATCAGACTTTCTTTCAGATCAAAAGGTGATTTTTCAGTAAATGAACTTACTAGAAAACATTTTGATGGAGGCGGCCATAGAAATGCTGCTGGTGGAACTTCAAAATTATCTGTAGAAGAAACTTTATCAAAGATTAAAAATATTTTACCTCTATATAAGAAGGAGTTAGACTATGAACTTAAATATTAGATTTTTCATTTCTGTATTTTTCATTTCTGTATTTTTTGCTTCATGTAATAACACGCAAGAAGAAAAAAAGATAGATTATGCTAAAGTTCAAAATACCATGATGAAAGTAAATAAAATCATGGTGAAGAATGAAGATTCTAAAATAGATGAGTTTATAACAAATTCAAAACTACCTTATAAAGAGACTGGCTCTGGGTTGAGATTTTATATTCTTTCACCTGGAAAAGGAGATTTTATTGAAGAAGAAAATGTTGTCACTTTATTATGTGATATTTCTTCTTTAGATAGTATAACTTATTATTCTTCGAAAGAAGATGGTCCTAAGACTTTTCGTGTTGGAAAAGGCGGAGTTGCTTCCGGATTAGAAGAAGGTGTGAAATTATTGAAAAATGGTGCTGAAGCAAGTTTTATTTTACCTTCACATTTAGCTTATGGATTAATTGGAGATGAAAAAAGAATACCACCTAAAGAGATTCTTTTATATAATGTTAAAGTTATTGATGTAAAACAATAAATTCTTAAAATGAAAACAAACTTTTCTTGCATAGGACTATTATTCATGGCAATGATATTCCTAACCTCTTGTAATAGCGGCAACAAAAAATATCAAGTTGCAGAAAACGGAGTGACATATAAATTTTATAAGCAAGACAAAAATGGAGAGAAACCAGTTGTAGGAAACTATGTTACTGTTGTGATGGACTTTCGTGTAGGAGATAGTATTCTTCAGTCAACGAAAGATTTTCCTTATCCTGTTCAGATTCCTATCATAGAACCTGCATTTAAAGGTGATCTTGCAAGTGCGTTGACTTTAATGTCTCCTGGTGATAGTGCTAGCTTTATGTTTAATGCTGATTCAGTTTTTTCAAAAATGTTTAAAGGTACTCCACTACCTCCAATGATTAAAAAAACTGACACTATTTACTATGATGTTAAGTTAGTTAATATTCTTACAGAAGAGCAATTCCAAGAGGAACAAAACAAAGCCCGTGAAGAGCAACTTAAGAAATTCATGGAAGAAACAAAACCTCAAAGAGAAGCTTCTGCTGCAAAATTAGAAAAATACATAAAGGATAATAATATCACTGCTCAACCAGATGAGAATGGTCTTTATGTAATAATAACTAAGAAAACTAAAGGAGACCTTCCTAAAGCAGGAGATAAAATTGCAGTAAACTATACTGGAAAAACTCTTGATGGAAAAGTTTTTGATTCATCATTTGAAAGAGATCAACCAATTGAATTTGTTTTAGGACAAGGTTCTGTAATTAAAGGTTGGGATCTTGCTTTCCAAAAAATCCATGTAGGTGAAACTGCTACTATCATCATTCCTCAGGATCTTGCATATGGTTCACAACAAAGAGGTCAAGATATTACACCTTTCTCAAATTTAGTATTTGATGTTAAATTAGAGAAAATTGTAAAATAAAGTAGAGTGCATATGATACGAAAAAGAGCCATGAATCTCATGGCTCTTTTTTTTTACCTCAACGTCATTTTCTTCTTTCCATAAAAAAAACTATTCTTTGAATAATTCATCTAAATATTGTTCATAAATACCTTTTTTCAACAAATATGCAACTTGTTGATTTGCAATATATAAACTCCTATAAATTTAGTTTGCTATACATAATAAGTTCAGACATAATACTTCAAAAAACCAGTGTTTTTTATTAACTTATTGATTTTTAACGATATATATTTTTGGCTAAAGTGCCTGAAATTTGCGATAATCTGTAATTTATATAAGGAAGAAGGAATTATCGCACATAACTCGCAAATGTTATGTTAAATAATAAGATTATCTCATTTATACACCTCTCTTATAGCAATACTTAATTATTTTCAACTATTAAGTTTATATTCATCAACACATCTATATATTATATTTGCACTTTCGCTCCAACTATTCTTTTTAGCAAAGTTTCTTCTTTTTATTTTTTCGTCTTGGTTATCACTCTTCAATGCTAATTCTATATTATGTAGAAACTGATCATGACTGTTTGATATATAAACCATGTCTTTGAATTCTTGTATGACTACAGTATTTGTTGTGATCACATGTTTCCCCATAGCTAAGTATTCTGTAATTCTCTTTTGATAATTCTCTGTTATAAAATTATTCACTCTTTGTGGATGAATTGCTATATCAAAAAATTGTATATAATCAGGTAATTCTTCTGGTTTTTTGTTTTCTATAAAAGAGATGTTTTTATATCTGTATAATCTACTATTACAAAAATTCTTCTTTTGAGATCCAATAAATAGAAATGTCCATAACGGGTTATTAACAGCTAAGTATTCTATCAAATCGATATCTAGTATGTCAGAATCTAATACCCCAATATAACCAATGATCGGAGTTAATAAAGAACCTAATTCTTTTGGTACTATTCTAAATACTTCATGTGAATATAAATTACTATCACAAGCTTGTCTTATATGATAGGTGTTCTTGTTATATGTTCTTACTACGTCTACCATATATTTATGATTCGTCAAAATAATATCGACCTGTTTCAGTAATGCTATTTCTGTTTTGCTAACTTTTGTTTCCTTATTGCTTATATATGATAAGTTGCTTTTAAGATAATATATGTATAGGGAAGGTTTGAGTAATTCTTTTAGATAAGTAGATCTAAATAGATGATTATCATCAATAATAATAAAATCACTTATTTTTAAATTATTTATCTCTGCCAGAATCTCTTTTACAAACCTAATAGTGTTCTTTTTAATTAAAAAATTGAATAATTTAAATATGATTCCATTAATAGAATATAAAGTTGTTCTTGGTTTGAAAAACCACAAGTTTCTGGAGTCTTTTATCAAACCCTTCTTTTTGGATACTTGTGTTTGTGATATTTTCCTATTCAAAGGAGGACATACAAAAAAAACCCTGTTCCTTTTTGCTAATTCTTTTGCAATACTTATAGAATTATCTTTTTCTTCAGGATCCAAATAAAAGTTTTGATTTCCAATAATTATTATATCTCTATTCTTCACTTATGTCTTTTTAATATTTCCAACTCTTAAATATATGGCAAAAAATTATCATATCTTAATTTGAAATGACAATCACAATTAAGTAAATTAAAAAATCTACATTGTAGGTATTCTTTTATCCTAAAATTATTAGTAGCAAAAAAAATATTATTTAGCTACCAAGAATTTTATTTTTCTTACTAGTATATTTTTATCATAGGTAACAAACAAGAAAATAGTCTTAACTAACCATAATTATTCTTAGTGCAGTATATAATAATATTAGGTAGCAAGAAATTATATTTTTATCACCTATAAAAAAATAATTTTAGGTACTGAAAAAATAAAATTCTTGCTACCTAATTAGATTATGTGTGATTTAAAATATAATTAATGAATTCTTTCCCTGATTATTATTACTGCGCTATATGAAAATCACATAAAGTAATATGTTGTTATTTTTTATATTACTATCTTGACAAGATAAGTAATGTTTGCCCAAGAGATAACTCTAAAGGGGTATCCTTAAACATTCATTACTCAGTAAAGCTGTATGAAAAAAGAATACATACAAGGCTATTTCTGTCGCAGTTACGAGTATATATAGTTGTATATGCTTAATAATGAATGTATTAAAAGAAATACAGACAGTCTGAGAAAGACGGATATTAAGATAAGAGTAAAACATTTTCATTTTATGATAAATTATAATAATTGGACAGGAGGGACATCTCCTTTAGTTTCTTTAATTACAATAAATTACAATGAGTATGTTCATACATTAAAACTTATAGATTCTCTAAAAAAAATCAGATATCCCAGATACGAGATTATCGTAATTGATAATGGGTCACATAATGGAGAATGTGAAAATATTTCTGTAGAGCATGAAGATATAATAGTTATACGCAGTCGTGAGAATTTAGGATATGCAGGAGGCTGTAACTTGGGTGCAAAATTCTCATCTGGCAAATACTTGATGTTCTTGAATAATGATATTATTGTAGATAAAAATTTTCTTTGGCCATTAGTTGATCTTGCTGAACGCAAGAAATACATTGGAGCCATTATGCCAAAAGTTTTATATCACGAACATCCTGAACTTATACAATCTGCGGGTTATACAAATTTTTCACCTTTAACAGTCAGAAATAAAGTTTTAGGATTTAAAGAAAGAGACGATAAGAAATTTAATACAGAATATCAAATTTCTACATTCTACGGGGCAGCTATGTTTATACCCTCATGGACATTTCACCATGTAGGACCAATAAACGAAAGGTTTTTTCTTTATTATGAAGATCATGAATGGGCTTATAGAATAAAAAAAGAAGGTTATTCTATTTGGTATTGTGGAGGATCAAAAGTATATCACAAAGAAAGCATTTCAATAGGTAGTAAGAGTGCTTTTAAAGCATATTATTTAATGAGAAACAGATTGATTTTTGCTAAAATTCTTTTCAATGATAAGTGGTATTATCCATTCACAGTATTTTACCTAAGGTTTCTAGTGGGGAACTATAAAATCTTTCTTTATAAAAGAAAGAAAATGTCTAAACATGTAGACGCCATAAGAAATGCATTAAATTGGGCTAGTATTTCGAATATTAAAAAGACAATATAATATATTAAGAAACAATAACGCTAAACGAGTTATTGTTTCTCTTCTTAACAAATTAATTAATCAATCAATTGATCGTTTATTTTTTTTAATTTATCTCTGATTTCTGCAGCCAGGATAAAATCAAATTCTTTAACAGCCAACTCAAGTTGTTTTCTTAGTCTGTTGGCTTCTTTCTTTAATGATGATTTATCTGAATATCCTGTTTCAGGTTCTGCAGCAATCACACTTGAGCTTTGAGCGCGTATACCATAATCTGTTGGCTTGACAATCTTCTTAGGTGTTATATTATTTTTCTCATTAAAATCAATTTGTATCTCTCTTCTTCTGTTTGTTTCATCAATTGTCTTTTGCATAGAATTGGTAATAGAATCAGCATACATTATAACTTTGCTATCAGTATTCCTTGCTGCTCTACCTGCAGTTTGAGTAAGAGACCTCTCTGATCTTAGGAATCCTTCTTTATCAGCATCTAATATCGCGACCAACATAACCTCTGGTAAATCTAAACCTTCTCGTAATAGATTGACACCTATAAGGATATCAAATGCACCAAGTCTCAAATCATGCATTATCTTCACTCTTTCCAGTGTTTCAATATCCGAATGGATATAGCGTGTTTTTAAGTTTAACTTAGAGAAATACTTAGAAAGTTCCTCTGCCATACGTTTTGTTAAAGTCGTCACCAAGACTCTACCTTTATTATCAATAGTCTGATTAATCTCTTCTAATAAATCATCTATTTGATTTAAAGATGGTCTTACTTCAATTATTGGATCTGGAATACCTGTAGGTCTTATAAGCTGTTCAACAAAAACGCCTTCAGATTTCTCCAATTCATAATCAGCAGGAGTAGCACTTACATAGACAGTTTGATTTGTGATATTTTCAAACTCATCAAATGTTAAAGGTCTATTATCCAAGGCGGAGGGTAGTCTAAAACCATATTCAACCAGATTTTGTTTTCTACTCTTATCTCCACCATACATAGCCCTGATTTGAGGTATAGTAACATGACTTTCATCAATGACTGTAATAAAATCATCAGGAAAATAATCTATCAAGCAAAAAGGTCGCATTCCAATACTTCGGCCATCAAAATAGCGAGAATAATTTTCGATTCCAGAACAATAGCCCAACTCTCTAAGCATTTCTAAATCATAATTAACTCTATCGAGAAGTCTTTTAGCTTCTTGTTTTTTCCCTATTGATTCAAAGAATTCTATTTGAGACATTAAATCACTTTGGATATTAATTATCGCATTTTTCACAGAATCTTTAGATGTAACAAAGATATTAGCAGGATAAATAGAAAGGTTTTCAAAAGATTCTATAAAGCTTCCATTTACAGGATCAAAGGATTCTATATTTTCGATTTCATCATCCCAAAAAGTTATTCTATATGCAATATCAGCATATGCAGGAAAAATATCTACAGTATCACCCTTAACTCTAAACACACCTCTCTTAAACTCAACTTCATTTCTAGAATATAAGCTATCGACTAAAGATCTTAGGAGTTTATCCCTATCCAACAATTGCCCTACTTCTATTTTTATTACATTTTCATCAAAATCATCAGGATTTCCAATTCCATAAATACACGAAACAGAACTAACAACAATTACATCCCGTCTACCAGAAAGAAGAGTTGAAGATGCTGACAACCTCAACTTCTCAATTTCATCATTAATAGATAAATCTTTCTCTATATATGTATTTGTAACAGGGATATAAGCTTCAGGTTGATAATAATCATAGTAAGAAACAAAATATTCTACTTTGTTTTCAGGAAAAAACCGTTTAAACTCAGAATATAGCTGGGCTGCAAGAGTTTTGTTGTGACTCAGAATAAGAGTTGGTCTATTCAGCTCTTTTATCATATTAGCAATAGTGAAAGTTTTTCCAGATCCTGTGACTCCTAATAAAACTTGGCTGTCTATTTTTTGATTAATTCCTTCAACCAAGCTATCTATTGCCTTTGGTTGATCTCCCATAGGTGAAAAATCAGCCTTTAATTCAAAATTCATAGTATATACGGTTTTTGGTAAAAATACATTTTATTATCCCTTCAACTTATGTATATATAATAATTAAAGTATATTCACCAGTATTAAATAATAAAACAATGATAAAGATTTTAAAGTTTATTTTTTTCAGTACTATTATTATAATATTAATTACAATTACTTATCAATTACTCTATTTAAATCATGATTTTAACACTAGTTATTCAATAACAATCTATGATCAAAAGAAACAGCTTATAGGAGCTAGAGTAGCAAAAGATGGGCAATGGCGTTTCACTGATACTAAATCTATACCTTCGCATTTTGAAAAGTCTATATTGTCTTTTGAAGATGCCAATTTCTACCTTCATCCCGGAATTGATCCCAAAGGAATCGTTAGAGCAATTTATCTAAACCTTAAAAATGGTAAAATAGTAAGTGGTGGCAGCACTATAACAATGCAATTAGCAAGAATTTTACGTGGATATAAAAGAAGAAATATCTATGAGAAATACATGGAAGCCTGTTTAGCAATTGCATTAGAGTTAAAATACACAAAGGAAGAAATACTGCTAAAATATATGAATACTGCTCCATTTGGAGGTAATGTAGTTGGAATAGATGCTGCCGCATGGAGGTATTTTGGACACTCTATTTCTAATTTAACACTTTCAGAAAGTGCATGTCTTGCTGTTCTTCCTAATGCTCCGTCTTTAATACACCCTGGAAAAAACAAAGAAAAATTAAAGAACAAAAGAAATAAACTGTTAAAAAAACTATTGAAAGAGAAAAAAATCAGCAATTCAGAGTATAAATTAGCCTTACTTGAAAAGATTCCTGAAAAACCTAAGCAATTACCAAATGATTTTTTTCATTATTTCAATTATATATCTAAATCACATACACATAATTCAGATAAGATAATTACTACATTAGATTCTCAGATTCAAAAAAAAGGCAATGATATATTATCTAAACATTTAAAAAGGCATTCTGCAAATTTCATTTTTAATGGTTGTGTACTAATTATAGACAACACTACTGGAGCAATAAAAGCTTATGTTGGCAATAATCCTAATCTTATAAATTCTGCAAATAGTCCTATGGTAGATATGATCCAAGCCAATAGGAGCACAGGCAGTGTTATTAAACCTATATTATTTGCACAGGCACTCTCTGAAGGTATAATAACTACTAGTTCATTGTTAGAAGATATACCTATATACTTAAAAAAATTCACTCCAAAAAATTTCAATGAACACTTTGATGGACTTGTATCTGCCAAGGAAGCATTAAAAAGATCTTTAAATATTCCTTTTGTAAAGCTTCTTCAAGAATATGGTGTTGAAAAATTCCATAATAATCTTACAGAATTAGATATGCAAATAGCAACAAGATTTGAACCTGATCATTATGGTTTGTCTTTAATATTAGGAGGCGCAGAAACAAGCCCCTGGGAAATAGGGAATACCTATTTTAAATTATCACAATTTTTAAAACAAAGCACATCTAACGATGTATTAGAAAACAATGACATATACTCTGTAAAACCATTAAATATCAGAAAAAAGAGGTCATTGAATTTATCACCTGCAGCGATATTTCAAACATTTAATGTTTTAGCTGAAAAGAAACATTTAGAAGCGCAAGGACAGACTTATCATCTTAATCAAAAGGTTGCATGGAAAACAGGTACAAGTTTTGGTTTTAGAGATGGATGGTGTGTTGGTGTCTCTAACGACTATATAGTTGTCGTATGGGTTGGTAATGCTGATGGAGAAGGGAGGCCTAATTTGACAGGATCACTAACTGCTGCTCCTGTATTATTTGATATTATGAATGTTTTACATAAAAAAAGTCCTTCATGGTTTAAAAAACCTTTTGAATATCTATACCCAATAACAATTTGTAAAGAAACAGGATACAGACCAAGTAGATTTTGTGACATTGATTCAATAAAATTATGTACAAATAAACCAAAAGTTAAAACATGTCCTTACCATAAGAAAATAAATGACAAAGCCATTTTTGTTACTTCTCCAATAATATCATATTATTATAATCAAACTAATGTATTGAGTAGTATTACAAATAAAAGATTTCAAATTATCGCTCCAAGAAATAATCAATCAATCTTTTTACCTAAAAATCTAGCAAATAAACAAAATTCATTTATAGCTAAAGCTGTTTGTAAAGATCAAATATTATTTTGGCAATTAAATGGTGTATTTATTGGTACAACTAAGTTAAAACATGAGATAAACATCGGATTGAGAAAAGGGAAAAATCATCTATCTGTAACAGATGAATATGGAAATACGGAAAGTGTAATATTTACAGTTATATAAATTCATAATTCATATTATGTTAAATAATAAATATAAAAAAAGGAGACTAAGTCTCCTTTTTTACTACTGAAGCTCTTTAAGTTTTTCATTAACTTCTTTCAATTTGTCGTACTGACTAGTTCTAGCATAAACCTCTTTCAGGGAAATAAGAACAAATTTATCCTTTGGATTAATTTCTCTTGCCTTTTCTAAATAAGGCATTGCCTTTTTAAGGTTTTCTTTAGCTTCCTTTTCTAAATCAGGATATCTTGGATCATCAAAATCAAGTTCATTAGCAAATGCTATAATGTCTGCACCTCTATTATAATACAAAGCACCTAAGTTAAAATAGTTATCAAAACTATCTGGAGCTAATTCTATAGCTTTATTAAATGCTTTTTCTGCTTCAGCTAATGCGGAATTTTTCTCATCATTAGTCGCAGTAGTATCTCTAACTATATTACTATACATGTTACCAACAGCAGCAAAAATTGTTGGGTTAGTTTGGTCTAATTCAAGTGCTTGATTCAATAACTCTATAGCCTTTTTAGAATCTTCTTTTTTTAGGTAGATATTTGCTTCAGCAATTATTAAGTTATAATCTTTAGGAAAAGCAGTTCTTCCTTTTTGAATTATAGCTATTGCATCGTTAAATTTCCCTTCCTCAATTAAAAGATTAGAATAATTAGAGTATATAAAAGGGTCATTAACATTAAAATCTATCAACTGACCATAAACAGTTTTTACCTTCTCTATTAAATCAGGCTTTTGTTCAGGAGTGCTAGTTGCTAAAGCTTTACTTAAAGCAAGAGCTGTATTTTGTAAAGCATTTGTATCTACATTCCCATATGATTTTCCTACAATATAAGCTTCTTCAAAATCATTAGCAGCTTCTTCAAAATCACTGGTTTTAAATTTAGCTACCCCAGCATTAAAAAAGATTTCACCAATTTTTATTAAGCGAATAGAGATATCATTCTTAAAATCATTATCAGTATCTAATACTTGAGCTTTTTTAAATGCATCATAAGCAATGCTAACAGGATTATCACTAAGGTTTTTATATTTATCTTTATTTGTTGTCGCTATATTAAGATAAATAAGCCCTTTATAATACCAGGTCTTAGCATCTTCTTTTGTTTTTTCGTGTTCTGAAGCAAGATCAATAGCTATTTTTGCTTTATCTAACTTACCATTTTTATTATACATATAAGCACTAGTTCTTTTACTTTTTTGAGCACTAGCACTACCAATAAAACTTACAAGAATTAATAGAACAATTGCAATTCTTTTCATAATTTCTACTTTAATGTTATTTTATAGGAAGAAATTTTTATTCTTCAATATTCTCTTCATCTATTTCACTTGGGATATTCCCTCCTTCTACCTTTGTAATAGAAGCAATGGCATCTCCATCATGTAATCTGATTAACCTCACACCTTGAGTATTTCTACCAATAGTTCTTAAGTCTTTTGCTGCCATACGAATAAGAATCCCTGATTTGTTAATGATTATTAAATCATCGCTATCAGTAACGTCTTTAATCGCTATTAACTGGCCTGTTTTATCAGTAACATTAAGCGTCTTAAGACCAGCTCCTCCTCTATGTTGTAATCTGTATTCACATTGATCAGATCTTTTTCCATATCCATTCTCTGACACAACAAGAATATCATATTTTTCTTTTTCAGAATCAGGGATACAAATCATACCAACAACTTCATCATTCTGCCTAGACATTCTGATACCAATAACTCCGGCTGCTGTACGACCCATTGGACGTACTTGAGATTCTTCAAATCGTATAGATTTCCCAGACTTTAATCCCAACATTATGGAATTTGTTCCATCGGTCAATTTTGCATCAATTAGTCTATCACCTTCTTTTATACTAATTGCATTTATACCCAAAGATCTAGGTCTTGAATAAGCTTCAAGCTTAGTTTTTTTGATTATCCCATTCTTTGTCCCTAAGACAACAAAATGATTTTGAACATATTCTTTATCTTTAAGATCCTTTATATTAATATAAGCTCTGATTTTATCATCTGCATCAATATTAATTAAATTCTGAATAGCTCTTCCTTTTGAAGTTTTAGTTCCTTCTGGAACTTCAAAAGCTCTTAACCAGAAACACCTACCTTTTTCAGTAAAAAATAGCATATAATTATGAAGAGTCCCAAATAATACATGTTCTATAAAATCTTCTTCACGTGTGTTACTAGCTCTGGAACCTACACCACCTCTATGTTGACGTCTGTATTCAGCAAGAGGAGTTCTCTTAATATACCCAAGACGAGATATTGTAACAATTGTTTCTTCGTCAGGGATCATATCTTCTATCTTGAAATCTTCAGAAGAGTATGTGATAGATGTCTTAGGCTCATCACCATATTGTTCCTTTATCTCAAGAAGCTCTTCTTTTATTATATCCATCCTTAACTGCTTCTCACTAAGGATTTGTTTTAACCATTCAATTTGCTTTAAAATATCTTCATAGTCTAACCTCAACTTATCTCTTTCTAGACCAGTTAATTTCTGAAGACGCATATCCAAAATAGCCTTAGCCTGAATTTCAGATAAAGAAAATTCAGTAACTAAACCAGTTTTAGCTTCATCACCATTTTTTGAAGCTCGGATAAGCCTAATTACCTCATCTAAGTGGTCTATAGCAATAATTAAACCCTGAAGAATATGAGCTTTCTTTTCAGCTTCATTAAGTTCATATTGAGTTCTTCTTGTTACTACATCATGACGATGCTCAACAAAATATTTTATAAGCTCTTTAAGGTTTAAAAGCTGAGGTCTGCCATTTACAAGTGCAATATTATTTACACTAAAAGAAGTCTGAAGTTGAGTATATTGAAATAATTTATTTTGTACGACATTAGAATTAGTCCCTGCTTTCAACTCATAGACAACACGCATTCCGTTTCTATCAGACTCATCACGTATATCAACTATACCTTCTATCTTTTTATCATTAACTAACTCTGCTGTTTTCTTTATCATTTCAGCTTTGTTAACTTGATAAGGGACAGAAGTAGCAATTATACATTCTTTTCCATGACCAATAGGTTCGATAGTTGTCTCTCCTCTTAGTACAATCCTACCCCTTCCTGTTTCAAAAGCATTCTTAACTCCTTCATATCCCACAATAATTCCTCCTGTAGGAAAATCAGGAGCTTTAATATACTTCATAAGAGCAGGTATATCTATACAATCATCATCAATATAAGCAATGGTTCCATCAATAACCTGGCTTAAATTATGAGGAGGCATATTTGTAGCCATACCAACTGCAATTCCTGAGGCACCATTTACAAGTAAGTTAGGAATTCTTGTAGGTAATACAGTAGGTTCTTTTAGAGAATCATCAAAATTCAATTGAAAATCTACAGTGCCCTTCTCAATATCGGTAAGAATATCTTCAGAAACTTTCTTTAATCTTGCCTCTGTATAACGCATAGCTGCAGGACTATCTCCATCAATAGAGCCGAAGTTACCCTGGCCATCAACCAATGGATAACGTAACGACCAATCTTGAGCCATACGCACCATAGCATCATATACAGATGAATCTCCATGAGGGTGGTACTTTCCTAAAACATCTCCAACGATTCTTGCTGATTTCTTATAAGGACGATTAGAGAGTACTCCCATATCATGCATCCCAAACAAAACTCTTCTATGAACCGGTTTTAATCCATCTCTTACATCAGGTAAAGCACGGGAAACTATAACAGACATAGAGTAATCAATGTAAGCAGCCTTCATTTGATTCTCTATGTTTACCTTTATAATTTTTTCCCCTTCTTGCATATGTTCCATTAGTTAATATCTTATATATTAAATTTTTCCATAAAAAGCACAAAATTTACGAATATAAAAAAATATAAGAGGAAACAACCTACTCTAATAATAGAAACATTAATATTAAAACAATATAAATTATATTTAAAGTTTAGGTAGTCTCAAATATAAAAACATTCGTAATTCTTCATAAAAAGTGCCCTTTTTTCGGTTACTTATTGAACTCCTAAAATACAAAGATATTTTTGTTCAGTTATCTATAAAACACAAAAAAATAGACTTCAGAATACGAATAAACAACAATAAATAACTTTTTGTCTATTTTATAAGGCTAATTTATTGTTTAAATGAAAGTTAGGATGTAATTTTGTATAAATAACAACATTATTAAACTTTTCTTTGTTATTTTATTCATAATAAGTTTTAATATTCTTTTTCCTAATTTTGACCGTTTATTATATATCAATAATCTTCTATGGAAGCTAAATTTTCAAAAGGTGTAAAAGATGTATTGCTTTATAGTCGTGAAGAAGCTTTTAGACTAAATAATTCTTATTTAGGTATAGAGCATCTTTTCCTTGGAATTATTAAAGAAGGAAAGAATAAGGCATATCAGTTAATGCAATTTTACGGAATAGATGTAAGTAAAATAAAACAACAAATAGAGAAAGCACTAAAAGAAAATGTTCCTATTGATAAAAGCGTAGATAATATACCATTCATAAGGCAATCTGAAAAGGTTTTAAAATTAACTTATCTGGAATCTAAGGCTTTGAATTGTAATTTCATCAAAACAGAACACATCTTATTAGCTATTTTAAAAAATAATGATAACATCATTACTCAAAGTTTACTCAATCAAGGCCTTGATTATAACACCATAATCCAAGAACTAAAAAAGATGGATACTAATAATATAGATAAATACGACGATATTCAACCCAAAGACGAATATTCAGGAAACCATCCTTCCGGAGATGATATGGAAGAGAATGAGTTTAGTGGTCAACAAAAACGAAAGGACAGCACTAAGTCTTCAACACCTGTATTGGATAATTTCGGAAGAGATCTTACTAAAGCTGCTGAAGAAAATAGATTAGATCCTATAGTAGGAAGAGAGAATGAGCTAGAAAGAATAGCTCAGATATTAAGCAGAAGGAAGAAGAACAATCCTATACTTATTGGTGAGCCTGGAGTTGGTAAATCTGCTATAGCAGAAGGTCTTGCTCTAAATATAATTAACAGAAAAGTTTCCAGAGCTTTATTTTCAAAAAGAATCATCTCTTTAGATCTTGCTTCTATTGTAGCAGGAACAAAATACAGAGGTCAGTTCGAAGAAAGGATGAAAGCTGTTCTTAATGAGTTAGAAAAGAATCCAGACATTATATTATTCATTGATGAAATTCACACTATAGTTGGTGCTGGTAATGCTACTGGATCTTTAGATGCATCAAACATGTTCAAGCCTGCTCTTGCCAGAGGAGAACTACAATGTATTGGTGCTACAACCCTTGATGAATATCGTCAACATATAGAAAAAGACGGAGCTTTAGAACGTCGTTTTCAAAAAGTACTTATTGAGCCTACTTCAAAAGAAGAAACAATTACCATATTAAATAATATTAAAGAAAAATATGAAGATCACCATCTGGTAAAATATACTCCTGAAGCTATTCAAGCTTGTGTATCATTAACAAATAGATATATAAGTGATCGTTTCTTACCAGACAAAGCAATAGATGCATTAGATGAGGCTGGAGCAAGAGTTCATATCTCAAATATCAATGTTCCTAAAGAAATCATTGATACAGAAGCTAAGATAGAAGAAGCTCGCCAAGAAAAAGCAGATTCTATAGCAAGCCAGAAGTTTGAACAGGCTGCTAAGGCAAGAGACACAGAAAGACAACTCATCAATGAATTAGAAGAACAAAAAAAGAAATGGGAAATAGCATCTAATCTACACAGAGAGCCTGTTGAAGAAGATAATGTCGCTGAGGTAGTAGCTATGATGACTGGCGTGCCTGTTCAACGTATTGCAGAAAATGAAGGTGATAGACTCCTTAAAATGGAAGATGAGCTTGAAGATACTGTAATTGGTCAACAAGAAGCCATTGCTAAAGTTGTAAGAGCTATAAGAAGAAATAGAGCTGGACTTAAAGATCCTGCTAAGCCTATTGGCTCTTTTATCTTCCTCGGTCCTACTGGTGTTGGTAAGACCTATCTTGCTAAAACTTTAGCTAAGTATTTATTTGATAGTGAGGATTCCCTTATAAGAATAGATATGAGTGAATATATGGAAAAATTTGCTGTATCTAGACTTGTTGGAGCGCCTCCTGGCTATGTAGGGTTTGAAGAAGGTGGACAGTTAACAGAGAAAGTAAGAAGAAAGCCTTATTCAATTATTCTTCTTGATGAAATAGAAAAAGCTCACCCTGATGTATTTCATATACTACTTCAAATGCTTGATGATGGTGTTATGACTGATAGTTTTGGAAGAAGAGTGGACTTTAAGAATACAATTATCATAATGACATCTAATATAGGTTCACGTCAACTTAAAGAATTTGGTTCTGGTGTTGGTTTTAGCACTCAAGCTAAGAAAACCTCAAAATCAAATTATGCTAGTGGTGTTATTGAAAATGCTCTTAAGAAAGCCTTTGCTCCTGAGTTTTTAAATAGGATTGATGATGTTATCATATTTAAAGAACTTCAAAGGAAAGATATCCATAAGATTATAGATCTAGAATTAGTTAAATTATATGATAGAATCATTGATCTTGGATATAAGATTAAAGTAACTGATAAGGCAAAAGATTTTATTCAAGAGAAAGGTTGGGATCCTAATTATGGTGCCAGACCATTGAAAAGAGCTATTCAAAAGCATATAGAAGATCAACTTGCTGAAGAAATAATAAGAACCAAGCTAAACGAAGGTGATCTTATTACAGTTGATTTTGATAAAGAAAAGGATATGATTGATATTGAAATATCAAAAGAAGCTGAAAAAGTCGAAGACCTTGAAGATCTTAAAGAAGATAAATAACTTATATCAACAATTAAAAAGAGGCTGCCAAATTTGGCAGCCTCTTTTTTGTAAATTTTTATTTCTCTTGAGTAGAGAGATAAAATGTCGGACATTTTGCCCAAGAAGTCCGACTTTTTTATAAACTTCTCAGACATTTTAGAAAAAAAGTCGGATTTTTTTTGGTTTTATACTTGTATTTTGGTTTTATACAACAAGACTTTATGTAACGATTATATATACATCAATATATGATCAAGAAACAATCAGCATCAAAACACATTGTATACCAGCGTAAAACCGCTATATACTTATGAAGTATAAAAAAGTTGAATTTATTTAAAAAATAAACAAACTGCTGAATAACAACTAATAACAAATTTGCGTTTATAATTACAGAGATCAATGCTAACAAAGCATGATGCTCAAAGCTCCATGGAGTAATAATATATCTGAGCTAAGAGGTCGATTCTAAAGAACAAACCAAAAGTCATACAGATATATTGGAGATTAGATTGAACGAGGACGTTCAACATACGTTGATTAAAAATACTTTCAATAAGAAATTGGAAGTTCCAGATAGGAAGTCTTTTCTAGAAATGGAAAGACTTCCATTTTTTTTCTCAAGAATTACTTTGTCTTAAAGACATCTACATTATAACCTTCCTCATGTTTCTCAACATGGACGTCATATTGCTTTTTCATCAACAGAGGATTGCTGACAAATACTTTTATACAAAAAGCTATCTTATCTCCTATTCCTAGACCATGCACATGATCTACTAAGGCTTCTTCTTTTAATATACTTCCTTCATAAGAAATGGAGTGCACACCTGTTACAGGTAAGAAGTCCTTTTCTAGAATCCTTTCTTTAACTTTCAACAAAATGTCTTTTGGCATAATATTATGAATTAAAAGGGTAAGACAAATAAAAAGCATAAGCTTCCAGTATATCAAACAATTAACACATATATAGTGTTCAAGTGTAGAGTATTCCCTCCTAAATAAGACTTTAAACTTGACATTATGAAAATTGTAATTATATATAACCAAGATCTTGATCTTGTTCCAAATCGTTTAGGAACACAGAATAAAGAAATATATCCGGAAAAAACTATAAAAACGATCAAAGAAGCATTAATTTCTCTCGGACATAAAGTATATATTGCAGATGGTAACCAGAATATCATTGCAGAATTACAATCAATCATTGCAGATGACAACATCATTCCGTTTGCATTTAATATTTCATATGGTATCCAGGGAGAATCAAGATACACACATATACCTGCACTACTTGAAATGCTTGGAATTCCTTATACTGGATCATCTCCTACAGGACACACTTTAGCCTTAAATAAAGCTGTAACCAAAGTAATTTGGAAAGATAAAAACATTCCTACACCAGACTTTATGGTCGTTAAGAAAGATGACAATATAACAAGTTTAAAATACTCCAATAAGAAATATCCAGTGATTGTAAAGCCTATTATGGAAAGTGTATCACAAGGACTCTCAATAGCAAATAATAAAACTGAACTAAAGAATACTTTATATAAGACAATAGATAAATTTAAGCAAGATATACTTGTAGAACAATTTATTCCTGGACGAGAATTTACGGTAAGTATTTTAGGTAATAACTCTTCAATAGAAATACTTCCTATTACAGAAATCGATTTTAAAGGTAATCCAAATGCAATATATTCAATAGAAGACAAATTAATTTACTCAAGACAAAAACGATGTCCTGCAAACATATCTCAGGAACTTGAACATAGAGTAAAAGAAATATCTAAAAAAGCGTATCAAGTTATCGGAATTAAAGATTATGCAAGGATCGATATACGTATGGATAAAGAAGGAAATTTGTTTTTACTTGAGATAAATGCTATGGCCTCCCTTAAAGAAGAAAGTTCTCTGCCAATTGCTGCAAAAGCTGCAGGCTACACTTATAAAGAACTTATAAGTAAAATTCTTAACGTAGCAATTGATCGATATAAACTAAAGCAAGTTATACATTCAGACTATTGAATAATGACGTTGAGGTAAGAAAAAAGCCCATCAAATGATGGGCCCTTATATAATATAATAAGATTACACTTATTTTAGTGTTCAACTTTATAATTAGCAAGTTCTTTCATGTCAAAGTTTTCAATAAATGACATACTCTTCATATTCTCAGAACGAGCATAATTAATAAAGATCTCAGCAGATTTCTTGAATTTCTCTGCTCTTTGAGCATCAATAACAAGAAGATAACCCATAATAATATTACCAGCCATCTCAACCATACGACGAGAATGGAAATCATAGTAATCCTGATCATCAACCTTATTTACAAGAGCAACAGCCTTAACATACTGACCAGTCATCTCTTTAAGTATAGCCTTCATGTATTCATACTCAGGCTTAACCTTAGTTTTCGCATATTCTTCGATACGCTCAAGGAAAGTTCCATTACCAACACCACGAATAGCAGCAACAACTTGTAGCTGAGTAGTACCTTCATAAATAGTAGTAATACGAGCATCGCGATAGATACGTTCAATTGGGTAATCTTTCATGAAACCAGAACCACCATGAATCTGAAGAGAATCATAAGCAATCTGATTTGAATACTCAGAAGAGACCAACTTCAATAAAGGAGTAAAGAAATCAGCAACCTTAGTATAGTGCTTCATTTCCTTACGCTCATCAGGTTGAAGTTTACTTTCTTTTGATATATGAAAGTAAGCTTTCTGCATATCAACAATACGAGCACACTCATAGAAAAGAGCACGCATAGCATCAGTCTTAGCTCTCATCATAGAAAGCATTTCATAAACTGCAGGATATTTCACTATAAACTTGCCGAACTGTTCACGTTCTTTAGCATATTTTAGAGCTTCACGATAGGCTGCTTCAGCAATACCTACAGACTGAGCACCAATACCAAGACGAGCAGCGTACATTAATGACATTACATACTTGATAAGTCCCATTCTTCTATCACCAACAAGTTTTGATGGTGCATTATTGAATACTAACTCACAAGTAGGTGAACCCTTAATACCTAACTTATTCTCAATACGACGAACAATTACAGCATTATCTCTTCTATCATATACAAAAAGAGAAAGTCCACGAGCATCAGTAGTATTTTCTTCAGAACGAGCAAGAACCAAAGAGATATCAGCATCACCATTAGTAATGAAACGCTTCACACCATTAAGTCTCCAAGTCTTATTTTCCTCATCCCAGGTAGCTTTAAGATTCACAGCCTGAAGATCAGAACCTGCATCAGGTTCAGTAAGATCCATTGCAGCAGTAGCACCTTCAGCATTAAATCTAGGAAGAAACTCTTTTTTCACTTCATCATTAGCAAACTCATGAATAGTTTCAGCACAATCCTGAAGTCCCCAAATATTTGCAAATCCTGCATCAGCACGAGAAACAAGTTCAGCAGCCATTACATAAGGAACAATAGGAAAGTTCAATCCACCATATTCACGAGGCAAAGACATACCAATAAGACCTGCATCATGAAGAGCTTTGTAGTTTTCCTGAGTACCTTTAGCATAAATAACTTCATTATCTACCAAATGAGGTCCTTCTTGATCTACAGACTCTGCATTTTCGTTAATAATATCACCACAGATTTCTCCGACAACTTCAAGAACTTTGTCATAGCTATCAATAGCATCTTCAAAATCTACAGGAGCATAGTCATATTTATCTTTATCTTCGAATTGTCTCTCTTTAAGGGCAACAATCTTCTCCATCATTGGATGAGAAAGATGAAACCTTAGGTCTTCGTTATCTTTATAGAAGTTAGCCATTTTAAATATTCCTTTCTGGTTAAATTACTTGGAATTCTGTTTGTAATACTTAATCATTTTAGGTAGTACTTCCTCAATACTTCCATGAATGAAATAATCAGCAATATTATTAATAGGAGCTTCTGCATCAGTATTTATAGAAATAATCTTTGCAGACTCTTCCATACCAGCTCTATGCTGAACAGCACCAGAAATACCACAAGCAATATAAAGCTTTGGACGAACAGTAACCCCAGTTTGGCCAATTTGTCTGTCATGAGAACACATACCAGCATCTACAGCAGCACGAGTTGCTCCAACTTCACCACCAATAGCATCAGCAAGTTCTTTTAGAAGCTTAAAATTAGCTTCAGAACCAACACCATATCCACCAGCAACAATTACAGGACTATTCTTGATATTTACTTTAGGAGGTTCAATATGGCGATCAATAATTTGAACAGCAAAATCAGTATCAGAAACAATATCTTTTACCTCAACATTCTTGATTTCTCCTTTATATGCTACATCAAGGATTTCTTTCTTCATCACACCTTCTCTAACAGTTGCCATTTGAGGGCGTGTTTCAGGATTAATAATTGTTGCAACAATATTACCCCCAAAAGCAGGACGAATTTGATAAAGAAGATCTTTATAGTGTAACCCTTTACGTTTTTCTTCATGCTCACCTATAACAAGACTTGTACAGTCAGCAGTAAGACCACAACGTAAATATGAAGCTACACGAGGAGCAAGGTCACGACCAACAGAAGTAGCACCAAACAATGCAACCTGAGGCTCTTCTTCTTTAAATATCTTATCTACTATTTTAGCATGAGGAAGAGTAGTAAAAGGGAATAAACGATCGTCTTCAGCAATATGAATAGTATCTACACCAAAAGGAAAGATTTGCTGTTCAAGATTTTCAACTTTTTTAGAAATCACTAAAGCTTCAAGTTGACACTTGAGTTCATTAGCAAGCTGGCGACCCTTAGTAAGAAGCTCCAAACTTACATCTGCTATATTGCCTTCTTCAGTAACTTCGCAATAAACAAAAATGTTATTCATTTTCAATGTCTTTGATTGTTATAAAAAGAGTATTAAGTTTGAAGATTAACCAATCACATGGCTTTCAATTAATTCTTTCATTAAACCATCAAGATCTTTATCAGAACTTGTTAAGGTTTTAGATTCCTTAGCTTTGAAAACAACATTCTCTATCTTCTTTACCTTTGTAGGAGATCCACTCAGGCCAAGGAATTCAACATCTGCATTAATATCTTCAACACTCCACTCTTCAATCCTTAAATAAGGGCGCTCTGTATGAAGTTCTGTATAATCCTTTGTTTCTTCTTGCAACTCAGTAGTAGTACGAGCATGCTTATATTTCATCAAACGCTTAGCTACTCTAGGACGAGCATCAGGAGCAGAGCTATGAACAGTTATAGCCAAAGGATAAGTACTTTCTACAGTTTCAACTCCTCTTTCAAGACGTCTTTTAATAGTAATTTTTTCCTCATTAACATCAATAAGCTCTTCAGCATATGTCACTTGAGGTATGTTTAATTTTTCAGCCACCTGAGGGCCTACTTGAGCTGTATCACCATCAATAGCCTGGCGACCAGCTATAACAAGATTATAAGGCTCTAATTTCTTTACAGCCAAATGAATGGCGTAGGAAGTTGCAAGAGTATCGGAACCAGCAAATTTACGATCAGTAATCAAATAACCACGATCAGCACCACGATAAATAGATTCTCTGATAACTTCTGCAGCACGAGAAGGTCCCATTGTAAGAACAACAACCTCTGCGTCTTCCATTTGATCTTTAATACGAAGTGCTAACTCTAGCGCATTCAAATCTTCAGGATTATAAATAGCTGGAAGTGCACCACGATTCACAGTACCATCAGCTTTCATAGCATCTTTACCAACATCGCGAGTATCAGGCACTTGCTTAGCCAATACAATAATTTTAAAACTCATATAAGTTAACTTTTTGAAAATTAAATCTTCCTCGTCAATAGAGAGACAAAAATAAAAAATAACCAATCTTTACAATAATAAAGGTTGATTATTTAAATAACAATAGTTAGTTTAGAAAATATATAAATAGAATTTAAGGTCACAGCTTTTCAAAATTTTAAATAATTATTTATTTAAACTCAGACCATTAATTAAATAGTATACAAAAAGAATCTTATGGTAAAATTTAAATATTATCTGAATAGAGAATCAATATTACATGAAATACATTGCAACAATTCAGAAATAGAATAGAAAACAATCTTTTCATTTAAAGAACTTTCATATAAATAAAAAGCCCCATCTTCATTCTTAATACATGGAAACCCTTTTTTATATTCAAGATTAATATTTCTTTTTCGCAAAGCATTCTTCAACCATAAAGTATCACTTACACTGTCAGTAGTGTATATAGTATATTTTAAATTTCTAAAGAATTCGAATTTACCTAAAGAAGTATTAAATAAGATGTCTTTTTTATCAAAGAATCTATTTATTTCACCATTCAGTATTAAATCCTCAGACAAACCAGAAACAAAGCCTTCCCTTCTATTCAACAGCCATAATATATCTGACATCTGCAATGCTAATTCCAAATCATGAGTACTAAGAATAATAAGTTTATTCTCATTGACAGCCAATTTTCGAAGAATATATAGAATCTCTATTTTACTGGGAAAGTCTAAAAAAGCAGTAGGCTCATCTAAAATGATACATTCTGTATTTTGAGATAAAGCTTTTGCAATCATTGTTTTTTGCAATTCCCCATCACTAATATTATAAATAGATTTATTCCTAATGTTTGTTATCCCACATAAATCAATAGACTCATCTATCACCTTTTTATCTTGTTCATTTAGCTTTCCCCAGAAGTTTGTATATGGATACCTACCCATAGAAACAAGATCAAAAACAGTCATATTGTCAACAGATACTTTTTCAGTAAGAACAACTGAAACAATTTTTGAAAGATCTTTACTAGGATATTCTTCTAAAGGGATATTCTTAATATAAATATCACCTTTATTATATGGCAAGAACCCAGATATGGTCTTCAATAAGGTAGATTTACCTGTGCCATTAGGTCCTAAAAAGCATATCAAATCACCAGCCTTAGCAGAAAAGCTAAGATTATCGTATAAAGAGTTAAATATTCTTTTATGAAAATATCCTATAGATAAATCTTTTACAGAAATCAAAGCTTCTTCTTTCATAATTTAGAGCCTCTTCTAATTATAAACCAAATAACAATAGGAGCACCAACAAAAGAAGTAATAGAATTTATTGGCAAAACATAATCACTCCCCGGTAATCTGGAAATAAGATTACAAAACAATGCGATAAAACCTCCTATCAATATTACAGCAGGAATTAATATTTGATGATCATAAGTCCTGAATAAAGATCTAGCCAGATGTGGTACAGCAAGACCAATAAATGCAATTGGTCCACAATATGCAGTAATAATAGCAGTCAAAAAGCTACTGATAAAAATAAAATAAAATCGATTTCTGGAAATAGAAACCCCTAAGTTAATAGCATATCTCTCTCCTAATAAAAATGAATTCAAAGGTTTTATCACTAAGAATGATAAAAACACACCCAATAGCCAAACAATAGAAAAAAACGGTAATGAATCCCAATTAACTCCAGAAAAACTTCCAAGACCCCAAACAACAAAACTTTTTACATTATTAGCTGAACTAAACAAGTTCAGAATTCCAACAACTGAACTAGTCAAGTAACCAAACATTAAACCAATAATTAATAATGAAATATTGCTTTTAAGAAATTTGGAGAAGAATAAAATAACAAATAAAATTATTCCACTACCTATCAAGGCTGCTAAAACAATTAGTAGACTACTACTAATATTAGTAAAAGGGTTGAAAACATCAAGACTACCGAAAAACAATAATACTATTGCGACACCTAAACTAGCCCCAGAACTTATTCCAAGTACGGAGGGACCTGATAAAGGATTCTTAAACAATGTTTGTATTATTAACCCTGCAATAGAAAGGCCACTTCCCGCAATAAAAGCAGTTATTGCCTGAGGCATTCTATATTCATTAACAATGACATGCAAACTATCATTATCAACTCTTAATCCAATAGCAGATCTTAAAGCTTCAAAAGGATCAATGAATACATTTCCAAAAGAAATATTCAATATAAAAAGAATAATAACTCCTAAAAGAGCTATTATTAGTTTAATGAAAACGGGATTAGAATTCCCATTTAAAGAAAAAGAAGTATGCATATAATAAACATATTTTCAAATCCTAAAAGAATTTTTACAAAAATATACATTTATTACACGCATACACTACATACAACTAATCAATTTTAATATGTCCCCAATTTTCACCAGACCTTATACGGTTTAATTGTGTATGGGTAATACCAAATTGCTTAGCTATCATTTTCAATCTTGTCTTTTTCGTTTCTTCATTCCGTTTTAGAATTTTCTTTATTAAACGAACCTTAGATTCAGTAAGCTTGCTATTACGAATTTTATTACGATCATAATTAGGATTAGCCCTATGATGAGCAAACATTTCATCTCTTGTAGCCCACTGTAGATTAGTCCAATGATTATTCATTTTATCATAATCCTTGTGTATTACAACAGTCTGTTTAATGCTTTTTTTATCGATGAATGCTTCAGCGACTAACTTATGAACAAGCTTAGTGACAGATTTTTTATTCTCTAATCGTATAGAAAGAACATTATAACCTTTTAAATTAGCTCCTTTAATAAGGATACCTTCTTTATTAGCATTATTAAAGCTTTTTATACGTCCGTAATTAGAAATCTCATACCTTTTATTGTCTGGTAATCCTTCGATTTCAATAGGCTTCCATTCTTCTTTCCAATAAGACTTAACCATACTTATCTAATTGAATTAATTAGTTAAACTAATGAATAAATAATAAGAGCAATAAGAATTAAGTGACACAAACAAGATATTAATTGCTCTTTTTAGAAATTATTTTATAATATTTAGGAGAATATCCTGGTAATAAATCAGGATAGAAAGCATGAATGTAATCAGATAAAACGAAATGGGGTTCATAAGAAGATTTTTGAAAAAACCTTGTTTTATCTATATTACAATACAGTATCTTCATCTCTTTAAACGCTTTAAAATGAGAATATAATATATTCTCTGAATATAGGGCTTCATATAACTTATCATCTTCAATACTTGCATTTAATCTCCAAAAATCAGCATATTGACCTTTAGATAACACAGTTTCAATATTCAACGGAATACCTCCTGAAGATTTAACATCATACCATGGATAATCAACACCACTATCTCTAAACATACTTGCCACATAGCTATTTCCTCCTGGAGCATACCAAATATCTCCAAGCAATTTACCAGAAATCACTAATGGTTTTACTTTCATTCCTTTTGTTAGGTTTTTTAACGCCAAATACTTAGATTTTATATCTTCAAATATGTGATATGCATCATTTTGTTTACCTGTTAATAGTCCATATAATTTTATCCATTCAGCCCTTCCCAAGGGGTTTTGCTCTAGATATTCGATATCAGGAATAATCTTTAAACCAAGATTCGTGTATTGTGAAAAATCCTGACCATCAAACCATGACATCATAATCACTTCTGGCTGTACTTCTAAAGCTTTTTCAACATTAAACATTCCTCCTTTAGAAAGCTCCTTAATCTCCATATTCTTTACTCTCTTTTGAATAAGAGTATCATCATTAAAGTAACTTTTATCCGAAATTCCGCATAAGATCTTATTTTCATTCAGCAAGTTAAGAGCTTCTATTTCTGAAGAAACAAGACAAGCAATACGTTGAACAGGTATTCTAATAATGTTACTTTGACTCAATGTGTCTGGAATAGGTTCATCCCTATTAATCAGAAAATATTGTGCTAAAGGGCTCGGGTACTTATCATTTATTATCTGTAACCTACAAATCCCATTTATAGTATCTAATAAAAAACAATCTGCATATTCTATAAATGAACTTTTAGATTTGGAATAATTCGTTTTGCTTGCTCTATTACATGAAACAATAAGAACAGATATCAAAATACTAATAACAAATATAGTAAATTTATTTAGGACACTTTTTCTATACATAAACAAAAAATTATAAACAAAGTAATGCCATATATAATATAGCATACATAATGTAATGTAATTATGATTAATTCAAGCTTTAGTAAAACAAGTTTATAAAAATCGATTATTCTCAAATAAGAGGGTTACAATCAAGTTTGAGGCACAAAACTACAAAAAGATTGAATATACATTCATTTTTAAGATTTTTTTTTAAAACATTTATTCTAAATAACTAAATACACTAATTTCAAATATTTTATAAGTGATGAGGTTTTTAATTCTATCCAATATTCTTCACCATTTTTAAATACTTTTTATGTTTTAATCACACCTTCTACCTTTAGAGTTAACTCATTTTAATAATTTAATTATTATTAAAAATCTAAGACAGAAATGCTTTCATTTAAAATCTTTGCTTATTTTGCTTTATAAGCTCTAGTACTTATTTTTAATGCTTGTATATTGCGATATTTCGGCTTTGAAATTTCAAATTTGAAATTATCTCACACATAAGCCAAACATTATGTTAAATAACAAACCCCTTTGTTTTATTACCTGTTTTAAAGACAAATCTACTTAGGTACCCGATGTTAACATATTGATAAACAGAAGGTAGTATTACATATAATCCGATTCAACTATAAGCAGCTTAAAAGTAATTTCCTCGAGCTTGTTTTTAGTTTTGAGGGTTTACTTTTTCATTTCAAGGGCTTGAAAAGCAATTATGTCCATGAAAAGCTCAATAATTGATGGTTTTCGCAGTTTTTTCTAATCATAAGAAAAAAGTTTAAAACTATGCTATTCGTATGACGCTAATTATTAATCATTTACACAGAGTGGTAAAATCGCATAAAAAAACATATTAGACCTGTTTTTTGATTCTAGATATTTAGGTTAATAATTAGAGAGATTGAATAAAAAATGAATGTTTTTATTTCGGTATGGCTTGGGTTAAAAATGCTAAATTGAGAAACTAGCATTTAATTATAAATTAGTTTTCAAAAACACTTTAAATATTCATACAAAATAAAATGTATACGATCAAGAAACAAGCTTAAATACGGAAGTATACAAAAAAGACATCCTATCAACTTCTAAAAAAGAATTATAAGGAATTTTTTTTCATATAGAACGTTATTCAAAAAAATAATATCAATACATTACTTAAGCTGCTTTATTCTATTTTTTACCTTTGCATAGAATGCAAAAGAATAATTATTAACAATCATTTAAATGAAGTTAACTTTTTTCAAAACAAGACAGCCTAAAAGGTTTAATTACAAGCCAAGACATTGGGATAAAGAAAAAGAGGATCTGGAAAAAAGAAAAGCTAGCCTTGGAATAAATAGTGAATTATCAAGGAAAGAGCACTTAAAAGCACAAATAGAAAAGAAATGGAAAAGGGGAAGTAAAAAACCTGAAAAAAACACTTTTAGCATAAGACGTCTTATCTATTTAGTGGTTCTCTTCTTAGTTGTTTATCTTATATTTTTCACAAATTTTGTATATAATTTAATTGCTTTATTCGGAGCTAAATAATGTCTGATATCATCAAACTTCTTCCAGATTCAGTAGCTAATCAGATTGCAGCTGGTGAAGTAATTCAGAGGCCTGCTTCAGTTGTCAAAGAATTACTAGAGAATTCTATAGATGCAAATGCATCAAGCATAAAAGTAATCATTAAGGATTCTGGAAAATCTCTTATTCAAGTAGTAGATAATGGCATTGGAATGTCAGAAACTGATGCTCGTATGTCTTTTGAAAGACATGCTACATCAAAAATAAAAAAAGCTGAGGATCTCTTTTCTATAAGCTCTATGGGATTTAGAGGTGAAGCTCTTGCTAGTATTGCTGCAATTGCACAAGTAGAGATGAAGAGTCGTAGAGAAGATGATGAGCTAGGAACATTTCTCAAAATTGAAGGATCAACTATTACTAGTCAGGAAGAGTGTTCTGCATCAACAGGGACAACAATTAGTGTAAAGAATCTTTTCTACAATGTACCTGCACGACGAAAGTTTTTAAAGAGTCCATCTGTAGAAATGCGTCATATTATCGAAGAGTTTCAAAGAATTTCATTGGTAAACAATAGGGTTTCCTTTTCTTTATTTCATAACAAGAAACCTATCTATCAACTTATATCAGGAAATCAGAAACAACGAATTATAGCATTATATGGAAAGAGCTATAATGAGCGTCTTATTCCTGTTGATCAGTCAACTGAGCGAGTATCAATAAAAGGATTTGTTGGTAAACCTGAATATGCAAAGAAGACAAGAGGAGAACAGTTCTTCTTTGTTAATGGTAGATACATAAAATATCCATATTTACATAATGCTATTGAGAATGCTTTTCAAGAACTGCTTTCTGAAGAGTCCTTTCCTACATATTTTCTTTATATTGAAGTTCCTCCAGAAGATATAGATATAAACATCCATCCGACTAAGACCGAAATTAATCTTACAGAGAGTAAGATGATATATGCGTTCCTAAGAGCAGCTATCAAGCAATCATTAGGTAAACATAATATTACTCCAACTTTAGACTTTGACACTGATCCAGGGTTTAATTTCCCCAATTTCCCTAAAGACAAACCTATAAATCCTCCAATGCCTAAAGTTAATCCAAGCTTTAACCCTTTCGAATCCTCTTCTTTTGAAAAAGAAAATTCAAAGTCTGAAAGCTTGAAGCCAATGTATGACTTTATCGAATCATTTGATAACAAAACTAAAGGCGAGTCAGACCCAATAGATGAAACAAATACAGAAGATAGCTTTCAAAAGGAAGTAGAATTATTTTCAGACAATACCAATAAAACAGAAACATTCATTCCTGTAAGCTTCCAAAATATTGAAGAAAGCAGCTGTGAGAATAAAGGTAAAATTTTACAAGTACAAAATAGATATATTGTAAGTAATATAAAGTCTGGGCTTTTAATTATCGATCAACAAAAAGCACATGAAAGAATATTGTATGAGTCGTATCTAGAACAAATGAATTCCATACAATCTGAGTCACAACAAGAGCTATTTCCTCATACAATAAGATTTAGCCCACAAGATGCTGAAATTATAAGAGAAATAAAAGATGATTTACACCATCTTGGGTTTGTAATAAATGAAATAGACTCTGTTAATTTCATGATAAATGGAAGACCTGCAAATATGCAGGAGAATGATTTAGAGGGGTTGATAGAAGGCCTAATAGATAATTATAAAAAAGGCCAAGAAGATTTATGCTTAAATAAAAAGCTTAGTTTAGCAAGATCTCTTGCAATAAACACAGCTATAAAATCAGGAATGCGGCTTCATGAAGAGCAGATGCAGAGTCTAATTGATAACTTATTTGCTTGTTCAATGCCAGAAGTATCTATTGATGGAAAGTCTATTCTTTCCATTCTCTCAACAAATGAATTAGAATTAAGATTTAAATAATTATTACGTTATATGCAACAATATAGACCAGGTAGGTTTTCAATCTTACCATCAGCAGTTAAAAATCTGATAATAATAAATATAATTGTATTTCTGGCTCAGATTGGTTTAGAGAAAGCATTCCACATAGATCTTGCAGAATACTTAGGACTACATTACATAGAAGCATCAAATTTCAAGATCTATCAGATTGTCACCTATATGTTTCTTCATGGTGGATATGCACATATTTTTTTCAATATGTTTGCATTATGGATGTTTGGAAGTACAATAGAGAACATTTGGGGAGCTAAGAAGTTTCTGCTTTTTTACTTCTTTGCTGGTATTGGAGCTGGTATAACCAACGAGATTGTATATTATTTTGAGATACAACCTTATCTTGAAGCAATTAATCAAGTCATCAACAACCCATCAGTATATGGATTAAATCAATTAGTTCAAGAAGGAATTGTTCGGTTTGATGGATATAAAGAACCAGCCTTAATGGAATCTTTTAACAGGCTCAGAGAGACAGGAAGCATGCAATCTCTTGTATCTTTCCTTTCAGACTACAAGCCTATATTAATGGATAAATTTGTTACTATTGGAGCTTCAGGCTCTGTATTTGGATTGCTTCTCGCATTTGGTATGATGTTTCCAAATTCTATGATATACATCTATTTTGCAATACCCATAAGAGCTAAGTATTTTGTTATTATATATGGTGTTATTGAATTAGTACAAGGATTCTATGCTAATGATAATGTAGCACACTTTGCCCATTTAGGAGGGATGTTATTTGGTTTTATATTATTATATAATTGGAAAAGAAAAGGAAGGTTATTTTCCTAAAAAGAGAAGGCATGCATAAAGGATTTTACAATAATCAAAATAGGTTTCCTGGTTTAGGGTCTGTTTCTGAAAAAATAATGAAGTTCTTCAGGAGTAAGACTATATTGTCTAATTTGATACTCATAAACATAATTGTCTTTTTGGTAGTAAATTTATCAGGACTATTAGGCTGGTTATTCAAGCTTCCTACTTATTCGAATCTAAGCTACCTTGCATATTATCTTTCTATACCTGCAAACATAGATACTTTGGGAGTCAGACCCTGGACAGTTATCACATATATGTTTACACATGAAAGCTTTTTTCATATCTTCTTCAATCTACTTGTATTATATTTTGCAGGAAGTATCTTCAAGCAATATCTACCAAGTAAGAAGTTGTTATTAGTGTATATTCTGGGTGGGATTACAGGAGCTGTATTCTATGTTGGAGCATTTAACATCTTCCCTATTTTCGAAAATCAAATTAATCAAAGTGTAGCTTTGGGAGCTTCAGCATCTGTTTTAGCTATTCTTGTAGCTGCGGCAACTTATGTACCTAAATATAGCGTTCATTTCTTTTTATTAGGAAAAATTAAACTGAAACATATTGCCATTGTTTTAGTAATATTGGATCTTATAAGCATAAGGAATGGAAATTCAGGAGGACATATATCTCACCTGGGAGGAGCCTTATTTGGATTTATATATATGAGCATATTAAAAAGGAGGTTTTCAATGAATATATGGAATAAGATTAGTAGTCTACTGCAAAGGAAAAGAGCATTTCGAAAATATAAAGGAGGTAGACCTTTATCTGATGAGGAATACAATAATGAGAGAGCAAAGAACAAAGAGAGAATTAATATAATCTTAGATAAGATTAGTAAACATGGGTATAATAACCTTTCCAAAGAAGAAAAAGAATTTCTTTTCAGACAGAGCAACAAATCATAACAATGAGTAGTAAGAAAGAGAAACAGAAAAGAAACAAGATTATATTTACAAGTCGATTAATTGCTTTATTTAACTTAATTTTTTCAGTCTTATTAATTATAACTTATTTTACACCAAAGATCCATCCTTTCTCTAATTTAAATTTCTTGAGCATATTAGGAATTGCATATCCTATTATCTTCATTATAAACTTAATTTTTGCAATATTTTGGCTTTTCATAAAGCCAAAGTACATTATCATCTCATTAATACCATTTATCTTTGGAATAAACAGTTTCAATCTACATTTTAAGATTATACCTCAGTCCACTCCTTCCCAACAAACCCTATCTAAAGACATAGAGATTATGACTTATAATGTCCAATTACAAGGGTTATTTCAGGAAGAGCAGTTAAGGAAAGAAAAGGAAAATGGAATCATTAACTTTCTAAGATCAAAGCATCCAAACATCTTATGTATGCAAGAGTTTAGAGCTTCTAGTGGTGCTCCATATAAATTTCTGAAGATTATAAAAGACACTATAAGTTCGAAAAACTATTATTTCCAAAGATACTTTAAAGACTCTAAAAACTCATATGGCTTAGCCATATACTCAGACTACTCGATCATAAACAAGCAAATACTAAAAGATGATAATAATAGAGTCTATTCTATAAGCGTAGACTTGAAAGTATCAAGTGATACAATAAGAGTATTTAATACTCATTTTGAATCAAATCGTCTTCAAAACAAAGAACTCAAGCTCTTTAAGGACATCAAAAACATCAACAAACGAAAAATATCTGATGGAATTCAAATTATACTCTCTAAGCTGAAAAAGGCATATCGAAATAGAGTCCCACAAATCAACAGGTTAATTGAGGCTATAAAAAACTCTCCATATCCGGTAGTCTTATGTGGAGACTTTAACGAACCTCCTTCTTCATGGGCGTATCATAACATATCAAAGTATCTAAAAGACTCATTTATTGAGAAAGGCTTTGGAACAGGGATAACTTATAATGGGTACATTCCAATGTTAAGGATAGATTATATATTCACCTCTGATAATATAAAGGTTGATATGGTGGAGAGTCATAAAATACCATATTCAGATCATTATCCACAATCTGCCTGGATCTCTCTTGAAAAGAATTAAGAAAAGGGGCTGTATTACACAGCCCCTTTTCTTTTTTTCCATTTATTTCACCTCAACCCATTCACCTTTAGTTCTTGCAAAAATGCTATTATCATACATAGCAGAGCAAACAACTGATGGCAAATAGAATTTACCTTTATAAGTTGCATTCAATAGCACCCTAAATCTCTTCACCTTATATGATTTGATACCAAAGAACATATCTACTCTATCATCACGATAGTCAGTATAATCAGTAGGAGCACTTTCTATATCAATGCCTGAAAACAATCTGGTGTTAATAATCTCCCAACCTGCAGGGAAGATCTGAGAAAGAGCGATGTTCTCGTAATCAATAGAAACATCAGGATTTCTTACCTGAACATAAGCAACGAAATCAGTACCTTGTTCGATAACTTTAGGATCAATAGGATTGCCACTCAAGTCGGTATACTTCACCACAAGATCAAGATTGCTATTTATAGCATTGGTAGTATCGACTATTGGTCTGCCTGACAACTTAACACTAAGTAAACATTGTGAATTAGAGTTATTCTCAACTTCAAAAGAGAATTTCTCATTGGATACATTCATCTTTTTATTCCACAATCCTTTATCAGATTCCGCATCAAAGTCTTTACCATTAATTTCGACATCAAGATCAAGGTTTCCATCTCCAAGGTTAAACTTTTCTTTGAAAACATTTAAAGCATACAAACACCATGAAGTTGTTTGTGTACTCATCCACTTATTTGAGCTTAGCTCATCAGATAAGATCTTTGACAACTGGATAGCTTTATCTTTATTCTTTGTATAAGCATAGACAACTAAGTTTATAGCTTTATCTCTCAGGCTAGATCCAAAGTAATAATAACCTCTATTGTCTTTCATCTTAGAGTTCTGAATAACTTCATCAGCAATCTCACTTCTTCCTTGCAATGAATATGCACCAGCAAGCATGAGAGTTTCTGTTCTACTTTCAACCTTATTCTTAAGTCTGTTCATAGCACTATAATCTGGTTTTCCAGCAAAAGCAAGAACAAATAGTCTATAAGCCTGAAGGAAGACTCTCCTATCAGCAATATTCATTTCATTACTTGCCACTTCAGATACATTATTCAACAGAGGTTGATATAAAGTAAGAGGAACATTATAACCTTTTTCCTTTGCTATAGATAGGAAATGTAAAGCATAAATACTTCCCCATTCAGAAGAATAGCTACCATTAGGCCAATAACTCAAAGAGCCATTATAAAGTTGGAATTTATTCAACCTATCAATTGCCGCATTGATATTATTGTCAACATCAGCCTTATACTCTTCAGATAAATCAAGGAAGTTAGACAAGAACAATTGAGGGAAAACAGAAGACACAGTTTGTTCTACACAACCATAAGGGTAAGTCGTAAGATACTGAAGTCTATTACTTATATCAACATTCCCCGGAGTATAGATACTAACATCTAAGGTATTCGTGCCATTGCTTCCAAAAGGAACAAGATCTATGTCCAGTTCTCCTTTTGCAGGGATAACCTTAGTGATAATTTTATCTTGTATAGGATTTGGGTTTCTTACTTCAAATTCTACATCCCATGAAGATTTGTAAAAGCCAGAAGAAGCATTGATAGTAATCTTAGCAGTTCCAATATTTGATGTAGCCTTAACTTTAAAAGCAACCATCTTCTCCCCTTCCTGATCAAAGTTTGCAGAGATCTTTCTATCACCGATAACCTCAACATCTCCTTGAGTAGTTATCTTGACATTAGCAGTTTTAATCTTCGGATTCATAGAGAAAACACTCACAGGCACCTCTACTTCTTCATTAACACTTAGTATACGAGGGAAAGTACCAAGAACCATAAGAGGCGTTTTCACAGGAACTGACTTTTCGACTTTGCCATAAGCTTCTTTTGAAGCAGCAACAACCATAACTCTGACAGCACCAATATAATTAGGCATTGTAAGTTTATGCTTTTGAGTATCACCCTTACCAAGTTCGAACGGTCCAAGAACAGTAATTACAGGTTTAAATCTGTTTACTGATTTATCCTCTTCACCACCAATAGCATCCATATCACCACCAATAGAAAGCAGGTTTCTTATTTGTCCGGTAAAAGCACCGCAAACATCATTATAGATATCCCATGACTTAAGGCCAAGAGCTTCTTTTCTAAAGAAAGCATTCCAAGGATTAGGAGTTCTGTAATTAGTAAGACCAAGCAAGCCTTCTTCAACAACAGCCAAAGTATAAGTCATCTTCTGACCATTTTTTTCTTTTACTTTCACTGTATACTTTTTATTAGGCTTCAAAGAAGAGTTTACTTCAACTTCTGGATAAAGATGGCTATCAGCATCTTCAATAAGCACAGGAATTACACCATATAATCTCAGAGGAGCATCATTCTTTTTACCATCATATTTTTGGATCAGATCAATAGATACATAAACATTAGGCAGCATATCCTTATCAGCAATAAAAGAATATGTGTTAGTTCCGTCAATACAATTTACCACTTCCTGCCTAATCATTTCATTACCCATAGAAATACTAACAAGAGCTTTTGAAGCAGCATTAGCAGGGAACTTAACATCTATAGTTTCTCCAACAGAATATTTCTGTTTCTCAGTATTAAATTGCAATTCAGAAGCAGCACCAGGTATCTCACGTCCATCTCTGGAATAATAAGAAGGCCAATCAAAATAGACAACCTTACCAGAAACATGCTTACTACTTTCGTCAATAACCTGTATCAGTATACGTCCCCAGTTGTTTTTATTGACTTTGACAGCTACTTTCCCTTTACCATTCTTTATGTTTACAGTTTTAGATAAAATAGGAATAGTAGAAGATCTACTAACATAAGTTCCTAGATTCCCACCTTCATAATCATACCACCAGCTCCAATCAATCTTATAAAGAACAACCTTCACTTTATTAGAAGCTACCTTTTTTCCAAAAGGATCAAGGTTAATAATAGGGAATATAACTTCTTTATCAGTTTCATAAGCATTCCAGTAGCTACTACCTTTTTCACATAAAATACCAGCATAAGACTTAAATGGGCTATACTTAACTTTCTTCTGATTGATACTAAAATCCCCACTCTTTTCAAATACTCGTGAAACAAAAGTAGCATTCATCATACCAGGAGCAGAAGTATTATTACTCTTATCCAAAGCAATGTTTTCTTCCCCTGATTGATTCAATTCTCCATCAAAGACATTCTTATCAAAACCATAAAACCTTGAAGCAGGATCAAGGAAGCTATATTTTGAATATTCTTTAAACGGAGTTCTGGCCTTAGATAAAGACATTTTAATCTTAGCTTCAAGACCACTAGCTTTAACACCATTATAATATTGTGAATAAACTTTAATGCTTTGGTCTTTATATCCAAGAATAGGATCAGAAGGAAAATCAAGATCAATTTTCAGTCTGTTAGGCTTTACAAACTCGAGCCTTAAGTTTTTGGAGAAAGTAACACTACCAACATTTACAACAGCCTTCCAAGTTCCTGTAGGATCTTTAGCTCTAGTAGGCAGCTTGAATAAATATAGTTTACCTTCATTATCAGAGATAGTCTTTTCACTATGAAGAGAACCTCTACTATTGTAAAGTTTACAGGTAACAGGAAAGTCTTTAGGCAAATTACTCTTCGAATCATTAAGAACAAAACCAAGAAACAGAGTATCGCCAGGTCTCCAAACACCTCTTTCACCATATATAAATCCTTTTAGTCCGTCATCATTTCTATCACCATCAACTTCAAAATGACTATAAGACAAAGCTCTACCATCATCAAGTCTCATCCATATATGATTATCACCCTTACTAGCTTTCACAGCAAAGGCTTGCGCTTTAGCTTCGAGTTCAAGAATGCCACTTGCATTAGTTTTACCAGAAGTCAGCACCTGATTTTGAAGAGAAAGAAGACTTACCTCAACATTAGGCTCTGGTTCTCCCTTACCTAAGGCAGAAGTATATATATAATACTTGTTGTCCTCAAACTTCTTACATATGATCCCCATATCAGTAACAATCAAGTTCTTTTTAGGGAATCTACCATTAACATAATAAGAAGAAGTACAAGGATTATCTTCATCTCTCCAGTAATAACCTTCAGGATAATAGTTTTCATAATAATCAGAATCATCCCAATATTTGGTATCCTTATATAATCCTTCAGGATCAAACTCTTCTTTTGCAACAATTATCTCATCCTTATTAGCACAATCACCATAATAAGCATACTTCTTTTTAAAAGAGATTCTAATTTGATAGATATTACCAGGTTCGTTCTTTGCCAGTTGCTCTAAAGAAACAGAATAAGCATTATTAGTAGTCCAATCATCTTCATTATCTCCAACAAGAACAGTAGCTCTATATATTGGCCTACCTACATATCTAATACTATTATTTCCAGTAAAACTTTCATTCATCTGAAGAAACTGAAAAACATTATCATGATAAACCTTTACAACTTCAATATCTACAGCACGAAGACCAACAGCTTTGAATGGAACAATTACATTTCCACTAGTTGGTATCAACGGTCTATCATCAATCAACTCTACTTTTGGTTTCAGACTATAGAACTTAATATCAAAACTCTGATCAGCATCTAACTTCTTACCTCCTTCAGATTTAATACCAGAATCTATTACTATTTTATAATTCCCTACTAATATTGATTTAGGTTTGCAAATCAGTGTATTTCGATCAATTCTGGAAGTAACTCCATTTGTATTCAATATTCTTACTAAACCCTGAAGATCTTGCTTTGAATCAAGGTTATCAGAAAATTGAAATACAACCTCTCGACCATCAACAGAATGTTGAATAATTTTAAAGCTGCCTTTATAAGGGATAGCCTGTTCAATTTCTCCTTTATCATCACTAGAGACAGAGCTTCCATCCCACTTTATCATTACAGAAAAAGAATCATTCTTCTGGGATATTTTATCAGAAGTGAAAGCCACTTTCTTAACTCCTATTTTCTTAAATTCAACTCCATAATTCTGACTTCCATCAGTTATAGAGATAATAGAGCTTAGCTTTTCATCAGGAATTGGATTAGAACTAATCAACATTCCTTTAACTACAAAACCTGAACCATCACTTGTTTTCTCAAGTTTCACCCCCTTTATTTGCAGATATTGCTTAATAGTTTCAAGATCAAAAGAAACATCATCAAAAGAATTATCTAAATCACCAAGATGAATAGTCGCTTTATATTGAGTTCCTGCCTTTAATTCTTCAGTAGGCACAAAAGATATAACAGAAGAATTCACCAACTCAACATTCCCCGAAACCTTAGGTTTTATAGATATTAGCTTATTAATATCTCCACTATAGTTCTCAAGTTTAGAAGAAACACCCTGATCCAATAAAAATCTTATTGATTCATTGACAGAAATCTTATTACTAGAGATTTTAACCAACTCCTTAGAAGCAGAATCAGCCTGATTATTATTATCAGTACACGAAACAAATGTCATCAAAAAACATATAAATAACATTCTGAATCTAAATGCAAGCAAAGGCTTATCTCCTCTGCATAAAGTAAATATATCCATAATTCAATTTTTAAAATGAATCAACTAATATACAATTAATACTAAAAGGCCTTTTATTCATAGGGAATTTGCTAAGAAAATCTATTGAGGAAAAAAATAACAGAAGGTTTTATATTAAAATGATTCTAAAAAGAGATTGCAATAAATTAAAACACAATACATAAAAAAATAAGTCGTAAAAAAGAGTATAAAAACACTTGCGTGGAATGTAGAATATATATACTTTTGCAACGCTTTCAAGAGAAAAGCAATGTTCTTTTAAAGACATGCCGATGTAGCTCAGTTGGTAGAGCAGCTGATTTGTAATCAGCCGGTCGGCGGTTCGAGTCCGTTCATCGGCTCT
>JBGRPZ010000004.1:0-85421 GCA_041725915.1 Hyphomicrobiales bacterium | reverse complement strand
TAAATCTTCAATAATAAGTAGATTATTAAGATGAATTAATTGTAAAAGTATATTATATCTGAATGAGTTGATTTGAATAATCTGTCGCATAAAATAAAAAAGGCCACTTTTTAAAAGTGACCTATACAATGGTAAATGAGTATTAAATATTAGAATACTTTTATAACTTGTTTACCAATGTTTTCACCATTGAGCATACCGATAAATGCTTTAGGACAGTTTTCAAATCCATTGATAATATTTTCATTATATTGAATCTGACCCATAGCCATCCATTCAACAAGTTGGTTAACACCTTCTTTGAATCTTTTTCTATAGTCTCTTACCATAAAACCTTGCATTAAGGCAGATTTACTGATAAGCTGAGATGCTACTCTAGGACCTTGAGGACGTTTTTCATCATTATAATGACTGATCTGACCACAAACAATAATTCTTGCAAACTTATTTATATGTTTCATGGCAGCATCTTCTATAGGTCCTCCAACATTATCAAAGAAAACATCTATACCTTCAGGGCAGTATTTTTTGACTGTTTCTTCCATGTCTTCAACATCTTTATAGTTGAAAGCATCATCAAAGCCCAGTTCTTCTTTTACATACCTTACCTTTTCGTCGGAGCCACATACACCAACAACATGACATCCTAATATTTTTCCTATTTGTCCTGCCATACTGCCAACTCCACCAGCAGCAGAAGTAACAAATAAAGTTTCTCCTTCTTTAGGCTTTCCTATTTCTGTAATTCCAAAATAGGCAGATAAGCCAGCAATACCCAATGCACTTAATGCATATGAAGAAGGGTAATTTCTTGTTTGTACTTTATTAACTTCCCATCCATAAGCGACAACATATTCTTTCCAAGGGAGGAATCCAGCTACAATATCCCCTTTACGGAACATCATGGTGTTAGATTTTACTACTTCACCAACAATACCACCTTCTATAGGTTGATCCAGCTTGAAAGTCATATTATTTTGATGAAGTTCACTCATCCTTCCTCTCATATATGGATCAATAGAGATGAACTTAGTTTTAATCAATACACCATCTTCAGGAATGTCTTCAACAGTAGTTTTTTGAATATCGAAGTCTTCTTCTGAAGGCATTCCCTTAGGATAGGATTTTAATACAATTTGTCTATTTTTCATGTTTAAAGTAAAGTTAGTTTGTTAGTTTCCTGAGAATTTAAAACACTCAATCATTGAATAGAAAACAATTAGCTAATAAAATGTTCAACTTTAGAGTTTGTTTTGCTGGCTAATATACATAAACAACGCTCAAATTCCTATAGAATGGAGGTTGGCATTTATAAATCTAATAAGAAAGCTATAGTATTATTAGATGATAAATTCAGGAAACAGAATAATTCATATTAGAATCAATTTCGAAATAGTAACTTAATTATTCTATTAAATAATTGAATGTTACATTTAGATTGTTGTATAACTTATGTTATATCCAATCGATTATATTTTTTATGAGTATTATTATTATAGCAATAGGGGATACATATCTTAATAGTGTGTAATAGATAGAGAATAATAATCTTCCCTTTGGGAAACCTTCCAAAAACTCATTTTTAATTATTCTCTTAGGTATTTTGTAAGCTGCAAATAATAAATATACAAGACCTCCAACAGGAAGGAGAAGATCAGATATTAGATGATCAACAAAGGAGAATATATTTTGTCCAAGGATCTTTATATCTGACAGAATACCAAAAGACCAAGCAAAGAACACACTGATAATAAAACATATAAAACTAATTATAATTGTAATTTTTTGTCTTTTCCATTTATGCTCCTCAACAAAATAGGCTACTATAATCTCTAATATGGAAATAGAAGAGGTAAGAGCAGCTAAACCCAATAGAACAAAAAATATCAATGATAATATTGCACCTCCGGTAATTTCAGAAAATACATATGGAATAGAAACAAACAATAAGGAAGGCCCTGTACTGGGATCTATATTGTATTTGAATAATGCAGGGAATATAGCTATTCCTGCAAGTATACATATTATAAGAGTAGTGAAAGCAGTTTCTGAGGCTACTAGAGGCAAATTTTCTTTCTTCTTGATATAACTACCATATATCAACATAGCCCCAAAACCTATACTTAATGAAAAGAATGCCTGACCTAAGGCCGACAGGAGTGTTGAGAAATTAAAATGCTCCCACCTTGGTGAAAATAGAAATTGAAAACCTTCTGTATTTCCATCAAGTGTTATAGAATATATATCCATCAAGATTATGAGAAGAAGGAGTATAGGCATTAAGATGAATGAAGTTTTTTCGATTCCTTTTGCTACTCCTAAGGTGATAATAAGAGCCGTTAATCCTATAAATATAAATTGAAAGATAATAGGATTGTATGGGTTCTGAATGAATGCATTAAAATTCTGATTTAGCTGGACTAGTGTTTCGTTTGTAAAATGCCCATTGATGGATTTATATATATAACCAATTACCCAACCTGCGACAACACTATAAAAAGCAAGTAATAGAAATGCACCAAATACCCCCATTATACCATTTGAATACCATAAAGAAGCAGGAGCATGTTGCTTTAATGCTCCCACAGAGTTCTTGCCTGTATTCCTTCCTATTATAAATACAGTTACCATCACTGGGATGCCAACAAGGAAGAGGCATATTATAAATAAGAGAATAAAGGTAGCTCCTCCGTTTTCTCCTACCTCATAAGGAAACTTCCATATACTGCCAAGACCGACAGCCGCTCCTGCGGCTGCTGCAATAACTCCAAGTCTTGAACTAAACTTTTCTCTCTTCTCTTTTCCCATTTATTATAGTCTATATTATTCCCAATCCGCTGAGGAATACAATTATAACTAATATAGGAGAAAGGAATTTGATGATATAATATATAAAGTTAAACCAAGGTGCTTTAAACCTACCACCACTACTAAGCTCATCTCTTACATCTTTCTTCTTCATATACCAACCTACAAACAATAGGAAGGATAGACCTCCTATAGGCATGATAATATTAGATACTAAAAAGTTAAATGCATCAAATAGATCATAACCGAATACCTTGAAATTCGCTAATGCTCCTGTTACTGATAAGCCTGTAGGAATGGATATAATGATTATTATAAGTGTAATAATTAGTGTGACCTTTCTTCTGTTGTCGTGTAGTTCTTCTGTAAAATAACCTACAATAGTTTCGAGCATTGATATTGTTGAGGTTAATGCCGCTATTCCTAATAGAATAAAGAATAGTAGAGCAAATATATATCCTCCAGTCATATCCTGAAATACAGATGGCAAAGTGATAAATGCAAGGCCAGATCCAGAAGATGGACTTATACCATAAGAGAAAACTGCTGGGAATATCGCTAGTCCAGCTAGTATAGATATAATGGTATTGTAGAATGCTACTTGTACGGATGTACTAATCAAATGATCCTTTTTCTTGATATATGACCCGTATATTAACATTGTCCCCAATCCTACACTTAGTGTAAAGAAGCCTTGCCCCATAGCATTTATAATTACCTGCTTATCGATTTTGGAGAAATCAGGCTTGAATAAAAACTTATAACCTTCATGGAAGTCAGGTAATGTAAGTGCCTTGATGTCCATAATGATAAGTATGATAACAAGTACAGGCATCAGTATTTTACTATATTTCTCTATACCATTCTGGACTCCTGCTAATACAATTAAACCAGTTAAAATAATGAAGATAACTTGCCAGACTATAGGCATTGTCCCTGAATGAATAAAGGTATTATAAAGATTTTGTGTACCTGTTGAATTTAAACCCTGAAAAGTATTCTTGAGGGCGAAAAATATATATTGTAATGTCCAGCCTGCTACCTGACTATAAAATGCTAACACCAGAAAAGTACCTATAAGCCCTAGTACACCAAACAAATACCATTTAGACTTGGGTGCAAGAAATTTAAAAGCTCCAATAGCATTCTTTTGTGCTCTTCTACCGATTACATAAGCAGATATTAATGCTGGTAAGCCTACAAATATTATACATAATAGATATACAGATATAAATGCTCCCCCTCCATTTGTTCCTGTAACATACGGAAATCTCCATATATTACCTAGCCCCACGGCTGACCCTGTTGCTGCAGCTATTACACCGAGTTTAGTAGCAAATCCTTCTCTTGGCTTTGACATGTATAGTAGTTTTATTATATAGATTTATAAAATAGAATCGATAGGTTTTTAGCAGATGCAAAAACGAAATTTAGGAAAGAGTATTTTATTGATAACTTATTTTGTGCTATTCTATGCAATGCATTGATATAAAGATAACTGAAATTATTCTTGTAAGTATATATATTCTTTGTCTTTCTTTATATGTGTATTATCCTATTATAATTCTCAACATTATTACAATTATTACTGTTACTTTGACAATAATTTATCTCTTATATCAAATTGATGCTTTTCTTTTTATAAAAGTAGCGTTTGGTTTGCCTTATTTAATATATATAGAATGACAATTAGACAGAATAAAGATTTTGAGGGAATGAGTGAGATTGCTCATATTGTTGCAGATGTGTTGCTGAAGATGAAAGAGTTTGCCCGTCCGGGAATGTCTACAAAAGAATTAGATGAATATGGAAACCAAATATTAATATCTCAAGGTGCTGTATCTGCTCCTAAATCGGAATATAATTTCCCTGGCTATAATTGTATAAGTGTGAATCATGTTGCTGCTCATGGAATACCTTCTACTAAAGTAATCCTGAAGGAGGGTGACCTTGTGAATATTGATGTCTCTGCCACAAAGAACAATTATTTTGGTGATAATGGAAGTTCTTTTGTTTTGGGAAAAGATATTAATCAATTGAGTTATCTTGTAGAAACTTCAAAAGAAATATTATTGAATGCTATTGCATTAGTGAAAGATGGAATGAGGATTAGAGACATAGGTAAATATGTTGAGCATAGTGCACGTGATAAAGGATTATTTACTATAAAAAACTTGTGTGGGCATGGGATAGGAAGAAAATTACATGAGCGTCCTCATGAAATCCCTAACTATTATGATATTCATAATAATGAAGTATTTAAAGCTGGGCAGGCTGTCGCTATTGAAACTTTTATTTCTACAAAAGCAAGATTTGTATATGAACAATTAGATGGATGGACAATGATGCCCCCTGATAATAGCTTTGTTGCTCAACATGAACATACTCTTATTGTTACTGATAAAGATCCGATAATCCTGACTCATGGTAATGGTATCAGCTAATTCTAATCTTATCTTTGGTTATAACTTGATGATAGATCTCTACAATTAATAATATCTACTATGCATAAAAAGGTTTTAATTGATAAAGAATTACTTGCGAAGAATGAAGATGTATGTATTGGACAGCTTGAGGCAAGTATCGATTTTAGCCAGTCAAATGATGATTTGCAAGACTTAATTAGTACTGAAATAGATGTAATCAAGAATATGACCCTTGAAGGAATAAAAGAAATTCCATCTATCAGTGAATTACGTAAAACTTACAAGCTTTGTGGGAAAGCTCCCAGTCGTTATAGATCTTCTTGTGAGGCTATGATGCGCAGGATTATTCAGGGGAAAGGATTATATCAGGTAAATACTCTTGTAGATGTAGGAAATTATATTTCTCTCAAGATTAGGAACTCAATAGGTCTTTATGATTTATCAAAGATTGATGGTGATATAATGTTTAGGATTGGTAAGGCTAATGAGCAGTATATGGGTATTGGTCGCTATGAACTTAATATGGAAGGTATGCCTTTGCTTTCTGATAATACAGGAGCTTTTGGCTCTCCTACATCTGATAGTGAACGTACATCTATTACCGAAGGAGTACAAGAAATAATATTATTGATATTCTCATTTAACGGCTCTGATCGCTTGGAGAAGCATATTAAACTAGCTTCTGATATATTATCTAAATATTGTAATGCTAGAAATATAGTGAGTAAGACTATAGAATAGATAATAGATGAGAAATTATCAGAAAAAAGAAAAGGCAAATATATTATCAATATTTGCCTTTCTCATACAATAAGCCAACAACAATAAGCAAACTGAAAAACGGAGGTCAACCACTACCTCGTCTTTCAAAACCAATACCATTTTTTATAAAAAAAAAGATATGTTTAGTATGGTTATTTAATAACCATCGGGAAGGAACAAACGGAGAAAAAAATGTAATGTTGCAAATAAATATATTTTTTTCTCATTTTATTTCGACTTTAATATCTCCAGATAGTCGATTTCATTATAATATCTGCTATTGCTGCTATACAGTATGTTGATATAGCGTTTATTATGAGTAATTCGTTGTTTTATATTACCTTTCCTTTTTCTTAATGAATATTTATTAAAAAGAAATTGCATTGATTACATAGATGTGTTTATCTTATAATATAAAGTATCATCTATGATATGTTTTTGTTTCATTTTTCTATTCTTTATTTCTTTGTATTAGTAGTGGTGCTGTGGATTTGCTAATGGATTTGCGTTAAAATGCTAAATGATAGTTTTGTTCTTCTATTGAAGAAGTCTAGAGGTTACTTTATAGTTGATGTTGGATAAAATAATTTTTACTTTCTTTTTTTATATTCTTTTATCTGTATTAAGGTAAATCTACTTTTGTATCATGCTAATGCATTTTGTCTGATATGTAAAAAACAGATGTTTTTCATATAAAATCATGCTTTTTGGAGCTTTTTAGGGTATATGTTAGCCTTATTTTACTTAAAAAAGGCTCTTATAGTCCATTCTGAGGCTCTTTTTTACCCGAAAATTAACGCATTGCTGTTAAAAGTTATAAAATGCTCATCTATATTTAGAAACTATAAACTAGTCGTCCTTAATTTCTCATCCTTTTATATTTTATATACAAAATACTCTTTGTTGGAAGATGTTTTTAGTAGCAATTTCATATCAAAACACTATATTCTTATTTATCAGTTTATTACATATTACCATAGTACTATAGATATCGCTACCATAGCCTGATACTTTCAAAAAGATTAGCCTATGGTAGCCACTACTATAGGCTATAAATATCATTTCTATAGTTAATGAATTTAAAAGAATCAGTATATACTTTGGGAGAAATAGTAAAGGAAATCATGAAATATTAGGGAATAATATGTGAAATAATAGGATTCCAACTAAGAATTACAGCAAATAATTTGAGTATTCATGTAATGAGCAAATATTTTTTATTTCACTGATTATAATGAAAACTATTGTTGTTTTTTATAAAAATAATCTTGCATTAGTATATTGAGAAGTTATTTAGGTTCAATGTCTCAAGGATAAAAGAACTCATGGAGTTCTAAGGAAAAATGATAGTGTCAGTATCATTTTATTATAGAAAATAGATGATTATAGATCTTCCACTAAAGTAAATCAGTCTTAATTTACGGTTGACTTATTGAGTTGTTGCTTATATTTGTGATAACAAATAAATAATTATTCTGTCATGTATATTTGATATTGACAGAAAATGCAACTAAATATTTTTTTATGAAACAATATTACTTTTTAATACTAGGGGTACTACTAGCAACTAATATCTTTGCTCAAAACGAAAAAATGGAGGTCACTAAATATTCTTCTAAACAGGAGATTTTAGATGTAATCAAAAATGTTTTATTAGCACCTTTAAACGATAAAGGAGAAGTTAGTAATGTAACTTACAAGGGATCTAAAGAATCTTTTGGGACATACAAAAAAGGAGGTGCTATAGGAATAGACGAGGGTGTTTGTTTAAGTACGGGTAAAGTTGTAGATCTTGTAGGGCCTAATAATCATCCTAGTGTTTCTTCAATAATGAATACTAGTGGAGATGCACATCTTGATCAGATACTTGATGATGAGGATTTAGTTTATGTTACGCGAGATGCGGTAAAGATTGAGTTTGATTTCAAAGCGAACTATAATGAGGTTAAATTTAATCTTGTTTATGGTTCAGAAGAATATAGCGAATGGATAACCCAAAACAGGCTTAATGATATTTTTGGAATATTTGTTTCTGGTTCTGGTATAGAAGATGAAGTTTTAGGTTCTCAGAATATAGCAGTAGTTCCTTTCACTGAAGATAGACAGATGATTAATGTTCATACGGTTAATTGTGGGTTTGTAATCAATCCTAATGAAGAACCTCCGGGGAATCCTGATGCTAATTGCGAATATTATGTACATAATAATAAATATAATGATGTTACATATCCACAATTAGATGGCTTTACTCATCCAATTATGTGTAAGGTACAAACTACTATAGGAGAGACTTACCATTTCAAGATTGTTATTGCGGATACTTTTAATAAGGATATTGATTCAGGTTTGTTTTTGACAGTAGATTATGATGCTGAGAATGATGAGACTTTAAGAGTTGTTGAAGAGAAGAGTATAGACGTAGACGGAGAGTTGAAAATATTCCCTAATCCAACAAATAGTAACCTCAATGTTTCTTTATCACAAGCTGTTGATGCGAATGATATTATCATCGTTGATATGATGGGTAGAGTATTGATTACAAAAGAGATTTCAGGACAGCATAGCATTAATATCAATACAGATCATCTGAATCCGGGGATTTATAATGTTGTGGTTCGAGGAGATAATGGTATAAATTATTCTCAAAAACTTCAAATTATATACTAAGTTTTTCCTGACTTAAAAAGATATCAGGAGCTGTTATCAGCTCCTTTTTTTGTTTTTATTGGTTAGTATTATAATAAGCTTTCAATAAATCAATTATTATACACGAATATATAATGATATTCTGTTAGGTAATTCAAATCCATCTGTAAATAAAAATAAGAGATATGCCTTTGATTAAGAGAGAAAATGATGCTATGGGTGCTGCAATAAACAGTTATTATCAGAATAAAGATAGTAATATGGTTATTGATGTACATAGTGATATATGTGAAAAAGATGTTATTCCTGTAAGCTATTTGTTTAGAGATTATGATGATATGCCCGAGATTGAGAAGAAAGCTTTGCAATTATCGAAAGGGCATATTCTTGATGTTGGTGCAGGATCAGGTTGCCACTCTCTTTTCCTACAAAATGCAAGTAAAGATGTTACGGCTATTGATGTTTCTCCATATTCAGTGGATGTAATGAAGAGTAGAGGAGTTGCCAAGGCATGGAATACTGATTTCTATGATATTCAGAATGAAAAGTATGATACTCTTTTATTTCTGATGAATGGTATAGGTATATGTGGCACTTTGAGTCAGTTGCCTTTATTTCTGGAAAAATGTAAGAGAATATTAAATGATGGTGGACAGATACTATTAGACTCTTCAGACTTGTCATATATGTATGAAGGGGAAGATGACATTTACAAACCTGATCATTATTTAGGTGAGGTATCCTATGTTATGGGTTATGATGATTATACTTCAGATCGTTTTGATTGGTTGTATATTGATTATCCTTTGTTAAGGGCAGAAGCTGAAAAGGCCGGATTTATATGTCGGAAGATATTAGATGGTGAGCATTGTGACTATCTTGCTCAACTTCAGTTAGGAAAGGATGATTAATCATCCTTTTTTTTTATCTTTATACTGCTAAACAACTCATCTATTTGAACTATGAAAAAGCTCTTACTAATTATAACGATCCTATCTATACCTTTTTACTATTCATGTAGAAAAAGCCCAAGTATAATTGAAGAAAACGTTCCAGCAAAACATGATTCTTCTTTTCCAATTGAAAATGAGAATGAGCAGATGGTAACTTTGGCAGCGATGTCTTATGTTGGAATAGATGACAATTCTACTATCTTGGATAGTCTAAGAATTGTTTTGTCGAATAGAGATTATATAACTGGAGGTGATTGGGAGTTAGCATTCTATTCTTATCATAAAGTGAAATCTCTTCTCACTTTTGTAGTTAAATCCAAGAAATACTCCAATACTTATGCTGTTGTCCAAAGAGGGACTAACTTCGGATCGGTATTCAACATCTTATATGATATTGATGTTTTTAGAACTGAAGATTGGTCTTATACATTATTTAATGTAGGTGATCCAAAAATAGCTAAAGGTGTCTCAAATGTTCTTAGGGAATCATTAAATACAAAAGGAGATGCATATTTACCTTTCACAGGAAGAATGAACTTAGATGATTACCTGAAGCAGCTGATAACATATGAAAATATTGAAGAAGAATTCTTCAATATTTACTTTGCAGGGCATAGCCTTGGAGGTGCTTCTACCATAGCAGTTTCCTCATACTTTATTTATAATATATTATCTACCATAGATGATCCAAGGTTGAATGTTGGTATATATACATATGCTGCTCCCACACTAGGAAATAAGGATTTTGTTACATATTATAATACATTGGTAGATATGTATCCTCCGAGTACTGGAAATGTATCAATTAATTCTAAAAGATTTTATAATAAATCAGACTTTGTTCCTGTATGTCTTTATGAAGATGTGACTAAAGCAGCAAATTTGGGTTATCCTTTATCTTTCTTATTTAGGACTTTTATATTTTCTACAGTTTCTGTTTTTGATAAAGGTTTAAAAGATAGAGGTATCCATTATTTCCATGTAGGAACTGAAGAAGATGGTACTTCTAATTCTGTTTCTTTTGATAAGCTACCTAAGCCAGACTTTCCGATTCCTTGTAATTCTTTAGGTGATTATGCAATCTATACAGGGTTTTATCATAACCATAATCACTATTCTGTAGCTCTGGGAGGTAATGCTATTCCTTAACTCATTCACCTAAATATTCCATTATGAATAAGCTATACATTCTGACCGTACTATTATTGCTAATTTGCTCATGTAAGAAGAATAAAAGCTATCAGGAAGAAGTCACTCCTTCTATTGAAGAGAGTTTTCCTGCTATGCCTGAAGATGATGAAAAGCTTCAGCTACTTACTCTATCATCAATGACATTTGTGAGCAAGAATAATCCAGAATTAATTAAAGATAGCCTTAAGTTATTATTGGGTGATTCTAGATTTATTACTGGTGGTAATTGGGAGCTTGCTTATTATAAGTACAATGATGAGAAATCGACTCTTGTTTTTATAGTAAAATATACCAAGCTAGAGAACACTTATGCTATTTGCTCAAGAGGATCAAACAATGAATCTGCTTTCAATTTTTTATATGATGCTGATTTTGTGACAACCTCAAAATGGCCATATAAGATTGATAATAACGCTGATTTAGATATCTCTAAAGGGATATTTGATTTTCATGAAGCTATACTTGCTGGTGAAGGGGAAGCTATACTTCCATTTACGGGTAGTTATACAATGGATGAATATATAGATAAAATTCTACTTGATGGAAAGAGCTCAGGGAAGCCCTTTCGATTGTATTTCACTGGATATAGTTTAGGAGCAGCAGTTTCAACTTGTTTGGGAGCGTCTTATCTTTATAAGATAGTTGATAAAGATAGTTATCCTAAGATACATGTAGGAATATATGCTTTTGCTGGCCCTAGTATAGGTACAAAGCCCTTTGTAGATTATTATAATAACCTTATTTCTACATATAAAAGCCCTGAAGATAAGACTTCACTTTCTTTTCTTCGGGTGTATAATAATAATGGAGTCGTTGGCAGGTGTTTCTTCGACAGCATAAATAATAGTGTAAACTTAGGGTATCCTATTACTCTTCTTGTAAGAGGTGAAGTTTTGTTTATCACTAAGTCAGTACAAAAGTTACTTGATTCCAGAAACATTCAATATTATAAGATTGGTGATATTGCTTCAGGCACTGCCTATTCTGTAATCTTTGACTCATTACCAGGTAGAAAAGATCTTCCAGAAACATGTCATACATTGAAGGAATACATAAAATACGTAGACTTTAATCATGACCACAATAATATGATTCAGGTACTCGGAGGTACTACCGTGCCTTAGCTCTTCTCAAGAAACAAGTATATCTTTAGTGTGAAACAGTAAACTCTTTCAGCTTTTGTAAAACTGATTTATCCATGATCTTACCAATAGGGTAGAGCTTTATATTTTGCTTCCCATATGATGTTTGCATATAAAACCAATTTATTTGTTTCCATGGACTGTTAGCAAAATCGGGATCTTTTTTCTTTTTACTTTCATATTCTGCTTTGATCTTTGGGTTGTCATTGAGCATCTTTCTTAAAATAGGCTCCATAACATACGACTCTCCATATTCTTTTTGCTCAAATACAGAGTTGAAATATCCCCAACTTAACAGACTATTATCAGAATATGGTTCCAATAAATGCATAGCAACTTTAATCTTTTGCTGGTCTCCATATATTATATATGATCCTTTAGGATAGATAAGCTTTCTTGAGATAGTATCAACATCATAAGTAAGTTTAATTTTTCCTTCAAAAGGTTTATTACTCCATTTAGGATTATTGATATTATAGGACAGCACTTCTACCTTTGATTCTTTATCGAGTATATAATATTCTACTCCATGTATATCAAGCTTTTCTTTTACATCTTTCCACTGCGGGGGGATGATATATGCATATGGAACTGTAGTTAAATGTTCTGGGATATTTGTGTTGAAATAATAGATCTTGAAAGTTTTATCTTCTTCAGGATGGTAAGTAAACCAATCACCATTTGTAATGTCACTCTTTTTTACATCATAATCAATTCCTTTAAAAGACACCTTGGTACTATCATTCATGTCAAGCGAAAAAGATAAAGGTACAGTAGTTCTATTTTCTGATAGTTCTTTTATTCTTAAGTCTTCTTTCTCAAGGATTCGTTGTAATTTCTTCGAGTTATTATTCAGATAAGATAATGTATACATCAACATATTATAGGTAGCCTCAACTCTTGTCCTATATGATTTTAGCATATGTGTTTCTATCAGTAATCCCGGGCGGTTGGTTAAAGCTGTATATCCTTGTGATATCATAGACGAAGAAGCTTTACTATATAATCCAGATCTTGGGTCATGCCAGTTTCTAAAGCTTACATATGGGAAAATAGGTTGAGATGATTGTTTCATCTTCCTTTCAAGAAAGGGGATGAACTTATTTTTTTGCCATTTTGTAATGTCTTCAGACATGTTACCGAAAGTCTCCATAGCATAAGTAGCTACATATTGATAGTCGGCACCATCAGTAGTATGGCAGTCTATAAAGAAATCGGGTTCCCAGTTGTTATAAAGATGATGCCAAGCGATTATTTCAGGGCTTTCACTTTTGAGGTAATCCCTGTTAAGGTTAAGGTTAGTTGCATTTGCTCGCCATCCCATTTCTGTTGGGCCATTCTGATTTATTCTATTGTATTTATTGGATAGTTGATGCCCATCAACATTGAGTATTGGAATAAACAGTATTGTTACATTGTTGAGAAGATCGATTTTCTTTTCTTCAATAACCATATCACGAATTAATGCTAAACCTGCATCTTTGCCATCAGGTTCTCCAGAATGTATACATGCTTGTATAAGTAAGACAGCATTTCCTGATTCTTTTACACTTTCAGGAGAGAAGTTTTTGTTTTTATCTATGATTAGCAAAGGTAATTCGTTGCCTTCCCCACTATATCCAAAGGAAGTATACTTTACTAAAGAGGAATTTCTTGACAACCTTTTACAAAACTCTATTGTTTCTTTATAACTAGGGGTCTCTGTGCCTCCGGATTTTTCGTACTTTGTAAGCCAACTTATTGAAGTTTGTCCTTCACTAACTATGAATGAAAAAGTAAAAAATAACGAAAAGCAAATTTTGATGATATCTTTATAACTCATTTTTAAGCACTGATTTAACGGACAACAAAACTAATCTTTTCCCTTTAAAGGAAAAGATATTTAACATTTTTTTAAATAGACATCTTATTGACAACTTGATTAAATGTAAGATCTTCTGAATTGAATTAATAACCTTAAATTATTGAATAATGAACCTGAACTTTAGAACTAATCATTTATCTGGATTCTTTGTTTGTATTGTGTTTTTGTCTTTATTCTATACTTCTTCTTATGCCCAGAGGGGGGAATCTACATTCTATATTGAAGATGAAGCAGCACAAGTGGCTACACTTTCTGCAATTTCATATTCAGGAATATTAGATTATAATAAAATTGTTCCATCTATTGAGGTTAATCTTGAAGATGAAAGTCTGGCAACAAATGATAAGTGGGGGTTGATTTGGCATTCAATCAATAGACAAGATTCTATTGTTATGTACTTAGCCCAGCATAAAGAAATTCTACATACATATGCACTGATAATAAGAGGTACTGATACCAGAAGCAAAACAAACTTATCCGATGACTTTGATGTTTGTGATATGGTTGACTTCCCTTTGGCTAATAACAAGGATATCAAGATTTCTAAAGGTAGCTTTAATTTGCTTGAAAGTCTTATAAGGATGAAAGGTAATGTGATTAATACACCTTATAGCAATGTTACTATTTTGGAGTTTATTCAGAAATTCACTCAGGATCATCAATTTCAGAAGCCTATAAATATGTATATAGCAGGACATAGTTCTGGAGGGGTGGCAGCTTTGGCTTTAGGAGCTTATTTAGCTAAAGAGACTGCTAAGATTAGATTTATTCCTGATTTTCTAGTGAAGTATAGAGTGTTTGCCTTTGGTAATCCATCATTTGGTAATGAAGCTTTTTCTGCATATTGCAATGACTTATCTCAACATCCATTTGTTGGATTTCAGTTTTATAAATATAGCCTTTCCAATGATTATATTGCTAAGTACTGGATTGGTGAACCAGCTAAAATGTTTCCTGAGTCATTAAAGTGGACTCGTACAGGAATAAGAACAGTTAAGAGTTTTCAAAAGAAAATAAAAAGCTGTTTTGATAAGAATAATATTCAATATGTAATGGTGCCTAAAAAGAATAGTAAGAGATTAATTGTTCTTGAGGATAATGTTATTGATAGTAGCATTCCGAAACAAAAAAAGGTTATCAATAGCTGGCAAGACTTATTTGATTATCTATCATATTTCCATAATATAAATAATTATATAAAAGCACTTAAAGGGAAAGAAGTTGATTACTTGAAAATTGCAAAGTAGCTTTTTTTAGTAGCTTTTAAAAATATGTATTATAATTGTATCGGTCTTTAAATTAAATAATAGATAAAAGAATATGAAAAAGTTTATATGCCTCTTTATGTTAGTAGGCTTTATAATAAGTAATGTAGCTTTGGCACAAGATAAAAAACAATTAACAGCAGAAGGGGCTAATTATATGAACCCCGATATGTTCCCAAAACGATTAAGTCAAATTAGTTGGCGAGGTGGATCTGATAAATATGCTTATATAAAAGATAAGAATATAGTTTCTGCAAGATATAACTCTAAAGATGCAAAACCAATATTATCTTTAGAAAAGTTGAGTAAAGCAATTGTTGATGCAGGAGGTAAGGAGCTTAAAAGATTTCCTTATATCATCTGGATTGATAAAGATATATTTATTGCTATCCAAAGAAGTAAGTACTTCCTTTATGATCTTAAGGAAAATGAAGCAAAGTTTATCAATGAAACTCCTATGGGAGCACAGAATGTGAAAATTGATAAGAAGAACTTTGTTATTGCCTATACAAAAGACAACAATCTTTTTGTAAGCATAAAAGGGAAAGAAGTTGCTGTTACCAATAATGAAGATAAGAATCTTATAAGTGGTCAGTCTGTTTCCAGAAATGAATTTGGTATTGATGGAGGTATCTTCTGGTCTCCTGAAGGAAATAGTGTTGCGTATTATACAAAGGATGTAAGTAAAGTTTCTGATTATCCTATTGTTGATGTTACTGCAAGAGTTGCTGAACATAATCCTATTAAATACCCTATGGCTGGCATGGATTCTGAACATGTTACTTTAAGTGTATATAATGTTGAAACAGAAAAGACTGTCACTCTAAAAACTGAAGGACCTTATGATCAGTATTTGACATCTGTTACATGGAGTCCTGATGAAAAGAATATATATGTTGCTCTCTTGAATCGCGAACAGAATCATGCTAAATTGAATAAATATGATGCTAACACAGGAGAATTGGTAAAGACATTATTTGAAGAGAAAGACGAAAAATATGTTGAACCTCAATTTCCTCTTTATTTTCCTCATGGCGATTCAAGGAAGTTTATATGGATGAGCCAAAGAGATGGTTATAATCATATGTATCTATATACTTCCGAAGGTAAATTGATTCGTCAGCTTACAAAAGGTGAGTGGATTGTTACAGGATTCTTAGGCTTTGATAATAATAATAGAAAAGCTTTCTTTACATCTACAGAAGTAAGTCCTCTTGATAGAACTGCTTATAGTGTTACTATGAGTGGTAAAAAGACAAGAATCACTCCTCAGGATGGTACTCATAGTATGATTTTGAATAGTACTGGTAAATATGCAATAGATATTTATAGTGATACTACTGTTGCAAGAGTATATCAAATAGTGAATGCTAAAGGTAAAGTGACTTCTACTTTATTGAAAGATGTTGATCCTGTAGAAGATTATGCTTTTGGTAAAACTACTGTTGGTACAGTAAAGAACAATGAAGGTACAGATTTGTATTATAGACTTATTACTCCTGCCGATTTTGATCCAAACAAGAAATATCCTGCTATTGTATATGTTTATGGTGGCCCTCATGCACAAATGATAACTAATTCATGGCTTGCTGGCGCTGGTTTCTGGTTGAATTATATGGCTAATCAAGGTTATGTTGTATTTACTGTTGATAGTAGAGGTTCTTTTGGTCGTGGTTTGGCTTTTGAGCAAGCTATTCATAGAAATCTTGGTACTGTTGAGGTTGAAGATCAGGTTGCAGGGGTTAATTACTTGAAGACACTTCCTTATGTTGATGCTGACAAGATTGGTGTTGATGGATGGAGTTATGGTGGTTTCATGACTATTGCTATGATGACTGATCATCCCGAGATATTTAAAGTTGGTGTTGCTGGCGGCCCTGTTGTTGACTGGAAATATTATGAAATAATGTATGGCGAGCGTTATATGGATACTCCTGAAGAAAATCCGGAAGGATATAAGAATGCTAATCTTATGAATAAGATTAAAAACCTTCAGGGTAGATTACTTGTAATGCATGGTGCTATTGATCCTACTGTTGTATGGCAACATAGCCTTCAACTATTGAATCAGGCAATTGCTGATGATAAGATACTAGACTATTATGTTTATCCTAAGCATGAGCATAATGTTAGAGGTAAGGACAGAGCAAATATGTTTAAAAAGATTATGGATTACTTTAACACTCATTTGAAGTAGTTAAAACTAATCACTATAAGATAAATCAAAGGTCTGTTTCTATTTTAGAAGCAGGCCTTGTTTTTATGATATTATTCTAAGGGAATATGTATATCAATTAATAAATCTTGTGAAGGGGTAGTTTCAGGATTATTAATGTATTTGTGAGTAATAGGAAGCTCTGATAAGCTTTCCTTTGATTGAGGGAGCCATTTGTGTATTATATACTCCATAGATTTGCATATATTATAATATGGTCCTTTATGTCTAAAGATTGCTGTTTTTGATTGAGGAATAGTTCTGAAGAATAGGTTTTCATCTCTTGGCAGATCGTTTTCTATTCTTATACATGCTTCATGTCTTATTTTATTTAATTCTGTAGTATGTGGACTATTATAGAATATCCCTAGATGATCAAGATATAATTCATCCATATTATTGTTTTTAATAAACTTTTGCAATTTATCCCATGCTTTTAACATTTGTCCCTGGCCTATGCCTATAACAGGTCGATATGCAATTTGATATTCTGATTGTTCTGTAATTATAGGTGTTTCACTTATGCTATGAGATGTTGATATATATTTACCAATATTGCGTATATTGAAATTAGTACAGCTTTTAAGATGATCTTTATTAGCTCTTAGATCTTTTGGAGAAAACTTGAAATGGAGGCTAAAAGCTTTGGAAAATGAAGAGATAGTATCATAACCCATTTTATATGCTATTTCTGTGATAGATTTATTTGTGGTGGTGATAAACCTATAAGCAGTTTCCATTCTATATCTTTTGATATATGCGCCTAAAGGCTCGTTCATATATTTACGCACTAAACGATGAAAATGATATGGTGAAATACTTCCTATATCAGCAAGCTTCTCAAGAGAATGTTTTTCTCCTATATTATAATGTACATATGTCAAAACCTTTTGTATTCGGTTTTCTATATCCCAGTTTCTGGTCATAACTCTTCTTTTTTGATTTGTGTGTAATAACTCTTTATTCTATGGGAATATGTACATCAGTAATAAGCTCTTCTCTTGGAGTAGATTGAGGACAGTTAACATATTCATCCATTGAGGGATCTTCTCTTAATATTTCATTAGACTGTGGAAGCCATTTCTTCATTATATATTTTATAGATTGTTCTAAGCCTTCATAAGGTCCTTTATGCCTGAATACAGCTACTCTTCCTTGAGGTATAACTTTGAAGTGAACTTCATCATCATGTTTGATGTTTTTTGCGTCAATAGTTACGCATGCTTCATATCTTATCTTGTTTTCTTCTGTAATTAAGGGACTATCATAACAAATTCCATAGAAATGAGTATTCATTTCATTGATATTATTCTTTACTGCAAAAGCGTTTATTTTCTCCCATGCTATATGAGTATTGACCCCTCCATATTTACCAGTTACGAAGACATAAGCCACATGCATGTCTGGCATTTCTTTGATTATAGGTGTTTCACTTACGAGTGAATGATGTATTTCCTGATCTGAATCAAGGTGAAAAATGTGGTTTAGAGTCTCTGAACCTATATTCTTTTCATGATTGTCTCTTATTTGTTGTGGGCTTACATTGTAATGCAATTTGAAGGCTTTGGAGAATGAAGCTATAGTATCATATCCCATTTTATATGCAATATCTGTTATAGGGAGCTTGCTGTGTTGTAATAACCGAAAAGCTGCTTCTAGCTTGGTTCTTTTTATATATGATCCTAGAGGCTCATTTAGATAAGCACGTACTAATCTATGAAAATGAAACTGTGAGATATTACCTATATCAGCAAGTTCTTTAAGCTTGTGTTTTTCTCCTATATTATAATGTATATATGTAAGTACTTTCTGAATTCTGTTTTCTATATCTTTATTAATTGTCATCCTTAATCCCTTTTGCGCAAAAATAAAAGCACGAAATTATATGTATTTGTCTATTCTTGCTATTTGTCTTGTATCTTTTTTAAAATAATAACATAGTGAATATATTAAATCCTTGTTAAATACAGTATTCAAGGTAATTGTAGAGATTAATTTTATTAAATTAGTCGATCACATTTAAGTATGTGTCAATTCTTTATAAATACAATCTTACAAACTATGTTAAAAAGAAAATTTTTATTGCTATTTGTCCTCTTTATCTTTTGCTTTAGTGCCTTAAAAGCTCAAGAAGAAGCAAGACTGCTTCGTTTCCCTGCTGTTTATGATAATCAAGTTGTTTTTACTTATGCCGGGGATATGTATACTGTTGATAAAGATGATGGTGTTGCAAGAAGGCTGACAAGTGATCCTAATGGCTATGAGATGTTTGCTCATTTCTCTCCTGATGGTAAAACCATTGCATTTACTGCTCAGTATGATGGCAATACCGAAGTTTATATTATGCCTGCTGAAGGTGGCAAGCCTAAGAGATTAACTTATACTGCTACTTTAGGTAGAGATCAGGTTTCTGATAGAATGGGACCTAATAATATTGTAATGGGTTGGAAAGACGATGATAATATTGTTTTTAGATCCAGAATGAAGTCTTTTAACTCTTTTAAGGGTAAGTTATATACAATAAGTGTTAAGGGTGGCCTTCCTCAAGAACTTCCTCTTCCTGCTGCTGGCTTCAATACTTACAGCCCTGATGGTAGCAAGTTAGCTTTCAATAGAGTATTCCGTGAGTTCCGTACATGGAAAAGATATAAAGGCGGAATGGCTGATAATGTATGGATTTATGACTTTAAATCTCATAAGACAACTCAGGTTACTGATAATGTACATCAGAACATATTCCCTATGTGGCATGGTGAGAAGATTTATTTCATCTCTGACAGAGATCAGATAATGAATCTTTTTGTTTATGATACCAATACCAAAGAAACCAAGAAGCTTACCAATTATACGGAGTTTGATATTAAGTTCCCTACTCTTGGTAATAAAGAGATTATATATGAGAATGGTGGTTATTTGATTTGTTATGACCTTGCTACAAATACAGAACACAAAGTATCTGTAATGATACATGATGATATCGCTGCTGCAAGAATGCCATTGAAAGATTTATCAAAAAGTATTAACTCTTTTGATGTGAGTCCTAATGGTGAAAGAGTTGTTCTTAATACTCGTGGTGATATATTTACTGTTCCTGCAAAGGAAGGTATTACTTATGAGTTAACATCAAATAGTGCATATCATGATAGAAATGTAAATTGGTCTCCTAATGGGAAGTATATCTCTTTTGTCTCTGATCGTACTGGTGAGAATGAGATCTTTATTATGAATCAGGATGGCTCTGAAAAGCCTGTTCAGATTACTTCTAATGCAAAGACTTATTATTACAATCCTGTATGGTCTCCTGATAGTAAATACTTAATGTGGAGTGATAAATTTGGTAAGCTTTCTATTGTTAATATAGAGTCCAAGAAGATAACAAATGTATTCAATAGTGATGCATGGGAAGTATATGACTATACATGGTCACCAGATTCTAAATGGATTGCATATACATCTCCTGCACGTTTGGGTTCTTCTATTATATATGTTTATAATCTGGAAACAAAAGAGGCTAAACCTGTAACTAGTTCTTGGTATAGTTCCGGAGACCCTTGTTTTGATACAAATGGAAAGTATCTTTTCTTTACTTCTAACAGAACGTTTAACCCTATATATAGTCAAACTGAGTGGAATCATGCTTATGTTGATATGACAAAGGTATATTTTACTACTCTTCAGAAAGAGACCCCTAGCCCTTTTAGTCTCAAGAATGATGAGGTTGAGGTAAGTAAGAATAAGGATGATAAGAAGAAAAAAGATGATAAGAAAGCTGATGATAAGTCTGTAAAGATAGACTTTGATGGTATTGTTGATAGAATACAGGTTCTTCCTGTAGCAGCTGCTTCTTATTGGGGTATTACAGCTATTGATAATGATATTTATTTTAACTCTTATAGCCGTAAGGATTCAAAGATGAAGTTGCATTATTTCAATCTTAAGTCTAAAAAGGATAAAGATCTTGGCCCTTATAACTATGAAGTATCTGCTAACAAAAAGAAGATGTTAGTAGGTTCAGGGAATAAGTTTGCTGTTATTGATCTTCCTAAAGGAAAGATCGATCCAAGTAGTTTCAAAAAGGCAAGTGATATAAAAGCTATAATTGACCTTGATAAGGAATACATGCAGATCTTTAATGAATCATGGAGAGTCTTTAGAGATTATTTTTATGCTCCTAATATGCATGGTGTAGATTGGGAAAAAGTAAGAGAAAAATATGCTCCTCTTGTCAAGTATGCTAAGAATCGTCATGACTTGAACTATGTTATAGGTGAAATGATCTCTGAGATAAATGTTGGTCATGCTTATGTTAGTGGTGGTGATATCCCTAAGCCTAAAAGAATCAATATGGGACTTCTTGGTGCTGAAATAAGTAAAAGTAAGTCTGGTTATTTTAAAATTGATAAGATTCTTAGAGGTGAGAACTGGACTAAGAAAGCTCTTTCTCCTTTGACTCAACCAGGAATTAAAGTTGCTGAAGGTGACTATATCGTTGCTGTTAATGGTAAGTCTACTAAGGGTATGGATAATATCTTTACTGCTCTTATTGATAAAGCTGGTAAAACTGTTGAGTTAACAGTAAATGAAAAGGCTTCTGAAAAGGGTAGTCATTCTATCTTGATTAAGCCTATTGCTGATGAAGCTGGTCTTTATTACTATAATTGGGTAATGGAAAACATCGAGAAGGTGAATAAGGCTACTGATGGTAAGGTTGGTTATATTCATATTCCTGATATGGGACCTGAAGGTTTGAATGAGTTTGTAAAGTTATTCTACCCTCAATTGAATAAGAATGCTCTTATTATTGATGATAGAGGTAATGGTGGAGGTAATGTTTCTCCTATGATTATCGAGAGACTAAACCGTGAGCTTTCAATGATTACTAAACCTCGTAATTTCAAAGGGCAGATTAAACCTTTCCAAATGATGACAGGCCCTAAAGTGCTTCTTATCAATAATTATTCTGCTTCTGATGGTGATTTATTCCCTTATCAATTTAAAGAACTTAAGATAGGTAAAGTGATTGGTATTCGCTCTTGGGGTGGTGTTGTTGGTATTCGTAACTCTCGTCCTTTTGTTGATGGTGGTGATTTACGTGTTCCTGAATTTGCTCCTTATGATACTAAAGGTAAGAATTGGATTATTGAAGGTTGGGGCGTTGAGCCTGATATCGTAATTGATAATGATCCTTATAAAGAATATATAGGAGAAGATCAACAGCTTGATAAAGCAATTGAAGTGATTAAGGAAGAACTTAAGAATTGGAAACCTCTTCCTGAAGCTCCTGCTTTCCCTGATAGATCTAAATAATATGGTTAATAGAATAATTGGATCTTTTGGATTTGATTTGGTCCGTCCCAGAATTATTTTGGGACGGTTTTTTATATATATAGGCAGGCTTTTAGGCCTGCCTATTGTATCCATCCCAACCTGATTGAAGTCACATGCATTATTCTCTATTGTTAGTATACTTTTATTATATGTCTGGCCTTTTAGAGATGCTATAATCCTACCTCCAAAAATACCCCAACTAAAAGCAATACCACTATTATTATAGGTATGACTTTTTTCATATGCTATAACAATTTATAGGTCTATAGTTATTCTTATATATGAACCAACTTTGTAAAATAAACTCTTCTTATAGCCTTATTCTCTTTTGTGAGCTCTTGATCTGGTTTTATTAATAGGATATGATGAGAATCACCGATATATATAGGATTGTGTCCTTTAGGGAGCTTTATATCATTTATTTGCTTCTTTCCATTAATATAGAAATCAATATATTTACTAAAGTTTTTGACATAGAAGTGATGAAAGTCCATATTTGATGGGTTTTTTCCTAGTTCCTCATCAATTAAAGACTCTTTAACACCTGATCTATATACTGTAATTATAGTATCTCCTGCTGAATACAATTCATAATAATAACTACTTTTTATAAAGTCTTTTTGGTCTCTCTCTTCATACTTACTATCATAGAAATCATTTGTTCTAAATATCTTTTCAGAGAAATAAGAGGGAGCTAAGGAAACAGTTTCGATTTTGTCAGGATCTTCTAATTTATATCTGAATATCTTAGGTTCTGCTGAGTATAATATATCAATACAGTCAAGTTTTTTGTTAAAAACAATTTTAGGGCTTAAAGTTGAATAAGTTTTTTGTTTCTTTTTGATTATATTTCCTTCTTCAAACTTTCCATATTGATTGATTTCTTTGGTGTTGCCAGAGAATGTAAAGAATCGATAAACATTTGTTCGTTCATACATTGTTGCTTTGTCAAACACATTATAATCATATTCAAGAAAGCCATCAAATACAAACTTGTTTGTATCGTTAATTCTAACTCCTAAAATCTTTCTTTTAAAGTCTGATTCTTTGTTATCAACTTTTAGTTGCTTATAGAAAGAACCGTCTTTTCTGAAGAACTTTAGATAATTATACACATTTGTGCATATGATTGTATCATTATAATACTTTACATTTACATCATATTTATCTTGAAAATAATATTCTTTAGGGCCATTTCCAAATTTATCTACATATGTAAAATATCCATTGTCATTAAACTCAACTATATTGCGCCCCCAAAAACCAAGAAAACTATTAGTTGTTGGATTATAATCCGAAATGTTAATCAGCCCTAAGTCCGGCAAATCAATGGAGTCGTAGATTAGTAAACTGAATTTAGATTCAATTGCCTTCTGATCTTTAGTGTGTTCTTTAGAGTCACATGAAAAGAAGATTGTACTAATTATAATAAATATGAAGAATAATCTCATTTGAATAATAGAATTATTTTAGTACTGCCTTTTAAGACAGTACTAATTAGAAAATTAATTTGCTTTTGCATTAATTACGAACATACCATTTTTAATGGAGATAGTAGTAGTTACTGTATATGCACATATTTCAAGATCTCCATCTTTACAACATTTTTTTATTTTCATATCAAGATGAGAATCATGTACGTCTTTTAATTGGCCATAATGAGTTTTCGTTTCTGAATAGACGGGTCCCCCCGGTCTCGCTTCAACATTCTCAACACCTGTAAAATAACCAATACCTAAACCTGCTATAATTGCTACTGAATAAAATAATTTTTTCATGAATATTTTAGTTTTGAGTATAATAAGTCCTCAGGCGTGCACTCCTGATACAAAATACTCCGTTAATAAAAGAATTTTCTTTAAAATTCCTGGGCAATAAAATCAATGGATAAAATCTATATGCATCGAACTGCTTAGGCCTTCAAACAGCTGTCAGATATAGTGTTTATACAAAGGTTTTTATTTGTTTAGTAATACGTATGACAACACAAACATAGGGATCATCTATTTATAAAGCAAAAAAAAAAAACGGTTTTTTTCATTGCAAACACTTATATTTCGCCTTATTGCAAAGAAAAGCTATAAAGATAAGTGTATGTAATGCGTTGGAAAACATTGTTATAGGTAATTGTGATTTTACTAAAACAGCTTAAGTAAATTCTTTCCATATAATATGAAAATATTGGCCTTATTAGGGGTTTTATAAGTTCAAATTGAGAGTTAAATGGCATTTTCAGCATTAGAGCTGGGGAGTTTTTAGGCTATTTCAATTCAAATTACAGATAAAAAAGAGTGTTTTCTTTAAGATCGAATTGCAAAAAAAACACAAGGTTTTACCAATCTCTATAGGTGAATGTTTGCCCTTCTTTTTATAAAAGTGAGAAATTGCCATGATGCAACTAGGTTTTAGCCAAGGAAGATTTCATTTTTCGCCTTGACGGAAGTCTGTCTTCGCCTTGAAGACGACCCATCCTTCCGTTGAAAGTCACCCGTCCGTGACGGGAAAGATTCTGTTGCGCAACGTGAAGATTTCAATTTCAAGTATATAGGGTTTTTTGCTGACAGTGGGGAGGAATTTTTGTTGATTCACTGCAATTATTTATGTAAAATGGGATATAACGTTTTGTGCTATACGGGATTTATGCGAAAATAAATTGCGTCAGAATCGATTCTAAGCGCATGAAAGTAGGCTTTTGATAGCTGAATATAGCCTGAATCGGGATGATTTGGGTCGAATTTGCATAGAAAAAGTCTGGTTTTTCTTGGATATTGACACGCATTAGTAAGGTGTGAAATCACGGTCAAACGTTGATGATTTGCAGATTCTTTACTTTTAAGGTTTTTATAATTAGATGAAATGTATTCTCAATATTAGATATAACTAGGGTTTTTAAATCACTTCAATAAAAAGCACTCCCTAATTGCCTAGAGAGTGCTTTTTTTGCTTCATATATTATGGATTAGTGTATTTCATGAGGTTTACAAAGTTCTTTCTTACCTGTAGAAGTTTGTCCACACTTTTTACATTCGAACTTTGGTTTCTTCACTGTGTCAGGATCTTTCCTATCACACATCTTTTTTGTACTCATATTTCAAGTGTTTAAATTACGAGAGCTTTGGTTTGGGTTGAGATACGATATAAGATATGCTTTGCATAACATGTTCTACTTTAATAATAACGTTATATTTTTCCATTAAGTGTTTGGTTAATTGCTCAGCACAATAGACAGATCTATGCTGTCCTCCGGTACAACCAAAGTTGAACATGAGATGAGTAAATTTTCGTTCAATGTAGTTTTCAACTGCTTTTTCTGCAATTGAATATATGTCCTTTAAGAACATATCAAGTTCTTTATGTTTGTGGAAAAACTCAATAACATCCTGATCTCTTCCAGTAGATTCTTTATACTCTTGATATCTTCCCGGATTAGGGAGGAAGCGACAATCAAATACAAATCCACCTCCATTATTACTAGTATCAGAAGGGATTCCAGACCTTAGAAAGGAGAAGCTTGTAATAGTAACATTAAGTTTATCTTCATTTTTATATAAATCTGTTTTCTCAGGACAAAGAGAAGTAAGGACATTATATAATTCAGGAGCATCAAAAGGGAGTTGATGTTGTTTTATGTGCTCTCTCAGTTTTTCTAAAGCAGGCTGTAAACTTTTGAGGAAGTGCGGTTTCTTTTCATATAATCCACGAAAGCCATAAGCCCCAAGAACTTGTATTAAGCGAAATAATACAAAGCCATAGTATCTTTCTTTAAAGTTTTTAGGTTGTAGATTATATCGTTCATTCAATGAATGGGTATAATAATCAATAAGTTCATCTTTTATATCTTCAGGGATATTAGCAGAAACCTGATTCAAGAATGAAGCCAAATCATATTGTAAGGGGCCTTTTCTTCCTCCTTGAAAGTCAATGAACCAAGGTTGGTTATCTTTCCACATTATATTCCTTGACTGAAAATCACGATACATAAAGTAAAGATCATTGTCTTTCAATAACCAATCAGCAAATGTATTGAAATCATCCTCAAGCCTGTTTTCATTGAATTGTATGCTTTTGGCCTTCACCATATAGTACTTGAAGTAGTTTAAGTCCCACATGATTGATCTTTTATTGAAGGTATCAATAGGGAAGGCTTTACTATAATCAACCACATCATTTCCCTTAACCTGAATATCAATCAGGCCATCAATAGCCTGTTTGCATTTAGAAACAAGAGCTTCAGGGAATGCTTTTTGTTTATGAGCATCTAAAAAGAAAGCATGAAAATCCTGATTACCCAGATCAGAAGTTATATAATATAATAAAGAGGAATCAACAGCAATTATAGAAGGAACATTTAAATTGATAGAAGATAATGCATTTGCATAATCAATAAAGCATATGTTTTCTTCTTTGTTGGGATTATATACACCAATCCATGTTTTATCATTACTATAGATTCTATAATATAATCTGTCAGAACCAGACTTTGGTAAAGGTTCTATTTTACATACATCGTTATTAGTATGTTCACAAATTAGTTTCTGAAGATTCTGGATATGTATATCTTTCAATTTTATGAAGCTTGAATGTTTGACAATGTTTTTTACCTGAGCAAAGGTAAAAGCTTAATTTTAGAAATCGTATTTAAATATATGTTGAGTTTGCTTTTCAAAAGCTGTAATATAGTCAGGCTAAGGGGTGGTGAATATATCAGTTTTACATTATATGATTTAGATGTATATAGTTTTTGAAATGTTTGTGTTAGAGTAAATGTTAATGCTAAAAATTGATAATAAGTTGAATCCCTCGTTGTTTATATTTTAAGGTATAATTGTTTATCAAGACCAATCAAGGATCATTATAAAAAAGTGTTTAATAATCATATAGAGATTATCCGACCTAAAATAATTCTAGGAAGAAAATAAAATATTGCTATTTTTGCGTACCTTTTGCTTTATTCCTATTGATAAAGGAAGGTAAGAGTTTGCCTTTATTCTTAGGGTATTAAATCTATATTGACAATGGAAAATAAGGAGCAACTTAATCAGGAAAAGAATATTGAAAAAGCTGATCAAGAATTAGATTGTTCTATTGATGAAAAGAAAGCTACTTCTGAAAGTAGCAGTATGTCTGAAGATGTAAAATCTGAGATAATTATGGAAGAAAAAGAAAAAACCTTGGTACCTGAACAAGAACAAATTCAGGAACCTGTTGAGGAAACTAAATCCGATGAGCAAATTGATGCTGTAGAAACTGAATCTCCAAAAGATGAAGAAACTGAATCCTCAAAAGATGAAGAAACTGAATCTGAAGATACCCACGAGGATATCGATGAAGGAGAATTCGAGAAATTATCCAGAGAAGAGCTGATTAAGCTTCTTGAAGAAGCCGTAAATTCAGAAGATGTTGTTTCTGTAAAGCAAAAAGTAATAGCATGTAAGAGTGCTTTCATCAACCTGATGAAAGAGTCTGAGCAAGAACAACTCAATAAATTCCTTGAAGAGGGAGGAGAAAAGATAGATTTTCGCCCTGTAGAAGATCCTTTGAAGAAGAAATTTAGCCAGCTATCAAATCTTTATCGCGAGAAGAAAAAGCAATATGCGGAAACTCAAGAGAAGATAAAGACTGATAACTTTGCTAAGAAAAACCAAATCCTTGAGTCAATTAGAGAACTACTTGTTTCTGAAGAGACCCTAAAAGAAACTTATGATAAGTTTAGAGAGCTACAGGATCAATGGAAGGAAATAGGGGCTGTACCTTCTTCAGAAGTGAAGAACTTATGGGAAAACTATCACTTCCTTGTTGAGAAGTTTTTCGAGAAAGTAAAATTGAATAGAGAATTACGTGATCTTGGTTTAAAGAGAAACCTTGAGAAAAAGATAGAAATCTGTGAGAAAGCTGAAGAACTTCTTCTTGACAGTTCTGTAAATAACGCATTCTCTGCACTACAGACATTACACCAGGATTGGAAAGAAATAGGCCCTGTTGCTGTTGATAAGAGTGATGAAATCTGGGATAGATTTAAATCTGCTTCTGATAAAATCAATGCTCGTCGTCGTGAATTACGCGAAGAGAGAATGAAGCAGCAGATGGAAGCTTATGAAGCAAAACAAGCTCTTTGTGAGAAAGCTGAAGAGATTATTGCTAAGGAAAGAAAGAATCCTAAAGACTGGCAAGCAGATTCTGATGCTTTATTAGAATTAATGAAGAATTGGAAAGAAACAGGTTTTGCTCCTAAGAAGTTTAATGATGCTATCTGGGATAGATTCAGAGGTTCTTTTAATGCATTGTTTAGTGCTAAGAAAGATTACTTCCAGAAACTTAAAGATGAACAGAACGAGAACTATCAGAGAAAGATAGAACTTTGTATTCAGGCTGAAGGTATCAAAGATAGCAACGATTGGGGTGTTACAACAAAAGAATTGATCCGTCTTCAAGCTGAATGGAAGAAGATAGGAATGATTCCTAGAAAACATAGAGATAAGATCTGGCAACGTTTCCGCGCTGCTTGTGATGAATTCTTTAACAGAAAGTCTGAGCACTTCAGTGATGCAAGAGCTAACGAAGATGCTAACCTAAAACTTAAAGAAGAACTTATCGCTAGAGTTAAAGGTTTTGAACCTAAGGATAGTAAAGACGAAAATATAGCTGCTCTTAAAGAGTTGCAAAGAGAATGGATGAACATTGGTCATGTACCTTTTAAACTTAAGGATAAGATTTATTCTGACTTTAGAGGTGCTATGGATAGCCTTGTTGAAAAGATGCAGGTTTCTGAGTTCGAAGTAACACGTGGACAGTTTGCAGAACATATCCAGAGTATGAAGCAAGGTGATTCAGGTGAAAGACAACTTGACCGTGAGAAGTATAATCTTAAGCGTAAGATTGATCGTATAAAAGAAGATATACAACTTTGGGAGAATAATATTTTATTCTTTGCTGATTCAAAACAAGCTAATGTTCTTAAGAACGAAGTTCAGAAGAAGATTAACAGAGCTAAAGGAGAGATAAAACTACTTCAAGCTAAGATTGATCTTATCAAGGAACAAGCATAAATATTTATATATGTCAATTAAAGCCAGCATTATGCTGGCTTTTTTATTATCTATACTATTTGTAGTTGTATTTTTTATCTCCGGTTTGTTAATTAAAGAACCCTATTAAGCCTTAAAATTCTATTTAATTAGAACTTATTCTTATCTTGAAACTTGCGGTTTGTTTTATGATAGTTTTTAAATTAGTTCAAACTTTTTGACAATGGCAGGAAATACTTTTGGCAGAATATTGACTTTAACTTCTTTTGGTGAGTCTCATGGAGTTGCTATAGGAGGTGTAATTGATGGATTTCCGTCTAATGTAAAGATAGATATGGCCTTTATTCAGCAGCAGTTGGATAGAAGAAAACCCGGACAGTCATCAATTACCACTAGCAGAAAAGAGGATGATACTCTTGAAATCCTCTCAGGCGTCTTTGATGGATATTCTACAGGAACCCCTATAGCATTTATGATCAGAAATAAAGATCATAAATCACATGATTATAGCCATATAAAAGATGTTTACCGTCCTTCTCATGCCGATTATGTATATGAAAAGAAATATGGTATACGTGATTATCGTGGTGGTGGTCGTTCTTCTGCACGTGAGACTATAGCACGTGTAGTTGCAGGAGCTTTTGCAATGCTATGGCTGAAGAACTTTGATATAGATATATATGCTTATGTTTCTGGTGTAGGAGATGTTTATCTTGATGAAGAGATAACAAAGGTTGACAAAAATAAAATAGATTCGAACATAGTGCGATGTCCTGATAAAGAAACCGCCAAAGAGATGATAGCCCTGATAAAAAATGTACAAAGAGAAAAGAATACTCTGGGGGGTAAAATAAGTTGTGTTGTTGAAGGACTTCCTGTAGGAATTGGAACACCGGTTTTCAATAAGTTACATGCAGATCTGGGAAGCGCAATGTTGAGTATCAATGCAGTGAAAGGCTTTGAATATGGAATGGGCTTTTCTGGTTGTGAGTCTTTTGGTGCTGATGTCAATGACAAATGGTTTTTTGATGATGGCACGATAAAGACAAAAACTAATTACTCTGGAGGTATTCAAGGTGGCATCTCAAATGGCAATGATATAGTTATGCATGTGGCATTTAAGCCTGTAGCTACATTGATGCAGGATCAGGATTCTATTGATAAGCATGGTAATGAAATTGTGATTGAGGGTAAAGGCAGACATGATGTATGTGTTGTCCCTCGTGCTGTACCGATAGTAGAGAGTATGGCAGCTTTAGTTATAGCAGACCATTTACTAGAATATTTTGCTTATAAGAATAGTAGGTTTTAGATCGTTTATATTTTCTTTGTATGTATAAACCTCTAAGAGTAAAATAGTAGTTGGAAATAATGATGATTTGAAGGTTTGTTCTGATTAAATCATTGCTTCGAAATGGATTGATGGGTAGATAATCTTCTTGAAATTGACATAATATATACCAAGTAACTAATGAAAAAGTTTTTAAAAATCGTATCAGTTGTTATTGTAGTCATCATTTTGGCTATGATTATATTACCTTATGCATTCAAGGGATCAATCCTTAGGATGGTAAAGAGTGAAGCAGAAAAATATGTAGATGCTAAGGTTGAATTTACAGATGTAAGTTTGTCTTTCTTTCGCAACTTTCCCAATTTAAGTGCAGAAATAGAAAATATAAGCATAGTAGGAGTAGGTAAGTTTGATGGAGATACTTTGGTAAGTATACCTTCTGTATATGCTTCATTTGATTTGTCTAGTGTATGGAGTGGTGATAATTATAAGATCAATTCTGTAGAGATCAAAGATCCTTATGTGATGTTACATGTTCTTGAAGATGGCAAGGCAAATTGGGATATCGCAAAGAGTGAAGAAGCTACAGGAAATAAGAATACTGAAGAAGTAAAGACTCCTCAGGTAGAGACAGACAATAAAGAGACTTCAGAAAAAAGTAGTTCTATGGAGTTTGGTCTTGAGTCTTTTGTTATTGATGATGCAAGAATTATATATATGGATGAGTCATCAAAGATGCTTGCTGGCATTGATGGTCTTGACTTTTCTTTATCTGGAGATCTATCAGAAGACAAAACAAGATTGAAGATAAAATCAGAAATTAACTCTCTGACCTATGAAATGGATGGGTTAAATTATCTAAAAAGTGCTGAACTTAGTTTTGATGCTAGTGTTGAGGCAGACCTGAAGAATATGATCTTTACATTTATGAAGAATGAACTTAAACTCAATGATCTTGCATTGAAGTTTGAGGGTTCTGTTTCTATGCTTCCTGAAGATGCTATCAATGTTTTATTGTCCTTCTCTGCTCCTAAAACAGAGTTTAAGTCTATACTTAGCATGATTCCTTCTGTATATTTAAAAGATTTTCAGGATATAAAGACCAGTGGATCATTTAATCTCGATGGATCAGTAAAAGGCATTTATAAAGGTGATAGCTATCCTTCTTTTGATATAAATCTTAATGTCAATGATGGAGTTGTTAAATATCCTTCTTTACCAGCTTCTGTAAATGATATAAATATTGCAGTAAAAGTAAAGAACAAGGGAGGAGACCTTGATAATACTATTGTAAATGTTTCGAAGTTTGGGTTAAATCTTGCTGATAATCCTGTAAAAGCAAATATGTTTATTAGTCATCCAATGTCAGATCCTTATATCAAAGGTTCTGTAAGTTGTGATCTTGACCTTGTAAAGCTTAAAGATGCAATACCATTAGAGGCAGATCAAAAGCTTAAGGGTAGAATAAAAGCAGATGTCTCTCTTGAAGGTAAGATGTCTACAATTGAGAAAGAGCAATATGAAGATTTTCTTGCTATAGGAACATTATTGGTGCAAGATGTAGACTTTCAAAGTAAAGACCTACCTCCTGTAGTTGTAAAGGTTGCTCAACTGAATTTTAGCCCAAAGTATCTTGATTTGGTTTCTTTTAAATCAAGGATAGGTTCTGGTGACTTTAGTGCTTCTGGTAAAGTGACAAACTATCTGGGTTATGTATTTAGAAACGATGTTCTGAAAGCAAGCTTAACTACAACTAGTAATGAATTTAACCTTAATGACTTTATTGCTGAAGCCGAACCTGTAAAAGAGAAGAATGTAGAGAAAAAGGATGTAGATACTTCTACTAGTGAAAAGAAAGTTGCTGTATCAGAAACTAAACAGAAAGCTGTAGCGGCAGAAAGCTCTGATATGGAATTAGAAGTATTTAAAGTTCCTGAGAATATAGATTTTGATTTGAAGTCAACTTTTGGTAAACTGATGTATGATAACCTGACACTTCAGAATGTTAAGGGGAATATCCAAATCAAGAATGGTACAGTACTCCTTAAGCCTTTGAAAGGTGAGATATTTGATGGTAAGATCAATATGGATGGTAGTTATGTTACTAAGGATGTTCCTAATGCTAAAGTTGATTTTAACATTAATGTGGAAAATATGGATATCCATAAAACTTTCAATGCTGTAGCTACTATGCAAAAGCTGGCGCCTTCGGCAAAGTTTGTTAATGGTAAATTCTCTGTAAATATGAATTTCAAGAGTAATTTGGATGATAAGATGATGCCTGAAGACGAGACTATCCAAGGTTATGGACAGCTAAAAACTTCTTATATCACTATAAAAGATCAACCTGCTCTTGAGGAACTGGCTAAAGCATTGAAGAAAGATGACCTTAAGACTCTTGAGTTGAATAAAGTGAATCTAAGTTTTAAGATCATTGATGGTAAAGTCATTACTACTCCTTTTGATATAAAATCAGGAAATTACAAAGCTACTATTGAGGGATGGACCTCCTTTGCTCAGGATATTGATTATGATATTACTCTTTTTGTCCCTCGTAAAGATTTTGGGGGTGATGCTAATAACGCCCTTCAAGGTCTTGTTGATCTTGCTAATAAAAATGGTGCTAATTTCTCTCTTGGTTCTACTGTTAAGATAGGAGTTAAAGTTACGGGTAAAACAACAAAACCTAAAGTTAAGCTTAATGTTTTCCCTACTAATGGCGGAGATTCTGGTTCTGTGGGAGATGTTATCTCTAATTTATTGGGTGGCTCAGGCAAGAAAGATGATAATCTTTCAAAAGAAGAACTATTAGCAAAAGCTGATCAAATAGAGAAAGATGCTGATATAAAGGCAAAGCAAGATATCGAGAAAGCAGAAAAAGAAATAGAAAAACAGAAAGCTAATGCACTGAAAGAAGCTAATAAGCTTATTGCTGAAGGCAAGAAAAATGGCTTTCTTGGTGAGGTTGCAGCTAAAAAGGCAGCTGAACTACTAAAGAACAACGCTGATAAACTTGCTATCAAGCTTATGGATGAAGCTAAAAAATCTGCTGAGAAGAGAAAAGCAGATGCCAAAAAAGAGGCTGATAAGCTTAGAGAAAAAGCTAAAAACAAATAAAAGTCTGTAAAAATGAATAATCGTGGCAAGATAGTTGCATAAATGTTATCGTTGGTGAATTATAAAAGGACAAATACTTTTGTGAATTCCCTTGTCTTGTTCCGATTTTGTTAAGTAAAAACAGATTAAAGCTTAAGCTGCCTTGTATCGAGGCAGCTTTTTGTTTGTGATTTATTTTGTTATGCTAAATTCAGTAACTATTGTTCCTTCCAATATATCCCCTTTATTGAAGGTGTAATCTTTTTTATTAGGAGTTGTGTTATATAATGATTTATATGCATCAACTCCTTTAAGTGTCAGAATAGGTTGAAAATAAGTTTTGTTTGCAGAAGAAGAAGTCATAAATATCATGTTATGATGTTTTTTATAAGGAGTTTTATTAACATAGAACTCTTTTAATTTTGCAGATGCTAAATAATGAGTTCCTTCTTTTGATTTCCCCCACTTTAAAGAATAATCAGCAAATTCAACTCTGTTTATAGCACTATTTTCAGGAAGAGTTATTTTCTTTTTTCTAGTTATGGGATTATAATAAATAATTGTAGAATTCTCATTATTAATCTTCTCATATTGAAAGCAATCAGGTCTACAACTTAACATCCCTATATGGCACTGTATAAATTGAGTACTGTCTCTTAGTATCTTTAATTTATTATATAATGTAAGTTTATTATTACCTTCAATTTTTATATCCATCCAGTGTTTTGTAGAAGGAATAGGCTTTTTATTTGAATCTAGTTTGAAAACATTATTATCTGCATTTTCTGCCTTTGAGTTTGCAGCAGCATAAATTATAGATTTACTTATCATTCTAAACCTGTCAGCATAAATTACTTTTTTGAAACTTGGGGATTCTGGATTGAACTCTTTAGCTCCAGCAAAGAATTTTACGAACTCAAAAACTTCACAACCATGAGAAATTCCTACATGTGCATTTTCATCATAAAACTTATTTGTTGAATCATTAGAACTAACTAACATATGAATCCAATTAAATTCCCCATAAGCAATTAGTTTAGAATTGTGATATATGTATGGGCAATACCATCCATAATCGCTGTTAGTTTTTTTATTCACTACCTGCATAAAGTGATGGGTGATATATTTTCCTGTTGATTCATCTTTTGAATGAACAAGGAATTGCGATTTATGTCTTTGACTATCTAAGTCTAGTAATGGTTCAATGATTATAGCAGGTTTATATTCTTTTTTCCTTAGGTTAGATAATTCACTTTGGATAGTTGTTGATTTTCTTATTTCTAAACCTATTGATGGTTTAGGAGTGTATGATGAATTTCTAGCACAACCCATAACATAATTTATTCCTTCAGGAATAACTATTCTAGTTGATTTATGTAATGTGTTGTTTTTTATTAAAGGCTTGACAAAAGACTTTTCATTTTTTGCTTTATACCCAGCTAATCCAATAACATCAGTTCCAACATGACCAGAAAAGAACAAAGTGTCTCCTGATAAAACTTCTATAAAGTCTGTTCTGGAACATTTCTTAAAATGTTTGATTTTTCCTTTTTCATTTATTAATCCTGTGATTACTTTTCCAGTAATGTTAAACTTAATATTATATGTTTTATCTGATTCTAATGTGCTGTAGCTTTTTATAGAGAATAAGATAGCACATATGATTATGGCAGATGTGATTAAAGTTTTTGTAGATATAGATTTTATCATTGTCTATTTCTGATTTTTTAATTTCATAATCTGCAAACTTAGTTTTTTTGAAACTAACTCACATCAGAAATAGAGGGTAATTCTATTCTTAGAATTTCTTCTAATTGAATGTTAAAGTAATATAGATTTTGATAATTAGTCTTAGGAAAGAGTAAAAAAGAAAAAGAACCTGTTAAGGGAGTCGAACCCCTCTTCCTGTTTGCCCACAGGTGTGCTTCCGTTACACCATCAAGTTCATCTGTTTATGGTGCTTGTAGGGGAGTCGAACCCCTCCTCTTGCCTGAAGAGCAAGTGTGCTTCCATTACACCATCAAGCTTATATGTTGTTAAATGAAAATGAAACTTTGCAAGATTCGAACTTGTATCTTCTGATTAGCTATCAGATGTAATTCCATTATACTATCAGTTCCATATTTATATTATTGTTACTTGTTTCAACAAGTAGGTTGCAAATATAGGATAAATCTTAAGGTTTGCAAGGGTTTCGGGCTATTACAAGCTATTAATATCACCATTCATTTACTCTATAGTTTTTCAATAAGTCTCCTACAAAGGAAGTATTTCTTTCAAGTTTTTCAATAATAGGGTGCAGGATTCTTGATGCTCCATCTACAGGGTCAAGGGGAGGTATAATAAGTCTTTCAAATTGATTATTTCTTATTGTTTCATTGACACCTGTAGAAATCCAACCAACATCAACAGCACACATAATTATACTATCCTCAATAAAATCGGGAGCAGAGGTTTTTGTCATCATATTTAGAGCTGCTTTTGTCATATTGGTATGAGGGTGATGTATTGTTTTGTTGATGTAGCTGAATATACCTTCTGAAGATGTTACATTTATGATAAACTTATCACTAAACTCTGATGATAGCATTAAAGGCTTAAGCTCTTTTATCAATATATATGGTGAAATATGATTGATAAGATTTGTTTCCAATAACTCAGGAACAGATATTTCTTCTAGTGTAGAATTCCAACTATTTTTCTCTCGTGTGTCAACAGGTTGCCCGAATCGTGTAAGCTGGTATTCAGAATCGTTTTTCTCTGATGTACTTATACTCTTGACAGAGTCAACCACAGGTGTGATATTGATTTTTATATCTTCCGGATGGATTTGTAATAATTTTTGTTCTTGATTGATCAGTGGAGAATAATATTTCTCATCATATTTTATCGTCTGAGCTGCATTATTGATAAGGATGTCCAGATGAGTATGAGTAGATTTATAATATTCGATAAAATCAGATACAGCCTTCAGGTTTCTAAGATCAAGACCATAGACTTTGAGACGGTCTTTCCATTCATTATAATCCTTTTCTTTCTTGAAACTATCTAATGCAATCCCCGGAAAACGAGTAGTAAGCATTAAATTAGCATTACTTCTAAGGAGCTTAAGAGCCGTAGCAAATCCTACTTTTACCCTGCCTCCCGTAAGTATCACATTACGTCCTTTAAGATCAGCATCTATAAATCTTCTATGATAGTTTTCTTCAGCACAATCCGGACATAGTTTGTTGTAGAATGAATGGAGTAATGTATATTCCTTATAACAACAATAGCAGGTTTTAGAAGTATTTAGTTGGGTATATGTAGTTTTCTCTTTATTGGTATCAGAGTATACAGTTGTATTATTTAGCGCATTATCAATGATTGTAGTGTTCTTGATATTATTATAATCTTCTTTTCTTTGTTCTCTTTCATTGATATTCTTTTGTTCCTTCTTTGCTTTCTTGTAGATCTTGGTAATTAATCCCCCCAGAAGTTGGTTGTCTGGATTATCAAGTGGATTCTTTTTAAGCTCTTTTAATACTTTTATACATGTTTCCCATTCTTCCAAAGTAAATGAATGATCATATTCTTTCCCCATATCTCAGTCTTTCTTTTGTAATTTAATATTATCGCGAATGTAGATAATATGAGGAAAAGAAGAGAAAAATAAGCAGTAGAAACCTGATTAAAAGAGATGATTTTATATTGATTATTGAGATGATAAAAAACGACGGGCTTAAAATGAAAACCTTCGGGCTTAAAATTACTTTTGTCGGGCTTCTTTTTAGTTTTAAGCCCGAGAGAATTTTGAAGTATATTATATGGAGCTAATTTAAAAACTTAAGTGAATTGATATAATCAGAAATGGATTTCTTAGCTAAACTAAAGACATGATCATGCTACTTATAAGGACATGGTCTATGACCTTATAAGCAACATGGTCGTGTCCCTTATAAGCAGCACGGCCGTGCCCTTATAAGCATCCTGATCGGGATAAAGTAAGCAGCAGGGGGTATGTCGTAAGATTTTAAATCAGTATATAAAAAAAGTGAGCAATATTCAGAATACTACTCACTTCTCTTTTTATGACTTATATGTCTTTTTTGTTATTTCAATATGTCTTCGACATTCTTTAAATCTCCATCAACAGGAGCAGGTTTTAACTTAAGTATCTTTGCTATAAGAGGATATATATTTACGTTCTCAAAAGTTTCTTTTGTATAACCTTCTTTGAAAGCAGGGCCTATAGCATAGAATATAGCATGCATATCCATGATATTATTATCATATCCATGAGCACCTCTGCGTGGAGGATGAAGGTCATTATAATCTACACTCCATGAGCTATCGGCAGTTACAACAAAATCTCCGATTATAGGATTACTACCAAAATGAAGTCTTTCTGGTACTTCTGTTGATTTCCAATATGAGATATGGTCAATCTTGGCCAAAGCCATGTCAATAGAATCAACATACCCCTCATTAGCGACAATAGAAAGGGTAGGGTTATAACCGTTTATTCTTTTTACCCATCTTTTTGGGATATGCTTTTTCAATATAGTCCATCTTTTATCAGAAACCGGAGACATACCATGATCAGAAAGAATGATGATATTTACTTTCTTTCCAATAGGAAGAGCCTGAACTTTTGTAAGAAAGACACCTACAAGACTATCCATCTCCATAACAACTTTATCTGTCTTTTTTGAGTGAGGGCCATATCTATGACCAGAAGCATCAGGTTCATGCATATACCATGTGATCAAGTGAGGTCTTCTTGCTTCAGGCAGTTGTAACCATGATACAACGCTATCAATTCTTTTCTCAAAAGGAAAGTTATGCTTGTATTTCTTCCAGAAAGTTGGTTGGCAATCACAAATAGGAGTCTCAGAACCTACCCAATAGAATGAAGCTGTTGTCATTCCTTGATTTTCTGCTGTTACCCATATTGGCTTACCCTTATAGAAGTCAGGGTTTTCTACAGCCTTACGGTTACCAATAGAATATTTTTTCTTTAATTCAGGATCATAGAACTTGTTAAATACAATACCATTATTATTAGGATAAAGTCCTGTAGCCAAAGCATAATGGTTAGGAAAAGTAAATGTTGGGAATGATGGTTTAAGGGATTTTGCCTTTACTCCATTTTCAGCTATATAATCAAGGTTTGGAGTAGGAACACTATCTACATAGTCCCATCTAAAGCCATCCATAGAGAGCATTACAACATAAGGTGCATCCGCAGGGTTAGGGTTAGGGTTAGGAGTACTCTTTTCATTATAGTTATAATTTTTTTGTGTACAGGCTCCCATTATAACAAGTGCAGTAAGTGCAAGAGCTATATATAATCTATTCATTATTGAAGTGTTTTATTGTTTGTTTAGGAATCAGAACGTTACAATCTGTTAAAGATTGTTAATTGCATTTAAACAAAAAAGACTGCCCAAAGAGCAGTCTTTTGATAATATAGTAGTCTGTAATTTAGAAATTCACTTTCAATGAGAAGTTAAAGTTTCTTCCCCATGTCCAAAATCCAGAATCAAAAAAATGTTCATTATTTACTATTCTTTCTTCGCCATAAACAATTGCTTCAGTGTTTAACACATTATAACAGTTGATAGCAGCATAAGATTTAAGACCAGCAATTTTGAAATTCCAACCAGCCCTCATATCAAGAGTATTGTATGAAGGTAGTCTATATGATTGACCAAAATCTTTATTTGGATTTGAGTTGTTAATATCAATAGCTCTACTATCTACATTAAAGTTTGTGTAAAGTCTGTCATAGAAGTTCCAGTTAGCACCAAAATCGAAGTCATTGATTTTATAATCAGCAGAAAAACTTACTGAGGTTTGAGGTTGATTAGGAACATATACATCTTTTAAATTAACTCTGAATGTATTAAAACTATTAACGTTATCATCAAAATTCACTCTTGCTAAAGGACTATTTGCATAGTACCAAATTCCATACCCTCCAGCAAGACCTAAAGTAAGATTTTTGATTGGTTTAAGTTTGATTTCTGCTTCAACTCCGTAGTGAACCTCTTCTAATCCATAATAATATGCAGATCTTTTTTTATTATTCTTATCTTTAAACTTTCCTATTCTGTTTATATCCTTCCATGTAGTATAATACCCATCAACATGTATACTCATGAATGAGTTTTTGAAACCAGCACCAATTTCTCCAGCAAGTACTTTCTCATTTACTCTATCCTCGTTAACATCATTTTTATAATTTAGGAATAAAAATTTGAAGATAGGAACTCTTGAATAATAACCTCCATTAGCAAAGACGTTAAGGTTTTCGTTAATGTTATAGTTTACACCTAGCTTACCATTATAACCTATGTCTGATAGCTGTTTACTTTCGTTGCCTACAGTATAATCATAGTTATAGTAATCGATTCTTTGATTCCAGGTATTTGATACAGTACCTGCGAGGAATGCAGCTAAATTACCACTAGAGTATTCAATCTGAGAGAATGCTCCTGCATATTGTACTATACCATCATTGTGATAAGCTATTTTATCACCAATTTTTGCTCTTTTATTTTTTCTATCTTCAAAATAATCTCCTCCAAGAAGGTCTCTTACTTCTCTGTAATGTTCTCCTTTATAATAGCGAGCATCTATACCTGCCATTAAAGTAAGATCTTCAGTTAAGTTTTTTGAATAAGTTGATAGGGCACCGTACCATAGGTGATTATTAACAGAGTTTCTAAGTATATATTGAGAGCTTTTTTCTTTTGCATTAATTTCTGCAATAGAATCAAAATCGATTAATTGTTGATAAGGTCTACGAATTTCATCAAAGTCATAAGGCGTTTTATACTTCGTAAGTGTACCAGATCCACCTCCATTACCAGCAGATAGATAAACAGAAGTTGCTAAGAAAGAAGTTTCGTTAATAGTCCAGTACCAATTTAAAGCAGCTTGAGGTTTATGGTAATAGTTATTTTTATAACTTAGTTTTTCTCCATAAAGGTATCCCCAGTTTTTATTATATTTTGTCCCATATTTATCATATTCCTCTTGAGTAATCAACTCGTAACTATCACGTTGACCATGTTTTTGAGGAGCACCAACTAGTGTAAATACTAAACGATGATCTTTATTGATTTCTTGAGATGCAGAAAGGAAGTAGGACCAGGCATCAGTATAGCAAGCATCAATATACCCTTGACCAGTAGTACGGCTTCCAACGAAAGTAATTGCCGTTCCTGATTTCATGTTACCAGTAGAAAGTGTTAATGTAGTCTTTTTTCTGCCAAAATCTGTAAATTCAGCTTTAAGACTACCACCTTTTTTCATATCAGTAGTTTTTGTGATAATGTTGATAGTACCACCTACAGAGTTGATAGCAAGTTTAGATGCACCAAGACCACGTTGAACTTGTACTGTACGTGTAGCGTCACCAATACCAGACCAGTTTGACCAGTAAACCCAACCGTTTTCCATATCATTTACTGGAATTCCATTTACAAGAACTCCAATGTTTCTTTGATCGAATCCACGGATATTGATACTAGCATCACCAAATCCACCACCTTGTTTAGTTGGATAAACAGAAGGCGTGTTCTTTAGTAATTCAGGAAATTCCTGAGAACCTAAGTTCTTCTCTATAACTTCACTCTTGATAGTAGATACAGCTACAGGAGTTTTCCTGTCTATAGCAACATCAGCAAGAATTTGAACTTCAGCAAGACCTATAGAAAGAGCATTAAGCTTTATTACACCGAGGTTAGTGGTTTTTCCCGCAGTGATTTTTACTTGCTTTTCAATCTCTTCATAGCCCATATAGCTAATCTTGATAACCTGAGATCCAGCAGGAACATTAAAGGTAAAGTCTCCATCAATACCTGTTGTTATTCCCAAATTGCTACCCTTCACTATAATAGATGCGCCAACAAGAGTTTCATCAGTGTCTGCATCCTGAACTATTCCCTTTAGTGTAGCTTGCCCAAAAGTGGCTGTTGTAAACATAACTACTAGCATTAAAGCTAGTGACTTAAAGATATTCATCACTTATTGTTTTTGTTTGCTTTTTCGCCAAAACACATTGGCTTTGTTTGTTGTTGGTAAAATATATATTAAGTTTCTTTTAAATATCTTCACAAATGTTTAAGAACGTAAATAGTTTATTGTGGTTGTTTACTTGTAGTAGTGAAAAACGCTTGATTTTTCGGCCGCTAAAGTCTATATAATATTTTATATAACCAAGGTAAGTTGTAAATATCTTTTGTGTTAATGTACTTTTATTAAGTAGATTATAAATCTATGCTTTTGTTGTGTGTTTGTATGTGATTGAAGTGTAGTTGTTTGTGTATTTGAGTTTGTGAGTTTATATTCTTATTTAGAACTGTAATATAAATTCAAATTAATATGTCTAGGTAAGAGTTAGAGGTGATATTTATAAGGAATTGTTATATATCTGGCATGATTGTTATATAAAAGGCAGAGGTGTTAAGAGGTTGTTTATGTGTAAATCATTGTACATAAGTAAAAGCTTCATTATATCAATAGAAGATGAAGTAAACAGTTAGTAAACACGAGAATAATTTGAGATAATAGAAAGGGGAGTGCTTATGAATCTGAGGCCTAAAGTTTAGTTCATTCGCTTAATCAACCTAAGTTGGTGAGTATATTTTTTGACATCAATATTATATATTCCAAAGTGGTCGACTTTATCTATCCTCACTTGGCCAGATGCGTGAATAATCTTTTCTTCTCCTAGATAGATGCCAACATGAACAATATTACCTTCTGAGTTATCAAAAAATAATAAGTCTCCCGGAGCAGCTTCGTCAATTAAGTTAATGACCTTGCCTTGTTCAGCCTGCTGACTAGCGTTTCTTCTTAGGAATATGTTAATATGTTGAAAACATACTTGAGTAAGACCGGAACAATCGATTCCAAACAAAGATTTCCCTCCCCATAGATATGGAGCACCTTGATATTGGAGTGCAATTTCTATAATATCTTTATAAGTCTTATGTTCACTTATTTTACCTTCATATGAGTATGTAATTCCATTGAAAGAAAACCGATTGTCTTTATAATTTGGAAGTTTGCAACCACGACTGAGGATAATAGGTTTTGGATTTTGTTCACTATAACTCATATAATAAGGTTCATCTACTAGGACGTCTTTTTGTTCTCTGATAGTGTAGTATTCTTCTTCAGAAATCTTGAGTATTTGGTGTTTGTCGATATAACCTTCATAGTTATCATAATCATTTCTTATGAATAACCATAACTTTTCCTCTTCATATATTTCTACAAGTTCACCAAATAGAATGTGAGTTGTCATTTCAGCTTTATCACTTGAACTAGCTCTTAGGGGAGCACAATTAGTTATGCAAATTCCTTTTTCAGTAGTAGACATAAATAGTAAGATTACAATTATAGTAGCTTATAAAGGTATAGTTTTTTGTTGACCTTAGCAAGAAAGGGCTGTTGATAGGGTAGAGCGGCATTATACAAAAAATAAAAGACTCTTCAATTATAGCTGAAGAGTCTTTTATCAAACAGATGCATTAATATATTTTAAGCTTTTTCTAAAGCTTGTTCTAAATCATGTATAATATCTTCTACATCTTCAATTCCAATAGCCAGACGAACAAGGCCATCAGTAATACCTGCAGCTTCTCTATTCTTCTTAGAAACTTTAGAGTGAGTCATTGATGCAGGATGTTGAATTAATGTTTCTATACCACCCAATGATACAGCAAGCATAGCAAGATGAACATTATTCATGAGGGCTTTACCGGCTTTAATACCACCTTTAAGTTCAAAGCAGATCATAGCTCCGGGGCCGTCCATTTGTTCTTTTGCAAGTTCGTATTGAGGGTGAGAAGGAAGTCCAGGGTACTTGACGAAATCAATCTTAGGATGATCTTGTAGGTACTCAGCAACTTTCTTCGCATTTTCTTGAGCTCTTTCAATACGAATGGCAAGAGTCTTCAGTCCTCTACGAGTCAACCAAGCTTGATGAGGATCCATATTGCAACCCATATTGACCATAATGCTCTTTAGACCTTTATAATCTTCTTCGTTTTTTGCAACAACAATACCTGCAACAATATCAGCATGACCGTTAATGAACTTAGTCATTGAATGAAGAACTACATCAGCACCAAGCTCAAGAGGTCTTTGAAGATAAGGGCTACAGAAAGTATTATCTACACAAACAGCTATACCCCTTTCTTTTGCAAGCTTACAAATAGCCTTTATATCAGTAAGTGCCATTGTAGGGTTTGCAGGAGTTTCAAGATATATCAGCTTTGTGTTTGGTTGAATAGCTTTTTCTATATTCTCTACAACAGAAGCATCAACATAAGTTGACTTAACACCATATCTGGAGAATACTGTTTCCATAACTACACGTGCAGGTCCATAAACTGCATTATGGCTGATCATATGGTCTCCCTGAGATAGGTAGTGCATATAAACAGTTGTCACAGCAGACATGCCTGAAGAAGTAGCAATAGCATTGAATCCATTTTCAAGTGAAGCTATTGTTTTCTCTAGTTCTGTAATATTAGGATTTCCAATTCTTGTGTATATATATCCATTACTTTCACCTGCAAAGCATTTTGCCCCGTGATCAGCATCTTCAAAAGAAAATGTAGAGGTTTGATAAATAGGAGTTACGGCGCTACCTAATTGTTTGTTCTCGCCGCCAGCGTGTATTAATTTGGAATTGAATCCGGCTTTTGTTGTATCCATATTAAAGGTAAAGTTAAAATGAGAAAAAGATGCAAAAGGCAAAAAATGTTATGAACCCAATTGAATTAAACGAAGAACAAAATAACACTATAATCACTAACTACAACATTTTTGCTTTGCCTTTATGCATCTTGACCCAATTGTACTATTAATATTTTACTTAATCGTAAACTGTGGTTTTTTATCAAATTACATTAATTGTTCTGACATTTTAAAGCTTACTCGTTCGATCAGAGTAGAACTCAATTAATGCTTTTAGTAACCATTCCCCTTTTGATATGGATATTACTTTTATTTCACTATTCTTAAGCAGCTCAATAGAATGCTTACCAATCTCCTGTATATATACTTCAGAGACATTCCAGCTTTTCAAGAATCTCAGCACTCCTCCTGCTGGGCAACTCTTTACTTTTGAAAAAGGATTTCTTTCAAAGTGACATTTTCCAGTATCCATCTTTATAAGAGCAAACCATTCGCAGCGGGAAAATTTTCTATCTATTTCTGACTCTATATTGTTTGTTTTACATGGAATAGCAGCTATAGGTTCTTTATTGAAAATCTCTGTGTTAACCATATCAAATTCATTGTATGGACAATCAAGAAGTTGAGAGTTCATATAGTTTGATGATAGTTCAGAGAAATTCTCGCATTTACTACAATGAGTCCACTGTTCATCAAGAACAACATCACCCCCTACAAATTCAAGAACGGAGTTCTCAACAAGAAATCGGCTTACCTTTTTTCTTGCTTGTTCATATATACGGGTAAAAGTTGGACGAGATACCCGCATAGACTTTGCTGCTTCTTCATGAGAAAGACTCAGATAATCAGCAAGTCTTATAGCTTCATATTCCTCAAACAACATAGTAACATGATCCCTATTTTCAAGATCTACATATAATGGAGCATAACCTTTTACAAAAGGAGGTCTTAATATGTGTCTTTTTCTTTTAGGTCTGGGAGACATGTTATCAATTTTTGACAAAAGTAACGAACATTCGTTCATTATCAAACAAGGCATAAGTAAATTTTTAAATTTAGATGGATTCAAAACAGATAGGGCATTGTCTTTACAAGTTTAATTCGACTACTATCAATTTATGAATTGGAAAGAATGAGTTTCTTATCTACATGATTGTTTTGAATTAGAAAACTGAAGCAAGAAAATATGGAATAGAGTTTATTGAATGGTATCTTATGGTGAGATAATAAATTGAAGTTTATTTAACATAATTAACCCTCTGAGAATTGAATAAAAAGCATCGAGTTGTAGGCTAAGGCAGTTTATTAATCAAATGGAGAGGTTTAATATTAGTTATATAGCTTATTATTGGCGATTATTGAGATATCTTATTTTATATATAATGCTCTTAAACATTTGTATATCAAAGGATGTTAGATTTCTGAGCTGTTAGTTTTCCATAATAATATTAAAGTTTCTTTTGTACAGATTTTAGAGGTAAATAATTTAAGCGCATATAATTGTACTTGTGATTATCTTAGGCTAACATTCTTTGCCATTGCTTTTTGCTACCTTTGCAACAAATCAAAGTATTCTAAACATGAGAAAATTCTTTATCACTCATCGGCTTCTAATAAAAAGAATATTGCTGTTTTTGGTAGCTTCAATAATCATATTGATCATATTACCAAAAGAGAGAAAGTTTGAATTTGAATTTAGGGAAGGAAAACCATGGTTGCATGAAGATTTATTAGCTCCTTTTGATTTTCCTATTCAAAAGACTGTGGACCAAATAGAATCAGAGAAAGGGATTATTTTAAATTCTCATCATCCTTATTTTCGTTTTGATAAAGGTGATAAAAAAGAAGCATTGAAAAAGTTTCGTGAAACCTTTATAAAAGAGTGGAAAGCCAATCATAAAACAGAGAGCAGTATAGATTCAGTGGGAGAGCATGACCTTAAAGTTGGATCTGTAATATTAGATACTTTACTGAGTACAGGAATTCTTACAAAAGATAAGAGTATAGAAGGTAAAACTCCAGACTTTCATATTAATGTTGTCTTTCCTGATAACACAACTAAATCACTTCCAATTTCTCGTTTCTTTACTGTTCAGACAGCTGATACATATATAAAACAACAACTTACAAAGCAAAAAAAGATTGATAAATCCATGTTGGTATGGATAATTGAAGATGGGCTGATACAGAATGTTACGTTTGATGAAAAAACAAATAATCAGGTTTTGGATGAAAGTCTCAACAAGATTAGTTCTACTTATGGCTTGATTCAGAAGGGGGAGAAGATAATCAGTAAAGGCGAATTGGTATCAAAAGAGAAATTTAAAATCCTCAGGTCTTTGAAGATGGACTTTGAAGGAAATGCCGAATCACAAAACAACTTCTATTCAATCTTTGGGGGGCAGATTATTCTTGTTGCATTCTTGATGATTATACTTTTCTTTACTATATATAGATTCGAAAGGGAAGTATATGAAAAGAGTCGATTGATTTTTCTATTGATGATTCTTATAGTCCTTGAACTATTAATGTTTAAGCTGATAGTTAATATTGAAGCAAGATCATTATACCTTATTCCAATTTGTTTGTTAGCTGTAATTCTTCGAGTTTTTTATTCAATGAGACTTTCGGTTGTTGCATATACAATGACTATGTTGTTGTTGGCTTTTCAAGCACCTAATAGCTTTGAGTTCTTTTTCTTGCAGTTGATAGCAGGCTATGTTGTCCTTGTTTCTTTATTCCATATACATAAGAGATCTCAGTTTTTTACTACTTCAGTATGGATTTTCCTTTCTTATGCGTTGGTTTATACTGCTTTTATCTTGATTCAGGGCAGAGCATGGGAAGAGATAAAGTTTGAAAACTATTTATACTTTGCGATAAGTGCAATCTTTACTTTTACTGCTTATCCGATTATATTCCTCTTTGAAAAGATATTCCGATTGATAACTGATGTTACTTTATTGGAGCTTTCGAATACAAATACTTCCATACTTAGACGGTTATCATTGAAAGCACCTGGAACATTTCAACACTCTTTGCAGGTGGCCAATCTTGCTGAAGAAGCTGCTTTTGCTATAGGTGCTAATCCTTTATTGGTTAGAACTGGTGCTCTTTACCATGATATAGGGAAGATGTTGATGCCTTCTTATTTTACAGAAAACCAAAAGGGAGGATATAATCCTCATGATGAACTTACTTACAAAGAGAGTGCAAAGATTATAATAAGTCATGTTATCAAAGGTATAGAATTGGCGAAGAAGCATAATATTCCAGAGCAGATAATAGATTTTATTCGCACTCATCATGGAACTCGCCAAACAGATTATTTCTTCATCTTATATCAACGTGAGAATGAAAACGACGATATCGATTCAAGACCGTTTACTTATCCTGGCCCAGAGCCGTTTAGTAAAGAAACTGCCTTGCTGATGATGGCTGATTCTGTTGAAGCTGCTTCAAGAAGCTTAAAGCAGCCTGATGAACAGAAGATTAATGATCTTGTTGAATTAGTTGTAGGAAAGCAATTAGAGAAACATCAGTTTGATAATGCTAATATTACCTTGAGAGAGATTAGAAAAGTGAAGAAGATACTCAAAAAACAGTTAATGAATGTTTATCACGTTAGAATAGAGTATCCTAAAGGCTAGGTGAAATTAGCTCTTAATATTATTGATTGTATAATAATTGATACATATCATAATAACCACTGTAAGCAGATCAATAGAGTCTATTGGTCTGCAAACTAATTCTTGTATAATAACAACTCTCATGAATTATAAAGATATTCTTCAGAATCAACAAAAGTTCTTTGCGACTGCTACAACCTTGGATATAGGTTATAGAATCAAGCAATTAAAGAAACTTAGACAGCTTATTATTAAGAATGAATCCCGCATATTTAAAGCACTTAAACAAGATTTAAAAAGGGCAAAGACTGAATCATATGGTAGCGAAATAGCACCTCTGATTAACGAAATAGATTTCTTTATAAAGAAACTTCCTCAATTGGCAAAAGAAAAGAAAGTTCGTACTCCTCTTATTGTTTCTCCTGCTAAAGCTTTCCAGAAGCCTGTTCCATACGGTCAGGTATTAATTATAAGTCCATGGAACTTCCCTTTTGACTTGTCACTGACTCCATTGATTGGAGCTATAGCTTCTGGGAACACAGTAATCCTAAAACCTAGCGAATATAGCACTGCAAGTTCAGCTTTGATAGAAGAGATGTTTAGCAACACTTTTGCTAATGATTATATAACTATTATTAATGGGGGTGTAGATGTAACTACTGAATTGCTGAAGCTTGATTTCAACTATATTTTCTTTATAGGTAGCACCAGAGTTGGTAAGATTGTACTAAAGGCAGCAAGTGAAAATTTAATTCCTACATCTTTAGAATTAGGGGGAAAATCTCCTTGTATTGTTGATAAAGATGCGAATATTGAAGTTTCAGCAAAGAGAATAGCTTGGGGAAAGAGCTTAAATTCAGGGCAAGCCTGTGTTTCTCCTGATTATTTGATGGTGCATACTTCTGTACATGATAAATTGATCGAAGAGCTTAAAAAGGCTTTTGATTCTTTGTATCCAAACCTTTCTGAAAAAACAAAAGACTATTCTTCATTGATCAATGAACATCATTTTGATAGATTAAATAGCCTTATTGATGAAGATAAAGTTGTATATGGCAACCTTAAGTCCAAAGAACATCTATTTATGTCTCCCACAATTATAGATAATGCTTCATGGGATGATGAAATTATGCAAGATGAGATCTTTGGGCCATTACTCCCTGTACTTACATTTGATAATTTTTCGGAGATGATAAATGACCTTAAAAGTAGGCCTAAGCCTTTGGCATCTTATTATTTCGGACATAATAAGGAAAAGCAAAATAAACTAATTGATGAGTTTCTTACTGGTGCAATCTGCTTTAATGATACTATTTCACATACAATGAACAGGTATCTTCCTTTTGGTGGTGTTGGTGATAGTGGCCATGGGAAGTATAGATTTAAGGCATCTTTTGAGACATTTAGCTTTTATAAGTCTGTACAAAAAAGATCCTTAATGGAGTTTAGCCTGAGATATCCCCCCTATAAAAAGAAGTATCAACTGATACGAAGATTCTTTAGATTCCTCTCCAAATAAAGTTTTAGAGCATAGTAAAATTGCATTACTGAATATCAATAATGCAATTTTATTTTTATGGCTTATGAAACCGCTTTTTATCATGAATATTTCTTCTTCTTTCTTTTTATATAAGTTGTTAATTCTTATTGTTGTAGAGGTTGTTTCTGTGTATTCTTAGTAAGGTGCAATGACTGCAATACTCTAATATAATGACTGTATTAGTAAGCAAAACATGCCTGAGCCTCTAAGTTGTATTAATAGGGGTTTGAATTATTCCATTACAAGTAAATTTTAGGTGACTTAGGAAGGATCGGGAAATGCTTTTTTTGCATTCATAACTAAAACTAGGCTTTGTGTCTTGCCTGAAAGGTGATCATTTAGTATTTGAAAAGTGAATATTTATATCCATTTAGTGGTATTTTATATGGGTAATAAGTGACAGTTTATTTAAATTTAATAGCCCTGAATACGATTAAGCAAGTTTTTTGAGTAAAATGAAAAAGTAGGGGGAGGCATAATTTGTACTTATCTGAAATACAGTATTTAATTTATTTGTTGTGTAGAGTTAACCTATACTGTATATGCAGATAATTTGCGCTTTTGTAGGGCTAGTATAGTGTAACGTTTTTCAGAATTTGTGATTATTGTAATAAATTGCATCTTAAAAATAGCATGGGGAATAAGTCAAAGATCAAACACAGTTTGATATGGGGACTATACCTAATAGCAATCATTTTATATGTGCTATATATATTGAGTTTTTAAACGTAAGGATGTACTGATGAAATTTTTTTACAATTCATGTTTTTATTTAATTCTACTAATATTTAGTAGTGCACTCGCTTTTTCTCAGGGGGGAGAAAATGTAAGAGTGAATAAGGGGGGACTAAAGGAAAAGGTTATCTCCGAGAGAGTTGGTAACCTTTATCCTTTGTCTAAGCTAAATAGTAGAAAAAGTGAAGATGCAAAGTTCTTTGATGATTTTGAATCATATGATGATTTCTCTCTCGAGTTTGGTGATTGGGTGCTAGTCGATGTTGATGATACTACAACATATACTTTTGCGATTAGTTTCCCTAATGAGGGTAAAAGGATGGCTTATATAATTATGAATCCATTAGAAGTGAATCCTCCTGTTCCATCCTGGGATGCTCCTAGTGGTAATAAATTTGCAACTTGTATAGCAGCACAATCTGATGTTGGAGGAAGTAATGATGACTGGATGATTTCTCCTGAAATCACTTTAGGTGAAAATGATGTTTTATCTTTCTTTGCCAGATCTCAATCTGAATGGTCTGGACTGGAAAAGTTTCAGGTTTATATAAGTGAGACAGCAAGTACAGATCTTGATAGTTTTGTAGACATTACAGGTGCTGAGGCAGGTTATATAGAGCCTCCTTTAGAGCCATGGACTAAATACCAGTTTGAATTAGATAAATATGCAAATAAAAAGATAAGATTCGCTATAAGGTGTATTTCTTTTAATGCAACTTTCTTCATGGTTGATGATGTACAAGTTGCTCCTATGCCTACTGTCCCTTCGTGTCAATTGAATGAAAACTTTTGGCATGCTGATACTCTCAGATCCGGAAGTAAAAAAGAGACAGGACTTCGTTTTTCTATTTCTAATTATGAGGGAGGATTGCTTCAAGTTACTGAGGTTACCGACTTAGTAGGTACAGATTTCTCAACAACACTTAAGGCTTCAGATGTTAATGTTCCTCGTAATGGATCATATGAATTTGGGTTTTCATATAATCCTACAGGAGAAGGTCAGGATAGTGTAGCTTTTATTATAAAGACAAATGCTAACGGAGGTCAAAGTGATACTATTATTCTTAAAGGATATGGCTATTATTTAGATGAAAATACTGTTGAAATTGGAACAGAGAAAAATATTAGTGTTTTATCACCTATAGCTAACTATTACCAATATTCTATATCTCAAACTATTTATACTAAAGAAGAACTACAAGTTGGAGCTAATAGCATTCTTGATAGAATTCAGTTAAAATATAGAGGTGCTGACCCATCTTACAATAACATTAAGATCTATCTAACTCAGCTTAATAAAAACGAGTTCTTCTCGAAAGCGGAATGGGATGATGTTACAGAAGAAGACTTGTATTTTGATAATATGGTTTACTTAGGTAAAGGTCAAAACTGGATAACTTTTAACTTGAGAAAACCTTTCACCTATGATCCAACTAAAGACTTAATTGTAACTGTAAAAGAAGATTCTGATTATTATGTGATATTTAGAGAGAAGTCTAATGCTTTCTTTGTATCAAATTCATTAACATCTAATGGAGTAGATTATAAGAATATGTCAATGGGAGTTTATACTGATAAGATTCCTGCTTTTGATATTTATAATTTACCTAAAGCACATAATCTATGGAAGACAAGACCTAATATTAGATTCTTCTTTAATAAAGAAGAAGGCCCAAAATTAGTAGTTGCTCCTACAGACTTGCTCTTTGATTATCAACCTACAGGATCAGAGACAAAGCTAAAAGTGGATCTTTATAACTCAGGTACTGAACAATTAGTTCTTACAGATATAGAAATCCCAGCAGGATTACCTGTATCTTTTGATCAGACATCTATGGTGATAGAAGCTGGTGAGAGGAAAACTCTAGCGGCTACATTCCTTCCTGCTACAGCAGATATTTTTGAGGGTGAAATTAACTTTGTTTCAAACTCAATTGAAGATGTAACAGTAGATTTCTGTGGAAAAGCATATAAAAAGGGGTATTTATATGAAGGATTTGAAGATTGTGATGTCTTTAGCTTTCCTCCAGAAGGATGGTCTATAAAAGGAAATACTAACAACTGGATGCTAGGTACTCTTTCATCAAATGCATATGAAAGAGCTCAATTTGCTTTTGCTGATCCTGGTGATGACTACCTGATCACTCCTGAGTTGTTTGTTCGTAAAGGTGATAAGATAAGTTTTTGTGCAAAGAGCCATTTAGGATTTACAGTAAATGCTTTCTTTGCATATTGGTCAAAAGATAAAGTAGAGTGGCATTCTTTACCATCAATAGTGCTTCCTTCCCTTAGTAAAAAAAAATATGCTTGTTATGAATTTGATTTACCTGAAGCTGCTGAAGGAAAGACATACATTGCATTTAAAAAGGGTGGAGATCTGGGTGATTTATACCTTGATTTAATAAGAGGTCCACAAATATTCTTGTCAGGAAGTGACTTGAAGATTAATGATATAAAAGGATCTAACTTGCCTGTTCAGAATGAGAATAATGACTATGTTGTCACTATAAAGAATACTGGTGAGAGTCCTGTTTCTACTTATAGTGTTCAGTTATTAGATCAAGATAACAATGTCCTTGCTACAACAGAAGGTGACTATCTTGAATCTCTTGAGTCTAAGGATGTCACAGTGACATGGATTCCTGATAACTCTGATATCACAGAAGTTAGAGCGAAGATCGTATGTACAGATGATGAGAATTCAGAAAATGATTTTTCTGAACCTATAGATATATTCCTTCAAAAGGCGTATTCAAAGGTGAACTCAATATGTGATGTTCAGAAATTAGGACTTGATCCTATAGATCCTTCTACAGAGATTAGCTTCTCTCAAACAATTATATTGAAAGAAGAGATTGCTGATGGTGGTTATATTACAGGTATAGCACTCAAGAACAATTACAAGAATGATTTCTATGAAAAGAGGATATATATCTATCTTAGTGAAACTGAAAAAGAAGATTTAACTGATGGGTTTATTCCTGTTGAAGGACTAGAGAAAGTTTATGACAAGAGAATTAGCCTGCCTAGAGGAACAAATCATATTTATATTCCATTCAACAAGCCTTATCTATATAAAGGAAAGAATCTAGTTCTGACATTCTACAGATCTGAATCTGAAGATGTATTGTTCCAAGATTCTAAGTTCTTTGGTGAATATGATGAAAAGAAAACAAATAGAAGTAGATATTTTGCTGGTAGAAAGAAGGGCTTCAACCTAGATGAACTACCTGAAGGATATACAAGAGACTTTATACCATATACAAGAATAGTATTCGACACAGAAAATTGTGGTGCAATTAATGGTAAAGTTAACGAAGCAAGTAGAGGAGTATCTGCAATAAATAATGTTCACTTAGCAATAAATGAGTTTGGTTTTGAAACTTATACTAATGACAAAGGTGAATTTAACTTCCCTTATATTCCAGCAGGAAATCATAAACTAAATGCTGATGCTATATTAATCGAAGACGAGGAAGTGGATATAGATATAAAAGCAAGAGAAACTCTAGATGTAAATATAGGTATTACTTTACGTCCTGTAGCTTCATTTTCAACAGTGCTTATCCCAAGTTTTAATAATGCTAAGTTTGTTGAAGGTGCTGAAGTTACTTTGACTAATGGTGAATTGAAATTCACAGGCACTAGTGATGCTGATGGTAATGTGTTAATCGAAAATATCTTATGTAATTATACTTATGATCTTCTTGTCTCTAAAGAAGGCTTTGATAACCATACTGCTGAAGTAGAGTTCTTAGAGGAAAATATAGATCTTGGTAAGATTACTCTCAATGAGACTGCTTATCCTGCAATTCTTCCACTGGGAGAGATAGAAAATGACATAGTTAAACTAAATTGGTTTAAGCCTGGTAGTTTGACAGACTTTGAGTTTAGACATGATGATGGAGTTAATAGACACCATATTGGTTATATTGGGCAACAAAATAGTTTAGTTGGTGCTGTATACAAGAACATTGCTTATATAAAATCTATAAAATGGTTCTTGGAAAAAGGTGGTATAGAACATGAAACTTGTCAGATTTATATCTTGGGAATCGATGAAAACGGTATTCCTGACAGAGAGAACTTGATATATAAATCAGATGTCCTTACAAATATTGATGAAGAATGGAATACTCATGTTCTTCCAAATCCAATATATGTTCCTAGAGGCTTTTATGTAGCTTTAAATACGGGCATTCTTCCAATGAACCTTGCTGGTGATGATGGTGTGGAAGATCCTTATGTGGTAAAACCTAAGACGATGTTCTCAACTCCGGATTGGAAAGACCCAGCAACAAACTGGACAGAGTTAGGTATTCCAGGACACTTCCCTTATAACTTGATGGTTCGTGCTGAAGGCTTTAATATTAAGGACTTGAATGAGATTATCAGTGAAAAGGATCGTGTTTATACCAGAGCTAAAATTGGCTATACTATCAAAAGAGGTATTAAAGGTACAGAAAGTGATTTTGAATCATGGAAGACTATTACTCCTTCAATGATTACTGATACTATTGCAGAAGATAGTGAATGGGCGTCTTTACCTCAGGGATTATATGTATATGGAGTGGTTACTCATTATGATAATGGAGTTAAGTCAATTCCTGTTTATTCTAATGTGATGGAGAAAGATATGTACACTTCTTTCAATATCAATGTGAAGCTTGATTCTGATCAGGATACTCCAGAAGGAACTATCGTTACGCTTAAGCATGATGATGGAAATGTGAATCATGTTTATTCTGCTTCTATTACAAACACAGATGGTAGCTTAACTATCTCAAATATATATAAAGGACTATACTCTTTAAGAGTAGAAAAAGGGAACTTCACTCTTTACACAGAAGAAGATCTTGATATGTCTATCAATGGTAAGACTATAGAGGTTACTTTAGAAGAGGTGATAAATAAACCATTTGCTATTGAAGCAAAATCCCTTAAAGATTATCAGGCTAAAATGAATTGGCATGATATCGATGTTCCAATTAATGAGTTTTTCGAAGACAAGACTGCTTTCTCAAGTGATTTTGGTAACTGGATCTCTTTAGATAAAGATGGAGGATCTATTTATAAGCTTACGGTTTGTAGTTTCCCTGGTGAAACACAACCTCATGGATTCTTTGTTTTTGCTCCTAATGAAACAGAACCTTCTATATTCCTTACAACACCTGAGTTTGCTCCGTATGGGAGTAGTGCTCAATATGCTGTTTCTTTCAGTGGACCACAAAAGGCTAACGATGACTGGTTGATCTCACCAAAGTTTGTTGCAGGTACAGGTACTGTATTCTCTTTCTTCGCTAAGTCTGCCGATATTCAATATGGTAGAGATAGATTTAGAGTGTTGGTTTCTGAAGATGGATCAACAGAAACTGCTGACTTTAAAGTGATTTCTGAAGGAGACTATCAGACTGTAGGAAAGTATTATGAGAAACAAGAGTTTGACCTTTCTAAATATGCTGGTAAAGAAGTTCGTGTTGCTATTCAATGTGTCTCTAAGCAGGCTTTAGCATTCTGTGTTGATAATGTTTACATCGGTCTGAAGAAAGATTATGAAGGTGATGGCAGAAAGGTCATGGGATATAATATCTACTTTGAAGATATGAATACTCCTATTGCAAAGAATGTTGATAAGCATGAGTACATTCTTAAAAATTTAGAGCATGATAAAGAATATCAGGTTGGTGTATCTAAAGTCTTCTCTTCAAAAGAATCTGAAATAGAAAAAGGTTCTTTTGTTTATAAGGTTACTGAAAATGTAGAACCAATCATTAAGTCTTCTCCTAAGCTATCTGCTGAGATTACTAAAGAATATAAATATGAGCTACAGGTAGTAGATTATAATAATGATGATCTGAACTATACTCTTACAGAGGCTCCAGAGTGGTTGGAACTAGTTCAGGAAAATGAAAAACACTTTATTGTTGGTACTCCTAGCGAACTAGGTGATTACGAAGTGAAGTGGGAAGTTACTGATGGTAAGAAAGTAGCAAAACAATCTTATACACTTAAAGTAACTAAGCTTGGCCTTAATGAAGGTGATGCGGCATCAATAAAATTATATCCTAACCCTGTTCAAGACTTCCTATATATTGACAATGCTCTGGGAAAAAGAGTAGAAATCCTAAGTCTTGAGGGCGTTTCCTTACTTTCTTTTGATATTGATGAGATATCTTTCAAAAGAAAAATCGATCTGGAAAGTGGCACTTATATTATAAAAGTTATAGGTGACAAGTTGTTGATAAATCAAAAACTAGTTATACAGTAGTTTATCCAGAATTTAAAGTAGCACAATTTATTACTATAGAGATGAATAAAATTAAATACATAATATTTACTATTGCAATTATGCTTGGTAATACTGCCCTAGGGCAGTATTGCGAAGCAATAGCAACTTCCCCGGGGACTGACTATATAGAACTTGTTTCTTTTGAGGCTATTTACAATGCTTCAGGTTCAGATGGATACTCTGACTATACGGAAACTCATACCGCAAATGTATATCAAGGTGGTGCCTATCAGATGTTAATTGTAAATGCTAGCCACCATGCCAATAATAAAATGGGTGTATGGATTGACTGGAATGCTGATAATGATTTTAGTGATGACGGTGAATATGTCAAAGTAACATATAATGAAAGAGGTGTAGCAAAATCAGGAATAGCTAATTTCAATGTTCCTAAAGATGCTCAGCTTGGTAAAACAAGAATGAGAGTCATCCTTACAGATGAAGAACTAACTCCTTGTGGTAGCTTCTATTATGGAGAAGTAGAGGATTATACTTTAGTAGTAGGAAAGTCTGATGTGCTTCCTGTAGTAGATTTTATGGTAGGAAATAAAAGACCTTATATAAACTCTCCTGTAGAGTTTCAAGATCTTTCATCGGCATTGCCTACATCTTTTGAATGGTCTTTTTCTCCAAGTACTGTAACATACTTAAATGGAACTAATCCGAATTCTGCTGATCCAGTAGTTGAGTTTGATGAAGGTGGTTTATATACAGTTACCTTGAAGGTAAAGAATAGTATAGGTGAAGCTGTTGGTACTAAAAAAGATTTTATTGATGTAGTTAGATTCAATCCTCCATTTAATTTAAAGTCATCTACAGAGGGTGATAAGGTTACTTTGGAGTGGAATGCTCCTATCTATGAAAGCTTTGAGTATTGCAGTGACTTTGCTTTAACTCAAGAGCCATGGACTTCTTATGATGGTGATTCAAGACCTACAATTAAGTTTAAAGCCTTGAAATTCCAGAATATGGGATATACAGGTTCTTTTATTGTATTTAATCCTTATAAGTCTGTTCCTGCTGTTTCTGAGTGTCTTCCTGTAAGTGGAACAAGGTATGTTGCTTGTTTTAGAAATGATGGAGACTTTAATAATGATTGGCTGATCTCTCCTAAATTTAAGGTAGAAAACAGAGAAAAGCTATCATTCTTTGCCAGAACTCTATCAAAGGTATATTCTTTGGATAAGTTTAGGGTTTTGGTTTCTGAAACAGATACAGATATTGATTCTTTTGAAGTGATCTCCGGAAATCTTGATGTTACAGCTCCTGATCAGTGGAAAAAATATACATATGACTTAAGTAAATATCAGGATAAAACAATTTATGTTGCTATTCAATGTGTTTCTTCATATGGTCTTGCTCTTTGTTTGGATGATATAAGTGTTATTCAAGGCGATGGAGAAGTAAGATGGAAAGAAGACTTTGAGACAAGATATCTATCTGGTTTTAATATTTATCGTGATGATGAAATAATAGGACAGGTTAATGGTGCTTATAAAACAAAGTTTGTTGATACAAATGTTCCTGATGGTAAGCATGTTTATAGTGTAGCTGCTAACTATATTAGTCCTGATTGTGTTTCTGGTGAGTCTGTAAAATCTGAAATACATGTTGATAATTCCAAACCTGAAATAGAAGTATTACTTGATAATAATTCTATAGAATTAGGTGAAAGACTTCAGTTAACAGGGTTTACTGAAATTGGAGATTCTAGGGATATTACTTTTACAATAAAGAATAGTGGGAATAAAGATGATCTAACTATAAATAACTTGCTTATTAATGGTGAAGAATATGAGGTTACAAAGCAACCTGAGACTACTGTTAATGCTGGTGAAGAAACTACATTTACTGTAAAATATTCTCCTAAGAACCAAGGAGGAGATATTCTTATAGTTGAGTTCCAAACTAATGATGAGAACGAAAAGTCCTTTAACTTTGAAGTAAAGGCAACTACTGGTGCTATTTGGACATGGATGATATATCTATATGAAGATGGAACTGGATTAAATGGACTTAAGGATATCAATGAGCTTGAAGTAAATGGCTCTGTTCCTGACTTGGTGAACTATGTTGTTCTTTATGATGCTGATGATGATTCCAGAGATGGTATTTATCTTGTAGAAAAAGATAAGAATGGAGCTAGTATTCAACTTGCTTCTCATTGTATTTATAGGGGTTTTGGTATGGACTTTAATATGAATAGTTACGAAACTCTGGAAAGATTTATCATTTGGTCAGAACAACATTATCCTGCTAAAAACTATGGGTTGACAGTTTGGGATCATGGTACTGGTATCTTTAGAGGTGATAATAAGCCTTTAAATAGAGGTTGTGTAGGTGATATGAAGCTTTGGGAAATGCAAAAGGCTTTGAATTCTTTCAAAGAAAAGGCTGGAAAGAAACTTGATGTTATGGCTTTTGACCTTTGCTTGATGGGACAGGTTGAAACTGTTTATCAGTTGAGAGACTATGCAGATTATGTTATTGCTTCTGAAAAAACTGAACCTGAAGACGGTTGGGAGTATGATATGGCATTTAAAGCATTGAATGAAAATGTTAATATTACTCCTGAAGAACTGTCTAAGAATATCGTAAGAGCTTATAATGAGTCTTATAAAAATGGCTTGGCTCTTCAGGATAATGGAGGAACAACTCAGTCTGTTACTTCTGTAGATAAGTTCAATACACTATTGATACCTGCTATTGATGCTTTTGCAGAAGAGTTGATAAAGAGCTGTGCTGATCATATTGCTCTTATAAAAAGTGCAAGATCAGAAACTTATTATTCTGATGGAATTGTTGACCACATTGACTTAGGTCATTTTGCTAATAAAATACTAGACCTTGATGGTCTTCCAAGATCTTTAAAGGATAAAGCTGCTGAAGTTGTGGATGCCATTGATAAGTCTGTATTATTACATCTCTATACTAAAGAATTTAATAAAAATACTACCGGCCTTAAGATCTGGTTCCCTCAATTTATTAGCCAGGATAAGTTTACTAAATATTATGAAGAAGATAATGTTAAGTATCTTTCTTTTGGTGATACAAAGTGGGATGAATTCCTTCAGGTTTTTGAAGATCCAAAAGCTCCTTCTAAACCATTTATCAAACTTTCTGTTAATGATGCTGAAGTTAGAATGCTTGAGGAAACCAGCGTTCGTGATGAGTCTATTTGTAATCCAATAGCTTCCGAACGTACCTGGAGTATAGAGCCTAAAGAGAATGTTGTCTTTACTAATGGAACTACTGTAAATAGTAAAGCTCCTACTTTCTATTTTACTGCTCCTGGAGAGTATGATCTTTCCTTAACATTAAAGAATGATTTAGGTGAACAGGTTTTAAAGCAATCAAAAGTCTTTAAAGTATCTATTCCTAATGTGCCAAAGCCTGAACTTGAAGGTTCTTTGGATGAAAAAAAGAGTGATGTTACTTTGGAGTGGAAAGCTTCTGAGGAGTTAGGTAAAACTTTCTATGAAGATGCTGAAACTAGTTCTACAGAGAAATGGATAGTTAAGACCTCTAGTGTTTTTGAGTATAATAGTGCTGTAGTTCCTCCGCAGGGAGCTACTACATGGCAAATTTGTACTGAAGAAACATTCCAGAATAAAGGAAACTTTATTCATTCTGGCAAACGTGCATTTGGCCTTGGGTATGATAGTAAGGACTTTAACTGGTTAGTTTCTCCTGAAATTACAATTGGTAAAGATGATGATCTGGGATTCTGGGTTTGGTATCAAAATGCTGCGGCTACTACTGACGGACAGGTTTATTACACCAAATTTTATGTTGTCATCCTTGAGGGTGAAAAAATGACTCCGGTTATTCAATGGAATAAACAAGATTCTCCTTCAAATAGATTAGATAGCCAAGTTGTTGTGGATTTGGAAAAATTTGAAGGTAAAACTATTCGTCTGGCCTTTGTTTACGAGTATTCTGATGGCTATCAGCTAACGGTTGATGATGTGGCAGTAGGTAAAATTACTAATAATAGGGGTGTGGATACATATAGATATGCTACAAAAGGCTTTAATATCTATAAAAATGGTAAATTGCTTGAAAGTTTGAATGACGCTAATGTCAGGACATATACTGATGAGAGTATAGGTAATGGGGATCATGAATATACTGTATCTGAACTTTTCAGTAATCCGGATTTTGAAGGCGTTAGTTCTAATGTTTATAATGTTAATTTAAATGGGGTTGAAGAGATTCAAGAGGCTAACATTGAAGTTTATCCTAATCCTGCAACTGATTATGTTTATATCGAATTGCCTGAAGTAACGGACTTTACAATTGAGTTAGTGAATGGGTTTGGAGCTACTGTTCAGAAGTTCTGGAAGACAAACTCTAATACAACTAAGGTTGATTTAAGTGCTTTTGCTCCTGGTGTTTATTTGATAAAGATCAATGGTGATGGATTAAAATGTAGTAAAAGACTTGTTATTGATTAACACTTCCCCCAAATATAACGGCTAAAAGAATACATAAAGATTAATAATCTATAAGAGAGAGGAGGTTTTAGAACCTCTTCTCTTTACTTGTTTGTTCAAAAACTTTTTACTATGAAGAAAATTACTATTCGGTTTTTACTGGCATTTATGTTTATTGGACTCTTTTCCACAAACATCCTTGCTCAGGATATTCAAAAAACTTTTAAACTCATACTAGAGGATACTGAAGGAGATGGTTGGTATACTCCATGGATAACAAGTGGGGATATTCCTAAAAGTACCATTTCTGTTTGGAAAAATGATGTTGTTATATTTGAAGAGATCACTGTAGAAAAAGGTCAAGCTCTTCGTGAAGAATCTTTTCAAGTTGAAAAGGATGATGTTATTAAGGTGAAGGTAACTCCTCGTAAAGAGACTGGTGAGAATGAAATAAGTTGGCGTATTGAAGATGCTTTAGGAGATAAGATTGTAGGTCAGGGCCCAGGACTTAAGAGTGAAGAAGATTTTCCTGAAGTTAGCTTTACTGCTGTTATTCCTCCTTTAGTTGATGTAACCATAAATGACTTAATGGAGCCTCTATCCAGTGATGCATTGACTGATCAGGAAACAGTAAAGGTTTCCTTAACTAATAATGGGGTAAGTACAATCACAAAAGATTTTAACATTACCTATACTGCAGATGGAAAATCTGTTACTGAAGTTGTAACAGGTCAGAGTATCCCTTCAAATGGTACTTTTGAGTATTCTTTCACTGAGAAAGCTGATTTATCAGCTAAGGGAGTGCATAACATTTCTATCAGTGTAGATATCGCAGGTGAAGAGAATCCTGATGATAATACTCATGTGTCTGCGTTAATAAATATTAATGCAAGTGGTTTTTTCTATCAGATTGGATCTCTTAATATTGATGAGAATAATTCTGTTTATAAAGGTAGATTACCTTTATTTGAGCAAACAGAGAAATCAGAACTGGAAGTAGCAGGATCTTTTGATTGTGCTACAGGTTCTATTGATGGTCAATACTATGGTATTTCTTCTGCACAGCAGAAGCTTGTAATATATCATCCAAAGACTAAAGAAGTAGAGCGTCTTTATCCTGCAAATCCAGAAGTAGGTTCTGATAAGTTTATTTCTTTGGACTATTGTCCTATTCTGAATAAGATGATAATGTTTGGAAAGAGCAATTTTAGTACTCGTGTTTATGTACTTGATCCTATTTATTGTTCTGCCACATTATTCACTGAACTTGTGGGTGATTATGATATTGCGACTGCTACTATTACAAAGACAGGTAGAGTATTTGTTTACGATAATGTATCAAAGAAGATTCTTGAATATGATAGAGCGAATAATATGCTTGTTGACTTTTGTGATATTCATGATAAAGCAATTGATGAGCTTTACTATGTACAAATGGTTACTGATTTTGTTAATGATGATATCTATTTGTTTACAACTAAATCTAAGAGATCAGTTTCTAAAACTTTCTATATCGATAAAGACTCTAAGGAGATGCTTTATTTAGGTGAAAACATAAATAAACAAACTATTGTTGCTGCTGGCAGCTATCGTGGAGATAAGAATTTAGCTCAGTTTTTAAACATTGGTATCAAAGAAGATGTAACAAACCATAAAAATCAGAAATTCCCTGCAAGAATAGATGATGCTAAAAAAGAGATTACTATTCCTCTTTTCTATGGAAAAGAGAAGAAACAACATCCTATTATATATACAACTAATGAAGGAGCTACTGTTCAAATTAATGATGAGGCTTTTGAAAGTGGTGATAAATTAGATGGTAGTAAGGAGTATACTCTTACTGTTACTTCTGAAGATGGTACTATAACTAATGATTATAAGCTTAAGTTTTACGTTTGTAAAAATCATGAGTGTAATATCAATGAGTTTTCTTTGGTTGGACAAGCAGAAGATTGTGTAGTTATTGAAAATTTCCAAAATCTAGAAACTGATGAATATGAGAACAGGATTAAAGGCTTTATTTCATATAATGATGATATTACAAAAGTAAAACCTGTATTTAAGCTTTCTGATCAGGCATTTGTTCAAGTTAGAGGTCGTACTGTTATTAGTGGTGTTACTAAGATAGATTGTTCTAAACCTGTTATTTTTACTGTTGTTGCTGAGGATGGCTCATCAAAGGATTATATTTTACATACTAAAGTAATAAATCCTCCTTCTGCTATCTCTTTGAACACTGATTCTTATAATGAAAAATCTCCTGAAGTATTTGAAAATGGATTAACCGGAGTTTGTTTGAAGTGGACAAAAGCAGAGTCTAGTCCTGAATATGGAGCAGCTACAGGATATAAGATCTATCTTAATGATGGGCTAAATGGGGATATTAGTGCTAGTGTTGGTGAAACACGTGGTTATGTTATTGGTGATTTAGAGCCTTCTGTAGAATATCAGATAAAAGTTGTTGCTTATAATGGTGCTGGCGAAAGTACAGATAATAAGGTTTATAAGTTTGTTGCAGCAGAAGAAAAAACATACTCCATGAAGACAGGAGTAGAAACTGTTGATAGTGGAATATTTGTTGATTCCGGATATGATGGCAATTATAAAAAAGGTGAGGATTATACTCTTACTTTTAAATCTTCTAAAGCTGGAGAGCAATTAGTGTTCGTGTTTGACGAATTTCTTATTTATAATACACAAGATTTTCTCGCTGTATATAATGGTACAGAGGTAATAGAAGAAAATAAAATAGAAGGTAGTCCTTTTACTGATAGTCAACTTAAAGGAGAAACTATTCATTCTGATAATGCTGAAGGAGCTTTAACATTCAAGTTTGCTTCTAAAGAGATTAAAATGGGATGGAAAGCCAGATTTTATTCTAAGAAGTTCATTGATCAGGATATTGCAGTTGAAGAAGTAATAATGCCTGATCCTGAGTTTGAATTTACTAATACAGAAAATATAAAGGTTAGAATCAAGAATGTTGGAAATGCAGATATTTCAAATCCTGTAACTATTGAGTATAGTTTTGGTGATGGACATGCATTAAACACAACTAAAGAAGTAACTTTTGATTCTCCTCTAAAAGTTGGTGCAGCAAGAGTGATCTCTCAGTCTTTTGATTTTTCTGCTAAAGGTACTTATAATCTTAATGTTAAAGCTGTCTTAGCAGAAGATACAAACTTAGATGATAATACATTAAGTGGTGAAACTTATACTGTTGATAAGTTTTCTTGTGAGGGAGTGAAAATCGACTTTGAAGACCTCGATACTGATGCTTCTAAATATATAGTAAGTACTGGTGAGGAATCTAGCTTTAGCTATGAAACAAAGAATCCTATTGATGGTAGTAGATCTATAGCTTTAAAAGGTGGTTCATGGAATGGATGGAGTAGTGTGCCTAGTTATAAGAAATCCACAGCATTTAATATGAACTTAGCACATCAATCAAGGTTAAGATTTAAAATTGATGCATCTAGTCTTTCAAGTTTGTTAATGTCTTTTGATAAAGTTTTATTTCAAAAGCAAGCAGGTTATGATGAAATTTATTTCCAAATTAAAATAGATGATGAGCAAGTTTATACTGAGTTTCTTACAGATAATAAAGATAAACATCAAGTGCTTGATCTATCGAAATACGCAGGGAAAATATTTGAATTAGAGTTTGATGTAAGAGCAAAGACGATAACTGAATTTCTATTATTAGATAATATTGAATTTATAGTTCCTGGCAATATTGACCCTGCTATAAGCAAACTTTCATTTAGAAAGAATCCTATTGTTAGGGTTTTTAATAAAGGAACTGATCCAATTTCTAAGGTTAAATTTGAGTGTTCAATTGATGGAGGAACAAAGGAGACTAAAGAAATCACTCTTGATCAACCTTTAAATATTTTCGAAAGTAAGGATATCACTATTGAAGGTTTAACTATCCCTACTGGTCAGCACCAAATGCAGATCAATATTATAGCAGAAGGTGATGCTGATCTTACAAATAACCAGCAGACATTAGATTTTTATGGAAAGCCAACAATTAACACCTTCCCATATATTGAGGATTTTGAATCTGATGATCATCACTGGACTGTAGAGGGAAAGAATTCATCATGGGAACTTGCTACTCCTGCCGGAGAGAATATAAATTCTGCTTATTCTGGTTCTAAAGCATGGGTTACTAATGCTGATGGAGCACATAATAAAGATGAAATTAGTAAAGTAGAAAGTCCTGATTTTGATCTTTCTGCTATGGAAAAACCTATTGTTGCTCTATTTATGAACTATTCTACACTTGATGAAAATATTGATGTAGAATATTCAACAGACTTTGGTGCTAATTGGGCTAGTTTACCTAAAGCTCCTACTTCTAAAAATTGGGAAACTTTAACGGATTCATGGGTAGGAGACTCTAAAGGTTGGTGTTATTCTTACACTTCTGATTTGAGTGGCAATATAAAACAAGAGCACGTTAGATTTAGAATTTACTTCAACGGAACACAACAAGGAGAAGAAGAAGAAGGTGTTGCTTTTGATGATTTTAGAATCTTTGAAAAGTCTCAAGTTACAAATATCAAACTTGCGGAAGTTGTTTCTCCTGTAGACCTGAATAAAAAGGGTAATATTACTCCAACTGTAAAACTTCAAAATAAAGGAGTTGCAAATATTACTACAGATGTTACTCTTACTATAAAACCTACTAATGAAACATTTACAAAGACAGTAACTGATTTAGCTCCTGAAGGAGAAACTGATGTTGTCTTTGATACATGGGAAGCTGTTCAAGGTGAGTATGAGTTAAGTTTCAGTATCACCACTACTAATGATCTTGATCCTACTGATGATAAGAAAACTGTTAATATGGATCTTGACAATGCAGAGATGCTTACATTTAAGATCGACGGCTTTTCTGAAGTTTGGTTTGATAAGGAAAAATGTGATATAAATCTTGAGTCTTCTACTATTAATGACTTCACTACTTTGAAGGCTATATTTACAGTTTCTCCGGGAGCTACAGTAAAAATAGGTGATGTTGTTCAGGAATCTGGTGTTACAGAAAATAGCTTTATTGATCCTGTTACTTATACTATTGTTGCTGCTGATGGTACTGAAAAGACTTACACAGTAACTGTTCATAGCCCTCAGGATAAGAGTACTGATTTTATTTCATTTAGTGTTATTGGTGGTGTAGGCATTCCTTATATTAATACTGAGACTAAAGAGATTATAGTAGAAGTTCCTTATGGCATGGATGTGACAGCAGTTTCTCCATCGTTTAAAGTTGGTGGTAATGCTTTGATAGAGATAGATGGTGAGCTTCAAATGAGTGGTATAACTGAAGTTGATTTCACTAACCCTGTTACTTATGTTATTACTGCTCAAGTTGGCTTTGTGGCTGAATGGACTGTAACACTTGTAAATTCTTATAATGAAGAGGCTAAGCTTGTTGCTTTTGCTGCTCAGGATGCAATTGATGGCACTGTAGTTATTGATGAAGAGAATAAGACAATTAAGTTCTCTGCATTCTCTATTGCTGATCTTACTCAACAGAAGTTAACATTCTCTCTAAGTTATGGTGCTTCTCTTTATAATGGTGAAGAAGCTCTTGAGAGTGAAGTAAGTCTTGTTGATGTATCTAGCCCTGTTGCTCTTACTGTTTATGCTGAAAATCCTGCATATTCTAATGTATATACATTGAGTGTTGATGTAATTCAAACTTCTTCTGATGCTAGTCTTTCTGAACTTAAGGTTGATGGTGAGCTTGTTGCTGATTTCAATGCTGCTACTTTAACTTATACAGTAGAGTTACCAAAAGGTACTACTGTTACACCTACAGTTACTGCTAAGGCTACCAATGATGATGCTACAGTAGAAATTACTCCTGCTACAGATATTACTGATAAGGATAATATTGATAATCGTACTACTAAGGTTGTTGTAACTGCTGAAGATGGTGCGACTAAGTTGACTTACAACGTGAAATTTGATGTAGATGTATCTGTTGGCGAGTTAGAATTAACAAATGTTAATATTTATCCTAACCCAGCTAAAGATTTTGTAAATGTTACTAATGCCAATGGTTCTAAGCTTCAGTTGATTGATGCTTCTGGAAATGTTATTAATACAATGGAAGTAAATTCTAATAGCGTTAGAGTGAACTTAGGACAAAATACAGGATTGTATTTCATTAGATTAATCAATGAAAACAATACTAAAGTATTTAAGGTAGGTAAGTGTATGTAATATGAGTTATTGATAAATATACTTATAAATATATTGTTGAAGACTGTCCTTTCTTAGGGCAGTCTTCTTTTTTTCCTTTCTGTATTTACGCACTTTTATTTTTTGGGAATTTTCTATAAAAAATTGCCTTTATAATTCCTTTGATATATATTATCAATGCTTTACATCAGGGGCTGCATTTAAATTTGATATCTCTTTTAACATTTTTTAACATTTTCAAAAAGCTTTATTCTATAAGTTTGTCTGTACAAAAGAAACAAAGCTGTTTATGCTTTTGCTCTTTTACTACTGATCAGTTCTATATTATATATGTGTGCACACATTTTCTTTTGTCAGTAATGACAGTATTACAATTATTTATTAATCAATAATCCATTATAATTATGAAATCAAAAGAAAATGTAAAAAATGCCAAGTCTAGTGTAATCTTAATGCCACTTCTTTTTACAACCATCTCTAATTCTTTGGATGATAACGGAGATTCATATTATGTCAAGACCAAGCATATGGAAAAGGTTGACTATGATGAAATAAAAGATCAAGTTATGGCGGAATATAAGATCCCTGCACCTATTACAGAAAACGTTCTTACCAGTGTGTTTAAAGTCTTAGAAAAGAACCTTGTAAGAGGCAAGAAATGTGATTGTAAGTATTTCAAGGCTTATCTTTCTGCTCGTGGGACTTTAAAGTCCAAAGATGAGAGATTTGACCCTCAGAATAATCCAAACCATAAGATTCATGTTAACTTGTCTTTTTCCAGAGCTTTTTCTAGTGAAATTAGCCAACAAGTGAAGAGTTTTAAGGTCTCCGAGAACTTACCTAAGCCTCCTGCTATATACTTTGTAAGAGATGCTTACTCTATGGAAGAGGATGTAATTTATAAAGGTGCCAATACCATTGTTCAGGGAATCCACTTTTTGCTTAAAGAAGAAGATAGTATTGAGTTAACACTTGAAGCTAATTCTCTTGTAGCTGCTATTGTCTCTGATGTTAAGGTAGAATCTAATGAGAAGATTATGTTCCGTACTCCTCTGGATCTTGAACCCGGAGAATATACATTACGCATCAAAAAACGCGTAGGCTCTGATAACTTTGAATTTACTTATTCTAAGTTTATTAGCCTGAAATAGAGAATAAATAACTCATATAACCTGTCAAGTAGCTCTACTTGTCAGGTTTTTTTATGCCTCAACTTATCGCCTATTGCCTGTCAGTATATATCTGTCAGGCTTTTTTGTTTCCTGTAAAAAAGAAACAAACGACCAACATTATATAAAAACAAGGTGTACTTACATCTAAACACTCGAGACTTTGCACCAAACACTCAAGACTTTGCACCAAACACTCGAGACTTTACACCAAACACTCGAGACTTTGCACCAAACACTCGAGACTTTGCACCAAACACTCGAGACTTTGCACCAAACACTCGAGACTTTACACCAAACACTCGAGACTTTACACCAAACACTCGAGACTTTACACCAAACACTCGAGACTTTACACCAAACACTAGAGACTTTGCACCAAACACTCGAGACTTTGCGCCAAACACTCGAGTGTTTGATAATGATAAGGTCAAATAAGCTGTGATTTTTCAATTTTGCATTGGAAATATGCTCTTTCACATGATTTTTATATAAATCTGCTTATGAAACATAAAAAAGCTGGTGACTTTAAGGGTTTATGCAGTGTTTTGAGTTTGGATTTCCACCCTTAAATTTTCTGCAAGAATTCATTAAGGTTTACATTATTATCGATATTGAGTTTTTTGCGTAATCTATATCTTGCCATTTCTACAGCTTTGTAGGATATGTTGTTAAGAGAGGCGATTTCTTTTGAAGATAGATTGATGCGAAGGAGTGCACATAGGCGTTTTTCACCTTTTGTTAGTTCAGGGAATTTTTGCTCAAGGGAGTGAAAGAAAATACTGTTTGTTTCATCGATTCTGTTTTGAAAATCTTCAATTTCATTTTCACTTTTCAAATGTTGGTTGAGTTGTAGGAGAATACTTTTTATAATCTCGTTATTTTCTTTATTGTTGACCTTCTTTTGAAAGTTTTTCAGGTCTTTTTTAAGGCTATTGAGGAGTTCGTTTTTTTGAACGATATGGAGGGCAAAACTAGTGAGTTCCTGTTTCTTGAATAGTAGTTCGCTTTGTAGTTTTTGAGTTTCCAGAGCCTGATTCTTCAGGGAGATTTCCATAAGTTCAATTTTGGCTTTCTCCACTTCTTTAGTTTTCTGATACAGTACAGTATATTGTTTCTCTTTTTGTTTTATTCTTGAATATCGTACTATGCCAATGATAAGAAATGCAAGGAGACCAATTATAATGGTATGAGCTTTTAGCTTGTCAAGTTGCTTTTGTGATTCATAGAATTGCAACTCTTTGTTCATTAGTTGAATTTTGGTTTCTTTCTCATGAAGGTCATATCTTGCCTCTAATTCAGCTGTTATAGACTGTTTTTCTTTAGAAACTAGTTTGTCATTATAAGTTATATATTCGTTTAATGCTTCTATAGCTTTATCTAGCTTTCCTATTTTTTGATAATAGATAGAGTGATAGTATTTATTATAAGCTTCCTGAGAAGTGTTGTTTGTAGTTTCGTTATAATGTTTTCCTAACTCAAGATAGTTACTGGCTTTTTCGTAATCACCTATAGTAGTATATATATTTCCGAGGATATTAGAAGTAAAGCCAAGGCCACGCATATAATCAATATCTTTAAATATAGAGTATGCTTCTAAAGATAGTTGTAACGCTTTATCAAAATTGTTTTCTTTAAAATGAGTTAGACATAGGTTTATCTGTTTTGTGGCAAGACCTATTTTATTGTTTATCTTTCTATCAATAAGTATAGCCTTCTGATAAAGAGAGTCAGAAATTTTGCTTTCTCCTTTGGCATTATAGATTTGTGCTAGGTTACCAAGGTTTGCTGATTGTCTTTTGATATTATCTGATTCGATATTGATATTATAAGCCTTCATCAGAAGATCTATGGCCTTATCATGCTTTCCTTGATTGAAATAGATGCTTGCCATGCTATTAAAAAGCATAGCTCTATATTGTTTATTTTCTATAGAATCACATATTTCTAGTGCTTTATTAAAGTAGTTAAGGCTATTTGTAAATCTGGAAGTAGTATATCCTATAAGGCCTAATCCCATATATGCATTGATCAGTTGGTCATTATTTTTGCATATTGCTATGGATTTATAGAGTTTTTGATAGCTACCTTTATAATCACCTAGCTTCCAAAGTACATTTCCTTCTTCAATAAGAAGGTCAGCAGAGTCAACTATATATCCATGGGATTTTATTTTATTGATAATATTTAGGGCATTTTTGTATTTACCAGCCTCTCTATAAGATTTAGCTAAAATGAAGTGAAACTCACCAAAATCAGTACTATCCTGAGTATTTAATTTATGGTCAATAATATATTCTCCTATCTTCACAGAATAATGAGGGTAGAAATTGAGTTGTTCTTTCATCAGTTTAATACTGTTTTTCAAGATTTCGTTCTGATGATAAGAGTTGATTACAGTGATAAGACTATCAGTTTCGCTGCAAATTCCTTTGAAGACAAAGAGAAGATTAAAAATAATTAGAAATGATTTTTGTAAAATTATTTTCATATACAAAAGATTGGTCCCCCTGATTCGATCGAGAATATTAATTTTAAGCTTTTCTATTCTACTTGGTAAAAGTGGTAATTCAGTAGTTATAATAGAGCATAGAAGCCCTTTGAAAGCCCTGAATTATTGTTGAGCAAGATAAGTAATATTGCTGATATTTTTGATAATCGAACATTTAGATTCATTCTATTGCAATAAAGTTGGTAGAATTCAACTGTATTGTTACTTTTGCAACCTAAAGAAAATCAACGTATTTATACTGATTCTTGCTTAGGATAAATTTGTGAAGAATAAAAAAAGTTTACCTTTCTTCATATTTCAACAATACTTTAGGTATAACTAAGTTTGGTAATAGTATTTATTCAAAAGGAGTTACAAAAAATTGTAGTTCTTTGAAAACATTATAATATAGTATACAAGAGGATAAATTTTATGAAAACCTTTCAAGAAACGGGGCTGAGGGAAGAGATATTAAAAGCAATTGATAGCCTTGGATTTGTAAATCCAACTCCTATTCAGGATGAAGCTATCGAACATTTGATGAATAAAAATGAAGATTTAATTGCTCTTGCTCAGACAGGAACAGGAAAAACTGCCGCTTTTAGCTTGCCATTGCTCCACCAACTTGATATCAATTCTTCCCATGTACAAAGCCTTATTCTTTGTCCCACTAGAGAGTTGTGTTTACAAATCTGTAGGGATATAGAAAATTATTCAAAAAATATTAAAGGTTTTAACATTGTTCCTGTATACGGAGGTACAAGTATAGACACACAAATAAAGGCATTGAGAAAACCTTGCCATTTTGTTGTTGGAACTCCAGGAAGGACACTTGATTTAATGCGTAGAAAGAAACTCTCTGTCTCTAGTATCAGATGGTTAGTTCTTGATGAAGCCGACGAAATGTTGTCGATGGGTTTCAAGGAAGAAATTGATTCAATATTAAAAGAAACACCTTCTTCTAAACAAACTTTACTTTTTTCTGCAACTATGCCAAGAGAAATTAGTATTATTGCAGATAAATATATGAACCAAAGGAGTGTGATCTCTGTTAAGACTAAAGAAATAAGTAGTGCTAATATTAGCCACGCTTTTTATTTAGCCTCTCCAAGAGATAGATACCCTGCTCTTAAAAGGATTGTAGACGTTCATCCAAATATTTATGGCATAGTTTTCTGCCGAACTCGTTCGGAAACTAAGGAGGTAGCAGAAAAATTATTGGCTGATGGATATAATGCAGATGCTCTTCATGGTGATCTTTCTCAAGCACAGAGGGATCATATTATGACTCGCTTCCGCAATCGACAACTACAAATTCTAGTTGCTACTGATGTAGCCGCTCGTGGTTTGGATGTTCAGGATCTTTCACATGTAATAAACTTCTCTTTACCTAATGATGGAGAAATCTATGTCCACAGAAGTGGTAGAACTGGTAGAGCGGAGAAAAAAGGAGAATCTCTTTCAATTATTCATCATAGAGAGCTTGGTAAAATAAGAATTCTAGAAAAGAGTATAGGAAAGAAGATTACAAAAAGAGATATTCCTTCTGGTAAAGAAATTTGTGAGAAGCAGTTATATAAGCTCATTGACAAAGTTGAAAAAATAAATATAGAGGATATTCAAATTGATGAATATTTGCCAGCTATATATGAGAAGCTACAATGGCTTTCTCGTGAAGATCTGATCAAGCATTTTGTTTCTCTCGAGTTTAATAGATTCCTTAGCTACTACAAGAATGCGAAGGATCTTAACGTAAATGAGAAAAATAATGACAGAAACTACAAATCATATTCAAGATTTTTTATAAGTTTGGGTAATAAAGATGGTTTAAATCCTAAAAAACTACTCGGATTTATAAATCGTAGTTTGCCAGATCATACCATTGATATAAGAAAAATCGAAATATTAAAAGCCTTTTCCTTCTTTGAAGTAGAAGAACAGTATCAAAGCCTTGTGACTAAGAATTTTAGAAAAGCTAGATTCGATGGTCAAAAGGTTTCTGTTGAACTTGCTCAGAAGAGAAGGGAAAAACCCAGAAAATTCAAGCGAGCCTAATAGATTACCTTAAAAGAACATTGCTTCAATATTTTTTTACGACTATAGGCAAAGAATTTTTTGATTACCGTTAATACATTAATAATTATCATGAAAAAAGGAAAAGTAAAATTTTTTAATGAAACCAAAGGTTTTGGTTTTATTATCGACGATGAAACAGGTAAAGAATTTTTTGTTCATGTTTCAGGTTTAATTGACAAAGTTAAACAAGAAGATGACGTTACCTATGAACTAATCGAAGGAAGAAAAGGATTGAATGCAGTAAATGTTAAGCTCGCTTAGTTTAAAGATATTTACAGTTTAGAATCTTTTCTATACAAAAAACCCTCCGCAGAAGTGGAGGGTTTTTTTTGTATACGAGAATTTTTTATAAAGGATTAATTCAATTGCTTTCTTACCTCTTCAATTCCTTTCTCTAAACAAGGATCTTTTTGATTTAGTAATCATCAATAGATTTATATATAAATCTATTAGGTTGAATACCTTCATTTATAAAAAGCTTTTTGCTATAAGGGTAGAATTGTTTTTTTGTGCAAATACGTGCAAAATAGCCCTTTGGTAGATTTCTGACAATTAATGGTGATCCTATAGTACCTGCTGTAGGAGTTCCTATCAATAAAGGTCTCTCTTTCACTTCGTATATTTCCATTAATCCATCTTCAGTAGCAGAGCAAGTATAGTTTAGAGGTGTTCGATAAAGAGGATTATGAACACAATTCAAGTTTCATCAAAGCTAATATAAAAGGCTAGTGATAGGGAAAACAGAGTCATAATGTATAATAAATGCAATTATTACTCTGTGTAGGCATAGGTTATTATTATAAATTTGTCTGGCACTGGGTAGTGTACGATTAAATTTTTATGAGTTATTGGATTATATTCCTATCAGGAAGTCTATTTTATGAATTAATTAGTTGTAATATTTGTATTATAGATAGGCCAATCTGCATTGGTTATATTGTATTTGTATAATTTTCGTCTTCCTGAGATTATAATCTTCCCTGAATTATTTTATTTATTTCTAAAATGATCAGATCATAAAAAGATAATTGCTTTTTATGTAAGAAATAAGGAGATCGTAAGGTCTTCTTTTATTAAATTAACCTATAATGATGAGGAAGAGAGTATTATTTTATTTCATTGTGTTTTCCATTTTCTTTGAAATTTCATGTGAAAGAGCAGTTCTTAAAGAAGAGCTTTCAAATAAAATGGAGTTAATTATATATGATTCTGTTGACTTACCAGATAATAAAATCATTTATATAAAAGATTATAATCAAAGTATAAACACATTTGTTGGGATATTTGGAACTACTGTAGTTGGTTTTAATCAGGATAGTGTTGTTTTTTCTTTTAATAGAATGGGGGATGGGCCAGAAGAATATAATAATGATCTTTTACCAAAATATAGTAATGTACGGTTTGACACAGATAGTAGTTTAATGATAAATTCGTATAACAAGCTAAAATATTACACATTGAAAGGTGATTTTATAAAGAGTTTTAAAATTGATGAGGCTGCAATATATGCCCAAAGAAATATACTAGGATGTCATCCTGATGATAAATCCTTGTTTTTCTTTCAGGGAGATAACACATGGAATGAAGAAGATCGAGAGATTCATAAAACTCCTTTAGAATATGATTTAGTTCCTAATTTTTTCACATATTCATCTATAGATTCAACCACACAAGCTTATGGAGCACCAGAGAAAGAAAATGCTATGCGAATTAAAGAAAGATCTTTTCCTATAAATGAACCTCTGGCTGTATTGAACTCTGAAAAGTTAGTAGTAAATGTTTTGTTTAGTGGTGATTTTAAATTGTTTTCATATGATATGAATAATCCTGAAAAATATAAAGTTACTCAACTAGAGCCCTGTAATGTGCCTAAGCAGAATTTTTTACCTAAAGGTAATATGACTGATAAAACAAGAAATTTAGTTGATAGTTATTGTGTTATGAACACGTTTTATGAATTGTTGTATACATCAAAAGATACAATAATTACAAAATATAGAAAAGGAATCTCTGAAGATCTATTCCAAGAAGAATTTGCAAAAAAGAAGGATGAATACAAAGTTTTATGTGATAATGTAAAAGATCATTTAGAATATTACATTAAAGGTAAAAAACAATATATGGACTTTTTGATTCCAGATAATTATTTTATTCGTTATATAGGAGGGGTAAATAAGATACTGTTTAATAAAAAAGGTCAAGATTTAATAAAAGATGGGAAGCCAATAAAGCGGCTATATTTTGCAAGATTAAAATGCAATAAGTGATTTCAATAAAAACATAAGCAGCAAGTTGAGTGTTCAGCTTGCTGTTTTTTTATGAAGTAAAAGTGTATAATTCAGATATAAAAAATAAATTAATTCATCTTTATCTACGGAAGAGAAATTAATTGTAATTTTGTAATCCATTAATAAACTGATGGTTAGTGAAGGGGTGCTATTATTCCCCTATAATATAATAAGTAAAAGTAAAAGTTTGCCCTCCCTGTCTTTTATTTATCAATAATACATCCAGACTCCCAATCTCTTGCTGATAAATTGGAATTGATGATTTATGATTCATCTTATGAATCTGTATTTCTTTCATTTCTATTTTATGAGCTATTACCCATTGAGATTTAAATAAGCTGCCTAAAATTATGGTGGTTTATAATTGCTTACTAAAAAAAATACACATTATGGAAATAAAAACTTTATTATCTGAAGCTAAAGTTCAGATTGGTGTAACCTGTATAGGTCTTGAAACAAAGACTGCCAGAATTAAATATGGCATAGGAAGTAGTATTTCGGATATCTTAGGTTGGGATGTAACAATCAGAGGCGAAGATGGTGTATGTTATAAATATTACACTGCTCAACCACCATTGATTGGTTGTACACATGCTGAACCATGCGCATGTCCATTGGGAATTGCTCCTTTTGATGGGTATGAAATAGATATAGAAGAGGCTATAGATATTTTTCATACTCAGAATGGAGGGGATAAGTTTACACAAGTTTCTTTGGCATGGCCATTAACTTACCCACATACTCCTGAGCCATATTGGTATTTCAGAACCAATCTTGGTGGTACTGTTGTTATTGGAGCTAATTCAGGGAAGATAAATGGATTCCCTGTAAATAGACTTTTATATATGGCTCCTATGAGTTAATCCCTTTTTGAGCCAGACATAAGTCTGGCTCTTAACTATTATCAAATAAGATGTTTATGAAAACAGATGAATATATACCCTTATTTTGTGTTTGGGAACTTACTCTAAAATGTAATATGAATTGCCTTCATTGTGGATCAAGAGCAGGGAAACAAAGAGAAAATGAACTATCCATAGAGGAAGCTATGGATGTTGCAAAGCAGATTGTTGATTTGGGTTTTAAATATTTAAGCTTTATAGGTGGTGAGGTGTTTTTTTATAAAGGATGGGATAAGGTTTCTCATTTTTTGACATCTAATGGTGTTAAAGTAAATATTATCACTAATGGCTATTTGATGGGGGATAAGCAGATTAAGGAAATCAGACATTCAGGAGTATGTAATGTTGCCATATCATTGGATGGAATGAAAGAAAATCATAATAGAATCAGAAATAACCCAAGATCATTTGATCGTATAAAGAGTTCTTTTGATCGCTTGAATAAAGAAAATATACCAATAGGAATAAATACAACATTAGTGGATATTAATGTTGATGATTTAGAACCCTTGCATGATTTTCTGGTTGATAATAATGTTCTTATCTGGCAATTGCAGTTGGCTAACCCAATGGGAAATATGAGCGAATGGAAAGAGCTGTTAATATCAAAAGACAACATAAAAAAGGTAATTGAATTTATAAAGGAAAAGCGTGAAGAGAATAAAATACGAATTTATACAGGTGATAATATAGGATATTACCACAAACATGAAAGAGTTATAAGGGGAGATCCAGGAAATATCAATTACTGGCCGGGTTGTCAGGCCGGCCTGACAGCAATAGGTATTGATAGTATAGGTAATGTAAAAGGTTGTGAATCATTATATGATGACTTCTTTATTGAAGGTAATCTTAGAGAAGAATCTCTTGCAGATATATGGTATAAAGAAGGAAACTTTGCATATAACAGAAACTTTGATCCCTCACAGCTAAGCGGTAAATGTAAAGATTGTGATAAAGGTGCTTATTGTAGAGCAGGTTGCCGGGGAGCATGTTTCTTTACAAAAGGAGAGCTATTTGAAAATGCTTATTGTGTTTATGAATGCTAAAGTCTTGTAATAACTAAATATGATTCAAGTAGCAAGTTGAATGATCAGCTTGCTACTTGGATTTTGATATAAATCAACCTTCCATGATTTCAGCAAGTTCCATCCATCTTTCAGATTTCTCGTCAAGTTGTTGCATGACTTCACCTATTCTTGTGGATATTTTTTGTATTTCTTCGTGATCAGAGATTCCGGAATTTAATCTTTCTGTAAGTTGGTCTTTTTCTGTTTCCAGTTGTTCAATAGCAAGTTCCAGCTCTTCATACTCCTTTTTCTGTTTATAGGTAGGTTTATTCTTTTTAGGCTTTGGAACTTCCTTAGGCTTATTCTTTACTTTTTCTTCTTTTTCTATTTTACGGAGTTCAGCAATTTCTTTTTGTTTATCAATTCTGTAATTGGTATATGTGCTATGATAGTCTTTTATAATTCCATCACCTTCAAAGACAAAAGTTCTGTCAGTAACTTTTTCAAGGAAGTGACGATCGTGAGAAACTACCAGTAGACAACCATTGAAGTTCTGAAGGAAGTTTTCCAGAAGTTCTAAAGTAAGAATGTCAAGATCATTGGTAGGCTCATCCAGAATCAGGAAGTTAGGGTTCTTTAGTAGGGTTATCAGTAGATACAACCTTCTTTTCTCGCCACCACTGAGGTTTCCAAAATAATTATATTGAGTATTATGGTCAAAGTTGAAGTGGTATAAGAACTGAGAAACGCCAATAGTAACTTTTCCAAGGTTGACGACTTCGGCAATTTCCTTGACTATGTCAATAACCCTCATATCTTCTCTGGCCTTCAGCCCATCCTGAGTATAATATCCAATATCAATGGTTTCCCCTTTAGTTACAGAGCCATTATCAGGATTTAGTTTTCCTGTAAGCATATTGAGGAAAGTAGATTTGCCAATACCATTCTTGCCAACAATACCAATCTTTTCACCTCTCTTGAATAGATAAGAGAAGTCTTTGACAGCAACAAAATCACCAAATCCCTTACTGATATTATCAATCTCAAGAATCTTTTTACCCATTCTTTTCGCCTCGATAGATAGTTCCTGATTATTTATCTCAAGACGGGTTTTGGCTTTAGATTCAATATCCTTGAAGGAATCAAGACGAGCTTTAGATTTAGTTGTACGGGCTTTAGGTTGTCTTCTTACCCATTCTAATTCTGTACGATATATGTTTTTGGCTTTTTCTATTTCGCTTTGCTCATTTTCTTCTCTTTCAGCTTTCTTCTCGAGAAAGTAGTCAAATTTACCTTTATAATGGAAGATCATACCTCTATCCAACTCAACGATTTCATCACATACATTGTCAAGAAAACTTCTATCGTGAGTTACTAGTAGAAGGGTAAGCGACTGTTTGGCTATAAAAGCCTCAAGCCATTCAATCATATCAATATCAAGATGGTTGGTAGGCTCATCAAGGATTAGAAGATCAGGAGATTCAATAAGAACTCTGGCAAGAGCAATACGCTTTTTCTGTCCACCAGAAAGTTCAGCAATAGCTTGATCAAGATTGACAATCTCAAATTTATTTAGCACTTCACGGACCTTATTTTCAAAGTCCCATGCCTGAAGGCTGTCAATCTTTGTGATCAGCTCTTGAAGCTTTTCCTGATTCTGAGGAGTGTCATTTTTCTTTATGAGCAGAAGAAGTTGTTCGTATTGTTTCAATACTTTTACCTCTTCACTTTGTGCAGAAAACACATAATCAAGAATAGAGCCTTCCTCTTTAATATCAATATTCTGTTGGAGTATAGAGACAGTAATATCATTGCGAAAAACTACAGTTCCTTCATCTTGCAGGACTTTACCTGTAATAATATTGAGTAGTGTAGTTTTTCCTGCTCCGTTTCTTGCTATTAAGGCCACTTTCTGACCTTTTTCAAGACCAAAGGAGAGGTCGTTAAACAACTGTTTCTCTCCAAAGGTTTTGCTTATATTTTGAACTGTTAGATAATTCACCTCTATTGTTACGTTATATAATTATATACTGAAGTGGTTTGATTGCCACTATTTATAGTATCGCAATTTGCTCACATTTATAATCTAAGTTGCCAAATTTACGAACTAAAATTCATAATTAGTTCCATATCAAAAACCTTTTGAAGTATGAAAAAGTATCTTTTATCATCAGGCATTCTTTTTTTGGGAGCATTAAAGGCATATGTATTTGATGAATTTATCAATCCACCAAAAGAAAAGAATTCATTGCGATCGTATAGAAAGACGATTGATGATTTTGATTATGCGGTTATTGACTTATTGGCAAAACGTAAAGAAGTAGTTAGAAAGATAGGTCAATATAAACAAACGAAAGGAATGGATCCATTACAAAATAAAAGATGGAAAGATTTGCTTATTAGTAGAATTGAATATGGAAAAGAGAGGGGGCTATCATCGAAATTTATAGAGAAAGTATGGAATGAAATCCATAATGAGTCATTATCATTACAATACAAGATGAAAAAAAAGGAAGCTTAAAAGCTTCCTTTCTATAATTTATATCTGAGGTCCAGCAGCTACTAACGCCTTTCCTTTTTCATTATCTGTAAAACTTTCAAAATTGTCAATAAATTTTTGAGCAAGGTTCACAGCTGCGTGATCCCAATGCTCAGAATTTTCCCACAAATTACGAGGGTTAAACAAATGGCTGTCTAAGCCTTTTATTCCTTTTGGAATAGCAAGGTTAAAGAAAGGAAGATTCTCAAACTCTGCATTATCTAGGCTGCCATCGATTATAGCATCAATTATAGCTCTTGTTGCAGGTAAGTCAATACGGTTACCTACTCCGTAAGGGCCTCCTATCCATCCAGTGTTTACCAGATAAGCAGTAGAGCCATGTTCTTCCATTTTCTTTGTTAGCTCTTCAGCGTATTTTGTAGGATGAAGCAATAGGAATGCAGCCCCAAAACAAGAAGAGAAAGAAGGTGTAGGTTCTGTAATACCTCTTTCGGTACCTGCAACTTTAGCAGTATAACCACTCAAGAAATGATATTCTGTTTGTTCAGGAGTAAGCTTAGCAACAGGAGGTAAAACTCCAAAAGCATCAGCAGTAAGGAAAATTACTTTCTTTGCATGTCCTGCTTTAGAAACAGGCTTTACAATGTTTTCAATATGGTATATAGGATACGATACTCTAGTGTTTTCTGTTTTTGAATTGTCATGAAAGTCGATGACTCCATCATTAACTACAACGTTTTCCAGAAGGGCATCTTTTCTGATAGCATTATAGATATCAGGTTCTTTATCTTTATTAAGGTCTATAGTTTTTGCATAACAGCCACCTTCAAAATTGAAGATACCTTCGTTATCCCAACCATGCTCATCATCACCAATTAACCTTCTTTTTGGATCTGTTGAGAGTGTAGTTTTTCCAGTACCTGAAAGACCAAAGAAAATAGATGTATCATTATCCTGTCCAACATTTGCACTGCAATGCATAGCAGCCATATTTTGTAATGGAAGAAAATAATTCATAATAGAGAAAATGCCTTTCTTCATTTCTCCTCCATACCATGTACCTCCGATTACAGACATCTTTTTCCCTAGGTGAAAAGCTGCAAAGTTCTCAGAATTTAAATTCTGTTCTTTCCAATCAGGGTTTACTGTTTTTGATGCATTGAATGTAATGAAATCCGGCTCATAAGTTTCGAGTTCTTCATCAGTAGGGCGGATAAACATGTTTTTTACAAAATGTGCTTGCCATGCCACTTCTGTGATAAATCTTACCTTAAGCCTTGAATTTTCGTTAGCTCCACAATATGTATCCATAACATATAGCTTCTTTCCAGAAAGCTGTGTAGTTGCCAGATTGTATAAATGATTCCAGGTTTTCTCATTTATTGGTTTGTTGTCAGAAGCTTTTCTTTCAGAGTTTTTCCACCAAACATTTTCACGTGAACTAGCCTCATCAACAATATATTTGTCTTTTGGTGATCTACCTGTAAATACCCCCGTATCAACAGAAATAGCACCAAGGTCAGTTTGTGTTCCTACAGCATATCCTTCTAATTCTTTAGCTGTCTCATGTTGATACAACTCATCATATGAAAGATTATGATAAATTTCTATTGGATTGTCAATCCCGTAATTGGCAAGATCTTTTAATAGTTTTTCTGAATTTCGAGCCATAAAAAAAGGTGTTTTGGATTTTTATACTTTACTCCTTAATATGTACTTGTGTGTCTTGTAAAATGATTATAAAATTAAGAAACCAACGACCATTAAAAAGGTTCAAGGATTTGTTGGTGTTTTGTTTGTGTTTTTTGAGAAAGTAAATTTATATTTTATATGCTATGTTTTTATGAAATAATCAATAATTAATTCAAAAACTTCTTATTTGCTATATAATTAAAACTATATAATGAAATTAAAAGTCTTAATTGGTTTTTAATCTTATCAAGTCAGGGCTATAAGAAAAAGCAACACATAATAAGAATAATAGAAATACTAAAGCTTTGAACTTAAACTGTCATTAAGAATTATATAAAAAAAAACTGCCCGAAAGTTCCGGGCAGTTTCATATAATCAAGAATTATTTATTCTTCTTTTTTGCTTTCTTCGCAGCCTTGGCTTTAATCACTGCTTGAGCAGCAGCAAGTCTTGCGATTGGCACACGGTAAGGAGAACAACTTACATAGTCAAAACCAAGTCCGTTAACAAATTCAACAGAACTAGGCTCACCACCATGCTCACCACAAATACCTATTTTAAGATCTTTGCGAGTTTTTCTACCTCTCTTAACACCCATTTTCACTAACTGACCAACACCATTCTGATCAAGAACCTGGAATGGATCGTTCTCAAGGATACCTTCGTCCATGTAGTGAGGTAAGAATTTACCAGCATCATCACGAGAGTAACCAAAAGTCATCTGAGTAAGGTCATTAGTACCAAATGAGAAGAATTCAGCAGATTTTGCAATCTCATCAGCAGTAATAGCTGCACGAGGAATCTCGATCATAGTACCTACTTTGAAATCGATAGAATCATTTCTTTCTTCGAATACCTTAGCGATTGTAGTACGAACGATTTCTTCTTGCTTTTTCATCTCAGCTAATGTACCTGTAAGAGGAACCATAATTTCTGGAATAGCCTTGATGCCTTTAGCTTTAAGGTTTAATGCTGCTTCAATGATAGCACGTGTTTGCATCTCTGTAATCTCTGGATAAGTATTACCAAGACGACAACCACGGTGACCAAGCATTGGGTTGAATTCCATTAGGCTTTCAACTTTATCTTTGATCACTTTTACATTAACACCCATTTCGTCAGCCATTTCTTTTTGGTTTGCTTCTTCGTGAGGAACAAACTCATGCAATGGAGGATCAAGTAGACGTACAGTTACAGGAAGACCTTGCATAGCTTCGAAGATACCTTCGAAATCTTCTCTCTGTAGAGGAAGAAGTTTTGCAAGACCAGCTCTTCTACCAGCTTCATCATCAGCAAGAATCATTTCACGCATAGCTTTGATCTTCTCACCTTCGAAGAACATATGCTCAGTACGACAAAGACCAATACCTTGAGCACCAAAGTCACGAGCAACTTTAGAATCTCTTGGAGTATCAGCATTTGTTCTTACTTTCATCTTAGCTACAGAATCAGCCCAATCCATGATGATACCAAAGTCACCACTCAAGTCTGGATCAATAGTTGCAACTTTATCATCATAAACTTCACCAGTAGTTCCGTTCAATGAAATCCAGTCACCTTCTTTATATGTCTTACCGTCCATGATGATAGTTCTTGCTTTGTAGTCAATAGCTACAGAACCAGCACCAGAAACACAACATTTACCCATACCACGAGCAACAACAGCAGCGTGAGAAGTCATACCACCACGAGCAGTAAGGATACCTTGAGCAACAGTCATACCTTCAAGATCTTCAGGAGAAGTCTCAATACGTACTAAGATACTCTTTTCATATTTTGTAGCTTCATCAGCGAAGAATACAATCTGACCAGTAGATGCACCTGGAGAAGCAGGAAGACCTTTAGCCATTACTTTGATTCCGTCTAAAGCTTTCTTGTCGAATACTGGGTGTAGTAATTCGTCAAGTTTGTTTGGATCAACACGTAAAAGAGCTTCTTTTTTCTTCAAGTAACCTTGTTGTTTCATATCAACAGCAATCTTTACCTGAGCAGCACCTGTACGTTTTCCGTTACGAGTTTGAAGAATCCATAATTTACCATCTTGCATGGTGAATTCAAGATCCTGCATATCTTTATAGTGATCTTCAAGTTTCTGTTGAAGGTCATTTAATTCTGTATAAATAGCAGGCATAGCTTCTTCTAAAGAAGGATAGTTAGCAGCACGATCTTCTTCAGTAACACTAGCTAATTTAGCCCATCTCTTAGATCCTTCAAGAGTAATCTGTTGTGGAGTACGAATACCAGCAACAACATCTTCTCCCTGAGCATTGATTAAGTACTCACCATTGAAGATATCTTCACCTGTACCTGCATCACGTGTAAAAGCAACACCAGTACCAGAGTTATCACCCATGTTACCGAATACCATTGCTTGAACATTAACAGCAGTACCCCATTCAGCAGGAATACTTTCTAATTTTCTATAAAGAATAGCTCTTGGGTTCATCCAGCTATCAAATACAGCCATAACTGATCCCCAAAGTTGTTCCCATGCACTTGTAGGGAAATCTTTGCCAGTCTGTTCTTTAATTGCAGCCTTGAAACGAGCAACCATTTCTTTAAGGTCGTCAGTAGTAAGATCAGTATCTAACTCAACGCCTTTTTCTTCTTTCATCTTGTCGATGATTTCTTCGAATGGATCATGATCTTCCTTAGATTCAGGTTTCATACCCATTACAACATCACCATACATCTGAACGAAACGACGGTAAGAGTCCCATGCAAATCTTCCGTTACCAGACTTCTTAGCGATTCCTTCTACTGCTTCGTCATTAAGACCAAGGTTAAGAACAGTATCCATCATACCTGGCATAGAAGCTCTTGCACCAGAACGAACGGAGAGAAGAAGAGGGTTTTCTTTGTCACCAAATTTGGTTCCCATCATCTTTTCCACTTCAGCAACGGCATTTTCTACTTCCTCTTTGATAAGGCTTACTACATAGTCATGACCTTTACTGTTGTATAGTGTACATACTTCAGTAGTAATAGTAAATCCTGGAGGAACTGGAACACCAATAAGATTCATTTCCGCCAAGTTTGCGCCTTTACCTCCAAGAAGGTTCTTCATTGTGGCATTGCCATCTGCTTTACGATCTCCAAACAGATAGACATGCTTTGTTTTTGCCATTTTAAAATCTCCTAGTATTAAATTAATATTAGTGTTTTGATATGATATTCAATATCTTAATTCTCTTTTTTTTAGCTTTTTGAAAAGCAACCGCGAAATTACGAAAAAATTTATAATGCCTATGGGATAAGTGTATAAAATACCTTTACTAAGGTATTTATAATCACAATTTAAGGTAATTATATTTAATGAATTAATATAATATTGAATAGAATTAGTATTGATATACAGTTAGTTATGGGTGTTGATTGTTTTTAGAGGCTATATTGAGGTTATAATGATTTTAAGTTTACTATTATCATTCTAACTATTAGTTATAGGATGAAATTATGATTTTATAAAAATATTCTTCCCAATGGCTGTATTGAGTGAATATAATGTAGAGTTAAAAAAAATTTGTAGTAGAAAGAATCAATACTTGGATTAATAGGCGTAAAAGAAAGGGGGAGAATTGGTTATAGTTCCACTACTTGTTTTTTTTATATTCTTTTTCTTTTATCAGTGAAGTGATTTAAAAAGTCGGATAAAATAAAACAAAAGATGCCTGAAGTACTCGATGCTTGAGTTAGCATACAAAAAATATAAAAATGAGGAAACAGACTGTATCA
>JBGRPZ010000003.1:0-96711 GCA_041725915.1 Hyphomicrobiales bacterium | reverse complement strand
TAGTCTCACCACTGTTCAGTATCTAGTCTCACGCTGTTGAGTATCTAGTCTCACCACTGTTCAGTATCTAGTCTCACGCTGTTGAGTATCTAGTCTCACCACTGTTCAGTATCTAGTCTCACTGTTGTTCAGTATATAGTCTCACTGCTGTTCAGTATATAGTCTCACTGCTGTTTAGTATCTAGTCTGAGTCTCTTTCAGAGTCTCTTTCGGAGTCTCTTTGAGTCTCTTTCAAAAACTGTGTCAACTAAAGTTTATAAAAAATGTTGAATAGTTATGAAAAAGAACAAAGGGAGAGTTTGTGTATAAAAAGAATGAAGTAAAAACAATTGAATGATTGTATTGAGGAAAGCTCTTTGTTGTAATAGTATAATTCAATTGAGGTTTTGATGGATTTATACAGAAAGATAAAATATATGGGTAGAAGGTTGTTGATTTCACATTACAAAAGAGTTAACTTTATATGACTACACTCTAAAATTATTCTTGAAATAATAAAGATTAGTTAACGTAAATTTAATAGTAAATCCCCTAATTGCTAAAGGGTTTATTTCACCAAAACAATGATTAAGATGAACAATGAAAATCACAAGATCTTATTAGTAGATGATGAAGCAGATGTACTAGAATTCGTAGGTTATAATCTTAAAAAAGAAGGATATAATGTTGTAACAGCTTCTAATGGAAGGGAGGCTATTGACAGAGCTAAGTCTGAACAACCCTCATTAATTATAATGGATGTCATGATGCCCGAGATGGATGGTATTGAAGCTTGTTCAGAAATTAGATCATTACCGGGAATGGATGACTTGATCATTTTGTTTTTGACTGCCAGAGGTGAAGATTATTCTCAGATTGCAGGCTTTGATGCTGGTGGGGATGATTATGTGACAAAGCCCATAAGACCCAAGGTTCTTGTAAGTAGAATAAAGGCTTTGCTAAGAAGAAAAAATATGGGCAGAGTAGAAGAGGCTTTCAATGAGGGAGTCATTCAGCTTTCAGATCTTACTATCGATAAGGAGCGATATATTGTAATAAAAGAAGGAAAAGAAATAATATTACCTAGAAAAGAGTTTGAACTCTTGCAACTTCTTACCTCAAAACCTAATAAAGTATTTACCAGAGACGAGATCTTTTCTTCTGTATGGGGCACTGATGTAGTGGTAGGAGACAGAACAATTGATGTTCATGTCAGAAAGATTAGGGAGAAAATAGGACTGAATAGTATAAAAACAGTAAAAGGTGTTGGTTATAAATATGAACCTGTTATATAAATGATAATGAAATTCGCTGATCCCAAGAAATTAGCTCTTATATGTGCTTTACTAATAGGGGTGTTTTTTTTAATTGTAGTTATTTTATTTAAAAGCTTGCTTAGTTTTAATCATGTATATGTTATACTGTTTACAACTATATTATTGATGATATTTTCCTTTCTGGCTGTCAGGTTAGTATTGAATAGATTTATATACGATAGAATAAGGCTGATTTATAAAGCTATTCACCAGTTTAAGCGTGAGAAAGGAGAGTCAGGAGTAAAGTTTTTAGTAAAGAAGGATACAGTTGACAATGTCTATAAAGAAGTTGTTCAATGGCAACAGTCTAAAAGTCAGGAAATCGAACAACTTAAGAAAATGGAGAACCATAGACGTGAATTCCTTGGTAATGTTTCTCATGAGCTAAAGACACCCATCTTCAATATTCAGGGTTATGTGTTGACTTTATTGGATGGAGGTCTTGAAGATAAGAAGATTAATAGGGAATATCTGTACCGTACAGAGAAGAGTATCAACAGAATGATTGCTATTGTTGAGGATCTTGAGGAAATCAGTAAACTGGAATCAGGAGAATTGAAGATTAATTATGAGAAAATAGATATTGTAGCCCTTACAAAGGAGATTATGGAGTTTATGGAGATGAAATCCAGAACTAATAAAGCTCATATCTACTTATCCAGTAACTATGATAGGCCTATATTTGTCTATGCTGACAATGAAAAGATACGTCAGATATTAATTAACCTTATTGATAATGCCATAAAATATGGAAATAAAGAAGAAACTAAGATTAAAATTAGTTTCTTTGATATGGATGAAAATATCCTTATTGAGATTACGGATAATGGTATAGGTATAGATGAAGATGATTTATCAAGAGTATTCGAAAGATTTTATAGAGTAGATAAAAACCGATCAAGAGAAACCGGAGGTACGGGACTGGGATTATCTATAGTAAAGCATATTATTGAAGCACATAATCAAGTAATAAATGCCAGAAGTAAAAAGGGTGTGGGTACTACCTTTGGTTTTACCTTAAAAAATGCCAGCAAATAATAACAATAAGATATAAATAAAAAAAGAAGTTGCCCAACTGTTAGAGGCAACTTCATATTTATATATACGTACCTAATTTATTCAGAGATTATCATTTTAAACTCTGGAGTATTGAAATACATCCTAAACTCTTGGTCTGTGGCAATATTAGCTTTAAGCTCAGGATTTTCTTTTACTACCTTCATAAGATTTCTAAAGACTTTTTTATCATCTCCTTGTCTAGCAAAAAGTATAGCAAGAAGATAATGTTTAGATGGTCCACGAGGAGAACACTTTAAGGTCTTTTCTGCATTTTTATAATCTTTATTAAGAAGTTGGGCAAGGCCTAAATTAAGGGTACAATCAAATTCTTGTAGAAGCTGAGAAGCCTTTGCGTAATCTCCTTTATAGAGAGCTATAATCCCTTGATTATAATTCTCATCAACACCAAGAGTCTGTGCTTTGTTGAATAAATCTTCTGCACCTTTGAAGTTTCCCATAAGGACTTCAACAATACCTAAATTAGCATAGATTTCACCAGCATCAGGATTCAATTCTTTCGCCTTCTCTAATAGAACAATAGCATTGTCTATATCACCTGTTTCGATCTCAAGAGCCCCAGCATTATTATATGCCCGCCAATTGTCAGGATAAGCTTCTATAGTAGCAAAGTAAATACCCTTTTTGGTTTCTAGCTCTACAGTTTCAGAAGCAGCAAATAATAACTCTTCCATTGATAAAGAATCAGGGGCGGTCTTTGCTAACATCTTTATTTCCTCCAAAGGTTTCATTGGAGCTTGAGTGATTATGTTTATAAATGCTCGTCTAAGTGGAGGCAGATATTTGTTTTTCAAATCAGGATACTTGTCTATAAGAGGTTTTAGCATCTTTGCTTTTTCCTCCATTGTCATATCACTATTGAATATATCCATTACTTCACTTTCTCCGACAAAGCTTGAGGCACTAAGAACATCCATTAATCCAATCCAATCAGGCCCTTTGAAGCTTGTTTCGATAATGATATCCTTAGTTTTCTTATATCTGATATGGTATTTCTTGTTTTTCATCTCACGCTTGATCTTATTATATAAATAAGACTTAGCTGTCATAGCACGTTTATGAGAGAGATTTTTATTGAATTTTACAGGGCCATCAGGAGAGGCAAAGCCTGTGATTGTAATATCTCTAACCTTCCAACCCAACCTTATCTTTTCGGTAAGATTGGCTAACATCATATAATGATCCTTTTGCTTATTTAGAGGAAGTTTCCAGCTCAGCTTAGATGTATTAATCCTGAAATATAGTTCTGCGGCATTGTTCATAGTAACAGGGCCATAACCATGAGGACTTAGAGCTGTTTTTCCTTTAGATTCAAGCATCTTGGATGTATGAAGTACTCCATCAGCAAGCTTTATAGTTGAACCTTCAATACTGTTCTCTTTTTCGATAACTTCATCACGGTTTTTATGAACTACATCCTTGAAGGTATAGAATAGAGGAGTAACAGTTAATTCACTGAAAGAAAGTGCATCATCATAAGGTATCTTTGCTTCATACACAAAAGAACCTCCGTTTTTGTACGAGATCTTTATCCCATCTCCAACTACTTTTTCACCTATAAGATTGATACTTGGATAAGCTACAGCTTTCAAGTCGCTGGATAGTATAGGAGTTAGATTAACTACAGCGTTTTTACCAACATAGCGAGGAGATATTTTACCCTCAATACGAACAGGAATAGAATCTCCGATCTCTTCAAGAACTTCAGGATATGCTTTGAGATGAACACTCTTTTCGAAGTTCTTTTTCATCTTCTTCAGGCTATTGGATGAATTAAAAGCATATTGAAGACCAACTCCAACATAAGCGTATCTATCATTATCAATGCCTTTGTTTGCAGGAATGCTTATACCATCAAATTTATCAGTACCCACAAAGACCAAATCACTTTCTACTTGAGCAGTAAAGTGATTATTTATCTTAAAGTTCCAGAGAAGTCCAACAGGGAGAATTAAGGATGACTTTCTACCATACTTATTAATAGTTGATCCTGTATTTGCTTCTAATAGGGTGCTTTTAAAGTTAGTTTGGCCTATACCTAACAGTGCATCAATAGTAAAGACTCTATGTTCTTTGTATCTGAAAATAGCATTCCAGATATTCCATCTGGTATTGATACTACCACCAAAGGTATTGCTATAGAAACTTCTATCAATAAAGTTCTTGGTTTTTTCACCAGAGAAAGAACCTGCATTTAACTGTCCTTCCAGAGCAAACCAAGGAGTGAATTGATAACCACCACCTAGAGTAGCAGCAAGTTTAGCTCTTTTAAAATCTGGGGCAATCTTATTCTTTGCCAGATCACCATAATAAATGTTAGTTCCTATATTCCCTCTAATGAACCAGTATGGGTCAAAGTTTGTATAGCTTTTATCGGTAGTTTCTTCTATTATTATTTCATTGACATTCTCACCATTATTCTGAGCAATGGATAGAATAGGAGAAAGAATAAAAGCCAGAAATAAAACAATAGGAATAGATCGTATAGTTGCGTATGAGTTTTTCATAACCAGTTTAGTTTGATTACAAAGCTATTGGGCTGTAAAATAATTGATTCTAAATATAGACTTTGGGAGGGTAGTTCTTAATATAATATTAAGATTTTGGGGATTAAAAGTAGATTCTATATTATAGTAATATCTATAATAACTTATCAAATATACAATTAATTAACGACTTAGGGTTATAAGGACGGGTGATAAGTATAAATAGCATTGAGAAACATAATCAATGTTGATCGTTCTCAATGCTATTTTATTATATAGTTAAACTACCAGATATAACTATCTGTTGAATAGTAGTTTGTTTATTCTTCCAATACTCTTTTCTGATATTTTACAGCAGGTTCCACATCTCTTGGATCAGGCATGTATTTGCCTTCATACTTTTGCATAAATGCATCATGATCATAAATAGAAAGAAAGTATCTACCTATTGCAATGAAAGCCCTCTTTATATAATTCATTGACAGAATTAAAGGAGGAAAGAGTGTAAGTATAAAACCAGTACCAATCAGAACCCCAAATGATAGAGATATTGCCATCGGAATTAGAAACTGCGCTTGATAACTACTTTCGTATACTAATGGTAATAAGCCCAGAAAAGTAGTAAGAGTGGTCAATACAATAGGACGATATCTGCTCAATCCTGCTTCTTTTACAGCTTCTTCAATACTAAAACCTTTCCGTAGATTATCATTGTATTTGGATAGAAAGACTACTGCATCATTAATGATAATGCCAGACAAAGCAATCATACCCCATGCTGAAAGCATCGAAACGGGGAAGCCATTAATAGCATGCCCCCATATAGCACCAAGCCAACCCAATGGAATCATCATCAGTATCAATATCCCTTGAATTGTGGACTTAAAGTGGATCATAAGCAGGATTACAATTAATACAAAAGCGATAAGGAAATAGATTTTGACTTCTTGAGTAGACTGTTCACTTTCTTTTGCTTGCCCCATGAGCTTGACATCAATTCCAGGGAAACTAGCTTTAAGCTCGGGGATGACCTCTTCTTTTATACGTGTAAGTATTGGAAGTACGGGTTCTTGAGGATCAATAAGCCCTCCTACAATTGTAACTCTACGCCTTCCATTGTATCGGTTTATAGATACAGGACTTCTTACAATCCTGAAGTCAGCAATCTCTTTCAGTAGATATTTTCCTTTGAATGTCTTGATCTGTAGATTTTCAAGATCGCTGATACTCCTTCGGTCTTCTTTTGGATATCTGACATAGATTCTTACTTCATCCCTTCCTATCTGTAGGCGTTGTGCTTGCCCTCCATAGAAACCATTACGCACTTGTCTTAAGATACCAGCTCTTGTCATTCCAAGGAAGTAGGCTTTGTCTTTGGGTTCAATAAGTATTTCTCTTTTACCCAAAGGACTATTATCTCTGATTTCTCTAAGCTCATCAAACTGCTTAAGCTTGTTCTGAAGAAAGGTTTTTGCGGCATTAAGTTCATTTGTATTGCTACCCAATATAGATATAACTATGGGGTTCCCAAAGGTTTGATTAGCACCAATACTGAACTTTTCCAGTTCTGGTACTTCACCTATCTTTTGTTGTAGTCTCTCAATTATGTCAAAATGGTTAATATCAAGGCCATCACAACTTTTAGCTAGCACAAGTATATTTGCAGCATGAGCACCTGATTCTTGCCCATTGAAGGCTTGACCAGTTGATAGAAAACAAGCTTGTATAAAGTTAGAAGTATCAGAATAATCATTTTCACTATTGAATTCACTGTTTAATTCTTTATTCAAGACTTGAATAGAATCATAGAAACGCCATAGATACTTTTCTGTCTGTTTGGATCCTGAGCCTGGAGCAAAAGCCATATCTACATTAAATACACCAAGCGTAATTACAGGAAAAAGAGTTGCTTTGATTGTATTTGTCCTGAATAGTCCTATAGTTATCATGATAAGAGTGACAGGGATAAATACCATTATAATCCTATAAGCAATCACCTTTTCAAGGACTTTTGAGTATATCTTATCTCTCATCCAATAGACTATGTTATCCATAAAAACTCTTATGGATTTGAAGAAGCTTCTTTTGGTTTTGTTGTTCTCCTTCTTACGGATCATTCTATTGCTTGCTAAGTGAGCAGGAAGAATAAAGAAAGCTTCAATCAGTGATAAAAGGAGACATACAATAATAATAAAGGCCATCTCATACATAAACTCAAACTCACCTGTCGCAAAAAGGAAAGGAGCAAATGCAATACATGTTGTTAGTACAGATATGAATACAGCAGGGACTACTTCTATTGTACCATCAATAGCTGCTTGAGTTGGGGATTTCCCCCTTTCAAGGTGTGTGAATATATTCTCTCCAATTACAATTCCATCATCCACCAGAATACCAATAACCAGTATCATCCCAAAAAGAGAAATCATATTGATTGTAATACCTGCAATCAATCCAATAATAAGCATTCCCATAAAAGATACAGGAATGCCAAAAGCTACCCAGAAAGAAAGTCTGAAACTTAAGAAAAGGCTTAGAACAACAATAACTAATAACAAGCCAAGGAAGCCATTCTCATATAATAATTCCAACCTTTCATTCAGAATATTAAGGAAGTCATAATTAAAAACAAGCTGGATATCTTCATGATTAGCATTAAAATCATTTACATATTTACGTAAGTATTCAGACATTGCCTGTAGATTCTCATTGGAAAGCTTGCTAATGTCAAAAGATAATGATCTGGTTTTGTTTCTATAATTCTTATTGGGAGTCTCTACGAACCTTAATGATAGATCAGCTACATCATTTATTCTTATATGATTTCCTCTGTTGTCTGCCCTTATGATTATGTTTCCGATAATATCAGGATTAGTACTTCTGGCTCTTGATCTTATAATCATCTCTTCATTATCATTCCGGATGATACCTGCTGAAATATCCTGATTATTCAGTTTGATGGCATTAATTACATCATCGAAGGTGAGTTGATACCTCAGTAGATCATTTTCTCTTATATCAATACTTATGGTTAGTGAAGGCATTCCTCCAATACTGATTTGAGAGACTAATCCAGAGTTTCTAAAGTCATCTTCAATGATAGTAGCATACTTTTTAAGAGCCAATAGATCTACATCCCCGGTAAGACCAATGAAACATACTTTTGTTAGTTCTCTTTGTTTATAGACAATTGGTCTTTCAGCCCCTAAAGGAAAAGAACTGATCCCATCTACAGCATTCTTAACTTCTGTAAGCATGTCATCTATATCATAGCTCCCTGTAGTTTCTATTCTTACATTTGAATGATTCTCTGATGAACTTGAGGAAATCTCTTTTATTCCTACAAGCCCCCTTACGGCATATTCTACTCGTGAGGTAACGCCTTCCTCCATTTCCTTTGGGCTTGCCCCGTAATGACTTACAGATACATTGATAAACCGGGAAGACTTTTCAGGAAGGAATGACTTTCGAAAACTGAATAGACTTAATGTTCCTGCTATAATTACAACTACAATAATTATATTGGCATAAAAAGGAAAGCGTACAAAGGCTTCTATAATTCTCTTCATAACTCATCTTTATATTATATTCTCAATAGGCGTATAAAGGTTTATTGTAGTTTTCCTTTCTGTTGGATCTGAGCTACTATAATAAGAAAGTAAAAGAATTAGATGTTTCTTCAGTGGCAAGATGATCTTGCTGTAAGATATGAGTAGATTATTTTTCATTGTGCCAAATTTGATTCTTATATATACTTAATAGATTTATACTGATACTTTAGGATGTGCAAATCCTTTTTGTGTCAAACTTTGATAGAATACCAGATCTAAAAGAATATTATGTCAGCATTCCTGTAAGCCTGTAGCTATGACTTGATAAGTCTTTGAAAGGTTACATGAAGTGAATAGATAAAAAAGCCAACCCTTAGTCAAGAGTTGGCTTTTTATCGATACTTATATATAAGGTTTTACTTATATCCGATTACATTTCCACTAAGTCTTAATAGTTCAACCTGTGTATCTATAAGATTGAATATCGAAGCTAAGTGAGAAATAGAAGCATTGAGATATTGTAATTGAATATCTCTGTAGTTGAATGAATTTATTGACCCATTTTTGAAGAGTTCCAGAGAGATATCAAGATTCATCTTTGCAGTTTCTACTGCATTCATAGAAGTGGCAACAAGCTGTTTCCTGATATTGTATAGATCGTAATTGGTAAATATTTCATTCTTTACACTGAACTCTAATTGCTTTGTTTGCAATGATGTAATATCTTCATTGATTCGAGCACTCTTTATAGCAGCTCTAGTTCTTCCTCCATTGAATAAGTTGAAAGATAAACTGATATTAGCATAATAGTTAATATTATTAGGACTCAAAGAAGAGTGATTCTCTACTTTTATTGTAGAATTTGAGTGAGAAGTTCCGGCATTTAGACTAATACTAGGCCATAGACTGCTATTAGCAAGCTTGGTTTCATATTGCTTGAGTTTGATGTTTACATATTGATTCCTCAGGCTTTTATTATCTTTCATCACTGTAGATAAAAGCTCTTCTTCATTGAAATCAATAGCATCTGCTTCAAACTTGTCTGTCAATATATATTGAACTCCAGGTTGATCACCTAAAAGAAGATTCAGGTTCTGCATGGATTTTCTTATATTTAGCTGTTGCTCTAAGTAGTTTATAGAGTCCGCTAGATAAGAATCTTTACTTTGTAGAACATTATAAGTAACAGAACTGCCTATTTCTTTTCTATTCATCTCAAAGTGATACTTATCTCTACTAAGCTTTTTTATGTTTTCCAGAACCTCTAGCTTTCCTTGTTGGAGTAATATGTTATAATATGCCAGAATTATAGACTGTATATTGTTTTCAATGATCACTTCCGAATTCCCTTCAGATAGTTCTTCTAATGCATCAAGTTTCTTCTTGGTGATATTCACTTTGAATCCACTAAATAAAGTCCAGCTTGTCCTAAGTCCGGCTTCTAAGACATTTCTATCTGTCTTTCCACTTTCTTGCCCTCCAGAGTAATTATCATCATATACATTATTGCTGTTAGCAAACAATGAAACTTGAGGAAACCTACCAGCAATACCCTGAGTATTGTTGATTTGAGCTGTCTTTAGGTTTAGCTTACTGATACCAATGTTAAAGTTATTTAGAAGCCCTGTTTGAATTGCATCAGACAAACTTAATTGTTTCTTCAGATCACCTTGACTCCTTCCTGTAAAAGGAAGAAGAACCAAGATGATGCTTATTATTCTTATATATCTGTACATATATTTAATCATTTAATACTCTTTTCTGATATTTTACAGCAGGTTCAACATCTCTTGGATCAGGCATATATTTACCTTCATATTTTTGCATAAATGTATCATGATCATAAAGAGAAAGGATATATCTACCTAATGCTATAAAAGCTCTTTTTATATAATTCGTTGTAAGAATTAATGGAGGAAACAGCGTAAGTATAAAGCCAGTTCCTACCAGAACCCCAAATGATAGAGATATTGCCATAGGTATCAGGAATTGTGCTTGAAAGCTACTTTCGTATACCAATGGTAATAGTCCAAAGAAAGTAGTAAGAGTAGTCAATACGATAGGACGATATCTACTCAGTCCTGCTTCTTTTACAGCCTCTTCAATACTTAATCCCTTTCGTAGATTGTCATTATACTTGGCTAAGAATACCACTGCATCATTGATAATAACACCAGACAGAGCAACCATACCCCATGCTGAAAGCATCGAAATAGGGAAGCCATTAATAGCATGACCCCATATAGCACCAAGCCAACCCAATGGAATCATCATCAGGATCAGTATACCCTGAATTGCAGACTTGAAGTGTACCATAAGAATGATAACTATCAATACAAAAGAAATCAAGAAGTAACCCATAACATCTTGACCAGACTGTTCACTCTCTTTTGCCTGTCCCATAAATTTGACATCTACTCCCGGAAAGCTAGCTTTAAGCTCAGGGATGATATCTTCTTTTATACGTGCAAGTATTGGAGGTACTGGCTCGAATGGATCAATAAGACCAGCTTCGATTGTAATCTCACGCTTACCATTGTATCGATTTATAGTAACAGGACCTCTTTCGATTTTGAAGTCAGCAACTTCCTTCAATGGATATTCTCCTCTTGGAGTCTTGATACGTAGGTTTTCAAGATCACCCATATTCAGCCTGTCTTCTTTTGGATATCTGACATAGATTCTCACTTCGTCTCTTCCTATTTGTAGACGTTGTGCCTGTCCACCAAAGAAGCCATTACGTACTTGTCTTGCTATTTCGGCTCTGTTGATACCGAGGAAATAGGCTTTCTCTTTAGGTTCGATCAGTATTTCTCTTTTACCCAAAGGACTGTTATCCTTGACTTCCTTTAGCTCATCGAATTGTTTGAGCTTTGTTTCCAGTAGATTTTTGGCAGCACGAAGTTCATTCATATCACTACCAAGAACTGAGATTGCAACAGGATTTCCGAAAGTTTGTATTGCTCCAATGTTGAACTTCTCAAGCTCAGGTGTTGGGCCTATCTTCTTTCTTATTCTTTCGACAATCTCCCAACTGTTAGTTCCTGTTCCCTCTAGATCTTTTAATACGACAAATATGTTTCCTGCATGAGCACCATTCTCCTCACCATTAAATGCGGAGCCCATTCCTACATAGACTTTCCTGAAGAAATCTGCAGTATCTTCATACCCATTTTTCCCATTGTATTCTGCATTTAATTCTTCATTTACAGCTTGTATAGTGTCATAGAAACGCCATAGATAATCTTCTGTCTGTTTTTCTCCTGAACCGGGTGTAAAAGCCATATTCAGAGTGAAGAGATCAAAAGGAATAGCAGGAAAGAAGGTCGCTTTAATAGCATCCATCTTGAATAGACCTACGGTGATCATGATAAGAGTAATAGGCACTATAGTCATCACTACTCTGAAGCGGATAATTTTATTCAAGACCCATCGATATAGGTTGTCTCTGAGCCAGTAGATAAGCTTGTCCATAAATACTCTTATGGACTTAAATATGCCTTTCTTTTCTGTTTTTTGCGCCTTTTCCTTTTTAAGCTTAACACTCGATAGGTGAGCAGGTAATACAAAGAAGGCCTCAATCAATGAGAGCAATAGACTTACAATGACTACAAATGCTACTTCATACATAAATTCAAACTGCCCTGTTGCAAACAATAAAGGAGCAAAAGCCACACATGTAGTGATAACAGAAGTAAAAACGGCAGGTACAACTTCCATTGTTCCGTCGATAGCTGCTCGTGTTGGGGACTTTCCTTTTTCAAGATGTACAAAGATATTTTCTCCAATAACAATACCATCATCAACCAGAATACCTATAACAAGGATCATCCCGAATAATGAAATCATATTTATGGTTATTCCGGCCATCAAGCCTATGGTAAGCATTCCTAAAAACGATATTGGAATACCAAATGCTACCCAGAAGGAAAGTCTGAAACTTAAGAATAAACTAAGGACAATTACAACTAATAGAAGACCAAGCAAGCCATTCTCATATAATAAGTTTAGCCTTTGTTTCAGAATTTCCATGAAGTTATAATTAACGGAAAGCTCTACTTCATCATGTAAAGCATTAAAGTCGTCAGCATATTTGTTTATATACGTTGATATTTTCTCCAGATCTTCATTTGCAAGCTTATTAATAGCAAATGATACTAATCTGGTACCATTTGCATAGGTTTTGTTTGTAGTTTCTTCAAACCTAAGTGAAAGGTCAGCAACATCATGTACTCTCAGGTAGTTTCCATTATTATCCCCCCGAATGATGATATTACCAATAACATCAGGATCATTACTTCTGGCGCGTGATCTTATGATCATCTCTTCTTCATCATTACGGATAATACCAGCAGAAACATCCTGATTATTCATCTTAATAGCGTTGATGACCTCACTGAAAGTAAGGTTATGTCTTAGAAGATCATTTTCACGAACATTAACACTTATTTCAAGAGCAGGCATTCCATTGACATTTAATTGAGAAACAATGCCAGAATTCCTGAGATCATCTTCAATAATCAATGCATATTTCTTTAATGCAAGCAAATCAACATCACCCTTCAGACCAACAAATCCAACTTGAGAGATCTCCCTTTGCTTAAAGACAATGGGTCTTTCTGCTCCAAGAGGGAAAGAACTAATGCCATCTACAGCATTTTTGATCTCTGTAAGCATTACATCAATATCATAATCATTGGTAGTTTCAACCTTTACTCTGGCAAAGTTCTCCAATGAAGTTGATGTAATTTCTTTTATACCAGCGAGTCCTCTGATAGACTGTTCAATTCTGGAGGTTATGCCCTCCTCCATTTCTTTTGGACTAGCACCCGGATATGTAACAGTTACAAATACAAGCCTTGTGGACTTTTCAGGGAAGAAAGACTTCTTTAAGTTCAATAGGCTGAATATACCTGCAATTAATACTACTGCAATAAAGATGTTAGCATAAAATGGAAAGCGAACAAATGCTTCTATAATTCTTTTCATATTTCGTTACCCCTTGATAATTATTCCGATATAGTTACAGGCATTTTTTCTGAAGCATTTACCAATGGCTCAATTACAATATAATCTCCTTCGGGAATCCCTGAGATATATGCGCGTTCATCAGTAAACTTTTCAACATTGACATTGATCTTGTTCAGTGCTCCATCTCTAACCAAGTATACTTGTTTTGAATTGAATATAGCTCTACGAGGGATCTCAACAACATTATAGATCTCTACTCCCGGTATTTCTGCTGTCAGATACATGCCTTCATATAGAGGGTGTTCCTTTTGTTGTCTAACCTTGATGTAAACATTTACAGCCTGAACCTTTGGATCTACAAAGTCAGCAATACGTGTTACTGTTCCTTCATATGCATAATCATGGTTCTCTGTCCATACTTTTACATTTGCATTCTTCTTGATGTATTGAACATCTTTAGGAGATACAGGAACACTTAGCTCAAAGAGATCAGTTTGAATGATTGTAGCTATATTCTTTCCCGGGCTGACAATAGATCCTTCTTGTTGTGATACTGTTTTATAAGCACCACCAAAAGGAGCGAAAACCTTATAATAAGAATAGCGAATTTCACTAGCTTGTATATTATAATAGCTGCTAAGGATTCCTTGTGTAGATAGATATATCCTCAACTTAGAGTTGTTTACTTCAGGAAGCTTAGGAAGAGGTTTATCTAATGATATATTGTTTAGAAACTTTTCCCATATATTATAATCACTAGAGAAATCTATTTTGATATTAGGCATCACCTTAGCAAGAGAACTTAAGAACTTACTCTTTGAAGCTTTCAGGTTGTTTGATGTTTCTTTGTCAAAGACTTGAAAAAGAAGATCTCCTTTATTGAAGTTTGCCCCAACTTTGACAGGAATCTTTCCTGAAAGCATCTTGCCTTGTACTTCCGCTGTTAAATTGATCTGTCTGTTAGAACTTAACCTACCTTTACTATACACAGATATAGAATGGTCTTTAAGTTCTGCTACTTTAGCCTTTACTTTTCTTTTGAATATCTTTGGAGCTTCTTCTGTTTTGGGTTCTTCAGATGGTTTGAAGCTCATAAACAATCCTCCAATAAGTAGTAAGACTACAATTGAGATTATAGTAATTAAAGATTTCTTCATTGCTTACATATTTTTTTGCGAAATTATAGAACTACATCATTAATGACTTTTCCATTTTTGCTATTTGTCAAAAGAAATTTACATTTATCAATCATATGATAGAAGCAAGCAGGATATAAGACTAGTCAGTATATGTGATATAAGACAATAATATATTTATATAGTTACATCTAATATCATTTAATGATATTGAAATAGCACCCCAAAATCATTTTAGCTAAGAAACGAAATTTTCAAGAATATTAAGCACGTATTATAAGAATTGTTAGGCTGAATTTCAGTAAGTAGGGAGATTGTTATAAAGATAAAGCCAATAAATACTTGATGTATTTATTGGCTCTATTATATATGGTAATAGAATTTATGACTTTATTGCTTTGTATAATTTTGGATTTCCTCAGAGAAGAACTCAAGTTTCACCCCTGACTCTTTAAACATCACTTCAGATTCCGTACCTGCGTGGTATTTCTTCTCGCAAACAACTCTCTTTATTCCACAATTGATAATCATCATGGCACAAGTTCGACAAGGAGTCATGCGGCAATACAATGTTGCTCCATTCAGGGCGATACCAAGGCGAGCAGCCTGGCAAATAGCATTTTGCTCTGCATGAACAGTTCTGACACAATGGTTTGTTGTGCTACCATCTTCATGAGTAACTTGTTTGAATAAGTGACCTACATCATCACAATGTGGAAGTCCTTTGGGAGAACCTACATAGCCTGTTACCAGAATTTGTTTATCACGAACAATAGTACAACCACTTCTACCTCTATCACAAGTAGCTCTTGTTGAGGCGGTATTTGCAAGTTCCATGAAATACTCATCCCATGTAGGTCGGATATATTTCTTGTTTTCTGAATTAGACATAGTATGTTTAAGTTAATTATTGTTCAGTTAAAAGTAGAGCAATTATCCAATATCCAGATGTTGTCTATTTAATTCTTGTAAGAATTTCTTCAACTTGCTTGTGGAGATCATCAATAGAACCGTCATTATTCAAGACAAAATCAGCGGAGTCAATACACTTCTTCAGGTTTTGCTTATTTGGATCGTCAGTAGTCATCTCTCTTTGCTCATTGGCAATAAATGTTTCAAAGGAGATTCTGTCAGTTTCTGACTTCCTTTCTGTGATTCTCTCATATCTTATCTTTGAATCAGCATCAACGGCAAGGAGAGTAAAATCGCCTTTAGTCTTTAATGACTGTATCTCTCCGGGAGTACGGATACTTTCGATGATACAATCTTTTCCTGATTGAGCAGCTTTAGCATATATCTCATCAATGATGAAAGAAGGGCTATTATTTTTTCTCAATTCATTAGCAACCATAGTCATTGAATCTCTGTTGACCTCTAAGCCTCTATTTTTGATTACCTCAATCAGGTAGTTACGAACACTAAAATGAGAGAAGCCTTCTTTGTTTTCCAGATACTCAACTATAGTTCCTTTACCAGCACCAAGAGTACCAGTTATACCAATAATAATCATACTATAATGCCTTTATTTAGTTACTGCTACTTTCTTGCTTTATATCGTCAATCCACTTTCCCATAGAAAGGGGCTGATACTGATCCATCTTGTCGATAAGATCATCAATTTCAGAAGAAACAATAATGTTTCTGCGGTGTTCTTTTCTTACGAAACCCTCACTTACACAATGGTCAATAAAGTTGAGTAAAGGAGTAAAGAAGTTGTCAATATTTAAAAGCCCTATAGGTTTGTCTGAGATACGAAGTTGATTAGCTGTAAGAACTTCACTGATTTCATCAAGAGTCCCAAATCCACCGGGAAGAGCAATAAATGCATCAGACATCTCTATCATTAGCTCTTTTCTTTCAGCCATAGAAGAGACTATATGCATTTCATCGAGCTCCTCATGGGCAACTTCTTTTTCAACAAGCAGCTTAGGCATAATACCAATTGCTTTCCCTCCATTATCCATAATAGTATCAGCAATTACCTTCATCACACCTACATTAGCACCACCATATATGAGGTCGATCTTATTCTTTGCCATAAATAAGGCAAGCTCGTTTGCTGTTTCTTTATAAATATTCTGCTTTCCCAAACTGGAACCACAGAAAACACAAATCTTTTTCACTACCGAACTATTTACGATTATCTTGTTTTTTGTCGGGCAAATGTACAAATTTATACACAGAAGTGATTAAAAGCAACCAATATTGACAATTAAAATACTTTGTAGTTTAGATGTTTATAATGACAGGAAGAGCATTATACAGAACTGAAATTACGCTAAAGAGAGGTAGTTTATAGTGAATTGAATCTTATAGTTATGTCAGGAATACTGAGGCATTAGAGTGTGCTTATCACAAAAAAGAAACCAAGCATAATACTTACTTGGTTCTCTATATTATCTTACCTTTCCCTTTACATGCAGATAAACTACAGGTGTGGAAATAGAATTTGTTCTTATTTCTACGGTCTTATTGAATATGCCATATGAATAAGGTTTAAAGCCTACTTTTATATGGCTTTTCCCTCCTGCGGGAATGGGGTCTTCATTATATTCTGTGGCTGTACATCCGCAATATGGCTTTACTTCCAATAGCTTTAAATCTTCTGTTCCTGAGTTGGTGAATTCAAACAGGTGATAAGCTGTTGTGTCTATACTGATTTGCTTGAAATCACATATCTTACTCTCTATTGTCAATATGCTTTTATTGTAGATCTCGCCCTTTAGTGTCGCTATAATCCTACCTCCAAAAATCCCCCCAACTAAAAGCAAGGCTACTATTATTATAGGTATGACTTTCTTCATTTGTTTATGTGTGATTATTTATCTTTTATCAGCTTCTTATGAAGAAGGAACTAACTTACAGAAGTAGTACCTCCTTACAGGCTTCCCATTAACACTAAGTTCTTGATCCCACTTAATGCATACTATATTTTTGCTATTCCCAATATATTTAATCTTCAGATTATTGGGTAATAACATATCTGAAGTTTGTTTTTCCCAATCTATATAATAGTTAAGATAATGCTTGCTATGGTCAATGTTCAGATTAAAGTAGCCATCAGGTTTATCTGGATGAATATAATCATCTATAATGTTCTTGTCTATACTTGGCCTGTATACCGTTATTATTGTATCCCCTTTGCTAAACAGATATTCATAATAAGAACTATTGAAATACTTCTTTTTGCTCTCATTTTGTTCTATGCTTTCAGACTGATTTGCTCCCTCAAACTGCATTTTTGAATACCTTTCCGGATGTAAATCTTGGATAGAATAAGTGCTAGCATCTTGGATGCTATATCTAAAAACTCTGGGTTCTGCGGAGTATAATACATCGACACACTTACTGGTGCTGTTATACACAATCTTAGGATCAAGATATCTATATGTCTTCTTTTCCTTTGATATTATACTTTCCTTTGGAAAAGAACCATAATGATTAGTTGTGTTTAGATTTATATCCTGAATAAAGAAGTTGTCTATATTATGCCTATCATAACTACTTGCAACATCTTTGCCTAATGGCTCTTTGATATTTCCTTTGAATAGTAGTTTAGAGGAGTCAATTATTGATGAGTTCAATAATTTTCGATAATAGCATGTGGGGCAATCATCAATCTTTGTTGACTTGATAAAGTCCCCTGCAAAAGAATAATACTTTAAGCGATTGAATGAATTTAATACTAGAGTAGAATCCTCATTAAATAATAAACCTACATTTCCTGAGAATAAATAATTGTATTGTTCAGGGCCCCCACCAAAATGATTAAACCTATGCTGTAATTCTTTTCTGGAGAAAACAAAAATATCATTATCAAAGAATCCAGCAAACAACCCTTTATCTTGAGAATAATCGGTTATAAAATCCATTGTAGAATATGGCAGGTCTATGGAATCATATACCACAAGCTCCATTTTATTCTCTAGTGCTTCAGATTGTTTGCTTGTCTTTTCAGTGCAGGAATCTAAAGACAACAATAGTATCGCTATTGAGCAAATTGCTATTATAGAAGTATACTTTGTCCTCATGTACTGTTGTATGTTGAATCGTGATTAACTCTGTTCAGAAAGCAGCTTTGCAAAATAAAAGCGTCTTATTGCTTTGTTGCCCTTTGTAATCTCTTGACTTGGTTTTATTAGCAAGATATGATGCGAATCCCCAATATATACAGGATTATACCCGTGAGGGAGTTTTATATCGCTCATTTGCTTTTTTCCATTGACATAGAAGTCAATATATTTATTAAAGTTCTTGACATAAAAATGATGATAGTCCATATTTGAAGGATTATCAACTAATTCCCTGTCAATTGTAGCCTCATCTACTCCCGGTCTATATATAGTAATTACAGTATCTTCTGCTGAATATAAATCATAATAAAAACTACTTCTTATAAAGTCTCTTCGGTCTCTTTTCTGATATTTACTATCATAAAAGTCATATGTCCTAAATATCATTTCTGAAAAATAGGAAGGATTTAATGAAACAGTCGTTATTTTGTCAGGAGTATTCAAGTTATATCTGAATATCTTTGGCTCTGCTGAATATAATATGTCAATGCAGTCAAGCTTTTTGTTGAAAACAACTTTAGGATTCAATGATGAATAGATCTTTTGTCTCTTTCTGATTAGATTTTCTTTTTCGAATTTTCCATATTGTTTGATCTCTTTGGTCTTTTCAGAGAATGTAAAGAATCGATAAATGTTTGACCGATTATACATTGTTACTTCGTCGAATACATCATAATCAAATTCAAGGAAACCATTAAATACAAACTTATTTGTGTCATGAAGTCTCGTGCCGAGAATCTTTCTCTTAAAGTCGAATTCTTTATCATCGATTTTAAACTGTTTGTATATCTCCCCATCTTTATTGAAGAACTTTAGATAGTTATAAACATTTGTACATATGATCGTGTCATTATAATACTTTACATTTACATTATACTTATCTTGAAAACTATATTCTTCTGGGCCATGACCATATTTATTCATATGCGAGAAATGACCATTGTTATTAAATTCAACGATGGTATTCCCTAAGAATCCCAGAAAGCTGTTTGTATTTGCATTATAATCTGAAATGTTGATTAGGCCTAAGTCTGGCAGGTCTATGGAATCATAAACCACCAGTTCCATTTTATTCTCTAGTGTTTCAGATTGTTTGCTTGCCTTTTCAGTGCAGGAATAAAAGGATAAAAGTATAATACCCACTATTAAATACTTGATTATCCTTTGGAGTTGAGTACAATTCATTTGCATTTCTATTGGTATTTTATTTGGCTTGAAAAGAAAAACCAAGCATTATGTCTGCTTGGTTTCCTATATTATTTCACCATTCCCCTTACATACAGATATATTACAGGTGTGGAGATTGAGTTTGTTCTTATTTCTATAGGCTTGTTGAATATACCATATGAATAAGGTCTAAAGCCTACTTTTATTTGTCCTCTTCCTTTTGTAGGAATTGGATCATCATTATATTCTGTTGCTGTGCATCCGCAATAGGGCTTTACCTCCAATAGCTTCAGCTCTTCTGTTCCTGTATTGGAGAATTCAAACAAGTGATAAACTGTTGTATCCATCCCAACCTGCTTGAAATCACATACATTATTCTCTATTGTTAGTATACTTTTATTATATGTCTGGCCTTTTAGAGATGCTATAATCCTACCTCCAAAAATTCCACCAACTAAAAGCAATACCACTATTATTATAGGTATGACTTTTTTCATATGCATATTATTACTCTTTCACATCTGCTAACTTTGCAAAGTATAAACGCCTGATAGGTTGGTTGTCTATGGTTAGCTCTTCTCCTGTCTTATACAGCAAAATATTATTACTATTTCCAATTAATGCTACTTTATATGGTTTAGGAACTAGTATATCATTTGAAACTTTTTCTTTTTTAATGTAAATATCAAAGTAATATTTAGCAAATGAATTAAAGAAATTAGAATACTTTGGGTAATTAGCAATTTCAGCTATAGATTCATTAGAAAACGCTGCCCTATATACTGATATTAGAGTGTCAGCATTATAATAAATTTTAGCATAAGCGGCTTGGCTTAATGTTTTTTTTCTGTATTCTAAATCATTCTTTGGCTCTTTTTCTCTTATTGGAATATTATAGTGATTTGGATTTAACTTAAAGCTTGTAATTTTCTTTGTTGTATCTAAAGGAATGGAAAAAAACTCTCTTACTGATCCATATAATACTCCTACATCACTTTTAACTCTATTATAGCTTATCTTAGGAAATATTAATGAATATGTATTTATCTCTTTTTTGAGAATATTATTATCTATCCCACTTCCGTAAAGAGTGATGTTGTTATTTTCTAGGTTTAAAGAGAAAAAGCTTGGAGAATCAGAATAAACTTCAGGATCAGGGTCTTCTTTTCTCATGGAACTAGGGCCTTTGCCCTTAAAATAAAAGACATTGCTGTTTGAATTATTTCTACCTAATAGTATTCTATCGGCATAATATACATCATCGTCTATTTTGTTTGAACTTAAAAGATTACCGTTAAAGTCAAAGGATTTTAAATAGTTATCTGAATTGATATATATTGCTTTCCTACTTGTTTCTAGAGGACATGTTGTATAAGAATTAGAGAAAGTATATTCATCAGGACCTTTGCCATATTTGTTGAAAGAGAAAACTTCTTCTTTTTTGTTAAAACCTACAATACTTTTGTCTCGAATAAGTGTATAAAGTTTCGTTTTTGGATTGTATGACTTTACTTGAAATTCTAATCCATCTTTTAAGTCTATAGAGTCGTATATTAAGAGTTTTAATTCATTCGTATAAGTTTGTTTTAATTTTTCTGTAGTGCATGAAAAACAAAGAACTCCTACTAAAAGGTAAATAATACTTGATTTTCTAATAATATTTTTCATAAATTTTTCTCTATAGCAGAAAGCTGGCTTGAAAAGCCAGCTTTATTTGTTTTTTAATAAAATTAATCATTAGTTGCAACTGTAGCAGCTTCTTTATCTGTTATAATAGTTACAGTAGTGACTTTTATACAAGTTCTGTGAGTGTCAACAATTGTAGGACATTTTATTAGCTCATCTGTTTCAGCATTATAAGCTCCTCTATATGTTTTTACTGTAGTTGTAGATCCTCCTCCATTCGAAGGTCTCGCTTCAACATTCTCAACACCTGTAAAATAACCAATACCTAAACCTGCTATAATTGCTACTGAATAAAATAACTTTTTCATGAATATTTTAGTTTTGAGTATAATAAGTCCTCAGGCGTGCACTCCTGATACAAAATACTCCGTTAGTAAATAAATTTTTTCTAAAGTCCCACGGGCATAAAATCAATGGATAAAATCTATATGCAAACAACTGCTTAGGCCTTCAAACAGCCGTAGAATATAATTTTATACAAAGGTTTTTATTTGTTTAATAATACGTATAACAACACAAACATAGGAATCATCTATTTATAAACCAAAAAAAAAAAAACAGTTTTTTTTATCGTAATTGCTTATAATCCTTCTTTAAAACCAATTTACAGTTCAGAATATGATATTGTAATTATTTGATATATAACTTTATTCGTATTGTTGGTTACTATAATGTAAGAGCAGAAAAAAAATCATAAAAAAGAGAAGCTTTTTTTATTTACACAGAGAATATTTAGTTGTTTTTAGGTGATTTATATCCAAAACTCCAATAAAAAAAGCATGTTTTTCCTAAAGGAAGACTTCAAAAAAAGTACAACAATCCCCTTCTATTCATTCACCATTATACATGCATTTTCTATCTAATCTTATACGATCTTTAGGGAAATAACAGATATAGGCAGGACAAATATCAAATCTTCCCCTGATGGAAGTTGGTCTTCCTCTTGAAGACAAGCCATTCTCCCACTGAAGGTCACCTATCTGTAAAGGGGAAAACTTCAATTTGCAAGCTGAAGATCTCAATTTCAGATAGATAGGCATTTTTATGGATTCCGGTAAGGATTTTGTGTTGATTTACTGTAATTGTACTGACAAAGTAAGCATAACGTTTAGTGTTATACGCGATTTTTGCATGAGATTTCCTCTTCAAAATCGATTGTAAGAGCCAAAAAACAGGTCTTTAATACCAAAAGATGGGTTGAAAAGTGGTGATTTTGCTTGTTTTCCCATATAAAACCTTCTGTTTTCAGAGGATAAGCAATTGCATTAGTAAGTCATGAAATCACGGTTATATGATAATGGCATGATTATTCTTTTTGCTTTATGGAAATACTTCTTGCAGTAAAAAAAATCGTGGTCATATGAAATTCATATATCAATTACAATTGATATTATATCATTGAAAAGGAGTTTTATAAGGAAGTTTAGGAGCACTTAAAAAAAAGGATGTTGGAAATATAATATAGTCTTTTGAAAAGACATTTATTCTAATGAATAATGTAAATTTTTGTCAAGGAGTTGTTGTTTGAATATATTGCTTTTGAGTCTATTACATCTCTATGTCTATAGATAAGTAATTAATTAACATTATTATCACTGAACAATAAGCTCATCTTTTTTTTTGATTTAAATAGCTCAGATTTAACTTATACATTTGCATTTATTAATCAAACTTAGATTATTCATCTTAATACATCTCTAAAATGAATGAATTATATCCTTTAAAGTTCAAACCAATACATAAGTATAAGATTTGGGGAGGACAGAAGATTAAGAATATACTGAATCAAGATACAAAAGACATAACAAGCTGTGGCGAGTCTTGGGTATTGTCAGGGGTAGAAAATAACAACTCAGTAGTTAGTAATGGGTTCTTAGAAGGGAATAGCCTGAACGAGCTTGTTGCAATATATATGGGGGATCTTGTCGGAGAAAAGGTTTTTGATAAGTTTGGATCTGAATTTCCTATATTGGTTAAGTTTCTTGATGCTAAAGACTGGTTATCTATACAGGTACATCCTGATGATGATCTGGCTCAAAAAAGAGGGCTGGAAATGGGCAAAACAGAGATGTGGTATGTTGTGGAAGCAGACGAAAATGCTCAGCTGATTTCCGGATTTAAGAAAAACTGTGATCAGGAAACCTATTTGCATTATCTGAATAATGGTAAGATCAAAGAGCTGTTGAATGTAGAGACTGTCAAAGCAGGCGAGGTGTTTTATATTCCTGCTGGTCGTGTTCATGCTTTAGGTCCGGGGAGCTTTGTTGCCGAAATACAACAGACTTCAGATACTACATACCGTATTTATGACTGGGATAGAATAGGTGTTGATGGTTTAAAGAGAGAGCTACACACGGAGCAAGCTTTGGCAGCGATTAATTACAAAGCAGAGAAAGAATATAAGACTGAATACACACCCACAGAGAATAAGACTGTAGATCTTGTTGAATCTCCTTATTTCACTACAAATAAGCTGGATCTTTCAGGTAAAATTGAAAAAGATTTTTCAGAAATAGACTCCTTTATAATATATGTATGCACTAAGGGAAATGCTATTTTTGAGTTTGAAGGAGGTAAAGAACAGCTATCTATTGGAGAAACTCTGTTGATACCAAACCAACTGGAAGGTGTCACAATTGAGTCAAATAAGGGAGCAGAACTTCTTGAAGTTTACATATTGAACAAATAGGTTAATCGTAATATATGATACTTTTTTACTAAGAATGCAACCTATCACCCTAGGTGAGTTGTCTGTGTTTTTTTATAACATAAAAAATATCAACCTTTATATACTTGAAGAAAATGAGAAATTTTTTTATTGCTACAATCGCTTTAATGATTCTAAGTACTAATGCTTTTGCTCAAAAAGAGACAAAACTTCCTTCTGCGAATATTAAAACTTTAGACGGTACAACTATAAATACCAGAGATCTGAATAATGATGGCAAGCCTTTCGTTATTAGCTTTTGGGCTACTTGGTGTAAGCCTTGTAAATTAGAGCTTGACAATATAGCTGCTGTTTATCCAGACTGGCAAGAAGAATTAGGTGTAAAATTATATGCTGTTTCTATTGATGATTCAAGATCAATGAGAAGAGTTGCTCCCACAGTAAGTGGAAAAGGATGGGAATATGAAGTTCTACTAGATTCTAATATGGACTTCAAAAGAGCAATGAATGTAGTTAATGTACCTCATACATTTGTTGTTGATGGAAAAGGAAATATCGTTTATCAGCATAGCGGGTATACTGTTGGAGACGAAGATGAGTTGTTTGAGATCCTTACTAAGGTAGCCAAGGGCGAGAAAATAAAACACTAATCCATAACTTTTAGGACATGACAAAAAGATTATATCAAGCTTTTTCGCTATTGGTATGCTTGATCTTTGCATCTAATGTTGATGCTCAGGGACTACTTCAAGGTAGCGAGATTCACGGTAACACTCAAGTTGATGGGCAGCTTTACCTGAAAGATAAAAATATTGGTCTTGATACCATTGCTAACGGAAGATCATTCGGTTTAAATGGATATACAGACCTTACTTATACCTATAAGAACTTTTCTGCAGGCGCAAGATTTGAAGCCTACTTACCTCCAATTTCTGGTTTCAAAGAAGAATATAATGGTTCCGGAGTTCCTTACAAATGGGCAAAATATACAATTGATGAATTAGAAATCACTGCTGGTAATTTCTATGAACAATTTGGTAGTGGTTTAGTATTAAGAACGTATCAAGAATGGAACCTTGGATTAGATAACTCATTAGATGGAGCAAGAGTAGTTGTTAGACCATTACAAGGAGTTAAACTTACAGGAGTTTATGGTACACAAAGAAGATATTGGGTCAGCTATAAAGATGACAAGAAAAGAGGTATCGTTAAAGGTGTTGATGGAGAAATAGATGTTTTTCAATTACTACAGAAACAATCAGACCTTAATGTAATTGTTGGAGGTAGCTTTGTCAGTAAGTATCAAAACTTCCCTGATAATATATATAAGATTCCTTATAATGTGGGTGCTGCTGCTGGTAGACTTAATCTTACTTATAAAGGTTGGGATCTTTACAGTGAATATGCATGGAAATCTCAGGATCCTAACGCATTAAACAACCTTGTTTATAGAAACGGTCAGGCATTATACTCTACTTTATCTTATGCTGGTAATGGCTTAGGTATGTTATTACAGTTCAAAAGACTTGATAACTTCAGCTTTAAGTCTGACAGATCAGCGACAGGGGAAGTGTTAGATATGAACTACCTTCCTGCATTAACTACTCAACAATCTTATGCTTTGGCATCTTTTTTCCCTTATGCTACTCAGCCAAATGGAGAGATAGGCTTTTCTGCTCAGTTGAACTATAAGTTCAAGAGAAAGAGCCTTCTTGGTGGAAAATATGGAACTAGTATAAGCCTTGAGTATGCTCAGGTTAATGATATTGAAAAGACACAGTTGGATAGCAATACACCTATAGACAAAAGAGGTACTGATGGGTATAACTCTGATTTCTTCGCTTTTGGTGATATGCTTTATCGTACTGCAAGCCTTGAAATCAACAAGAAGTTGTCAAGGAAGTTAAGTGCGATCTTTACTTATTTATATGTACAAGATCAAATATCTATAGTTGAAGATCATCCGGGAGAACCTAAGGTTGAACAGCATGTGATGGTGTTAGATGTTACTCATAAGCTAAAGAACAGGAAATCTATTCACTGGGAATTACAAGGAGCTTTTGTAAACAATGGTGAGATAGATCACCCAGATAGAGCATTCCAAGGTAGAAGAGGCAATTGGATTGGCGGACTATTGGAATATAATATGAAGAACTTCTTTATCTCTGCTATGGATCAGTGGAATTATGATAATACTGTTTCAGATTATCAGAACCACTATTATAACTTTTCAGCAGGTTACAGAAAGAATACATCCCGTATATCTCTATCTTATGGTAGACAAAGAGAAGGTATTCTTTGTATAGGTGGTGTTTGTCGTCAAGTTCCTGCGGCATCAGGATTTACTCTATCAATTACTACTAGCTTCTAAATTTGATTACTATGAAAACAATTAAACATATAACAATAGTAGTACTTCAGATTTTGATTTTGTCTTTTGGAAGTACTTTGTTTCAGTCTTGTGATAAGGTTGAAGCACCATATAAAATAGGAGGAGACACTCCTACTCCAGATCCGGATCCGGGCACTTCAAAGCGTAAGACTATTCTTTTTGAGTTTACAGGACATCAATGTGTAAACTGCCCTGCAGCTGCTGAGATAGCTAAAGAGCAAAAAGAAGCATATAATGATAAACTTGTTGTCGTTGCTGTGCATTATGGTTTCTTTGCCAGACCTGCTGGTGGTGCTTTCTCAAGAGACTATAGAACAGAGATAGGAAACACTTGGGGTGATGATTTAAATATATCATCTCTCCCAAAGGGTGTGATAAACTGGAAACCTTCAGGCGATAAGCTTATAACAGAAAGTGGTGAGTGGGGAAATATTATATCTTCTTTCCTTGTTAGCCCTGAAGAGAGTGTAGTGAATATAGGTTTAAATGTGGTATATGATGAGCAAAATAAGAAAGCTACCATTAATACTACATCTAAGTTTAATAGTGGTGCTACTGGTGAATATAATCTGACAGTACTTGTTGTTGAAGATAAAATCACCAGTGCACAGAAAGACGGCGCAGAGATTGTCGAAGATTATGTACACAATCATGTATTACGTCAGGGCTTGACAGATGCTTATGGTGATAGGATTAATAGTGGAAATGCTATTCAGGTGAATACAGATTACAGTAAGGAATACACTTTAGATATTAAACCGGAATGGGTGCCAGAGAACTTGTCTATTATCGCTTTTGTAAGCAAGGCGTCAGCTTTTCTTAATGACAGAGAAGTTGTGCAAGTTATAGAGACTCATCTCAAATAATAAACTCTTAGGAAGCTGGTTCAAAACCAGCTTCTTCTTTTTTCCTTTGCATTGTAGATACATTTTCAGAAACAGATTTCATAAATTCCTGAATCTCCTTATATTTGTCTTCCTACTAGAATTTCTATAATTAACTTGGTGTAATTAACGTAAGATATACCATTTTGTAGTGTTTCTTTACATTATCATTTATTATCCTTTAGGGGGTTCTGGTTATTTATTGTGGAATTTATTAATAGATTTATTACTTACATATTATGAAGAAGGTATTTATAATTGGATTTCTATTCTTGTCATGCTGTTTTAACCTCTATTCGCAAAGCCAAGAAGATGTATCAAAAAGTATTCACAACTACTATAAGAACACAGTATATAAAGATATTTTGAGTCAAAGAAAGGGCTTTGATAAAAATATAAGTGAAGAAGATAAAGATTTACTTAGAGGCTTAAGAGATACAGTAGCATTTTATGAGGGTAAAATGAATGTATATAAGCTAAAAGCCAGAGAAGAAAAACGTACTCTATCTGCTGAAGAAAGAGATTTTATTCAGGATTTAAGATTAAAGAAAAATAGAAGAATAAAGCCTTTAAAGGGATTAGTAACGAAATATCAAAAAGAATTCGCTGAATCAAAAGAAGAGTTTAAAAGCTTTAGAGATAAATGGAAAGCAGATATAAAGGGATTATATGGGAAACACCTTCCTGAATATTATGATTACTACCCTTTTAAAGATATAAACCCTGCTGCTTTTATTTTGCTTGATTATAAGGTGGAGAATGATTTTGTCTTTTGGAAAAGAATATTTGTTTCTCTAGACAATGAAAAAATACTGGTACCAGTAGATCATAAAAAATCAAGGAATTAAAGAATATTCATAAAAGATATTTGACTATAAAGATCTGTGTGTTATTAAAAGCAATTGAAAGCTTAGTATTAATCTTGAGGTATTTTTAATTGATAGGTAACATACAACTTAATTGATAGCTCCTCAATAAGGAGTTGTCAATTGATATCTATATTAAATATATAGTCTTTAAAACATAATTCTTGCACAGAATTTCATGTTTATAATATAACTGTTTCGTAATGTTCTTCAAAAGTAACTATTCCCTTTCAATGTAAGTCGGGTTAAATAATAATGTATAATCGTATTTATAAGTCTCTTATAGAGATAGCGGTGTTTGTCGCTACAAGTATTTATAGTATTTTAGCAATTGCTAAATGTATCTAATAAATTCACTCCACAGATATGAGTTATAAAAGTGCCAAGGGATTGGCTTCTCAATATATAGTATTAATTATAACAGTATTAGTATTTCTTTGTAGCATTTTTCTATTTGTTAATAGCAAGGTCAATATAGAACAGAAATCACTTTATCTATTTATAGCTGTAGTTTTATTGACTGTTGTTGGATTGCTCGTTATATCTGGAATGTTTTACATTACCAGAAAGATGAAGAGTCTGAATCGTCATTTTGATTCATTGAAAGAAGATAGAATTAAGGATACTAATGTCTTTCCAGAACTGGATGCTCTAATAAAGAAGATTGTTAATAAGAACTCTGATAACGAGATTATCTTTCCATATGATACTGAAGAAAAGCAAAAGAATAGTAAGATATCCAGATATAAAGATTTTATAGATGGATTACCAACCGCATGCGCAATCTTTAATGAGAAACTAGAACTCGTCTTCTTGAATAAAAGTAGCTATGTGTTGTTTGCTGATAACACAAAAAACAACTTGCTAGGAAAGCATATAAAGGATATTATCAAGAATATAAATGAACCAGAGCTAGTAGATATCCCGAATAGAGTGCTCGAAACAGGCAAGAGCTTTTATTCAGAGAAATTCTCTTTGAAGACTTCTTTAGGAAAAGTTAATTCTTCTATTAATATATTTAAACTGGGACAGGGTGTTGGAGTTACTATCTCAGACATAAGCCAACAGAAGAAAACAGAGTCTAAACTTATCGAAAGCCAGAAGAACTTGAAAAGAGCTCAGAAGCTAGCTCGAATAGGTAATTGGAGATGGGATAAAGAAACACAGTCTTTTATTATCTCTAATGAGGTATTTAACATTCTGGGAATTACATCAAATACAAACTTTAGATTAGAATTGAATCAGTTTTTAAGAGGAATCCACCCGAAAGACAAAGCTCATATTCTGAAGAAAATGAGATCTGGAGAAACTGATAACCTTGATTCATCATTTGACTTTAGATATCTAAATAAGGGTAGTAATAAACTATTATACCTTCACTGCATTTGGAAGCAAGAAACAACACCTAAAGGTGATAAGGTGTATTATGGTACATTACAGGATATTACCAAAAATAAAAAGATAGAACTAAAGTTGGGTGAGATTAGTCATAGGTTTAATATCCTTGTTAATTCTATTGATGAAATCTTTTGGATTGCAGATATTCCATTTACAAAGTATTATTATGTAAGTCCTACATTTGAAAAAAAAGGGCCAATCAGCACAAAGGAGGCAATGAATGATGCCAGATTCTTATTTAAATATATCCATCCAGAAGATAGGGATCTTATTCTAAATGCTATAAGTAAACCTGAAGAAAATAAATCTTTTAACTTCGTTTATAGGGTCATTTCTCCAGAAGGAGAGTTAATATGGTTTCATGCTATAGGTAAAATAATTCGGCATCCAATTAATCAAGAACTAAGAATAGTAGGAACAACCAGAGATATCTCTAGCATTAAAGCTCAAGAATTCGAAAAGATAAAGCTAGCTGCTGCTGTTGAACAATCTTCAGATGGTATATTAATAATGGATATGAATGGGAATATAAATTATTTTAATTCCTCATTCGAAAGAATTAGTGGTGTTGAAAGGGAACATCTGATAAATAAACCATTCTTTGGTTCATGTGTGAATTTATCCATGAATGACTTTTCTAATGATATTCTCCCTCAAATAGAGGCTGGAATAATATGGAGTGGAAAAATCTCTGGTATCAAAAAGAATGGTGATCATTTTCCTGCTAACCTTACTTTAACACCTATAAAGAATAATCAAGACAGAATAGATAGTATCTTAGGGATAATTAATGACATTACAAAGCAAGAAGCTTTTGAAACGCAGGTAAGACATGCACAGAAAATGGAGACAATAGGTACGCTTACAAGTGGTATTTCTCATGACTTCAATAATATTCTTGCTACTATACAAGGCTATCTTCAATTGTCAATGGAGAGTGTAGAAAAAGGAAGTGCTCTTGAATCGTATCTGAATCAGATATTGAAAGCGTCTTCAAGGGCTGCGCATCTCGTAAAGCAGATACTTAACTTCAGTAGAAAATCAGAGTTAAGTTTCTATTCTTTAAATGCAAACTCTATAATTGATGAAGCTTTAGAGTTGATAAAGCCATCTGTTTCCCCCGATATCACTGTCAAGAAATATGAACTTAACAGTAGATATCAGCAGTTGCAAGGGAACTCAAATCAGCTAAATCAGGTGTTTTTAAACCTTCTCACTAATGCTTTATATGCAATGAAAAAGAGTGGAGGGCTGTTAGAAGTGAAGATAGAAGACTTTATTCCTGATGATGAATTCATTGAAATATACAGAGATTTCAATCGGATACCACATATAAAGATTACTGTTAGAGATACTGGTGAGGGAATGTCAAAAGAGGTAATGGAGAAGATCTTCGATCCTTTCTATACCACAAAGCCTGTTGGTGAGGGTACAGGTCTGGGATTATCAGTTGTTCATGGGATTATAGAGAACCATAATGGAGTGATTCATGTCCAGAGTAAGCAAAATGAAGGTACAGCATTTGAACTATTTTTCCCTTGTTCTGATATGTCTAATAAGATGTTGAGTGAAGAGATAGAAGAGCATTTAGTTAATAACTTGAAAGTAGCAGTTGCTGTTGTAGACAAAAGTCTGTCGATGTCTTTATCTAAAAATCTGGCTAAATATGGTATGAAAGTAGAAGAGTTTGAAACGGGTTTAGATCTTAAGATCGCTTTATGTGATGAGGGAAGCAGCTTTAATCTACTTATTGTAGATCAAGAATTAGGTGATATTGATGGTGTGTCTTTGATCTTAGAAGGAACGAAAATCAATCATTCAATAAGAAGTATACTTATATCAAAGCTATTTACTGAGGATATAGAACAGTTGAAGAAGAATCATAATATTCAATTCGTATCTTATCCTTTTTCTTTTTCCTCTATCCAGAAAGCTTTAATAAAGCTATTCCAAGAGCCAAAATAAAAATATCCAGCGTAGAGCTATTAAGGAGAACAGAATATAAAAAGACAGGAGACGAAAGCTCCTGTCTTTTCTATAAGAGTAAATCTAAAATCTTGAATTCATATATACCATGTGTTCATACTTTGTTTTTAGATTGGCCTGATTCACTAATGACGGAATAAGAAATAGATCAATGATGAATCCAATACCAAATAGTTGTCCTGTGACTAGATAGATGATAGCTGTTCCATAGTTTCCCGTATAAAATCTGTGAGCAGAAAAGAAACCCAGAAAGAACCATAATAAATATGCTACAATACACGATCTCATAATATCATATTTTGATGATAATTTAATACTTTATTTAATAACGACTTCATCAGCAAAAATCCAACCAGAATCACCTGCACCTACATGCCATTCTGGTATTTCATCTTGATTTTTAGCTATAACTTTTACATATCTGGCCTTTTTATTTATCCTGCCTTCAAAGCGTTTATTGATACCATCACCCTGATCTTTAGGTATGTCATTAAGGACTTCTAAAGCTAAGCTCCAGTTGATACCATCATTAGAAGTATAGTATTCAACTTTTTCGGGCATCCATATCCATGACCTGATATTCTGAATAAAGCCAGTTGATATTGTGTTTATCATTTTACGTTTTCCCATATCTATGATAGCATCAATATTATGCCCACGGTAACCTTGCCAATCACCAGTAGAGAAGTTTTCTTTTCCGATGATTCCATCAATAAGAGCATCGTTTCCTCCTGCAGTATATTGTTTTCCGTAGGGGTGAGCTATCTTGATAGACCAATTAGGATCCATCTTATAATAATATGCAGTAGCGGCTTTAGATATTATATTATTTCTTACAGCAATGGCCTTTAATATAGTTGTCTTGTCTATTTTTATAGGATTAGTATAAGGAATAGATTCAGTAGTAGGCTCACTGCCATCTATAGTATAGTAGTATTTTGCATCATCATATAGATGGTTGAAAGATACTGTTATTGGATTCTTGAAAGATCTACATGGAGCAGTAAAGTATGGAACAGGAGTTATATGATCTTTATCTATTCCTATAACAGAGAAATTACCATCACCTTTTCCAAAAGTAGTAGAAGGCTCAGTGCTCATCTCGAGAATTAATTCACCTCCATTATATAGGTCGCTTAATGAAATATAACTCTTCTGATAAGGCTTTCCATTAAGCTTAGCTTCTTTTATATAAATGTTATTTTCATTAAGATTGTTTGCAACAATTTTAAATGCCTTGTCTTTAACGTTAAAAGAAACCTCTGTAAACTCAGGAACACCAATAGCAAGAATAGTATCTCCAGGGGTTACAGAATATAAACCCATTGAGCTTAAGACATACCATGCTGACATTTGACCGCAATCTTCATTACCACTATATCCATCAGTGGCAGTAGTATACATTTCATTACAGATTTGCTTTACCAGTTTCTGTGTCTTCTCAGGCTTTTGTATATAATTATATAGGTAGGCCATATGGTGAGATGGTTCATTGCCATGTGCATACTGACCAATTAAACCGCTGATATCAGGTTGATGTCTTCCTGTAAGTTCTGTCTTTGCACTAAACATATCATCAAGTTTCTTCTCAAAACCTTCTACACCACCATATATATCTATCAGTCCTGTTATATCCTGAGGAGCAAAGAAAGTATATTGCCATGAGTTAGCTTCAGTAAGGAAGAAGTTTACTTCTAGTGGATCAAAAGGTTCTTCAAAGCCACCGTTTCTCTTTCCTCTCATGAATCCTGTATTCTTTTCGAAGATGTTCTTATAATTTTGTGCTCTTTGGATATAGAAATTATAATCATTCTCCTTGCCAAGTATTCTTGCAAACTGAGCGATACACCAATCATTATAAGAATATTCAAGAGTTTTAGAAACAGATTCTCCGCTTAAATCTCCGGGAACATAACCATAAGTATTCATATAGTATATGCCATCTTCCTTCTGATTTGCAGAGTGCGTCATTGCTTCATAAGCCAATTCAAGGTCGAAATCTCTAATACCTTTATTATATGCATCAAGAATGACAGGAATAGAGTGATACCCTATCATACAATTTGTTTCATTGGCAGCAAGTTCCCAAACAGGTAATTTACCTGCTGTTTTATATATGTTGAGCATAGAATTGATAAAGTCACTACTAACTTTTGGCTCTATGATGTTAAGTAAAGGGTGTTCAGCTCTGAAAGTGTCCCATAAAGAGAATACAGTATATTGGTTTTTGTCCTTGTCTGTATATATTTTATCATCATGACCACGATAAGTTCCCGATACATCACTATAGAGATCAGGAGACAGATAAGCATGATACATGGCAGTATAGAATACTGTCTTTTTATCATCATTGCCTTTTACTTTTATCTTCGAAAGCTTTTTATTCCAACTGCTGTAAGCATCCTTTCTTACCTTATTGAAATCCATATCCGGATTTTCTGTTAACAGATTGTTTTTAGCTTCTTCAATAGATACAGCAGAAATACCAACTTTAGCGACAATCTCCTGATTATCGTTTGTATTATAGTTTAAAGCAAGCTTTAGATTCTTCCCTTTGAGGTTTTTCTTATCGGAAATAACTTCATCATTTAGCATTGCCGAATAAGAATCGAAAGGCTGTGATAATACCATATAAAAGTAAATATGTTGATTTCGTGCCCACGATCCGGACTGACGGCAACCCGAAATCTCAGTATTACTGATGATGTTAGCTTCAAGATTATGGATTTGTTCTGATACAACTGCTTCAGTCAAATCAATAAGAAGATGAGAGTTGTCACTCTTTGGAAAGGTATACTTGTGCATACCTGTTCTTTTTGTAGCAGTAAGCTCTGCTTTTACTTTATAGTCATCAAGAAACACGCTATAATATCCGGGTTCTGCGGTTTCATTTTCATGTTTGAAAGCCGAAGAATACCCAGCTTTTGGGTGTTTGAAAGAAGCAGGATTGTATTTTATCTCACCAACAATAGGAGTAATTCTGATGTCTCCATAATCTCCGCATCCAGTTCCACTTAGGTGAGTATGACTAAATCCGAGTATTAAGCTATCAGAATAATGATAACCAGAACAATGATCCCAATCGTCTATACGAGTATCAGGGCTTAATTGCACCATTCCAAATGGTAATGAGGCACCCGGATATGTATGTCCATGTCCGCCAGTACCAATAAAAGGATCAACGAAATCGGCAGGTTCTGTCTTTTTATTGCAGCCTGAAAATGCAAATAGCAAGGATGATAATAAGAAAACTGCTGTTAACTTAAACTTTGTCATTTTATATCTTTATTGAAAAAAGCCTCTTAAACAAGAGGCTTAGGTTTTAATAAATTACAATTTCATCAATAAATAAGTAAGCTGGCTCTCCTGAAGCAGGATGCCATGAAGGCATTGTCTTAACACCTTTTGCTATCAACTTTAAATACTGACAATCTTTGTTTACAGGAATATTTACCCTTTGTATAGACAATGACTCTAAATCTTTTTGACTTTTCGGATGGTATGAATTCACCTTATTATACTTAATGCCATCATTGGAAGTAAGAATATCAATAGTTGATGGTTCAAAGATCCAGCTCTTAGGTTTATGGATAAACCCACATTCAACGCTGTCAACTTTGGTTGTTTTCTCTAAATCTATTACAGCTACAATATCTTTGTTATAGAATCCTTGCCAATATCCATCTTTATATATTTTGGATCCCTTGAAGCCATCAATAGCATTATTCAGACCTTTGCCTGAATAGTTATGTTCTGCTTTTTCTTTGAAAGAAATCTTTTTATCAACACCCTTGTGCTTGGTGTATTCTAACTCTGAACATTTCTCTTTAATGGCATTGTTTTCGAATATTGCAGCTTTAATTAAGACAGATTCATTTATAGTAAAAGGCTTGCTATAAATATTTGCAGAAGTATCTAGTTGTTCATTATTCAGTGAATAACGTATCTCTACATCAGGGATTTCAGACTCTAAAGTTACAAGTATGTTGTCTGTAGAATCTTTCTCTGCGATAATATCAACCTTATAAGAACCTTTACAATAGTTTATCCCTAGATGATCAAACTTGATAAAATGATCTTTTAGGTTTTTTCGGAATTTTTTATAATTACGTCTTTTCTTTCTTGTCCATAAGATCTCAGACAGAGCAACCATTCTAGGCATCATCATATATTCAACATGTTCCGGAGTATGAATATATTCAGTCCATACGTTCCCTTGAGCACCTAAAATGAACTTTCCTTCAGATTCACTTAGCTTTGTAGGGATAGGCTCATAATCATAGACTTTCTTTAGAGTGGTATAGCCACCAATAGCTTTAGGATGAAACTCAGGATCTCCTTGATAATGGTCAAAGTAACAATGAGAGTTAGGGGTCATTATCACATTATGTCCACTCTCCGCAGCTTCAATACCTCCTGAGATACCTCTCCATGACATAACAGTAGCATTAGGTGCAAGGCCTCCTTCAAGGATTTCATCCCAACCAATAATCTGTTTACCCTTGTTGTTTAAATACCTTTCTATTCTTTGAATGAAATAAGATTGTAGTTCTTCTTCATTCTTAAGCTTTTCGTCTTTTATTCTCTTCTGACACTTAGGGCATTTCTTCCATCTTGTTTTTGGGCATTCATCACCGCCAATGTGAATATATTCTGAAGGAAAGAGAGGTGTTATTTCATCCAGCACATTCTGAAGGAATACAAAGGTGCTTTCTTTTCCCGGACAGTAAACATCAGGGAAGATACCCCAATTGTTTTCTACCTTGTAAGTACCATCATTACATGATAGCTCAGGATAAGCAGCAAGAGCAGCTAAACTATGCCCCGGGAGTTCTATTTCAGGAATTACAGTTATATTTAATTTGCTGGCATAATCAACAATCTCTTTGATTTGTTCTTGAGTGTAATATCCTCCATACTTAGTTCCGTCTTTTTCTATTCTCCATGCTCCTATATCTGTTAACTTTGGATATTTCTTGATTTCTATTCTCCATCCTTGATCTTCTGTTAAATGCCAATGGAATCTATTCATCTTGTACATTGCCATCATATCAAGATATCTCTTTATAAAGTCTACAGAAAAGAAGTGCCTGCAAACATCTAAATGCATTCCACGATACTTAAATCTTGGATTGTCACTAATAAAGGCTAATGGAATAATATATTCATCAGCTTTGTTTTCTGAATAGAAATCAGGTGGAAGTAATTGTAATAAACTTTGAATAGCATAGAAACAACCTGTGTTATCTTTTGCCTTTATGTTTATAGCTTTATCAACACCAATAATATACCCTTCTTTCTTTATTCTCTTGTTTTGAGGGTCAATGTATAATACAATATCATTCTTTAACTTCTTTAGCTCTGAGAACTTAATTATATCTGCTTGTAAAGAGCTATACTTTTTGAACTGATTAGATAGATATTCTGCAACAGCTCTTTCTTCTTCAGAATTGATTACTATTCGGGTATTTTCATCTATTTTGAATGAACCAGGCTTGCTATATAGTCTTCCACTTGGGCTAGGTATAATCTTAATGTGCATACTTTTATTCTCACATGAAAAGAAAAGCCCCGATATTGCAATTAAGGTTATTAAAAGAGTAGATCTTATTCTCATAAAATGATGTTTGTTAATGTGTTTATAAAGAGAATTAAATTACTTGTTGTAGAGATCAGGATAATAAGAGTTTCTGCTCTTATTATCCTGATTATACTTTATTCTGTTTTATCAATTAATGATGCGTCTTTTGGTTTGTAGCCATATATTCCAAAGAATGCAATATATATATAACAGATTATAGGTACTACCATTGATGTTATTATACCTACCTGATCAGCAACAAAGCCCATAAAAAGAGGTAATACGGCTCCTCCAACTATCATCATTACTAATAGAGAAGAACCCTGATTAGTATGATGATCTAACTTAGCAATAGATAAAGTAAAGATATTTGACCACATAATTGAGTTAAATAGCCCTATACCTAGTACTGCCCACATTGAAACAAATCCACCAAAGATTAGAGATACTATCAGTAAGCATATATTGAATATGGCAAATATGTATAATGTCTTGTTTGCAATAGATCTACCAAGCTTAAATGCTATATAGTTTACAACTAATAAGATGAGATATGGGTATGTCTCTCTAAAGCCGTAATTAAGTCCTATGATAATAAAGGCCAATATTGGAATCACTATCATTAGTGCATTCTTCAAAAACTTGTTCTTCATGTTGCTTAATGAAATAGCACCTAAGAACCTTCCAATCATTTGTCCTCCCCAGTATAACGCAAGAAAAGAACTAGCCGCAGCTTCGTCAAGACCTGCAATAGAACTATGACCTAAATAGTTTACAAGAAAACTTCCGATACTAACTTCTGCTCCTACATAAAAGAAAATAGCAAACATCCCAAAGCGTAGTTGAGGAAAGGCAAAAGCTCTTGGCTTTTTTTCTGTAGATTCTGAATTTGTCATCTTTGGAAGTTTTGCCAAAGCAATAACAACCAACAGCAGAACGAATATGATACCAAATACAAGATATGGTATTTTCACTGCATCAGATCCTGTTAATCCGAATTCTTTTGTATACTGGAAGATAGCCCATCCACCAATTAAAGGACCAATAGTGGTTCCTAAAGAGTTAAAAGCCTGAGATAAGTTTAACCTTGCTGAAGCAGAGCGTTCAGGCCCTAAGATAGCAACATATGGATTTGCACTAATTTGCAACAATGTAAAGCCAAGCCCTAGAATAAACAATGCAGCCAAGAAGAAACCATATTGTTCGAATTCTGCTGCTGGAAAGAATAAAAATGCTCCAACACATGATAATAACAACCCAAGAAGAATCCCATTCTTATAACCTATTTTTAGAATGGGATCACCATGTAAAGAAGATAAAATATAATATGCTACTGATCCAATAAAGTATGCTCCAAAAAACGAAAATTGGACAAGCATTGATTGTACATAGTTGAGATCAAATACTTTTTTTAGATGAGGGATTAACACATCATTCATTACAGTCATGAAACCCCACATGAAAAAGAGCATTGTAACCCATATGAATGCTGAGGTATAACTTTTGGTGTTTGCTTTTTGTTCCATTTCTTTGTTTGTTTATAGAATCTTAAGAAATACGCTTTCTGTATATCTATGATAATATTAGTTTTTTACTATATCATAAAGAGAAAATACCTTAAGTGTTTGCTTTAAATCAGATGGATAATCCTGAGATCTCCATATGATCTTCTTCTCCTTGCCAGCCTCTAAATGGAAAAAATTTTCTTCAAATTTCCCCTCAATAGAATTGTAATTCTCCATCCATACAAATGGCGTAAATGTTTTAGTGTTTAGGTATATAACAGCCCCTTCAGGTGAAGGTATAACGTTTACACTCAAGTTAGGATTTTTTATATTTAATTTATTTGGCTTATTTAGGATGAATATTTTCTCAAATATCTTTTCTTTATGAGCATATAAGCGGCTTACAACATAAATATCATTTATAGAGTATCCGTCTAAGAAATTAGCATTTTTTTTGTTTAGTAACAATGTGCTGCTATTAGGAATAAGGGTAATGTCCCCTCTGTACTCTTTAATGATTGTTCCATCCATTTTCTTGAGCTCAATACTATATTGTACTTCTTTTTCCTTCAAGCTATCTGATATGCCATAGAATTTAATATGGTCTTCTCCTTTTTCTAAGGCTATAGTCAGAGGTTTGTAAATCTCTTTAACAACATATTGTAAAGGCTTCCATCTACCGAAATAATCTATAGAAGACCATGATATCACAGGCCAACAGTCATTTAGCTGCCAATAGAAAGACCCCATGCAATATGGTGCAGATCTTCTGTGTGCACTTAATGCAGTATTGATACCATATGCTTGTGTGCATTGACTGCTATAGATATAGTTGAAGATATCTTTAGGAACAGAGAAATATCTTTTCATATATAATTCATTCAACTCCTTACCTCTTGGATGTTTTTGATGTTGGGCAAGTATTGGTGAATCTATATATATCATTGAATCAGGGGTGAACGTTTGAATAGTTTTCATTGAAGGATATGATTGTGTGCCATATTCAGTCATAAATCGGCCTACTTTATTGTTGTAGACTTCAAAAGGTTCAGCACCCCACCAGACTCCCCAATAGTGAGCGTCTCCTGACAATAAACTTTCCGGATGTCCCCAACCAATAGAAGGGGAGGATTCCCAATAAGGTCTGCTTGGATCAAGTTTCTTTAGGGTAGAAGGAATACGATTTATAAACAACTCTTTGTAGTCTTTCCATACTTTTGTTGAATCACTATAAGAGTAGTTAAGGCTTTTTTGCCAGCCCCAATTCTCCCATCCTTCGCGGCACTCATTGTTACCACACCATAAGATGATAGAAGGGTGAGATCCTATTCTATATATATTATCTTGTATTTCTTCTTCTACAGAATCAAGAAAGCGTTCACTGCCGGGATACATATTGCAGGCAAACATAAAGTCTTGCCATATCATTATACCATGTTTATCACATAGATTGTAGAAAATATCTTTTTCATAGACTCCACCACCCCAAACTCTAAGCATATTTATATTTGACTCAATAACTGTGTTTAGGAGCTCTTGATATTGTTTATCACTTACATCAGTCAGGAAAATATCTTGAGGAATATAGTTTACTCCTTTTGCAAAGAATGGCCTTCCATTGATCTTGAAATAAAAAGACTTTCCTTTCTTGTCTGCCTCTTGAATAAGTTCAATCTTTCGTATTCCTGTTTGTATATTCTTCTCTTCGACCTTTGTATTTCCATCCCAAAGTTCAAGCCTGAAGTTATATAGATTTGGCTCTCCCATTCCTGTAGGCCACCAAACTTTAGGCTCATTGATTACAAACTGAAAGTTTATAGTGTCTTTTAGTTGATCAGCCTTTATCTTACGATTATAGTATGTTTTGCTATCAGACTTAACTTTTAATCTAAGATCTGTTTTGTTCTTTATGTTTACTCTTATCTTACCATCCAGTTTTGCCAAATTCTTTTCAATGTCATAATCAGGAATCATAATAGCATCCTTGAGAGATACTTTATTATAAGCCTTAAGGGAAACTGGACGATAAATGCCACAGGTGATAAACTTAGGTCCCCAATCCCATCCAAACTGAAAAGGTGCTTTTCTTAGATAAGCTCTTTTATCTGGTAATTGTATTGATTCTGTTTTTGCGATGCTGTCTGTTATTCTTTCAGCACTACTGAATACAATCTTTAGAGTGTTGTTGTTTGTAATATGCTTTTTTACATCAATAATGTATTTCCTGAACATATTATCAGTAGTAAGAATATACTGATCGTTCAGATAGACTTTTGAATAGGTGTCAAGGCCATAAAAACAAAGTTCTATAGCATCCTTAGCAAGGAATTTGTCGTCACAGGTGAATGTAGTAGAATATATCCAATCTGATTGATTCACCCATTCCAGCTTTTTCTCATTATCCTGATCGAATGGATTATCTATAATCTCATTAAGATAAAGATCTGAGAATATATTACCAGGGACTTCTGCTTTATAGGTTTTATTTCCCTTTATGAAAGTCCAATCTTCTTCGCAAAGGTCTTTGACTTCATTTTTAGATGCTTCATTACTACAAGCAACTATAAAGCAGAGAGAGATAAATATAAAGAGTATTTGTACCGTTTTTCTCATAAGTTTACATATTATTTAATATCCCAATGATGTTTTGTATGGCCTTTTCTGAAGTTTCCATTATAGAATATTCATCATAGTCTACCTGTCCATTCATGTTAACATCTGTTTTCTTATACTCCATAGAGCTTTGTTTTTGATGTTTGCCGGAGACATGACATTCTGTAATGTTTGTATATTCTATAAGAGAGGCTATATTATCAGAATTGATACCTCCTCCTGCCATAATACTTATTTTACCAGAGGCAGCTTCTACCATTCGTCTTATCGTCTCTTTACCTTCTATAGCATTTGCAGCTCCTCCGGAAGTTAGAATCCTATTAATTCCTCTTCTCTTTAGGATCTCTACGCTTTCGATCATATCTTTTGCCATATCAATAGCTCTGTGGAAAGTGATGCTCATGGGCCCTGCAATCTCAAGCATATGATCAAGGAAGTCAATATCAATCTCCCCTTCTTTATTCAGGCATCCAATGACAACCCCATTAAGATTAAGATCTCTACAGTATTCTATATCTCTTAGTATAATTTCCTTTTCTATTGGGTTATATAGAAAATCTCCTCCTCTGGGTCTGATAAGTACATTTATAGGAATTGAAAGAATAGATTTGGCTATATCAAGGCAGGCATAAGAAGGTGTAGTACCTCCTTCGAGTAGATTATCGCATAATTCGATTCTGTCAGCACCTCCATTTTCTGCATTTATCGCTGATTGGATGGAGTTTGAGCAAACCTCAAGTTTATATTTTCTAAGCATCTTTTCTGGGTTAAATATTTTCAAAATAACCAAATATAAAGAATTGCTTTAAAAAATATGTTTAATTGTTCTAATTAAACGGAATATATATACAATGGAGGTTAAACGAAAAGAATAGGTACAAAAAAAGGCAAGCTCTAAAAAAGAACTTGCCTCGGTACCCAGAGTGGGACTTGAACCCACACGACCTCAACGGTCATTGGATTTTAAGTCCAACGTGTCTACCAATTCCACCATCTGGGCGTGGTTTTAAAATAAAATCAGAACGATTTTGAGCGAAAGACGGGATTCGAACCCGCGACCCTAACCTTGGCAAGGTTATGCTCTACCAGCTGAGCTACTTTCGCCTTTTGTTTTTCGTTATTTGCGCTGCAAAGATAAACAATAAATTTACTTATATGCAAATGTTTTTATCCTTTTTTTTCACTTGTCATTAAGTATTATCTCTAAGTGTCTAGCTTAGTATTTCTTAGATTAAGAAAAAAAATTTAATTATTTTTCCCTTTCCATAACTTAGGCTTTATATAAGCTGATATTGCTTGTTGAATGCATTTAACTACTATACTGAATTAATTTGAAAATTAAGATAATATTTAGGCTTTCTAAATAAGAAAAGGAGTCTATACTATGATTTCATATCTACCTTGGGGGTTTTAGTTTGAATAAGCCTACAAGAAAAAGGGAATGTCAGTACCTATAACAAGTTAATACTTTACCTATCTACATACATTCTCTTTACCTATAAATGGTCTTGACTCATCGAGTCCGGGAGTGTACCCCGCCGACTTACACTTTGTACCCCGCCGACTTACACTTTGTACCCCGTCGACTTACACTTTGTACCCCGTCGACTTACACTTTGTACCCCGTCGACTTACACTTTGTACCCCGTCGACCTATATATTGTACTTCGGTGGGGCAGAAGCGTTATATAGTAAATATATTGGTGTGTTGAAGGTACTGTATTAGGTTGTTTTAGGTAAAGGCAACGGAGTATACTTTAGTAGTGATGTTATTTGGATGGTATGTTATCATTGTATTCTGTAAAAGTTTTATATCTTTCATGATTAGATAGAGAGTTTGTTCTGGATTAATCATTAAGTGTAAGCATTGAGTTATGAATTTGTATTATTATGTTCTTATATGGGTTGCTGTTTTCTTATCAGCATTATGTCCAATATTGATTTATAGTTATAGATATACATTAGGAAGAAAAAAGGGGAACTTTGAAAACATATTCAGGAATGATAATGTATTGAGGAAGTATTACACCAAAGTTTATTTGAGTAATTGTAATGTTGGTGGTGGAAGTGAAACAGAAAAAGAGAGAAATGGAGACATGCAAAAGGTCTTTGATATTATTTATTTCTCACGAAATAGCTTTCTGTTGCCTACACTCACGCTGTTTAGTGTTACTTTATTGGGGTTTTTATATGTTCTGTTCACATCTATACTCAAGTCAGGTGCAGTTGTAGATATAGAAACAATAGAGATTAACAAACTTCCTACAGAGATTATACTAGCATTTATAGGCAGTTATGTTTGGGGTTTACATGATATATTGAAGAGAAGGCAAAATACAGACCTTACGCCGGATTCTATTCATTATGTATGGTTGAAGATTATGGTTTCAGTAGTATTATCATTCATCATCATGAAATCAGATTTGGGTACACATGTAAAGTATTTATTATCCTTTAGCCTTGGCGTGTTTCCTGTAGGATTTACACGTACAATATTATCAGATTTCTCGAGAAAGATCATACAAAAGCTATTGAAGGTAGATGGGTTTAAAGAGAAGAACAATGATGTTGTTGGTTTTTCGAAATTAGATGGAATCTCACCACAAGTATTAAGGCGTTTTCATGATATAAATATTACAAGTGTTGCTCAGTTGGCTTATTCTGATCCAATAAAGATATTTTTGAGAATGAATATAGGGTGGAAGTCATTACTGGATCTGATTGATCAGGCTTTTTTGAGTTGTTATATTGAGGGGAAAAGTGCAGATTTGAGGATATTAGGTATAAGGGGAGGAATAGACATAGGCATATTGTATAAGCAATATAGGCACCAAAGTGATAGGATCAAGAGAAAAAGAGCAAAGAAGGTAATATTGAAGGTTGCCGAGTTGATAGAGTCAGACTTTGATACAACAGTATATTTAATACAAACATTACACAATGATTTGCAGTTGCAATTCTTATGGGAGTTGTGGGATAATACATTGGGAGAGATAAAAGAAAAACATCAGGATAAGTTTGATATACCTGAGAACGAAGAAAATGATCTCATCTTAGATGAAGTATATCCCTATAATACGATACTACAGGAAATAGGAGCTCCAAACTAGGCTTGGAGCTTGTTTAATGCATTTATGAATTTATCTTTAAATGCTCTGCCAATGGGTATAATCTCTGTTTGTATGTAGATCTGGTTTCCTGATATTTTGTCAATAAAGTTTATGTTGACCACATAAGATTTATGTACCTGAAAGAAGTATTGATTTGTCAGGAAATTGAGCCAGTATTTTAGAGGATTATTGACCAGATATCTCTTTCCACCAGAGAACAGAGATGTATAGTCACCTTCGGACTTTATATATTCAATGGAGTTGATATCTACTTTGACTAAATCATGTCCGGACTTTACAAAGATAAAAGGAGTATCATTAGAATTGTTTTCCGGGCTTGAGCTTTCTGTATTTTCCTGACAGAATAAGCTTTGATATTTAAGTATAGATTTAACGAAGCGGTCAAAAGAAAAGGGTTTCAACAGATAATCCAATACATCATATTCAAAGCTCTCTAATGCATAATCAGGGAATGCAGTAGTCAATATTATTTGAGGTTTATAATCCAGTAACTGAATAAGATTGAGGCCTGATATTTTAGGTAAGTGAATATCAAGAAACAGAAGATCTACTTTTTCTTTCTTTAGGAATTCCAGAGCTTCTATAGCATTATTGAATATTCCTTTAAGGTTTAAAGTTCCTATATCCTTGATATACTTTTGTAGTATTCTTTGTGCAGGTGGCTGATCTTCTATAATTATGCAACTTATCATGATTTCATTAGATTTAACTCCAGAATAACATCATATATATTATTATGATTGTTGATTTCTAAGGTATAATTTTCAGGGTATAGTAGTTCAAGTCTGGATTTGACGTTTTTAAGTCCTATTCCACTAGCTAGATTATCTTTGTTATTGATATTGGTAAAGGTGTTAGAGCAATGTAGCCTTAACACATTGTCATATACATCAATGTTAATATCTATTTTTATGTTCTCTGTTTGACTGCTGGTACTATGTTTAAAGCAGTTTTCTATAAATACTACCAATATGAATGGAGCAATTATCTTGCCTTCAAGAGAACCGTTTGTTTCAAAATTGATTTCTCCTCTATCCTCAATCTGAAGCTGATTTAGTTGAATATAATCAGATAAATAATTGATCTCTTTCTTTAAGTTTACATAAGTATCAGTTGCTTCATATAGCATATACCTTAATAATGCGGATAATTGTAGTATCAGATTTGGAGTCTTAGGAGATTGTTCTAAGGCATATGCATAAAGATTGTTGAGGTTGTTAAACAGAAAGTGAGGGTTTATCTGAGATTTAAGCATTTGGAGTTCACTTTCTACCTTTGCAGACTTTAGTTGTTCTAGTTCAACTTGTGAGTTCTTTGCATCCCATGCAAATTTAGCTCCTACCATCAATAATATTACAGGCATTACATCAATGAGGGAGTATATTATTGGGGGAAAAGTAGCACCTCTGGTATATGGAAAATAGATCTTTTCAAGTACAAATTCTTCAATTACGATTGTAAGCGCAATAGTGAGCACTAATCCAGTAAAAAAGAAAAAATACTTCTTCTTATAAAAGAACTTTGGTAAAAGAATATAATTGATAATAAGACCAGCCAGTATATAATTCAAGAAGAATAATATCTCATAAGTTTCTATATGGAAGTGATCCTCATCAAGATTAGTATAAAGGAAAATAGAAATGATAATTAACAAGGAGAACCATAATTCTGACTTTGCTTTATGGATTATATTATTCAAAACTTCTTTCATAACAAGACTTTAGTTTTTATAATAAAGCCAAAATTATAAGAATAGTATCAAGGATTTATAATTATTCGACATACGACCATGATTGGCCGTTGAACGACAAAATAGACCTTAAATAGGATAATGATGCATATTATCATGTTAAATATGCTGTTGATCGAAAAAGTTATGATCTCCATATTATCAGCATTAGTTTTGGAATGTATAAGGGGCTAAAGACATCAAATGATAAATAAAAGCTCAATGTTTTTACACATAGGTTTAATAGTTATGAAAGGATGATATATATGTTGAAGAGAGGTTTTATAATAACAGCAATATTGCTCTTAGGGGTAATTACATTAGTAGCTCAGAATAGAGGTATTTTTGTAAAAGGTAAGGTTATAGATGCAAGTAATAATCAGCCTTTAGAATATGCTACAGTTTCACTATTTACAGAAGAAGATAAACTTATTACAGGAGCGATCACAAAAGAAGATGGTTCTTTTGAATTGAAATCTAACAATAATGAGTTTTATGTGAAAGTAAACTTTTTGGGTTATAAGACCTCTTTTGTTAGAGACATACATATAAATAAAGGTATTGCTGACCTCAAAGTAATCAAAGTATCTCCTGATCAGAATCTATTGAATGAGGTTACAATTGTAGCCGAGAAGTCTCAAACTGTATTTAAGCTTGATAAAAGAGTCTTTAATGTAGGGAAAGATTTAAGTAGTGCTGGTGGTAGCGCATTAGATGTGCTGAATAATGTACCTTCTGTAGATGTCAATATTGAGGGAACTGTAAGCCTTAGGGGTAATTCTAATGTTCAGATTCTGATCAATGGGAAACCTTCAGTGCTCACAAGTAATAGTAGTAATGCCTTGGGGACTATAACTTCTGATATGATTGAGAGAGTAGAGGTAATAACAAATCCATCTGCAAAATATGACGCTGAAGGGACTACAGGTATATTGAATATCATACTTAAGAAGAATGAAAGAAAGGGCTTGAATGGTTCTGTAACTTTAAATACCGGATACCCGAATAATCATAGTGTTGGGCTGAGCTTAAACAGAAGAACTGAGAAGTTTAATTTGTTCTCTCAATTAGGAGTAGGCAAGAGGACGTTCCTGAGAAAATCAGAAGGCTATCAACTTAATAATGGGACATTGATATATGACTATAAAGGTGATAGTGAAAAGAATGAGATGTTTTATAATATCCTACTTGGTGCGGACTATCATATCAATAAATATAATGTATTGACTCTTTCAGGTCATTATGCATATGAATTTGAAGATGAACCCAATTCAATAGAATATATGTTTCCTACAGCTACTGACTTTACCAGAAAAGAAGAATCAGAAGCTACTAATCCTAAATGGGAATATGATCTACAATATAAGAAGTCATTTAAGAGAAATAAAGATCAAAGTCTGTTAGTAAGTGCTAAAGGATCTTTCTTTGGAAAAGATAAAAACTCTGTCTATACAAATGATCCAGTGACTAATAATAGCTTTGATGCTCAACAGAAGCTAGACAATGATTTTAGAAGTGCAATATTTACTTTCGCTGCTGATTACCTACACCCCTTTTCAGAAGGTAATGAACTAGAAGTAGGAACAAAGTATAATATTGAAGATCTAAAAGAGGATTATCAGGTTTTTGACTTTGTCAACAGTGATTATGTACATAATGATAACTTATCCAATATCTTCAATTTAAATCAAAAGATCTTTTCTGTATATGCTACTTATGGTCTTGAAATAGGTAGATGGGGAATAAAAGGAGGAGCAAGGTTTGAAAATACCAATATGCAAACTGAGCTAGAGAATGATAATACAGAAAGTAGTAGAAACTATAGTGACTTATTCCCAAGTATTCATTCTAGTTTTAAATTGAATGAGAAGTTATCTGTACAATTAGGTTATTCGAAAAGAATTCACAGACCCAGAATGTGGAGCTTGAATCCTTTTGTGTCTTTGACAGACCTCTATTCAAAGAGAACAGGAAATCCAAACTTAAGACCTGAATATACTGATTCATATGAGTTGAATTTGATACAGAATATGAACAAGGGTTCTGTGAATATGGCTGTTTTCTACAGAAACACTACAAGTGTTATCACCAGAATCTTTGATAAGCAGAATAATGAAACGATTAGTTATCCTATAAACCTTGGTAGCACTCAGAGTTATGGTGTTGAGCTTAATGGTAAACTTGATGTTGTAAAGTGGTTGACTGTATTGGGTGATATGAATTGGAATTATTATAACAGACAAGGGAATTATAGGAATCAGGTATATGATTTCAATAGCTCTAGTTGGTCAGCAAGAGTTACAGGTAAATATAAAATAACCAAAGGTCTGGATGCAGAGACTAAGGTTAAATATACATCTGACTATAAAGATATCCAAAGTACTTATAAAGGATCTGTTGTTGTTGATCTTGGAATAAAAAAGAAAATACTTAAAGGTAGGGGAGTAATTAATTTCAGTGTAAGAGACCTATTAGCTACAGGTAAATATGAATCATATACTGATGGAGGTTCTTTTTATAAATATCAGAAGAGCTTTAGAGGAAGGCAAATGGTTATAGGATTTAGTTATAGTTTCGGAAAAGGAGAAGCCATGCAATATTCTGGTTTCAAAATGTTTTAGTTTGTGTTATCGTGAGATTACTTTCCAGGGGACTAGCTTTCGCTAGTCCCTTTTCTTTTTTAAATTAGCCCTCAATATAAAGTAGATTAAATATCTTTACTGTAAAAGTTATTTGTATAGTTTTGTATTCTTTTTGAAACTAAGTTGATTCAAGTAAATATGGCAGAAAATAAAGGTAAGAATCTGGAATTAATAAATGTTAGGAAAGTATTAAAGAATAAGAATCCTGGCTTATATAAAGTAATTCCTGAATTTCTGATTCAATACTTACGTCGTATAGTTCATGAGGAATCTATAAATGATTTCTTGATTAGAGAAAATGGTAGCTCCGGATTTCTATTTGTTGATGCCATATTAAAAGAGTTTAAGATTGAACTTAAAGTTCACGGTCTTGAAAATATACCTAAGGATGGAAGATACCTTATTGCTTCTAATCATCCTTTGGGAGGATTAGACGGAATAGCCTTATTACAAGCAATAGGAAAAGTAAGGGATGATATTTTGTTTCCTGTGAATGATATTCTCATGAACATTGCGGGTTTGAAAGAGTTCTTTATCCCTGTGAATAAACATGGAAGTAATGCTGATAATATAAAAGCACTTAATACTGCTTTTGAATCTGATAATGCTTTACTGTATTTCCCTGCTGGTTTAGTATCAAGAAAGCAAAAGAGTGTTATTAAAGACCTTGAGTGGAAAAAAACTTTTGTTACTAAATGCAAAAGATATAAACGCGATATAGTCCCTGCTTTTATTACTGGGCATAATAGTAATTTCTTTTACAGACTAGCTAACTTGAGAAAATCTTTGGGACTTAAGGCGAACATTGAGATGCTATACCTTGTTGATGAATGTTATAAACAACAAGGACAAACTTTTGAGATTTACTTTGGAAAGCCTGTTTCATATAGCAGCTTAGATAAGAAATACTCAGATAAACAATGGGCATCTATGTTTAGAGAACATATTTATCAACTTGAGAAAGACAAAAATAAAGCTTTTTGCGTTTAATATTTTACAAGTAAAGTAAAGGGAAAAAGAACAGGTCTCCAAAATAGAATACCAATAAAAATTTGTACATGGAAACAATTATTCCTCCAGTAGACTTAGATCTATTGGAAGCCGAATTAACAGAAGACAAGTTTGTAAGAGATACAAATAACGGGAGTAATAAGATTTATATATTTGATCATAAGGATAGCCCAAACTTGTTACGTGAAGTAGGTCGTTTGAGAGAAATTACTTTTCGTGATGCTGGTGGGGGTACTGGTAAAGCTTGTGATATTGATGATTTTGATACAGCTGATACTCCTTTTCAACAACTTATCGTATGGAATCCCAGAGATAAAGAGATTGTAGGTGGTTATAGGTTTATTCATTGTAAAGAGTTTTTGAAGGATACTGATATCTCAAAGGTGAAAACTCCTACTTCAAGATTATTTAAATTGTCAGAGACTTTTATTAAAGACTACCTGCCTCATACGATTGAATTGGGTCGTTCTTTTGTTCAACCTAGCTACCAGCCTACTTTTAATATCAGAAAAGGGATGTATTCTCTTGATAATATCTGGGATGGACTGGGTGCTATTGTCTCTGATAATCCTGATGTGAAATATCTGTTTGGTAAGGTTACTATGTACCCTCATTATGATAGACTTGCCAGAGATCTTGTTTTACATTTCTTGAATAAGTACTTTCCAGATAATAAAGGCTTGGTTAAAGCCAGAGTTCCTATTATTCTTACTACTGATAGTAAGGTTCTGAAGAATATCTTCAATGGTTGTAACTATGAAGAAGATTATAGAATCCTTATGCAGAAGGTAAGAAGTCTTAATGAGAATATACCTCCTCTTGTTAATGCTTATATGAACCTGTCTGCTACAATGAAGACCTTTGGTACTGCTATCAATGATCATTTTGGGAATGTAGAAGAAACTGGTATTATAGTTACAGTGAGAGATATCTACGACTTCAAGATTGATAGACATGTAATGACTTACAGAAAATCTTAACACTTTATTGATTACTCATTGGATGAGTCTTCATCGTTTGTTGAGGTTTTTCATCCATATAAATGTATTATTATGGAAATAAAAAAGGCAGAATTTCTTATCAGCAGTTCTAAAATTAGTGGTTGTCCTAAGGCTGATAAAGCTGAATATGCTTTTATAGGTCGCTCTAATGTCGGTAAGTCATCTCTTATAAATGTTTTGTGTAGAGAAAAGAATTTAGCTAAGACTTCTTCAACTCCCGGTAAAACTCAACTTATCAATCACTTTAATGTTGATGATAGATGGTATTTGGTGGATCTTCCTGGTTATGGTTATGCTAAGGTATCTAAAACCAAAAGAGATAAATTCCAGAAACTTATTGAAAGCTATTTGGTGTCAAGGCAAAGCCTGATGACTACTTTTGTTTTGGTGGATTCCAGACATGAACCACAGAAGTCAGATCTTGAGTTTATAAACTGGATGGGAATGAGTCAGATTCCTTTTATCATTGTTTTTACAAAAGCTGATAAATTGAAGCCAAATCAACTTAATAAGAATGTTCAGACTTATAAGAAGGTGTTGTCTCAGGAATGGGAAGAAATACCAGAAATGATTATAACCAGTTCATCAGATAAGACTGGAAGAACTGAGATTCTTAACTACATTGGAGAGCTAAACGAATTATATCAAAAGGAAATGAAAAAATAAGAATTGACAATCAATTCTTCGAAGAAATAAGAAAGGGCTGCCTATTGGCAACCCTTTTTTTATATTGTGTATTTAAGTTCTCTTACTTAAATAGAATCATCAATATATTCTTTGCAAGTCTTTCTCCTACCTTTACTCTTACCTCTTTAATTTCACCATCAATAGGTGCGATAATAGTATTGTGCATTTTCATTGCTTCAAGGATAAGAAGTTTATCACCTGCATTAACCTTATCACCCGGCTTAACGAATAACTCGATGATAGTGCCTGGAATAACAGTCTTGATTTCTCTTAAGTCAAGCTCTTTATATGGTTTTCTGTCCATATACTGCTTGGTTAAAAGAGTAGGATATGATACCTCATCAATAACTAGTTCTCCTGAAATTAATTCAGCTTCTATTCCAGTTGCGTTTACTTCATTTTTATTTTCTGCCATAACCTTCAAGTTTTAGAATGGAGGAATTCCATGTTTCTTATATGGAATCTCTTCTGATTTACCACCTGATATCTCAAGTGCATGTATAATCATTGAGCGAGTCTCTGAAGGTTCTATTACTGCATCTACATAGCCATAAGCAGCAGCAACATAAGGATTCGCAAACTTTTGTTTGTATTCTTCTATCTTTTCTTGTCTTACCTTTTCAGGATCTTCAGCGTTCATAATTTCCTTACGGAAGATAATATTTGCTGCTCCTTCAGGTCCCATTACTGCAATCTCAGCAGTTGGCCAAGCAAACACAAAGTCTGCACGTAAATGGTGAGAACACATAGCTATATAACCACCACCATAAGCTTTTCTTAAGATCAATGTGATCTTTGGTACAGTAGCTTCACTATATGCATAAAGAATTTTTGCTCCATGACGAATAACTCCTGCATGTTCCTGATCTGCTCCTGGAAGATATCCGGGAAGGTCAACAAGGGTTACCAATGGAATGTTGAAAGCATCACAATAACGGATGAATCTTGCAGCCTTATCAGAACTGTCAACATCAAGAACACCAGCAAGAACTTTAGGTTGGTTAGCAACGAAACCTACAGTATCTCCATCCATTCTGGAAAAACCAATAACGATGTTTGGTGCAAATCTTTCCTGAATCTCGAAGAAATCAGAATCATCAGCTACCGCCCTGATTACATCTCTAACATCATAAGGCATGTTTGGAGATGAAGGCATAATGCTGTTAATCTTGTATACTTTTGTTTTTGGAGTCTTCTTTGTGAAGTGCTCAGCTTTTTTCTTGTTATTCCAAGGAATAAAGCTCATCAACTTCTTGATCTGATCAAAACATTCTTGTTCACTTTCTGAATAGAAGTGAGCATTACCTGTTATCTCAGAGTGTACTTTTGCTCCTCCAAGTTCTTCCATTGATATCTCTTCTCCAAGTACTGTCTTGATAACTTCAGGACCAGTAATAAACATCTTAGAGATCTTATCAACAACAAAAACAAAGTCAGTAAGAGCAGGAGAGTATACAGCTCCTCCGGCACATGGACCTAGGATTACGCTTATCTGAGGGATTACTCCTGAAGCTTTGGTGTTTCTATAGAAGATTTCACCATATCCAGCTAATGAGTTTACTCCTTCTTGAATACGAGCACCACCTGAATCGTTAATACCAATGATAGGTACTTTTAGTTTCATTGCATGGTCCATGATCTTACAGATCTTTTTTGCATGCATCCAACCGAGACTACCTCCAGCAACTGTAAAGTCCTGAGCGTAGATACATACCGGATGACCTTCGATCATACCAGTTCCTGTAATTACACCATCACCTGGAAGATACTTTTTGTCCATATCAAAATCCTTAGCACCATGCTCAACGAATAAATCGTATTCATGGAAACTTTTAGGATCAAGAAGAGCAATTATTCTCTCGCGTGCGGTTAACTTACCTATAGCTTTTTGCTTTTCAATAGCTTTAGTTCCTCCGCCGCTAAGAGCATCACGCATTCTCTTTTTAAGGTCGGATGTTTTTTGCTTAATACCCATATTAAAAATATTTTGGTTTCCTATTGAAGATTATCCCTTACTATTTTATTATAATCAATTGGGAATCTTGGTTTTATTAAATGACCAAACTAATCTCAAGCTTGCAAAATTAGTTCTTTTTCGCAAATCTCCAACTTTTGACATCTTTGATAAGTGGTTTTTAACATTTGTGAAAGAGATATTTCACATAGGAGTATACATAGCAAATAGTTGTATAAAGGAATTGTTTATCTACCTAACGTTATTTTACCAATCGAAAATATAAATGTGAAAGAGTTAATGAACTTGATTTGTCTACTTCGCCTGTTTTGTTCTATCTAAAAAGACATTATAAATACAAAAGCTCTATCCAAGGGCTAATAGCAGTTTGAATGGAGCTTTCTTATACTTTATCCTTTTATTATATGCCTTATATATGGTATATACATATAATAAGTAGAGTGCTAATAAAGATGATGGGTATACAGTAGAAGAAAGATAATGTTGATGAAATCATTATCCTAAATACTGAACTTACATCCTCTCTTATATCTTTACTTTGACCTTCAATAACTCTGTTGAAGGTAGAAAGATCATAAAGATAGTTGTTGGTATGGGATCGGTTTCTGACTACCCATAAATATAAATTGCGATAGATTCTTTCTGTTCTCAAGTAGTAAGCATCAAGATACCACGATACTATCGTTAGCACCAACAAGAAGAACAATATCACTATTGAAGATGATTCCTGAACATCTCTGTTCTTGAGTGGAAAGAGTACACGCATACTAAATGTAAGGACTCCTGCGATTATTGTCATCAACCAAGCTTTCACCTTAAATGAATTGTTGGCCATCCTTTTTATTATATCCTGAATTAAATCCAGCTCTTTATGTACTTCTTCTACTGTGGGCATTGTTGTTTTTCTTTAAGGAATTTCCCGATCTGTTTTAGAATTGAACTCCATCCTTTTTCTATATCATTTATATTACTTGTTTCATAAATAGCCTTTCCTTTCTCAGGGAAACAGGTAATCTTATTTAGAGGATTGATTTTGCTTTGCCAATTACAATCGGTCAATATTACAGGTAAAATCTTGGTTTCTCCTTTTTTGTGTCTTTTCATTGCTGTTTCTATCTCAACATCTCTTATATAATCAGTAGCCAGAAAGTCATTACTAACAAGGAAGATAATTAGATCTGCTTCATTTAAGTTTCTTTTAATTTCAGGATCCCATTCATCTCCACATTTTAGGTCTCCATCATACCATGGAGTGAATTTATAATGACCTTTGTACTGGCCAAGATATTTTTTGAATTTATCAAGTTGCTGTTCATTATCCTTAGAGTAAGAAATGAAGAACTTAAGTTCATTTGAATTATCTTTATTCTCTGTGCTTTTGTTGACTGGAGGCTTATTGTCTTTAGTATTTTCTGTAAATACAGAATCCAAAAGACTTTGGATATTTATATCTTCATAGCTATTATCACACTCAGCGGTTTCTTTTTTCTTTTCTTGTCTTTCTAAAAGAGATGTATATTCAAAAAAATATGGTGTTTTATCTTGTTTACACTTATTGCATATGCATGAAACCAACTCCTTTTTTTCTTTTATTTCTACGTCTTTATGTATTTCCTCTAGATTATATTCAATTATAGACATTAAATCTTTGTAATCATTTCCTTTTATTCTTATTATGATAGATTTGTTTTGACTATCTTCTGTGATAAGGGCTTCAGTGTTTTTTTGCTTTAATATTACCCCATTATACCAAATAAAGCCATCCTTTATTAATTTACACATATCGGATATGATTTTAATAATAAGCCCTTTGCATGAGGTTTTGTATTTATATTCTAAGCAAATATTACCACTATAATTCCAATTGAATTCAGGCTGTTCTTTTGGTAAAAGCTTAGGGGCAAGGTATTGCCCTTCATCTATTTTTTTAAGAGGTTGTATTAATTTAAAGTATTCCATCAAGATGATAAACTCAATATTCATTTCTTGACAAATAGAGCCTTGAGTCGACCACTTATTAAAAATTTCTTTTTTATTAAATTGTCCTGCATTTTTTTTGATTTCAGGATCATTTAGAATACTATAGATAGCATTAATTATATAATTTTTTCTTAAGAAAATCTTTCTTTCTAAAAGCTCATTATCTTGGAAATAAAAGCAAATACCTAAATCATGATAGTACTCTATTGATTTTACAGCTTCTTCTTTATCGATATTTATTTCTTTAATAAAGTCTGATAAACTTATGAATTCTTTTTGTTTTGCTGTTGTAACAATATATTTTCTGATTTTTTTCCAGCAGTTTGGTACTTTTGTTTTTTTTCTGAAGAGTTGGCTAATTTCATGTCCAATTATATTTTTCAGATTATCTATATCGTCTGTGTCTTCTGATAATAAGTTGATGTTAACTATAGTAGTTATACTATTATAGTTTGTGTTAAAATTTTCATAACAATTGGATTTCTTATTTTGAGCTATTGTTATAGATGTAGTTTCTGAATATTTATTTATTAATTGATGCCACTTTTCATTATCAATATCTTCAGTTTTATTTACTATAATATAAACAGTTCTATTGCTAAAGAATATTTGATGAAGGGAATCAGATATTATTTCTCCATCAAAATCCCATAAATTTGCTATGATATTTTGACCATTATATTCAAAGTTTATGGAATGTGTATTTATTTTTTTGCTGGCTTCTCTTTTTGAAGGATGATCATTATTTGCATTTATTAGCTTTTCATATAATAAAGTTTTTCCAGCATTTCTTTTCCCAATAATCAGCACCTTGGCTTCTAGAGTTTTATTTTGGTTTTGATTATCTTCTTTATCAAAAGAGTTCGAAGGCAAATTATTTGATTTAGTTACCATTATCTATTTACCTTTCTTTAAGAAATAATTCAATTTGATTTAATATCGAAGTCCATCCTTTCTCTATAGCAGTTATACTATCTGTTTCGTATATAGGTCTTCCTTTCTCAGGGAAACAGGTAATCTTATTTAGAGGATTGATTTTGCTTTGCCAATTACAATCGGTTAATATTACAGGTAAGATCTTGGTTTCTCCTTTTCTGTGTCTTTCCATTGCTGTTTCTATCTCAACATCCCTTATATAATCAGTAGCTAGAAAGTCATTACTAACAAGGAAGATAATTAGATCTGCTTCATTTAAGTTTCTCTTAATTTCGGGATTCCATTCATCTCCACATTTTAGGTCTCCATCATACCATGGAGTGAATTTATAATGACCTTTGTACTGGCCAAGATATTTTCTGAATTTATCAACTTGTTCTTTGTTATCCTTGGAATATGAGATAAATATTTTTACTTTCTCTATATCTTCGTTGCTATCTATATCTATGAAAATAGAATCTAAGAGGCTTTGGATATTTATATCTTCATAGCTATTATCACATTCAACAGTTTGCTTTCCTTTATCTTTTCTTCTAATTAGAGAATCATACTGATAATAATACGGATGTTTATTTTGAGAACATTCATTACAATTACAAGGAATTAGCTTCAATACTTTTATATCATAAAAACCATTGTGTATAATATCAAATTCATTCTTTATATTTGTTATTAGATATTTTATATTATGATTATTTTCTCCTTTTACTTTTATTTCAATAGATTTTGTTTTACTATCCTCTATAACTAAAGCTTCTGCTCCTTCTCTTTCTAGGATAACACCTTTACGCCATACAGATTCTTCTTTTATTAAACGATGCCTTCTTACTATAAATCTACTGATAAGCCCTTTAGGCATAAAGTCATATTTATATATGAGTTTTATGTTATTATTGTAATCCCAGTTAAATTTAGTTTGTTCTATTGGTAAAAGAGTAGGAATAAGGTATTGCTTGTTATTAGTGTTTTGTAAAGGATAAATCAATTCAAAGTTTTCCATTAAGGCAATAAACTCCTTATTCATATTTTCATAATCTGAATTCTTCCATATCTGAGAAGCATCTTCTTCATTAAATCGTCCTCTGTTCTCTATAATATGGTTATCGTCAAGAACCTTATAAACAGCATTAGTAGCCCACTCTTTTTGTAAGATTATTTTATGTTTTAATTGGTGATCTTCTTGGAAGTGAAGAAATACTCCTAAATCATGAAAAAATTCACTTAGATGGAGCTTTTTGTTTATATCTGTAATATTATATGACTTGCAGATTTCGAAGAAATATTCATTACTGATATATGGTTTATCTTTGGCTATCTTGCCTAATTCTTTCCTTATATCTAGCCAGTTCTTTGGTAATTCAATTCCTATATGAGGGAGTTGACTAATATGAAAGCTTATTTCTTTTTTTAATTTCTCAAACCTTTCTTTATCTTCTTCTGTTTTAAGGCTTAGATTGATTGAATATACATTCTTGATATTCTCATATTGACCTTTAAATCCTCTTGAATCAAACTCTTTATGTCTATCTGCTTTTCTGTTTTGTACAATTAAGACAGGCGACTTAGCTGATAATATTTCTATTAATTGAAACCAGTAATCATAATCAATATCATCACGACTAGTGTCATCAACAAAAATGTAAAGGGATCTTTTAGTAAGAAAGAATTGATGAGTAGAATGATAAATCTCTTGCCCTCCAAAGTCCCATATATTGGCTTTGATATCATTAAAATCCATAGTATGGATATCAATCCCCTTTGTAGAATCTTCTTCTAAGGGAAGCTTTGAATTGACATCTTTTAGCTTTCTATATAAAGTGGTTTTTCCTACTCTGGCATCACCAATAATCAATATTTTTGCTTCTAATAGTTTGCTATGCCCTTGTTCTTCTAACTCTTGAAGATAGTTAATCATAGCTTTTTTGCCTTGTCTTATAATCTCAGGAGGTGGAGTAATTAATGGATTATTTTTAAGATTTATTCCTTTATAAGGTATATAATCACTCCAATAAAGAGGATAATGGCCATTTATTATTTGAGGCTCTATAGATTTAAGATCTTGAATTTGGTTATAGCTGATGTTAAGTTCAGTAATAGAATTAGATAAGTTTTCTAACTTTTGAATTTGGTTAGAGTTGATATCAAGTTTATTTAAAGAAACAGGTAAGTTTTCTAACTTTTGAATTTGATTATAGCTGATGTTAAGTTCAGTAATAGAATTAGGTAAGTTTTCTAACTTTTGAATTTGATTATAGCTGATGTTAAGTTCAGTAATAGAATTAGATAAGTTTTCTAATTTTTGAATTTTGTTAGATCTGATGTCAAGTACAGTAATAGAATTAGGTAAGTTCTCTAGCTTTTGAATTTTGTTAGACCTGATGTCAAGTACAGTAATAAAATTAGGCAAGTTTTCTAACTTTTGAATTTTGTTATCGCTGATGGAAAGAGAAATTAAAGAAACAGGCAAGTTCTCTAGCTTTTGAACTTGGTTATAACTGATATCGAGTTTCTTTAAAGGAACAAGTAAGTTTTCTAATTTTTGAATTTTGTTAGACCTGATGTTAAGTTCAGTAATAGAATTAGGCAAGTTTTCTAGTTTTTGAATTTTGTTAGAACTGATATCAAGTTTAGATAATTCGAATGTCAAGTTCTCTAGCTTTTGAATTTTATTAGATCTAATATCAAGCCTCTTTAAAGAAATAGGTAAATTTTCTAACTTTTGTATTTGGTTATTCCATATGGTGAGGTTCTTAAGGCTATTAGGTAAGTTTTCTAACTTTTTTATTTTGTTAGAATTGATATAAAGTTTATTTAAAGAAACAGGCAAGTTTTCTAGTTTTTGTATTTGGTTACTCCATATGATGAGGTCTTTAAGATTATTAGGTAAGTTCTCTAACTTTTGTATTTGGTTATTCCATATGATGAGGCTTTTAAGGCTGTTGGGTAAGTTCTCTAGTCTTTGTATTTGATTATAACTGATATCAAGCGTTGTTATCCATGTAAAACTTCTTATCTTTTTAGGTATTTCTGTTAATCCACAGTTCCCTAAATCAAGAGTTCCTGTTCTTTCTCTTTTCTCTCTTTCAATGATTGCTTTTGCTTTTGGGTTCATTGTAAGTAATTTATGTTATCGTTATGTGTCCTATTCCATACTCATTACAATATCACTCTATCAGGAGTTTGTTGTTAGGTGAGAGTATATATATGTATCCCTTTATCTAATGGCTATAATGAATAATAGACGCAATTTAATATGTTTATAGGTGAAATCAAATTGTCACATAAGAATCCCTTATTTTTATAGACCAATAGAAATCAATATGAAAAAGAAAGAAGTAAAAGAATTCTGTCCGAAGAATGAAGAAGAATGGAGGGAATGGCTCAATAAGTACCACAAAACAGAGTCGTCTGTATGGCTAATTGTATACAAGAAAGAATCTAAAGTCAAGAACCTGAATTGGAGTCAGTCCGTTGATCAGGCTTTATGTTTTGGTTGGATTGATAGTACAAAAAGAAGGATCGACAATGAAAGGTATAAGCAGTACTTCAGCAAACGCAAGGCTAAAAGCACATGGTCAGTAGTGAATAAGAATAAAGTAGATGTATTGATCAGGAATGGCCTTATGACTGAAGAGGGTATGAAGGCTGTTGAACTTGCAAAAAGCAACGGGAGTTGGTCAGGTCTGGATGATATAGAAAAGCTTATTATCCCCGAAGACTTGCAAAAAGCTTTGGATATGCATCCAAAGGCCAACACATATTTTGAGAGTTTAAGTAAATCTGTGAAGAAAGGGATGTTGTATTGGGTGACCTCTGCTAAGAGAGAAGAAACCAGACTTAAGCGTATCAATGAGATTGCAATTTGTGCTGGTGAAAAAAAGAAACCTAAAATATTCAAATAGAGTATGGAATTCAGGTTTTCAGGAAATACACTTTACATCATAGAATAACTTATGTCACCCATAACTATTGATTTGAATAGTCAGAGGTGACATATATTATAGTTTTATCATTAAATTCCCTCCAATAGCTTCAATGCCTTGCTTACATTCTTCACATTCTCAAAGCTCATGTAAAGCTTGTCGTTCTTTTCCTGCATCTTGCAGGTTCTGATTTGAGTTTGTACGAATGTAAGCACACGGCCAAATACTGGTGATTCATAGAATGCAGATTCCTTATTGGCAACAAACCAACATATCATCTTACCGAACTTCATATTTATCTTTTCTATACCCAGAGATTTGGCTACCCAACGAAGGCGGATAGCTTCAATAAGCGCAACTGTAGGTTGTGGCAGAGCACCAAATCGATCTTCAAGGCGAGTGATAAAGGCTTGTAGTGTGGTTTCATCCTGAATGCTATCAAGTTCTTTATAGAGGCTTAGCCTTTCCCTGACATTATCAAGATACTCATCAGGTATCATAAGTTGAAGGTCTGTTTCGATGATGCAGTCTTTTACAAACGCCTTACTTTCCTTATCATCCTTGAATGTGTCTTTAAACTCATCTTCTTTAAGTTCCAGAATAGCTTCATCAAGAATCTTATGATACATCTCGAAACCGATGTCAGATATAAACCCACTTTGCTCACCACCCAGTATATTACCTGCACCACGTATATCGAGATCACGCATTGCAATATTAAAACCACTGCCCAAGTCGCTGAACTCCTCGATGGCTTTCATACGTTTTCTGGCATCTGTGGTCAGAGTGCTGGTTGGAGGAGACAGAAGATAACAGAAAGCTTTCTTGTTGCTTCGACCTACACGACCCCGCATTTGGTGTAGTTCACTTAGGCCGAAATGTTGAGCTTCGTTTATAATTATGGTGTTGGCATTGGAGATATCCAAGCCAGATTCAATAATCTTTGTTGCCAATAGTACATCGAATTGTCCTTCAATAAATCCCATCATCACCTTTTCAAGCTTAGGGCCATCCATCTGACCATGAGCAACACCAATCCTGACACCGGGGGCAAACTTTTGTATCATGGCATTGACATCCATGATATTATTGACTCTGTTATGCACAAAGAATACTTGCCCACCTCTGGAAACCTCATATAGAATAGCATCACGTATTGTTTCACCACTGAAGGCTCTTACTTGTGTTTCGACAGGATAACGGTTGGGTGGGGGTGTGTTGATTATAGACAGGTCTCTTGCTCCCATAAGTGAGAACTGCAATGTACGCGGTATAGGCGTTGCCGTAAGGGTAAGAGTATCAACATTGACTTTGAAGTTCTTCAACTTTTCCTTTACTGCTACCCCAAACTTTTGTTCTTCATCAATAATAAGAAGCCCTAAGTCCATAAACTCAATATCCTTACCCACCAGCCTGTGAGTACCTATAAGTATATCAACTTTACCCTCTTTTGTGTTACGGATAGTCTCCTTTTGTTGTTTGGCAGACTTGAATCTATTGATATAGTCAATATCGACAGGGAAGTCCTTCAGTCGTTCTTTGAATGATTTATAGTGTTGTAATGCAAGAATAGTTGTAGGGACAAGAATAGCAACTTGCTTACCATCTGTCACGGCTTTAAATGCAGCACGAATAGCAATCTCAGTCTTACCAAATCCCACATCACCACAAATCAACCTATCCATAGGATAAGGCTTTTCCATATCTTCTTTTACGGCTTGAGTTGATTTATTTTGATCTGGAGTATCTTCATATATAAATGAAGCTTCAAGTTCATTCTGTAGATATGAATCAGGGCTATACTGGAATCCTTCGGAAGCCTTTCGCTTGGCGTATAGTTTGATCAGCTGACGGGCAATGTCTTTAACTCTGCTTTTGGTCTTTTGCTTTAATTTACTCCATGCCTGTGAGCCTAGTTTATTCAGTGTGGGTTCCTTACCATCCTTACCAACAAATTTAGATATACGGTGGAGTGAATGGATAGGAACATATACTATATCATCATTTTTATATGTAAGTCTGATGACTTCCTGAATGTTTCCATTGTTTTCTATCTTACTTAAACCCTCGAATCTACCAATACCATGATCAATATGAGTGACATAATCACCCTGTTTCAGGTCGTAAAGCTCCTTTATAGTCAGAGATTCTTTACTCTTGAATCTGTTTCTAAGGTGGAATCTTTGGTATCGTTCAAATATCTGATGGTCGGTATAACATACAAGCTTCAACTCTTTATCGATAAAGCCTTCATGGAGTGGACAATTAAAGCCCTCAAACAGGTCTTCTGTAATTTCTTCCTGAATGTTATCCTTTTGCTGTATATCTGTAATAATGCTCTTGAACCGGTCAATCTGGTTAATATTTTCAGATAGAAAGAATACATCATATTGATCCTTCCTGAGTTCTTTCAGATCTTCAAGAATCATATCGAACTTCTTATTGAAGACAGGTTGCGCCTGAGTATTGAACTGTATCGCGTTATTATCAATCTTTGTAGAAGGATCGTTTATAGTGATAAGCTGATGTCTGTCAAGCTTGCTTTTAAACTCATTGCCATTACAGAAAAGTTCTTCAGGGGGTAGGTGCTTGACTTCTTCGGATAGATGTTCATATTGCTTTTGGGCTTTTTCGAACTCCTTATCCATAAGGTCAGAAGTAAGATCCATATTTTCTACCCATATAACCGAGGAAGGAGGGAGGTAATCCAATATCGATTGTCGCTTTTCCTGCTCAATTCTGCTGTGTAGGTTAGGGACAATATTTATATGGTTGAGCTTTTCTACAGATAGTTGCTGTTCAGGATCGAAAGACCTTATACTTTCAATCTCATCACCAAAGAATTCAATACGATATGGATAGTCATTTGAATAGCTATATACATCTATAATACCACCTCTAATAGCGAATTGCCCGGGTTCGATAACAAAGTCTACCCTCTCAAATTGATACTCAATAAGAACATCAGAAACAAAGTCTATATCTACTTTTTCTCCTTTTTTCAGCTTCAGGGTATTGTTAGAAAGAAAGGATTTGGTAATTACCTTTTCACATAAAGCCTCAGGATGAGTGACAAGGATAGTCATCTTAGAACTGGCCTGAATTCTTGATAATGCTTCAGTTCTCAATAATATATTTGCATTTTCTACATTATCTGTCTCATAAGGGACTTTATACGAACAAGGATAATAAAGCACCTTTTTCTTGTTGAAATCCTGCTCTCTCTCCTCGAAAAGATTCTCTAAGTCATTACATATATATGCAGAGTATTCTTTTTCTGGTATGATGACAAGGTGTAAACCTTTATGGATACCGAATGCAGAGCTTATAACTGATGTCTTTGATGATCCTGCAAGCCCCTTAAGTGTAATTTCCCCTTCCTTGTTTTCTATAGCTTTAATTACCTTCTTAAGCTGAGGATGTTCTTTGTATTTAGATAAATATTCTTGAGTCTTCAATTTGTAATGTATTTAGAAAAGCAAATTTATATATTATGATTGATGCTATTTCATTCTAACGATAAAATTGTGGATTTGTATCAGTGTTATCATTAAATATAAAATAGTTTAGTAAAGAAAATTCTACACACAAAAAGACCTATACAATCAATATAGGTCTTTTTTATTTATGATTGGCTTTATGAGATATGCATGATATAGAAGGCTATAAGCTCTATAATTGCGTATCTGTTTTTTTCTTTTCCTTGTAAGGAAAGTTCTTATCAAACTCGTTTAGCTCTTCTTTCTTAATGGTGAATTCCTGAGCTTCAAAGAAGCTACCTTTAATATTCTCAAGGCTATTTTCTTTTAATTCTAAGGCCATAAATGGGTCGAAATTCTGACCATCTTTTGTTGTGATCTTATATATTTCGGCATTCCTAAAGCCAAAGCGTTGATAGTAGTTAGGGTTTCCAAATAGAATTATACCCGAATATCCTAACTCTTTTGCCTTTTCTATAGAGTGTCTCAGGAGCATTGAGCCAATGCCTTTAGACTGCATTGAAGGAAGTACAGATATTGGCCCGGTACAAAGCACCTCATATTCATTGTTTGCTTCATCTTTTATAATCGCTCTTGTAGATATAATATGTCCTGATATTTCATGTTGGGTCAATGCAATCAGGTCTAAATCATCGATGTAAGCATTACTGTTTCTCAGATTATGAAGTACAAGATGCTCATCACAACCGGGCTTATAAAGATTCCAGAAGGCTTCACGTGTGATCTTCTCGGTTGTGAAATAATGTTCTTCAGGTGTTTTCTTTATAATTATCTGCATTATATATTTAGTTGTGAGTGCTATTTTGTTGAAGCAAAAGTAGAGTATTGAAAGTATAAAAAGTTGTCGATTCTTGCTGTATTTAAACTTATATGCAAGAAACTTTATATTATAACCCCGAAATGCTATTGTTTATGTATACGAAAGAGTTTATTTGTATATGAATGAATTTAGTTGATTATTCAGTTTTGTTATTATGCATGGTGTTATTGCGTATATATGTATCTTGTTAATGCAGGCCTATCAGTTGTAAAAAACAGGGTGTTTTTTTTGTAAAAATGGAATAAAACAACCATTTCACTATTTTTTCACCTATACTTTCCCATTGATTGACCCAAAATAACCCCTTATTTTGCCAATTTTGAGGTTAAAATGATTCTGAAAATAAGCATTAACTCAATAAGATACTTAGTTCTTGATTTTGATAGCTTTAAATACTCTAAAGATAGCAGAAAACCATACTTTTCATGTATGAAGATTGAGCTTTTGTATCCATTGTATAGTAAGGCTTACAAGTGGGTATCTATACTAAATACGATTATCTATCTATACTAAACAACATTATATATAGATATATACTGCGGTGAATATCTATATATACTGCGGTGAGTATCTATATATAAAGTGGTGAATCCCTATATCTACTGCTGGTGAATATCTATATATAATATCAATGACTATCTATACTAAACGCTGGTGAGTATCTATATATAATAGTGTTGAGACTATATATATATGTATGAAAATATAGATATTGCTTCGAAATCACTCCCTATTATTGGGGTTGCACTTATAAATATGGGATGATGTAATTATTGGGGAATATTTTTTTTGATATTAATATATGTGAATTTTATAGTAGTATTTGTGTGTTTGTCTTATGCATGATTTGGAAAGGTTTGTTATGTAGTATAAGACTTGTGTCTATTTTACCCATTCAAACTTTTCTTTCGCTTTATCATAGTTGATCACAAAGGCTTTGATATCAATAAATGGATTATACAACTTTTTAAAAGGGGAGAATTTTGTTTTGTATCCTTGATTTAAAGACTGAAAATACTTTTTTATATATGATTCTGTCTTGATTATAGAGATGAATTTCAGCGAAGTGCCTACAGGTAAATCCCATCCAATTTCAGCTTGAAACTTGTTTCCATGTTCAGTATCAAGCAGCATAGCAAGAACCATTTGCAGGCTATCGGTAGATTTCTTTACTAAGTTTGTAATGAGATCTCTGCTTTTTTCTCTTGTATTAGGTACTTGACTATAATCCTTCAATTCTACTAAGTATAATGTTTGCTTTTTATTATCATACCAACAGGCATCCATTTCTTTGAAAGAAAAACCGTTAATTTCTTTATAACTTTTGCAATTTTCAAAGCGAAAACTTCTGTCTTCTGGTAAGTTTAATGTAATACCACTTTCTATAATTGTATTCATATTATTCAATATCTAAATCCATTTCATCATCTAACATATCCAGAGCCTCATTAATAATTGAATTGTCTGGTTGTGCATATTTTAGATCAGAAGTAGTATTAGATATTGAGTTGTTATCTTTAGTGAGTACAATACAATTAATAGAATAGTCCTCTCTTCTGGCGAGAATAGAGAATTGGTTGATCATAAAGTAATTGTGTGTAGCAAGGAATATTTGAATTCCTTCTTTACTTAATAGATATAGGATTTCACAAAGTTTACGTATAGCATCAGGATGTAAATTAGCATCAGGCTCATCAATAAATAAGATAGTGTCTTTGTTTATTTGGCCATTCTCTAACAAAAGCTTAATAGCACCAAGTTTCTTAATTCCTTCAGCAGTCATAGACATGTCAAATTCAGATTTATTTTTTCTGAATATAAACTCCTTGATAAGCTGGTTTTGTTCTTTGGGAACAATATCGCCTTTAAGTATATCACTAAGCTTTGAATAGATATTCTTCAGATTGATTTCTGATTTTGATTCTTTTATTGGAGGTATTGATAGTGATTTGGCAAGATCATAATAAGTATCATCAAAGTCTAATATCTTGAATGATTCTCGTACAAACCTTATGGTATTTATAATAGAAAGTACTTCCTTAGCGGGGATGAATATAGCATTCTCTGTTTGTGAACTTCTGTTTTCAGGGATAGAACACTGATTGATTTGCTTTTCGGTAGTCTTAGTGAAGGAAGCTTCAAGCTGGTTACCGGATGAGTAATAAATATTGGCTTCCAGCTTTTCATTTGAGCCTTTATTTACGAGTTTGCCTATTCCGGAGAAGGTGTTAATAACTTTCTTGCTTAAGATTTCTTTTATAGATCTTGGCGAATTCGCATTTCTTTGTTCGATGGCATATTCATCTAACGACTTTGTGTATGTATACAACAGCTTAAGCAGACCCGTTTTACCTGTGTCGTTTTTCCCTATAATTATATTGATAGGTTTTAAATCATTTGTTTCAAAGGAAGTAAAGATTTGAAAATTTTTCAATGATATTTTATCAATCATAATTAAATGGTTTAGGTATATGCTATATTATGTATTCTATTATTAAATAATAACCTGCTTCAAAGGTATATGTTTTTCTTTATTTAGATAAAGTGATCATAAGTGAAATAAACCAGAATTTAGTATTGACTTACTGTAAGGCGATATTATTCTTTGACTCCTGCAATTCTATATAAATACATGAGGGAATACCTGATAGTAATTCTATCCTTCCATTTCCATAATATTTATTCAAAAAAAGAGCAAATAATATTTGGAAGGTAAATTATATTAATTAATTTGTGAACCATGTTTTTGATTAGATTATTGACATATCATATAAATGTTAAAGGTATATTAAGGTCTAAGCAGTTAAAATGATGAGTTATTGTTAAAAGTTTATAGTAATTTCGCCTATTTTATAAGCAAAATATTGTGAACATGATAAATTTTCATCAACTTTGTTACAATATAAAATATAAAACTATACGGCTTTGGAATTAATAAAACAGGTTACTTTATATAATACAACTGGGGGTTCTGACAAAGTATACGAAGTAGATTTGTGTAGGGTAGAATCAGGGTATGTTGTAAATTTCCGCTATGGAAAAAGAGGTGCAAACCTTAAAGAAGGAACAAAGACAACAACACCAGTAGAGGAGGCAAAGGCTATTAAGGCATTTGATAAGCTCGTTGACTCAAAGAAGAAAAAGGGTTATGAGGAAAATAGTGAGGCAAAAGTAGAAGAGATTAAAACTGATACTAAGCCTGAATATGAGTCATGGATCCTGAAAAATCTAACTTCGGGTGATCGACCAAATCAAGAGTATAAACTTTCTCGTATTGTATGGAGGGCAGGACGTGAAAAGCTTGTAGAAGGGCTGTCATATATTATAAAGCTAACAAAGCATAAAGATGTTTTTGTTAGATATTCATGTGTTTATGCATTGGCAAAGATCAATAATGTAAAAGCTGTCCCTGCTCTCGAGCAACTGTATTATTATGATAAAGAAGATATGGTTAGGCGTGTTGCTCAAGTGGCACTTCTTCATATTGCTGAGGATAAAAAACCTTATCTACCATCATTAATTGATTATACGCCTGAGGAGTTTGCTTTTCTCAAAAGTAATGATGTAGATCAACTATCCAAGGCCTTAGATGATTATTACGATAATTATTCAATAAATAATAAGAAATGGATTTATGATCTGTTTCTATTCTCTTTTCATCTTCCTTATATAAAAGAAGTATTATATAATAAAATTGCAGTATATCCTTTTGCGCCTGGTTCGTTCAGGTATATGAGATATATCTTTAAGGCATCTGAATTTGTTTCTGATCATAAATTATATGCTATACTAGGTAGAGAAATGGAGCTTAGTAAGGAAGGGTATAATAATAAGGGTTATGTCTATGTTGATGGAGCTTATTATTCTGATAGAGATGTTAAGGAAGCAGTAGGAAGAGAGTATAATACTAAGTTTGCTTTTTCTAGTAGAACTAAGGACTATATGAAGAGAAGAGTAGCCAGAGAGATCTTGGGCTATGCGAAGCAAGGCTCTTCAGAATATACAAAGTATGCTACAGAATATCTATTGCAATTCAGACAAATCGATGTACAACCTATCAAGAAAGTCAGAGGTGGTAGGTATGATTATGATAAGGATGAATATATTAGGTATGATGTTTATAAAAGTCCATTCCCTAAAGAAGGGTTGTTAAATCAAATATTATATGCCAATGAATTAAGGTATCAGTATAGTGGATATTATGATGCCTGGATATATAAAAATGGAATTAAACCAGAAGATGCAGCACCTGCAGGAAGGGAGGAGTTAAATCAGGAGTTATGGAATAATGATCCTCAAAGTATCATTAAATTATTATGTGAGGCTCATATCGAGCAGGTAGCTGAGTTCGCTTCAAAGGTGTTTAATGATCATCCTAAATGGAAAGATCTTGTTGATGAATCTGCCTTATTGGCTATGTTGAAGTCTGATAATCCTTCTTCAGTAAATATAGGCTTATCAGTATTAGCTACAAGAGTAGATCAGGAATTAGATCTCGATCTTATTATAGGTCTTATGAATAGTGCTTCAGAGAAAGCTCGTGATATGGGTGTCTTTTTGGCTAATCAGCGTAAGGATGACATTGTATCTAACTTTGGGTTATTAACCCGATTGTTGATATCTAAATATAATAAGACTCACTTTTGGGCTTTGGCTCATTCTTCTGAGTTTACAACTGCTCAGCAAGAAGACTTGGTTTCTGATGCTGGCGGATTTATTGTGAATGAATTGAATGCTGAGGATACAGAGACTGTAATACGAATTAGTGAGATGTTACTGAAGTATTGTAAGCTTGTATTAGGAGGTCAATCTGATAAATTGAGGGAGTATCTTATCAGTACAAACACATATACAAACATGATTCTCCTTAAGCATATCTTGTTAGCATCTACACCTTTTGAGGAATCTGCTAATAAGTATTTGCTTGCTTTTCTTGATTCAGATAATGAAGCAAACAGAATGTTAGGTATTAGTCTTCTGGATCAATATAATATTGATAAGCTACAAGAGAAAAGTTCATTAGTAGCTTCTTTATGTATTTCTAAGTATGCTGATGCAAGAGATGCTATAAGTCCAATCATCAAGAAAATTACTCTTATTGATGATCAATATGGTGCTAATTTGACAGCAAGCCTTATTTCTTATTTATGGAAAAAGGAGAAGTATGAAGGTGTTCATGAAAGTATACAGAAGTTATTAAGTGATGAATTGAGCTATTATCTGAAGTTTATCAAACATGATTATGTGTTTAAGCTTGTAGAATCAAGATATAATGTTGCTCAGGATTTAGGTTCTAAGTTGTTCAATGATCATAATATCATTGAAACAATGGATATGATAGACATTGCAAAACTCGCTTCTTCTGAAGTCTATACTATGCGTAAGACATGCTGGAATTATTTTGAGTCAAATGTTGACAAGGTAAAGTATTATAAAGATGAAGCCTTGAAGATCCTTGATGCAAAATGGGAAGATAGCAGGAAATTCGCTTTTGATTTCTTCAATAAATATTATACAGAGAATGAATGGAATTCTGATATTATCATTAATATCTGTGATAGTGTTAGGGATGATGTTCAAACTTTTGGACGTAACCTAGCGGTTCGTTTCTTTAAAGATGTGGATGGTATGGACTACCTACTGAAGTTAAGCCAACATCCATCTAAGAATCTTCAGCTTTTTGTAAGTAACTATATTGAAACTTATGCGGCAGGCAATGAAGAGGTGATATTAAATCTACTTCCTTATTTCAATACTGTTTTAAGTCATATCAATAAAGCCAGAGTTGTCAAGGATAGAGTATTTTCTTTTTTGAAAAATCAGGCTATGCATAATGAAAAGATAGCAGAGGCTGTTACTCATATCCTTAATCGTATTTCCTTGACTATGGCTATTGGTGATAAAGCGAAATGTATTGAAATACTCTCTGGTATTCAGGATTCTTATCCGAATATGCCTGTTTTATTGAAAGAAAAGAAGATTGAAACCAAACAATTTTAAGAAGCATGATTTTCAACCATAAATATAGTGGATCGTCATCCGTCCAGTCTAAAGGTAATCAAACAGGGATGAACTTTGTTCCTGATGTATTGAGAGACCCTACTTATTTCGTGGGTGATCTGAATATGCATATCCCTTTTCGTGAAGCAATATCTTCTCTTCATGATGTGGTGATCTCTGATATGAGATTTGTTCCTAAAGATCGTGAAGAGTATAAAAAATGGGTTGCTGAGCAAGAAGATCTTTGGATTGCTGAATATATGACTAAGGCTGATGCAATTAGAGAAAAGATTGATCCTTTGTCGAAAGAACTTAAAGAGGTTCGTACTGAAAAGCAAAAAGTAATTGGCCCTTTTTATAATGCAAGAGCAAAATACTATAGCTACTTGTATGATAGAGATTATACATCTTGGTTGGTACTTGACCCTGTTATTACTGTTCATCCTGATGAAATCTTCTTTGAATGCTTCAGTAAAGATGAATCTTCTTATGGTAAATTGAGTTGTAGTCATAACGTTTTCGATAATGTATCTGAAATGGCTTATGGTACTACTAATATTGATTATTCTGCTGCTCTTTATAATGAGTTCCAGAAAATCAGAGATTATAAGAATACTCAATTGAAGATTGATCCTTCTGGTTTCGAGATGCAAACAACAAATGAAGATCATTTCAAAGAGATGAAAATTGACCTTCCTGAATCATGGGTAAGGGGTTTTCTTCAGGTAAGTTCTGCTATGACTCTTTCAGATGTTAGCTTTGAGCTTCATCCAATGGATATGGCTAACTTCTTACTCGTACTGAAAAAACACAAGGAAAAAGAAAGTCCTCGATATATTAAATATATTCTTGAACCTGGTAAACCTATAAAAGCTGTTTTTGCTCCTTGGGGAATTACTGTAAATTGTTCAAGATCTATCTATAAAGGAGATAAACCTCAGGAAATAAAAATCTGGGGTAGAAGAAGATTGCTTATACTGGAAAGATTGTTGCCAATATGTAAGTCTATAAAAGTAAGACTTATGGGTTCTGGTCTTCCTTCATTCTATGTTGCTGATCTTGGTGAAATGTCTTTTACTCTTGGATTGTCTGGCTGGAGTGCTAATGACTGGTCTAGTAATAGCAACTTTACCTTGTTTGCCAATAAAGTTGAAACAGATGCTCATACTCAACAACTGGTTTACAATAAGTTGAAAGGCGATTGGCTCAATACTTCCAATTCCCTTGCTTCTAGCCTAAATATGGACAAAAATGTTGTTGAAAGCGTACTTTTTGATTATGCTGAGTCTGGAAGAATTATTTATGACATCAATAAAGAAGTATATAGAATCAGGGAGCTGACAAAAGATCCTCTCCCTATGGATCAACTTAAATTTGCTTCTGAACAAGAGAAAAAGGCGGCATACTTTTTTGATAATAATTTTATCAAGAATTTTAATGCTGAGGAATCAGATGACTATATTAAAGTTCAAGCTAATGTGTCCGGAAAAGATGCTGTGCTTCATATGAATAAAGACTTGAGAATAAAGCAAATGAAGTGTAATTGTTCTTATATGTACCAGAATGGTTCTAATGGAGGACCATGCGAACATATCCTTGCTTTAAGAATGAAATATTTATGTAAAAAATAATAGAAAAAGTTATTGTAGTATGAGATAATTTCTTATATTTGTACTCAGATAAACAACGAGATTGACCTTGCAAACCGAATGGTGGATCGCCATTCATGTAAATAGATTTCTCACGCGTCACTGACACGTTCTTTACTTTATGATACGGGTATGGTAGTCAAATTCCGGTTCGGCATTTGTGCTACAAAAGCGAATTTAACTACCATACCCGTATCATTTGAGTTGAACGCCTCAGTCCTAAGATTGACGAAGGTCTCGTTGTTTGTTTGATGAAGTAAACATTAAAGTATATAATTGTTGGTGCTTTTTTGTTGCTTGACAGTATAAAATGCTCTTTTATATATTTACTATAAGTTATTGTAAATATCTGATTTATTAGATGTTTGCATAAGTTTTGTGTTAATATTAAAAGTTTGTTTTGTCATAGAAATTATCTTGTATTCAAATAAAGGTGGCATTGGGATTGACCTTGCAAACCGAATGGTGGATCACCATTCATGTAAATAGATTTCATACGCGTCACTGACACGTTCTTTACTTTATGATATAGCTATAGTAAACACATTTCGGTACTACATTTGTTTCACAAAAGTAAATGTATTTACTATAGCTATATCATTTGAGTTGAACGCTTCAGTCCTAAGATTGACGAAGGCCTGATTGTCACCTTTTTTCTATTCTTTTATCTCAATATTTCTTCTTGAGATTTACCTTTTATCATTTATGATATTTGAAGGTGTTTTATAGCTAAAAAAATTGTAGAATTTAATTTTAAAGCAGGCATTAACCTTATTAATTGACTGGTGGATCACCATTCTATATGTATAATTTACCTTGCTATATTCATCATATGATTCTTATTTGAGGAGTGTGATTTAAGATTAAAAGGGGGTGTCTGTGATTGATTATGGGACAAGTAGACGATAATAAGAGACAAGAGATTTACGACAAAATTAAAGAGAGTTCTAAGGATTCCTATGTTTTATCTGAAATGAAACGCCTTGGTTTCTGGGATGAAAACGAACAAATGCCTTCAGTTTCTTCACAATTGATAAAGAGAGAAGCTGAGCTTTCTAAAGAAATTTATAAGCTGTCTGCAGATTTAAGTAAATTTTCTAATCGTGAAACCTTACTTAATGAGATCCGTAAGAACAGAATGTTGGAATCTCGTAAAAAGCAAGAAGAGACTAAAGCAAGAAGAAAGCAAGAAAAGGAAGAAAGAGCTAAAGCCTGGCAAGAGAAGCAAGAAAAGAATATCGTATACTTAGGTGAAGAGGTATCTAAAGGTCTAAACAATACAGAATCTGACAATCAGAGATTAGTAGAGTTGAATCTTCCAGCATTTAGTAATGTTGAGGATATGGCCAAGAAGATGGAACTTACAGTAAATGAATTGAGGTTTCTTTCTTTCACTAGAAAAACTTCTACTGTAAGTCATTACACCCGTTTCTTTATGGAGAAGAAAACAGGTGGTAAGCGTATGATTTCTGCACCAAAACCCAGATTGAAGAAAGTTCAAAACTGGCTTCTCGAGAACCTTCTGTATAAGCTTCAAACCAATGAAGTTGCTCATGGCTTTATTCCAAACAAAAGTATTCTTACTAATGCAATGCCTCATATTAATAAGAAGGTTGTTATTAATATGGACTTAAAGAACTTTTTCCCATCCTTGACATATGAAAGGGTTAAGGGAATGTATAAGTCTTTTGGTTATAGTGAGCAAATTTCAATTATTCTGGCTTTATTGACTACTGAACCAGAAGTAGCAGAGGTAGAACTTGATGATCAGAGTTATTTTGTTTCTAAATCTGCACGTTACCTTCCTCAAGGAGCTCCTTCAAGTCCTGCTATCACTAATATTATCTGTAGAAAATTAGATGCTCGTCTTATAGGTATAGCTAAGCATTATGGCTTTGAATATACTCGTTATGCTGATGATTTAACTTTCTCTAGTACTGATGATAGTACTGATTCTATTAGGAAATTAATAGCTATGGTGAACCAGATTGTAAAGGAAGAGAACTTTAGAGTTCATCCTGATAAGCTGAAAGTGCTAAGATCTGGTCGTCGTCAGGAAGTGACAGGTGTTGTTGTAAATGAAAAGCCTTCTGTCAATAGAAAAGAGGTAAAGAAGTTTAAAGCTTTATTATTTCAGATTGAAAAAGACGGGATTGAAGATAAGGTATGGAGAGGAAAGAAGGGAAAGAACATGCTATCTTCAATAAAAGGATTTGCAGATTTCATATATATGATTGATAAGGATAAGGGCGAAGAGCTTCGAAAACGAGTCAAGAAAATAATTGATACGATAAAATAAAAATAGATTACTATTGTGAAAGGAGGTGGAAGCCTCCTTTTTTCTTTTATTTGCACTCGACCATTTAATCGAATCAAATAATTGAATTATGAATTGTGTATATAAGATTACGCGACAGGTCTTATTAGTTCTGTCATTATTGTTTTTTATTTCATCAAACATTACTTCTTGTAAAAAGGAAGAAACAAAAGAGAGTATTAAACCTGAAGTAGTGTCACTAGCTTCTTTTACAGAATCTATGACATTAGTGAATGCAGCTCGTACTTCTGGTTATAAATTTAGTGATGATAAGTATTTTACAGCAGTAAAAGAATTGAAATGGAATGCTGTTTTGGCAAAGGCAGCGCAGAAACATGCGCAGGATATGCAGGATAAAAACTACTTTTCTCACACAGGTAAAGATGGTTCTAAACCTTGGGATAGGGTAGTTAGAGAAGGATATACATACTCTTACTGTGGTGAAAATATAGCAGAAGGCTATGATTCAGAAAAAGCTGTTATTAATGGTTGGCTACATAGTGAAGGGCATTGTGCAAACATAATGAATGATAAATTCACTGAAATAGGAATGGGGAGAAGCTCAGATGGAAAATACTGGGTGCAGGTATTTGCAGCTCCACAATAGTTGGTTTTAATCTGTATGAAGAGTTTAGGTTTGTTTAGATCTAAGCTCTTTGTAGTCAATGTTTAAATTGAATTATGATCTTGTTTTGTTGCTATTAAATTCTTATCTTATAGTATTGTATTACTACATAACAGGAACTAATATGACAACTAAGAAAGAAGCCAGTTACTGGATAAAACAACTCAATTTATCCCCCTCTCTGGAAGGAATATACACAAGAGAAACATATAAATCAGATGAATATATAGGTGAAGATGCCCTACCTGATAGATTTTATGGGAAAAGACCTTATCTCAATACTTTTTATCTTCTATTACAGAATAAAGACCTATTTAGATTTATAAAGACCAACCAAGAAGAATGTTGGCATTACTATACAGGGACATCCCCAATAGTTATAGAAACAATCTCAGAGAAAGGAGTTAGAAGAAGCATAAAGCTAGGTTCTGACTTATCTGAATTTGAATATTTTCAATATGTAATTCCTCATGATACTTGGTTTGCAGCATACCTTCAAAATGAAGATGGCTATGCTTTGATTGGAATAACAGCATCTCCTTCATTGGACAAGTCAGATGTGAAAAAAGGGAAATTCAGAGATCTTATATTAAAGTATCCTAGTCAATTGGAGCTTATTACAAGGTTGTGCTATTAAATAAAAAGAGACTATTATAATAATAGTCTCTTAGCAATGGAATTACTTATCTTTTATCTTTGAGGATCTTTGAAGAATCGTTTAATATTCATGATTGCATCAACATACTGTGCTCTTCTATAAGCGAAAGGATCATTTGTTATATTCTTTTTGGATAATTTACCCTTGAAGTCGTCTATCTTCATATAGCCTTTCCTTTTCATCCATTCGGATATTTCATCTTTCATTTTACTGATGATATCTGGGCCATGTTTATAAATTGTGGTAACAATATGTGTTGCATCAGCACCAGCCAGAAGCATTCTGATAATATCTTCGGAAGTATGAATTCCACTACCACAAGCAATAGAAGCTTTTGTATTACCGTAAAGTAAGCCAGCATATCTTAAAGGAAGGCAATGTTCGCTTGCTTCAGAAGATTGATATTTTAGATCCAGTTTTTCTTTTTCTATGTCAATATCGGGTTGATACAACCTGTTGAATAAAGCGAAGCCATCAGCACCTGCTTTCTCTAGTTCTTTAATAGCATAAAGTGGATTTGTATAAAAAGGACTAAGCTTAACGCTTACAGGTATCTTTATAGCATTCTTAACACCTGTCAATGTATCTACTTGCTCTTTGAAAATAGCACTTCCATCCATTTCAAAGTCTTTAGGTACAGAATAGAAATTTAATTCCAGTGCATCAGCACCTGCTTTTTCAAGTCTTTTGGCATATTCATACCAAGTATCATCATATACGCAGTTCAAACTTGCAATAAGAGGGATCTTTAGTAGTTTACGGGCTTTTTTGAATTCATAGATGAATTCTTCAGGGCCATGTTCATATCTGGACTCATCAGGAAAGATAGTGGTCATTTCGGCATTCCTGTCATTGTATTCCTTCATTTCTTCCCATGTTTGTAGGTTTTCTATTTGAATTTGTTCTTCGAATAGAGACTTATAAACAATCGCACCAGCACCTGCTTCCTGAAGACTTTCTAGTACTTTTAGATCTGCTGATAAATTGCTTGCACCTACGATAATTGGATTGTCTAGTTCCAGATTCAGATATTTTGACTTTAGGTTCATTTTAGTGGGATTTAATATGATGAAATATAATCTCTTAATAAATATATTTGTATGCATTATACATATAGATAACAATTGAGAAAGTAAAAGTTCTAAGTATTACAATCTAAATTTATTATAAATAGGTGACTCCCAAACGAAAATGACTGATTGCTAGTTAATGACTATGTAAAATTATTAATTTTGCAGCGGATTTATCGAGAGCATATTAATTGAATCATTAAGGGTTTTTAAAAAAGAGTATATTATTATGAAAGAAAAGAAATTCATCACCTGTGATGGTAACTATGCAGCCGCTCACGTATCATATATGTTTAGTGAGGTAGCAGCTATATATCCAATCACTCCTAGTTCAACCATGGCTGAATATGTTGACGAATGGTCAGCTTATGGTAGAGAGAATATTTTTGGAGAAACTGTTCAGGTGACAGAAATGCAATCTGAAGCAGGTGCTGCTGGTGCTGTTCATGGCTCTCTTCAAGCAGGTGCCCTTACAACAACCTTTACTGCGTCTCAGGGTTTATTGCTTATGATCCCTAACATGTATAAGATTTCTGGAGAATTACTACCAGGAGTATTCCATGTTAGTGCTAGATCTCTTGCTGCTCAAGCATTATCTATCTTTGGTGATCATAGTGATGTTATGTCTTGTCGTCAGACTGGTTTTGCTATGCTAGCTTCAGGTAGTGTTCAAGAGATTATGGATATAGGAGCAATTGCTCACTTAGCTTCTATTAAATCAAGGATTCCTTTCCTACATTTCTTTGATGGATTCCGTACTTCTCATGAGATTCAAAAAGTAGAATATTTTGAAAACGAAGACTTAAAAGATCTTGTTGATTGGGATGCTTTAAAACGTTTCCGTGACAATGCTCTTAACCCTGAGCATCCTGTTACTCGCGGTACCGCTCAAAATCCAGATATCTACTTCCAGGCTCGTGAGGCTTCTAATCGCTTCTATGATGCAATTCCTGATATGATCGAAGAGTACATGCAGGAAATTACAAAGCGTACAGGTCGTGAATATCATCCATTCACTTACTATGGTGCTGAAGATGCTGAGAACATCATCATCGCTATGGGTTCTGTAACAGAAACAATTAAAGAAGTTGTAGATTACAAGAATGCTCAAGGAGAAAAAGTAGGTTTAATATCTGTACATCTATATCGTCCATTCTCTCCAAAGTATATCATGAATGTAATGCCTAAGAATGTTAAGCGTATTGCAGTTCTTGATCGTACTAAAGAACCAGGAGCTAATGGAGATCCATTGTACTTAGATGTAAGAGACCTATTCTATGGCAAAGAGAATGCTCCAGTAGTTGTTGGAGGTCGTTATGGCTTATCTTCAAAAGATACTACTCCTGCACAGATTATTTCAGTTTATGATAATCTTGCTACTGAAGCTCCAAAGAACCAATTCACAGTAGGTATTGTTGATGATGTTACAAATAAGTCATTAACTGTTGGACAAGAAATTTCTGTTGTTCCTGAAGGTACTTATGAAGCTAAATTCTATGGTTTAGGTTCTGATGGTACTGTTGGAGCTAACAAAAACTCTATAAAGATTATTGGTGAAACTACTGATAAATATGCTCAAGCATATTTTGCATATGACTCTAAGAAGTCTGGTGGTATCACTACTTCTCACCTTCGTTTTGGTGATAAAGCTATTCGTTCTCCTTACTTGGTAGGAACTCCTGACTTCGTTGCTTGTCATGTTCCTGCATACCTTGAGAAGTACGATATGCTTAGGGGATTAAAGAAAGGTGGTACTTTCTTATTGAATAGTATTTGGGATGCTGAAGAAACTAAGAAGCGTCTTCCAGATCATATGAAGAAATTTATGGCTGAGAATGATATTAAACTTTATATCATTGATGCTACTGAGATTGCTTCAGAAATAGGTCTTGGAAATAGAACAAATACTATCATGCAGTCTGCATTCTTTAAGATTGCTGAGGTAATCCCTTATGATCTTGCTGTTGAAGAGATGAAGAGATTCATCGTTAAATCATTCGGTAATAAAGGAGAAGATATTGTTAACATGAACTATGCTGCGGTTGATCGTGGTGGTCAGGTTGAACAAGTTGAAGTTCCTGCTGAATGGGCTAATATCGAAACAGAAGGATTAAAATTAAACTTTGAGCATGCTCCTGAGTTTGTTCAAGAAGTTGCTGGTCCAGTAAATCACCTTATGGGAGATGATCTTCCTGTAAGTGTATTTAATGGAAGAGAAGATGGTACTTTCCCTGCAGGTACTACTGCTTATGAAAAGCGTGGTATTGCTGTGAATGTTCCTGAATGGATTGCAGAAAACTGTATCCAGTGTAACCAGTGTGCTTTTGTTTGTCCTCATGCTGCTATCAGACCATTCTTGATGACTGAAGAAGAAAAAGCTAATGCTCCTGAAGGAACTGTAACTCTTCCTACAAAAGGTGCTACTGCTGGTCATGACTTCAGAATGCAAGTATCTGTTCTTGATTGTACAGGTTGTGGTAACTGTGTTGATGTTTGTCCTTCTAAGACAAAGGCTCTTGAAATGAAGCCTCTTGGAACTCAAGACGCAGAGATTGCACGTTGGGATTACTTTGCTGAGAATGTTTCTTACAAAGAAAATCTTGTTGCAAAGAATAAGAGTGTAAAGAATTCACAATTTGCTCAACCATTGTTTGAGTTCTCCGGAGCTTGTGCTGGTTGTGGTGAAACTCCATATATCAAAGCAATCACTCAACTTTATGGTGATAGAATGATGGTAGCTAATGCTACTGGTTGTTCTTCAATCTATGGTGGTTCTGCTCCATCTACTCCATATTGTAAGAATGAAAAAGGTCAGGGTCCTGCTTGGGCAAACTCTTTGTTCGAAGATAATGCAGAGTTTGGTTATGGTATGGCTGTTGGAGCTAACAAGCTTCGTGATCGTATCGAGAAGTTAATGAGAGACAATTTAGAGAATGTTTCTGAAGAAATTAAGACTGCATTTAATGAATGGCTTACAAACAGGAATGATGCAGAAGGTTCTAAAGTAGCTTCTCAAAATGTTCTTGCTCTTCTTGAAAATAGTGATGCTCCTGTTGCTAAAGAGATCATTGATCTTAAAGACCATCTTGTGAAGAAGTCTGTATGGATCTTTGGTGGTGACGGTTGGGCATATGATATAGGTTATGGTGGACTTGATCATGTTGTTGCTACTGGTGAAGATGTAAATATCTTGGTAATGGATACTGAGGTATATTCAAATACTGGTGGACAGGCTTCTAAGTCTACTCCTGTAGGTGCTGTTGCTAAGTTTGCTACTTCTGGAATGAAAGTTCGTAAGAAGGATCTTGGTGCTATGGCAATGACTTATGGTTATGTTTATGTTGCTCAGGTAGCAATGGGTTCTAGCCAGTCTCAATTCTTCAAAGCTATGAAGGAAGCTGAAGCATATCCAGGACCATCTATCGTTATTGCTTACTCTCCATGTATTAACCACGGTCTTAAAGGTGGTATGGGTAAAGCTCAACATGAAGAGAAGTTAGCTGTTGAAGCAGGTTACTGGCATTTATATCGTTACAATCCAGCTGTTGAAGAAGAAGGAAAGAATCCATTTACTCTTGATTCTAAAGAGCCAGATTGGCAAAAATTCCAGAACTTCCTTAACGGTGAGGTTCGTTATACTGCTCTTAAGAAAGCTTTCCCTGAAGAGGCTGAAAAGCTTGATAAAGTTGCAGAAGATAATGCTAAGTGGAGATATAAATCATATATTCGCATGGCGAAGGCTGATTATTCTGAAGAATAACAATTCTATATATATTAAAAAGGAGACTATCATTGATAGTCTCCTTTTTTTATGCTTTAACAACCCAGTATATAGAAGTTAATTCCTTAACTAGAATACTTGCTGTGGCTTAACCATTCCTTGTAAGCTTTCCAGATTTGATATCAGTTTAATATTCTCAGGAAGTTTTAAGCTCTGTAAGATATCTAAATTGCCAATAAGCCATATTTCCTGATTAGGGAAAGATTCTGCTATAGGGAGAATGTTGTTTTGAACTTCAATACAACAAGTAGGTTCCTCAACATATGTCATAAATATGTTTGGCTTTGCAATGTCTTGGATGCTTTTTAGATCATACAGATTAATATCTTTTCCCAAGTTTAACATTTGTTTTCCATTTAACTTAAGAAAATAAGCATAGAATAATATATCTATATCATTCATAGTATTCTCAGGAAGGAAGAGTATAAATTTCTCTGCATTATTGGGGGCTATAGGAATTGAATCTATGGCTACCATGAGCTTTTGCCTTATCAAGTTCATGATAAAATGTTCTTGGGCTGTAGTTATTTCTCCAGTACGCCACATTATTTGTAATCTTTGCATAAAGGGGAACAATACCATTGAAATAGTCTGAGCCATACCTCTCTTCATAAGACTTGTTGCAATGATCTGATTGAACTTGTTTTCATTTAGATCCAGCATGCTCACTATGAGGCTGTTTATCTTGAAAGGTATAGTTTGTTCACCTATCTCTTGATCACTAGTCTCATAAATCTCCTTTATTTTAAGGTTCAGTTCATAATCAGAAAGTTTACAGATCTTAGAAATCTTATGCCCTCTTGATACCAATAAAGATACATTGAGAAGTTTTTTGAGCTGTTCATCATCATAGAAACGAATATTAGTATCCGTTCTATGTGGAGTCAGGAAATTGTATCTCTGTTCCCAAATACGCAAGGTGTGAGCCTTTATACCTGTCAGTTTTTCTATGTCTTTTATAGAATACCTCTTCATAAAATTAGAAGCTTTCCTTTTGACTTTTTATATTAGTCAATATATTCATAATTGGTTTAAGAAAACAAACTATAAATGTTTTCTGTATTGAAAATTGTAAGAAAAATAGGTTAAAATAATAACCGATACCCTTGCTTAGTCTTTACTTAACAAGCTATCAAATAAAATGTTTTAGATTTTGTTAAATGCCCCTTTATCCATAAATAGTCTAAAAATCACCTAAATAAATAGCAGCAACATCTTATCTTTATTTATTTCTTAAGTTTTAGCTTCCATTGGCTTGAATTTAATAAGCCTTTTGATAGTAACTAAAATAGATGTGAAATATAGAAGCCTTATTCTGTTGGAGTTTTAATATAGTTCACATTAAACAATTGAAAATATTTCATTTGACCCACAAAATTAATGAAATAAGTTGACAACTCACTCTTATAAGTCAATGGGATATTAATGTTTGTATTCATTTTTCTCTTTATTTTAGCAAGACTCAGGTATATATCTGTCAAAAGTGATTTAAAAACTACTTCACTTATCCTAGTCTAAGTATCTGTATCTAATTCTATGATACGAGTAAAAGGATAAAATTGGCCTCCTTTTTTTTCATGTAACACTTTATTCAATACGAAATATCAATAAGCTAAATAAGTAATAAATAGATTTTGTACAAAAGCCAACAGATTCTTTAAATCAACTCATTCAGATATAATATACTTTTACAATTAATTCATCTTAATAATCTACTTATTATTGAAGATTTAGGCTGGAAAGGCTTTTGCTATAGATCTCTATATTTACCCATTTATAAGCTTTATCACTTATTTTTGACTACTGTATAGTGCGATAATTCGGCTTTCAATTTTAAAATTGTAGATTATCTCACATATAAACCCAATGTTATGTTAAATAGCAAAAGCTTCAGGTTTCGATTATATATGACTCTAAAAAGATCCATTTCCTGAAAAAATGAAAAGCTTAACTAAGCCACAAAAGTTAATCTGTTGATTTACAAGGCTTAATTAACTGAACCATAAGATTTACCTTAAAGCCTACGAAATTTACCTAGGAGCTTTTTAAATTAGGTTAGTAGATCTACGAAATTTAGTTACTAGACTTTTACCTTTAGTTAGTGGATCTACGAGATTTAGTTCCTAGTCTTTTACCTTTAGTAAGTAGACCTACGAGATTTAGTTCCTAGTCTTTCACCTTTAGTAAGTGGACCTACGAGATTTATTTGCTTAACTTTTGATCTTGATTATCAACGAAACATGCTGTAGTGACAAGATATATATTGTTGCAGTGTACTGAAAAAGCATTGATTGCAAGATACTTATGTAGATTAGTAAAAATATACAAAAATGCAGAGGAAAGCAGATTTTAGGCTTTTGATCTTTAGGTTAATGATTGCATGAAATGAAGAAAAAACGAGTGTTTTTCTTTTAAAATAGTTTGATATAAAAAGGTGAAGTATGATTTGTCAAAGAACTTATTTATGATACTGCCTGTTTACTCATTCTGTATGTTTTTTTGTCGTAAATCATATATAGAGTACTTCAGGCATTTTTTGTTTGATTTTATCAGACTTTTTTAAATCACATCTTTGCTTAAATATAAATTTCCAATCAAACTTCCTTCAGAATCGTGTGAAAAGTTAAAATTTCATTTCTTCTTTTCCTTCAATGTCTACTTCGTATTATAATATTTCACATTAAAGTAGTTTGAGTTTAAACAAAACACACTGATTTTTCAGTTTGTTTGGGTGTTAATCGTGTATAATTACATATAATAAATTGATTTATTAGCTTGTGTTTAATTTAATAAATTAGTTTATAAAGGTGTGTTTATTGATATCTGAAGGAAAAATAAACTTCTTTAAATTTCTTATCTTTATGTAAGACTCCGCTATTCTAACAAAAAATCAATATCATGCAACAGTCAGATCTAATGAGTAATCGAAAAGCAGTAGAATTGAATAGGAGTATAATAATAGAAGAGATCAGGAGCTTTGAAATTATCTCAGATGCAATTATTTATGGATCATCTAATTATGTGGATTATCCCGGAGACTATGATATTTTTATTTTGGTTCCTACAAAGTTTGGGATGATGAATAAAGCATCGTTGAAGCAGCTGAAGGAGTTTAAGGAATATCTGGCAAAAATAATAGAATATGATATTGATTTTGTGCCGCATTCAGAAGAAGAGCTTTACGATTATGCTTCGCCAGTATATAATCCAAGGCATAATCCTTCCTTGGTTTATGGTCATACAATCAAAGGCAATATAAAGATCAATCAACCAGAGGCAAAGGTTTTTTCATATGCAGATCTGACAAAGTATGTAATTCTTGACAATAGGCATGTAACAAGAAGACAGATATTAAGACCTTTTTATGTTCCGGCAGCAAATTTATTTCTATCTAAGTTAGGGCATTTATTTGGCAATGCGCTCAGTTATCTTGCATTTTCAAGAGGAGAGAAGTATATGGTAAATCCCTCAGACTTATATGTTTGCGCAGGATTAATAGAAAAGATGCTACCTATAAACTGTGTTCCTTATCAGGAATATGTTAGAGCCTTAAGGAGGGAGTTGGCAGGCATGAATAGTGAAAGTGCTTTTGATAGCATGTCCAAAGTTTTGAACTGGTATGAGCTGTTTACATTCTATTTGTTTTATGCCACAGAAGAAGAGAAGCCAATGATAATAGAGCAGCTGGATAGTGTATTATATGAAGAATAGCATTTAGTTCATTGTTCGGTATTCCATAGGGCTCATTCCTGTTTTCTTCTTGAAAAGTTTGCTAAAGTGCTGAGGATAATCAAAGCCCAGAGAATATGCTATCTGACTTATGGTATTAGTTGTATTTAACAAGTTTGTTTTGGCCTTATTGATAACAAAAGCATGGATATGTTCCTGAGCATTTTTGCCAGTTTCCTTTTTCAGTAGATCACTCAGATAATTACTGGACATATTAAGAGCATTGCCACAGTATTTCACTGTAGGGATACCGTTATCTACTTCCTTTTCTTTATTATAGTAAGCCTTAAGAGTTTGCTCGAATTTGGTTATAGTATCTTTATTGAGGTTTTCACGTGTGAAGAACTGACGATCATAATAACGATTACAATAATCCAACATCAGCTTGAGGTTAGAGATAATCAGGTTTTGACTGTGTTTGTCAATATTCTGATTGTATTCATTTTCTATTTTCTGACTTAGGTCAATAAGAGTGAGTTTTTCGTCATAAGAGAGATGTAAGGCTTCATTGACATCATAAGAAAAGAAGCTGTAGTCTTCGATATTCCTACCCAATTCAGACTTCCGTATCAGATCAGGATGAAAGAATATAGACCAGCCATCAGAGCTATCACTATGATGATCTTCTTTCATGGTAATAATCTGTCCCGGGCTAGTGAATATTATAGTGCCTTCCTGAAAGTCATAAGAGTTTCTGCCATAACCTATAGAGCCGGCAGCACAGTCTTTAAATGTAATCTGATACAGGTCAAAAGAAAAAGGTTGGTTTAGATGTTTTTTGTCCATCTTATAACCTTTATGCCAAAGTAGAGAAATCATTGGATGCTTTGGTTTTCCCAGTTGAAGGCATTCATGTGCTTCTGAAATACTGCTTATTCTGATTATATCTTTCATATTACTTACTGTGCTTATAAAAAGAATAAAGCCCGTGTTGGGCTTTATTCAAAATATAACTTTTTAAATTCCGAATTGTTCTTTAAGCCCTGCAATAAAAGCTTCGTCACCATGTTTTTTTCTATTCTCAATATAAAGCTTAGCGTCCTCACCAACTATATATCTAAGCTGGTCGGAATTGTCTGTAGCAGCCTCATATATTGTTTCTGCAACCAGAGAAGCAGGAGAAGCAGTAGTTTGTGATATTTCACTCATAACACTCAACAGTCTATCTACAATAGGTTGATATTCGGCATAATCTTCATTATGCTGAAAGTCAAGAGAACGGGTGGCAAAGTCAGTTGTTATGGCTCCAGGCTGAATGATCTTGACATTTACATTGATTTCCTTCATTTCAAAATGCAAAGCCTCGGAAATACCTTCAACAGCGAACTTTGTGCCATGGTAAAGAGTTCCCAGAGGGAAAGTCATTTGACCACCAACAGAAGAAACATTTATAATCGTGCCACTCATATTCTTTCTGAAATGAGGGATTATAGCTTTACAAACATCAATAAGGCCAATAACATTAGTGTTATATTGCTTGATAATATTCTCTCTAGGGAAAGATTCCAGAGTGCCAAAAGCACCATATCCGGCATTATTCAGCACTGCATCAATCTTGCCAAAAGTATTGATAGCCAGCTTTACCGCTGCATCAATAGAATGAAGATCTGTAACATCCAGTTGAGTAACCAAAACATTATCGAGCTGTGTCAACTCTTCTTCAGCGTCAGGTTTTCTCATTGTAGCAATAACATTCCATCCTTTTGCATGGAAATATTTGGCCGTTTCTTTGCCTATACCTGTACTTGCTCCTGTGATGAGTATAGTTTGTTTATTCATAATGATATGCTTTATAAGATTAATACTAGATTGTTTATCACAAAAGTACTTGAAGTAAATAGCCTGAATGAATACATTTTACAGATATATGTATATATATTACAGCTTAGGATTGAGGGATTAAGTTGAAAACAACAATCTCACTCTTTGTTCCAATACGGAAAGGAGGGCCAAAAGTTCCTACACCTTCAGATACAAATACCTTTGTGCCATTATAATTATGAAGACCTCTATTATATTCAAATACCAGATTATTCAGATAGTTGAAAGGGAAGATCTGCCCGGCATGTGTATGGCCAGACAAATACAGGTCTATACCTGCTTTATCAGCATATTTAATTCCGTTAGGACTATGATGAAGAAGCACAGAAGGTTTGTTTTGATCAATATTTAGCTGAGGGAGCATTTCCTCAATAGTGGGTTTGTCGGGAGTGGCATGAATGTCGAATGTCTTTCTGTCTGCCAGCATATGAGTCAATCCGATAATCTGAATATCCTTAAGCATAACGACTTCATTATATAACACATGAACTCCAACTTTTTCCATCATTCGCTCTATCTTTTTGTTGTTGGTAGCTTTATCGTGGTTTCCATCCACAAAATAGATAGGAGCATCAATAGACTTTAGAGGATCGAAATACTTTTGATCCAATGCATATTGACTGTCGAGGTAATCACCTGTAATGAGTACTGCATCAGGCTTCTGATGATTGGTAAGTTCGGCTATATGGCTTGCATAGCCATTAGTTCTAAAGTGACCAATATGAATATCTGATAGATGCACAACTTTGAAGTTTTTCTTTATGCCCTTGATAGGAAGGTCGTATTTTGAGATCCTTATATTTGATGCATTCCAATAGCCGATAACAGATAATAAGACAGCAATTACAATTGTGGATACACCAAAGAGATTGGTAGGGATCTTTATAAACAAGTTGATAATATCAACAAGAATCAGTGATAATAATAAGAATAACATAAAGCCCATAACTATTGAAGAGACTTTAAATGTAATATGACCAAAGCCTGAAGTAGCATTTATTGTAGATATAAGCCCAACGAAAGAGAATACTGTCAAGACAGAGAATGTAAGATATAAAGGCCATAAGCTTTGGATATTGAAAGCATAAGCAAACCTTCGTGAGAAATAGATTATAATAGTAATAATTAATGCCAGAGACACTATAGACATCATTATAAATGGAGTTATTTTTTGCATCTTATTATTATGTTTTATAAAAGAGGTCAAATTGCCTGCTCTTAGTGAATGACCATGATTATATTTTTACATTGGCAAAGTAAATACATGATACAAAAAGAGTTTTATATCTTTTCCTGATTCTTGTATACTTATTACTGATTTTTATACTGAGATAGTTTTTCTGTTAAAGAATGTGAATTTTTTCTCTCAATATTGATATATTTTAAAATATTCATCGTTATATATTCTAAACTCTAAACTATTACATACAACAATAGTAAGCTAAACTATTACTAACGATACTAAAACAACATATTATGAAGCGTCTGATACTTGCAGGGGTGTGTTTATTATTACTTTCCATGACCTCTGTTGCACAAAAAATTGAACATGAATGGCATTCAGGGGAAAGAACAAAATGGTATAAGAATCATATTATAGGAATGGCTCAAAGTGGTGTTGATGGAGGTTTCTATAGGTTTGACTTTGAGAAGCCAAATGATAATAGCTACTTTGGTATTTATTCAGAACCTTATGGGGTGTTTTTTTCTGCAACTCCAAATGGTAGGATTGGTATAGGTACAAATGCCCCTGAAGATAAATTCCATATAAAAGCGACAACTCGTCTGGATGCTGATGTTAATTGGGTAAGTGGATGGCGATTTAACTTGTTGGGTGCTTATCATGATTTTAGAATTGGATCAACAAAGGCTTCAGATGCATTGTATTTCTCTAACTCAGATGGCAATAAATTGTTGACCATACTAGGTAATGGAAATATAGGTGTAGGAACAGACAAACCTGAAAAGGGATTTCATGTTATACCAATGGCATTCTTTTCTGATAAAGTGGGTATAGGTGTACTTAATCCGGAAGAGAAATTAGATGTTGCTGGAAACTTAAAGGTTTCAGGAACAGTTTTTGCCGATAGAGTTTCATTGAATATAGGCTCTTTCCCTGATTATGTATTCGAACCTGAATATAAGCTCAGAAGTCTGTATGATGTTGAAGCTTTTATAAATCAGAATAAGCACTTACCAGGAGTGCCATCAGAAAAGGAAATGGTAAAAGGTGGAATGGATCTATCAAAGATGAATAATCTATTGATGGAAAAAGTTGAGGAGCTTACTCTTTATACCATTCAACAGCAAAAGAAATTAGATGATCAGAATAGTAAGATTCAGCTACTAGAACAGAAGCTGGATAAACTATCAGAACAATTGAATAAGTAGATTGATTCATATGTATTATGAAGTTGCTACTTGAGTAGTAGTTTTATAGTATAGATTTTAAGAGACCATTTTAATTATGGTCTCTTTTTTTGTGTATCAGCTAGTTAATTTAATCGGCCGAAATTAAATTAAATTTATGTTTATAAGTAACTTATGAATGGGCTATCTTTGTTTTTCTTTTAATTACATTAATTTACTTTTTATATTTTTTAAATGAAAAATCAACGAGGAAAAGCTTCATTAGCTTTTATTTTTATTACTATTCTTATTGATGTTATTGGATTGGGAATCATCATTCCTGTTTTACCCGGTTTGATAGAGAGTTTGACGGGTGAGGGGCTTAGTGATGCATCTAAATGGGGTGGATTATTGTTGTTTGCACATGCTTTAGCTCAGTTTTTCTTTGCGCCTTTATTGGGTGAATTAAGTGATCGATTTGGAAGACGTCCGGTTATTTTGATAGCATTGTTTGGCTTGGGTATTGACTATATGTTTTGTGCATGGGCACCAACGATCTTTTTTCTGTTTATAGGTCGATTGATATCAGGTGTTACAGGAGCAAGCTATACTGTTGCAGCAGCTTATATAGCAGATATCAGTACCGCAGAGAACAAAGCTAAAAACTTTGGAATGATTGGGGTTGCCTTTGGATTGGGTTTTATATTAGGCCCTGTGATAGGAGGACTTGTAAGTGATTTTGGAGTAAGAGCTCCATTTATTGTAGCAGGCTGTTTGTCTTTTGTAAACTTCTTATATGGATATTTTATCCTTCCAGAGTCTCTAGTTAAGGAGAAAAGAAGGAAAGTAAACCTGAAGAAAGCTAATCCTTTTTCAGCGGTTTTTGACTTTAGAAATAACAAGCTTGTGTTTACTCTATTGGCATCTTTTTTAGTAGTATATGTTGCTTCTTATGCGATTCAATCAACATGGTCATTCTTTACAATGTTTAGATTTGATTGGACACCAAAAGATGTAGGGTATTCTTTGGGTTTTGTTGGCTTGTTGGTGGCTATTGTTCAAGGGGGATTAGTGCAGTTGTTTGTAAATAAGTTTGGATATAAGAACTGTGTGTTTATAGGTCTTTCTTTATGGGCATTGGGCTTGATATTATTTTCTTTTGCAACAAAAGGCTGGATGATGTATGCTATCCTTATTCCTTATAGTTTGGGGAACGTAGCAAACCCGGCCATTCAGGGGATTATGTCTAACGCTGTAGGAGAGAAAGAACAAGGTAAGCTTCAGGGGGTTGTGACAAGTATAATGAGTTTTACTGCAATTATAGGTCCTCTTTTGATGACAGCTCTTTTTGCTGCGGGAAGTAGTGGTGATTTGGGTATATTCTTTCCGGGAGCAGCTTTTATGTGTGCTGCAATATTGGTAATCATTTCCATATTGATTGCATTGAGAATAAGGAAATATGATTGATATATACATAATAACATAAGATTTTTGATTGCCTTAAAGCCAATAAGTAGTATACTGCTTATTGGCTTTAAAATATAAAGTATCAATGTTTTAGTTCTGGAAGACTTCAATTTCTCATATTATTAATTTGTAAGGTTTATTTTTTTGTTGTTTATTGCTATTATTACACTTAAAATATGTTCGAATTAGAATAACCAATATTCATATTATGAATCAAAAAGTAGCGATAAAAGGGTTAGTATTTTTATTATTCTTTGTGTTGACGAGCACAATGGGGTTCGCAGCTAAGTATTCGTTTAATTTTGTCTTTGGAGTTGGATCACCAAAAACAGAGAAAGCATTAGTCTTCTATCAGTTAATTGAGAAGTCAGGAAATGCATTAGATAAGATTCCAGTTAGTATTGAGAATGGGGAAAGCATTACTATAAGAATTAGAAAGAGAAAGATAAAAGCAGTAAAGTTTTCAGGCTATTTCCTGAATTCAGATAATAAGACACGTAAGTCTATATTGACGGTTTCAAAGAATGTGGAATCTTTGATCAAAAGGGGGAAAGGAAATATAGTAACTATTTCGGCAGCAACTGAAATTGCAGAGGACTTCTCTTCTATTGCAGATATAATGACCGAACTGTCAGAGAAAAGATATGTAGATATTCTGAATAAAAGCAAAAAACCAGGATACTCCCAGTCTAATGTTTATCCTGTGGGCAAATTCATTCTATATGATCCTGATAATAATATCTCCAAGGATGTACTGACTTTTGATGCGAAAAGCTCTTATTTTATTGAATCTTCAAAGAGTATTTATGATGAATATCTATTGAGAAAAGAGGCAGGAGCTTCTGTAAACTTGAGGTATCGTAAACTTAACTCTATAGAGTCCAGTAGTGGAAAAACTCAGTATATAAAGTTTATTGTAAAGATTGATACTATACAGATTATACACTGGCAATCGAAAGTGTCTGAGATGGAGTTTCTATATGATAAAGCTCAGGCAGGGCGATTGCGTTATCTCTTTACTGAACTGAAAAGAAATCCAAAGGCAAAGCTCTACTTTATCAGCTCTTGTATGAAGATAAAGGACTTTACTCTGTTTTCACAAGTGGGTGATAGTATTGGTACTGTTCAAGATGTAAACCTGAGTCTACCTAGTGGAGCTTCGAATATATCTGTAAAGTCAGGTGTTGTGTATTCTTCATCAGAAGGTAAGAAGAGTATTAATAAGACTTCAATCTTCTATACTGGATTTGGTGTAAGAGATTATACTCTGTTTGCAAGAGGGCTGCTGAATGAGTTAGATATAAACGAACAACTTAAAATTGCAGATGATGAACTGGCAGAGGCTGAGTTGGAAATTAAATCGCTGTTTAAAGATATCCAAAAGGTAGACACTAATATTATAGATTTTGATTCTCCTGAGATTATAGTGCATTTCTTTGAAGATTTAAATGAGAAGATAATGTTGCCTATTGCTGACTCTTTGGATATTACTGAAAAACAAAGAAGAGTAAAGGCAAACATGAATGCAAGTTACTTTAATGCTGCTCTTATTTCACTGAAAGAAAAGATAGATATCTATAAAGAGAAGAAAGAATACCTTGATTTAATCAAACTTGAACAGTATGCAAGACGTGAAGGAGGAAACCAGCGTTTTGTACTTCCTAAAGAAACAAAAATTGAATCTGAAATTATAGAACAGACACTATAAAAGGATTTTACATATATTATAGAATAAAATAGGCTACCAACTGGTAGTCTATTTTATTTTATATGCTATTTAGCTTATACTTTATAAGAAATAGTATAAAAGGTAAATTTTTTTATTACACTGAACAAATGTTTCAGTGGGCTATTCTACTTTAGCTGCATCGTCTAATAAAACAAAAAGAAAAATGAAAAAGTTACAATTAAGAAAAGAGACTGTTGCAAGTCTAGACAATGTAGATTTAAACAATGTAGTAGGTGGTAATTGTGAGAGTATTCCTCCTCGTTGTTACATAGATAAAGTAACATTTGTATGTGAAAAAACATTTATGTGCTAATATAAAATATAAATTATTCTACATAAAAAAGGAGTTGTCTTTGGCAACTCCTTTTTTATTGAATATTATTTACTCTCTGATTTATCATAATTTAACAACCATCTGATATCATATATATCCTGAAAGCTTCCGAATTTTGCTCCCCAGAAAGTGTCTTGTAAAGGCATAATGATTTTTCCTCCTTCAGATAGAGTATTGTAAATAGCATTTATTTCTTCTTCAGATCCACATTGTATAGATAATGCAATATTATCTCCAGCATTTGAACTCTCGGAATCAGAGAAGTATAATGTATTGCCATTGAAGCTATATTCAGCATGCATAACTTTGTTATTCATCTCTTCACTAACTTCCATGGGAGAATCCTTATACCTTTGCATGGAAATAATCTGGCCATTCAATGCTCTGTGATAGAAGTTTATCGCTTCTTCAGCATTCATTTTGAAATTTAAATAAGGTATGAGTTTCATGATAGCATGTTTATTGATAGTTTCAGTATTTCTGCTAAATCTCAAACAGATTGACAAGGGCATCAATAGTGTATATGCTTAATGCTCCTGAAAAGGATTTTAAATCTTTGTACTTTGTTAGTAAAACTGCGAAACCAAGAATGCTAATTATAAGTATGTATTTTACATATTCTAATCCCGGTAGATGCCCTTTGAGGAATATATAATATACCAATATAGGGATTAGAATAATATTTACCACCCATATGTCTTTAACTTTATACATTGAAGATATCCAGGAATATAGCAATAGTAAAACCAATGCAATTCCATATAAGATATATCCGGCATTCATAAATTCTGTTATACTAGTAAAAACAAGGACAACAGAAATTACTGCCATTCTTGAAGCAATCTTTAGTGAAATACTCTTGATAAAAAAACTCAAAAAGGCAGCATAAATTAAGGCTAATATAAGAAGAATATAAGCTGTCATAGTTTGGAAATGTTGAATTAATAAGAATTTACCGTCTATAAAGATAACACTAATTCTATAATATTTTATATGAGTAAATTCGTTTTATAATTGTAAGTAAAAGAATTTTGTAATGTCGGTGATTACAAGTCGAAAAAGAATAGTAACAGTAATAGCAAAGCTTAGAGCCAAGACAGGTTGTCAAAAGCAATTGAAAGATTTGCTAGAGAGTTTTATCTCTCCTACATATCTTGAGGCAGGAATTATTAAGTATGAGGTGCTTCAGAATATAGAAGATCCATATGACTTTTTTGTTCTTCAAGAGTGGGAGAAAGAAGATGATCATTTTCGTCATTTACAAAGTAATCATATTCAGAAACTAGTTGAAGTTAGTTTTGATATACTAGAGGAATGGGAGATTTACAGAGCTGTAAAAACCAGAATTGTTTGATTTATTTGGTTAAGTAGATTGTCTATATTGGATTGATTTTAATAGTTTCTTATATAATGTTTGAAAAGCTCTTTTATCATAAAAGAGCTTTTCATTTTTGTGGAAATATTATATGTTTATTTATATATCAAAGCTAAATTTAATTCCAATATATGACTTGCTTGATTTGCTATTTCCAAATGGATCGAAGTATACATTAGGAGTGAATCCAAAGCTTTTATACTTAGTATATAAATCTAATCTTAAGGTGCTTTTGTCAAATAGATTACTTTTTCTATCAATCAATTTTGCAACTCCAAGTCCTAAAGAATAGTTGTTTGAAAGACCTGCGATAAATCCAACTCCCCAGAAACTATATTCTTTTGGCTGAAGAGTGCCTTTGATATCCTTTTCAAAATCAAACATGACTTCAAGGTTAGTAAATACTCTTGTATATATCTTGTCATATCCCCAATGAACTCCAATTTCTGATGCTACTGAAGGTAGCCATTTTCCTTTTACAAGATTTACCCCAAAACCTGCTCTTATGTATATCATATCAGAATAATAAGAAGGATTTCCTCTAAATTTGATATCATCATTATAATTAATGTTTTCTTTGGTAGCATTAACTTTCATTAAGTTGGATGCCCTTACTCTACCTTTTGCTATTTTATATAAACTAGAGAATAATGGGTTAAGATCTTCTTCTGCTATTTCTTTTAAATAGTCTAATCCATATGTTTTTATTTCAACAGCAAGTTTTTCATTGATGAAGTAAGTGAATGTATATACAGGTAATTTTGTATATGAGCCATTTACTTCCTTATATTCTTCTTGGTATTCTGAATCTGATAATTTAGCCTTGACAATTATCTTGTTTAACTTTGTATCTGCAGTGTATGAGACTGGTTTGGAATCATAATCTGTATGTATTTCCTGATCAACATAGACATCAAATCTTGAAGAAGTTTTTAATAGTTCAGGGTCTTTGTCAATAAAGCTTTTCACTTCTTTATATAGTTCCTGTTTCCATTTTTGAGGAAGATCATATTTATGATATTGTAGCCACATATTGTTCCTGTTTCCAGTTCCTAAGTGAAAACAATCATTATATATTACTGTTCCTTTTTGAAGCTGTATAGAAATAGTATCTATATACAATGCCTTTCTACTTGAGACAGTTTTTAAGCTTATTATATCCTGAGCATTAACAAAAGGAAGAGATATAAGTATTAATATGATAATGAATAATGATCTTTTCATAATTCTGCGATTTTATAGTTTCTTGATTTTGTATTTTCTCCAATAAGAGAGAGTAGTCCAGAGGGGCTAGAAAACTGAGTGCCTATTTTGAAGCGGCCTTTCTTCTTAGGTACATCAGTAATAACCCATATTCTTGCTTTCTTTTTCTCTTTGATTTTTGAAGGAGAAGCTATATGTATTTTTATTGTTTTCCTTTGTTCCAATCTTGTGATAATGATTGGTTCTTTTGTTGGTTGAGTCAATCTCTTGCTGGCTTTGGTTGTTTCTTCTTTTACAATTTTCTTTCTTGAGACCTGTTCTTTTTCAATAGAGATGACAGGAGTACTAGGCTTTATATGTATAGCAGGGAAATCAGGAAGAAAAAAGTTGTTTTTATATACCATTAACAATGGGGTTCTATTCTGTATGCTTTCTACAGTATAGTATGACTTTACAAGGAAGAATATCAGAAAAGAAGCTGCAATGGAAGCTATGTATAGAAGCGACTTTTGTTTTTTCTTCTTTCTTTTCTCTATTTTATTCCATGTAGATTCAAAGTCTATACTTTGATTAGGAATAGGCGTGTTGTCCAGAGAATGTATCTTTTCTTTGAAACTATTCCAGTCTGGATTATGCATATACTTTCTTCCTTTCAAGTTTTGTTCTTAACAGTTGTTTTGCCTTTGCCAGTTGACTTCTCGAAGTACTTTCGCTTATATTCAACATTTTTGAAATTTCCTTATGAGAGTAACCTTCAATTACATTCAGATTGATTACGGTTCGATATCCATACGGTAGATTTCTGATTGTATCATATAAGTACTCAGCATCAATATCAAAGTTGGTATTTGGATCCAGTTCACATACATTATCATCAATTGTACATAGTTCCATTTTCTTTTTCCTTAATACCATCAATGATTCTCTGATAGCAATGGTTTTTAACCATGCAGCAATACTTCCTTCATCTCTGTATTCAAATCTGTTGATGTTCTCAAAAGCTTTCAGAAAGGTTGTCATCATAATCTCTTCTGCTTCTGCTTCATATTTCATATACCTTATACATACCCGAAATATGTATTGAGCATACTTGTTGAAGATCCACTTTTGAGCTTCAGACTTACCTCTTTTTGCTTTTTTTATTGCTACAATCTCATTCAAAACCTTAATTGATTATCATTTTCTATTCTTAAGAATGCAGTTTCTTTTGGATTCGCTGCCTGAGGATAAGAAAATAATTGATTGTTTCTATATAATTGGGTTGGAATTACTGAAGTATAGTGTTAAGAAATTAGAAATGTATATAAAAATAAAAACACTCGTTTTTTCTTCATTTCATACAATCATTAACTTAAAAATCAAAAGCCTAAAATCTGCTTTCCCCTGTATTTTTGTATATTTTCACTAATCTACACAAACGCCTTATAATCAATGTTTTTCAGATGTGTAGCAACAAGATATATCTTGTCACTACAGTATGTTTTGTTGATAATCAAGATCAAAAGTTAAGCGAATAAATTTCGTAGGTCTACTTACTGAAGGTAAAAGTCTAGGAACTAAATCTCGTAGGTCTACTTACTGAAGGTAAAAGTCTAGGAACTAAATTTCGTAGGTCTACTGATTAAAGGTAAAAAACTAGGAGTTTTGTTTCAAAGTCTAGGAGTTTTGTTTCAAAGTCTAGGAGTAAAATTTCATAGGCTTCAAGGTAAATTTCATAGGCTTTAAGGTAAATTTCATAGGCTTTAAGGTAAATTTCATAGGCTTTAAGGTAAATTTCATAGTTTAGTTAGTTATGTATTGTAAGTCAATTAGTTAATTCTTTTAGATCAATTAAGTTTTTCATTTTCTCAGGAAACAGATCTTTTTAGAGTCATATATAATCGAAATCAGAAGCTTTTGCTATTTAACATAACATTGGGCTTATATGTGCGATA
>JBGRPZ010000002.1:0-109449 GCA_041725915.1 Hyphomicrobiales bacterium | reverse complement strand
TAGACCTACAAGATTTATTCGCTTAACTTTTGATCTTGATTATCAACAAAACATGCTGTAGTGACAAGATACATCTTGTTACTATATATCTAAAAAGCGTTGATTACGAGGCGTTTCTGTAGATTAGTGAAAATGTGCAAAAATACAGGAGAAAGCAGATTTTAGGCTTTTGATCTTTAAGTTAATGATTGTATGAAATGAAGAAAAAACGAGTGTTTTTATTTTAAAGTAGTTTGATATGAAAAGGTGAAGTATGATTTTATATGTTGGTTATAGTCGAACCTTTAAAAGGCTCTCAAAAAAATAGAGTCTTTTAAAGTATAAATTGTTATTAAGCTGTTTTTATATTTATTGTGAGAATGGCAGTTTTTAAATCATCTCATAAAGTCAAAGTATGGATATATAGTTACATTTAGACTATGGACTAAATATCATTCAGTATCTATAATCAAGCATATACCAGAATCAAGGAACTACAACGCCTATAATTCGATAATAAATTCAGTTCCTATATTTGGTTGAGAGAAAACTGAAATACTTCCTTTATGGTTTTTTATAATTTGCCGTGAGAGGTTAAGACCAATACCACTACCATGATCTTTTGTTGTGAAAAATGGAATAAATATATTATCGACAGTCTCTTTATCCATACCTTGCCCATTATCCTTTATAGAGATAATATGCTTATCAACAGATGAAAAAGAAAAGATAGTAATAGTTGGAGCATTTACATCAATAAGAGCATCACATGCATTAATTATCATATTGATGATAACCTGAATTACCTGATCTTGATCAATTTGAAGGATCTTATCGGGATTGGATACATTTAACTCAAGAGTAATATTTTTTTTCTGCAACTCTTCTTTCATCAACACACTTACATGCTGAAACAAGTTAAAGGCAATCACATTGTTGATATTAGGTTCGGGGATTTTAGTCAGTCGTTTATAGTCTTTCACAAAGTGACTAAGACTTTTACTCCTCTTTTCTATTATTTTAAGTCCTATTTTAAGATCTTCAATATCTTCAGTTTCCAATTTGCAATCATTCTCCTGGCAACTAGAAATAATTTCATTAAGAGCATGGCTTAAGGAAGTTATAGGAGTGACACTATTCATTATCTCATGAGTCAATACTCTTATTAATTTCTGGAAAGATTCAAGTTCATTATTCTCTAGTTCAGTAGTAATATTATAGAATGAAACTAGCTTATATGCTTTATTCTGTATAGTAAATTGGGTAGCAGTAACAGTATAATGATTGATAGATTTATTGACTTTCAGCTTGATTTGTTTTCTTTCATTCTGATTTAATGATAGAAGAATATTAGGCAACTGTTCATTTTTGTATGATAGTTTTCTGATATGATTTAATTCGGATAGCCCTACTAAATTCCTCATTTCTTTATTTGACATATGAACCATCCCTTCATTATCATAGCATATAGTAGCTATTTCTATGTGCTCAAGGATAGTAAGGACATATCGATAATGCGCCTCTTTTTCTATGCGTAGCTGCTGAAAGTCTGACATCAGAAGATCCAAAGTATTTTCAAATTCATTAATACCCGTTTTTTTCTTTGAATGCTTGAAATTATAAGAAAAGTCTCTGGCTCTTATAGCATCTAGCAAGTGGATCCATTTATTAACATAACGTTCATGGAATCTGATGACTTCGATAAATAAAAGGACAACAATAACAAATAAAGATGCAGTGGTAACATACCATCTTTCTTGATTAAAGGCAAATAATAGCAAAGCAACAACTATAACTAGAACCAAAACACGAGCTGCCAACTGAATTCTATATGATTTTATATGCATAAGTGATCTTGAATAAATAGGTTATAGTCCGTATCTGGTCATTTTTCTATATAGAGTGGTCCGCCCTAATCCCAATTCTCTAGAAGCCTGACTTAAATTGCCTTTATGTTTCAACAATGCTGCTTGTATAGCCTTCTTTTCAATATCTTCGAGGTTTAGGCTTTGTTCTGTATCAGCCGTAGTAGTATTATCATTAGATCTTTCCCTTCCTAACTGCAAGTCATTATCACTGATAATATTATTTTCAGATAAAATTACACATCTCTCTATGATGTGCTGAAGCTCTCTTATATTTCCCGGCCATGAATGTGATAATAGTTGCTTAATGGCACTATCAGAAAAGCCAGATACATTTTTCTTGTTGTATTTATTCTTATATACACTGAGGAAATGCATTGCCAGATCTTCAATATCTTCAGGTCTTTCTCTTAAGGCTGGTAAGTTAATTACAACTGTATTAATTCGATATAATAGATCTTGTCTAAAAGTTCCTTCATCAATCATCTTATCTAAAGGCATGTTTGTTGCCGATATCAATCTTATATCTACAGGTATGCTCTTATTCCCACCTACACGAAACAATTCTCTATTCTGTAGCATTGAAAGCAGTTTCACTTGTAATTCAGAAGACAAGTTTCCTATCTCATCAAGGAAAAGAGTTCCTTTTGTAGCTTCCTCAACTCTTCCTTTCTTTAAAGAATTCGCTCCTGTGAATGCTCCCTTTTCATGACCAAACATTTCGCTTTCAAATAGAGTGCTAGGGATTGCGCCAAGATCTACAGTGACAAACTTATTATTATTACGTAGGCTTCTTTTATATATTTCTTTCGCTATAACTTCTTTACCTGTGCCATTCTCTCCAAGTATAAGGACATTGGCATCTGTTTTTGCAACTTTATCTACAATATTAAATACTGACAATAAGCCTCTACTTTCACCAATAACAATATCTGATTTAGAAACATGAATAGCATGGTCTTCATTAGTGCTTTGGCTTAATTCCTTCAGTTGATTACTGATCTTTATATTCGTTTCTATTGACTGTATAAGCTCGCTATTATCCCAAGGTTTTACGATAAAATCTGATGCCCCATCTTTCATACAACTAACCGCTAAGCTGATATCTCCATATGCTGTCATTAATATAATGGGTAGGTATGGTTTCTTTTTACGGATGGCCCGCAAAAAGCTTATCCCTTCCGCACCGCTTGTTGCACCTTGTCTAAAGTTCATGTCCAACAACACAGCATCTACATCATTTAAATATTGACCTACATGTTCTGGATGAGTAAGTATTGTGATCTTGCCAAACCTTCTACGCAATATCACCTTAGCACTCATAAGTATATCTTCATCATCATCAATAACAAGTATATGTGTCTTTCTTTCTTCCATCACTTAAAGCCCTAGTTTATATAGTTTTTTGAATACTAGTATGATGTATATCACACTAGTATTGTTACAAAAATAGGCAGAAATATCTATCATTAACTCATCATATTTATAATAATAAGTGCTGATTGTTATTCATGTAAATGTAGATACATATAAATAAAGGACTATCTACTGACAGTCCTTTATTATAATAATATTGAATCTATTTTTAATATCTTATCTTACTTCATAAAAAGCATTTTTGTAACAGCTTTCTCTTCTCCTTTGTCATCAGTGACAAATACTAGATAAATACCACTATTTACTCTGGTATTCTCAAGAGTTTTACCATTCCAAATAAATTGCCCTCCCTTAGCAGTTCCAGAAAAAACAAGATTTCCATTGACATCAGTAATCTTAACCTTAGCATCTTGGACTAAACCATTAATTGCAATATTACCGCTATATTCAGGTCTGACTGGATTTGGATAAACATATATATCTTCATTGGTTTTACCTCCCGTAGAAGCTTCTCCCATATATGACATCATTCCCTTATCCGTACCTATAAATACTTCTCCTCGTTTTGTAATAGCAATGCCCATAATTTTGTTTGAAGGCAGTGGACTATTATCCATAGTAAATTTATGTATCAACTCTTTTCCATCAGCAGAAACTACAATAACTCCAGATCTATCTGTACCAAACCACTTCTGATTACTCCCATCTACGGTAATACATGAGACTAAATCGCCAGCTAGTAGATATCCTATATCCCCATTATTATCTACAGTAATTCTTGATGCATCATAACTTGATTCCTGAAATATGGCCTGAGGAGAGTAAAATACACCTACTCCATCATCTGTACCAACCCATACTTCACCATCATGATCTGTAGCAACACTATAAATATTACTTCCCGGAAGACCACCAGAGCCCTCAGTAAATCCTAGTCGCTTTATGTCATTTGGACGGTCTGAGTCCTCAGAGCTTACAACAATAATTCCACCATATCTAGGGATGATCCATTTTTGATCATATTTATCAACCATCATTCGGTCAAGATAAGCACCTATTGTACTAGATCCTAAGTTAAAAGATTCCCACTCTCCTGAAGGTGTTTTCTTTGATATAACATTAGAAGCTCCTGAACTTACCGCCCAAAGGTTATTCTTGCTGTCAAAATCTAATCCACTAGCATGAATAACTGTAGGATATGACACTAAGCCTTCGAGGCTGGAATTTTCTTGATTATATAGTTTTACAAACTTCCCATCTTTAAACTCTACAACTCCATATCCCCATGTTCCAAAAAACACATGATCTGGATCAGAAGGATCAACAGCACAAGTAACAAAATCCTGAAGACCTTCTATCTCTGGGATGTCTTCTTCTGCAATATTTATCCATTCTCCATCTTTATTATAGAAGAATTTATCTTTGTTATAGACTCCTGACCAAACTCTATTATGCCCTCCTGGAGCAATATAGATATTATCCCCTTCTGATTTCATATCAAATATATTATTTGAATATGGCCCTGAAGGCAATATTGGATCCAATCTTGGCTTACATCTTAGAAGTCCATAGCCATCAACAACTGACCAATAATTATTATTCTTATCAATAAGTCCATCTTTATAATTAAAATACCAAAGTGTTTCTCCATGTAAAGATTCATATTCTGAATTAAAGAATTCTGTATACTTATTACAAGATAGTATAAACACATCATCTTGTACTTGTATCTTGTTTATTGTATTATATACCCTTTCTTCCAGCTTAATCCACTCTTCCCCATTTTTATAAATATATACAGTATCCTTTGTTGTATTAGGAATATTAAATGAAATAAGAAGATCATCTCCGAATTTCTTCATATGCCTCACTTCAGTATCTCTTTTTGGAAGTCCTTCAAAAGGGCTCCAATTCTTATAATCAGCAGGATTTGAAGCTGATTTCAAACAATATTTAATCCCATTATTTATGGCTGCAAGATAAGCAGTATCATTAATATCAAAGTCATTCACATTGATATCAGTCCCCGAATCTCCGATCTTCCAAGTATCTTCAACCTCTTTTTTTGCTAAATCAATCAGAACAATACCAAAGCCACACTCAAGGTATGCTATATCATCCTTTATAAAAAGAGAATTGATTTTCTTATTAGATATGTTTTCCTTTATCTTTATGTCAGGAAGGTTAATTATCTCGTCTTTGTGCAGAATATCAATATTTGCATTTTGATATACAATCAATAAGGCGTCATGCTTTTTACTATAGCCCATTTCTACTATCCCAAAGTCATTAAGGCCATTAACCTTTGTTAACTTTCCTATGGAATTATCAGATTGGTCGTAATAAAATACAGCATTTGTAGTTGCACAATAAATTTTATCTCTTACTTCAGCTAATCGAATAACATCTTTAAACGAAAGCTGTTCACTCCATGTTCCTATCCCGCTAGACTGAGCATAAATACTTGTAGAAGATAAAATCATGAATAGTATAGCCCAAAAGAAATGATATACGTTTCTCATTATTGAATTTAAATGGTTTACGATAATCGTTTAATAACTTAAAACTAGTTGTAAAAAAAGTTTATTGTACCCAACAACAATAATATAATAGGCTCCTGATATGTATAGACTAATTTGAAAAGACTAGCGCAATTTAAGAAAAATATCGAAACTATAACCTCTATATATTCTTTATTACTAGAACACTGAAGCTTCTATAGTATAAATAGAAATTTAATTAGTAACTTTAAGTATCTGATTATTAATTATAATAAAACTCTCTACTCATACTAGAATCAACAATACATGAAAAGCAAATCATTCAACACTACGGTCATTATTATTGTTATTCTTCTCATTGTTTACTGGTTTTTTGTATATGCAATAAGAAAGTCTCCAATGATAGACGAAAGCCCAAAAAGCACATATCAGTTGTGGGCAAACAGTCTATTTGAAGCATACAATAAAAGCCCAAAGAAAGCTGACCGACTATATAGGAATCACACTATCATACTACATGGAGATATAAACAGGCTGGATACTTCTAATGCTAGTGTTACTCTTATATTTCAATATGAAAAGGAAGCTTTTGGAGAGGAAGGCGTAAAATGTAAGATCCTTGATAAATACAATGATAAAGCTAAAATGATCATGTCCGGATCTGAAGTAAATATAAAAGGAGTATGCAAAGGCTTTGACAACTCCTTTGTACTTATAGACAGTTGTCAGCTATTGAAATAAAAAACACAGAGTCATCAGAACTACTATTCCAATGACTCTAATCATCAACTAAGTGTTGAAATATCTATTCTATACCTTTATCAAATCCTTTTACAAAAGGATTGTTCTGCTTTTCATATCCAATAGAAGTTTCTGGACCATGCCCAGGGTGCACTTTCATATCTTTGTCTAATACAAATAGCTTCTCTTTTATATTGCTCAACAAAAGATCCAAATCTCCTGTAGGAAGATCTGTACGTCCTATGCTGTCTTTAAACAATACATCTCCTGTTACAACAAAATTGCCTTCTTCAGAGATTAAACAAATACTCCCATTTGCATGACCTGGAGCTTCTGCAATCTTGAGCTTTGAGTTTCCAAACTTAACTTCATCTCCTTCTTTAAGGTAGATAGAAGGCATCAATGGATTCTCAAGCTTAAATCCATACATAGCTGCACTTTCTAAAGATCTTTCAACAAAAAATTCACTATCTCTGTGTGCACTTAATTCAAGATTATAAGTAGTCGCTGCAAACCTATTACCCAATATGTGGTCAATATGACAATGAGTATCTATAAGGTGCACTGGCTTCAATCCTTTATCTTTTATGAAGTCTGCCAAGATCTGTTCTTCATCTGATCCGTAACAAGCAGCATCAACAATTACGCATTCTTTGGTTTCATCATAAATGATAAATGTATTCACTTGGAAAGGATTGAATACAAGCTTTTCTATTGTAACCATAGGTGTATTATCTATTTGTGTATTTGAACAATTAAAACAAAAAATAACATTAACAAGAACTATTAATTTCAATAACGGAGAAATCTTCATATGTTATTTGTTTATTATGTATTAAAGCAAAAATAAGCCAAAAGAGATGAATGCAAAAATTATAGCTCTATTAATACGTTAATTGGCTTAACTACTATAATGATTAATCATCCAATCAAAAATGAATATAGACAACAGTAGCTCTGCATTGTTGTATCTTTGGAAAATTAATACGAAAGACTTTTGTTATGATCGAAGAACTAGCAAACAATAAAGATAGTGCATTGAAAGTAAACGAAGGAATCCCACAACCTCCATCAGTATCGCCAACTGCACTAGCACGCCTAAAGGCCAAGAAAAAAAAGGCTTTGAAAGAAGACGACTATGTCAAGGGAATTTTAGAAGGTAGTAGAACATTATTAAGCAAGGCTATTACTATGATTGAAAGTTCTCTTCCTAACGATCATAAAATGGCTCAAATGATTATTGAGAAATGTTTGCCTCATGCCGGAAAATCTATAAGAATAGGTATTACGGGTGTCCCTGGCGTTGGGAAAAGCACATTCATTGAATCTTTGGGAAATCACCTCACTAGTCAAGGACATAAGGTCGCTGTATTGGCTATTGACCCTTCCAGCCAAAGAACTAAGGGCAGTATCCTTGGTGACAAAACCAGAATGGAGACATTATGCAACAACCCTGATGCCTTTATCCGTCCTTCTGCTTCTGCTGGAAGTCTTGGTGGTGTAGCCAGAAAAACCCGTGAATCTATTGTTTTATGTGAAGCTTCTGGGTATGATATAATTCTTGTAGAAACTGTCGGTGTTGGTCAATCTGAAACTGAAGTTCACAATATGGTTGACTTCTTCTTGCTACTGATGCTTTCTGGTGCTGGAGATGAACTTCAGGGAATAAAGAGAGGAATAATGGAAATGGCCGATGCACTTATTGTAAATAAAGCTGATGGTGATAATGAAAACAGAGCTGGCCTTGCTAAAGTTCAATATCAAACAGCATTGCATTTATTCCCTCCTACAGAATCCGGATGGTCTCCAAAAGTAGATACTTGCTCTGCGATGAAGATGGATAGAATTGCCAATGTCTGGAAAATTATATCTGAATACAAAGAGCTCACTACTGAAAATGGATACTTCAACAAAAGACGTCAAGAGCAGGCTATAGACATAATGTTTTCTTCTATAAATGATGCTCTGGAAACTAACTTCTATAATAACTCCCAGATTGAGGAGGCTTTGGAAAAAGCTAAGGAAGATATCTTACAGAACAAAGTTTCTTCTTATATCGCAGCTCAACGTTTATTAGATAGCTATTTCGGTAATTTATAAGAACTCTGAAAAGAGATATATGCATATATCGTAGGATATAGGTTGTTTTATTCTACTTATCTATAGATATAAAAAACAGAGCTATCCATTTTTAGATAGCTCTGTTCTTTGTTTTTACGTTTAGATCATTCTAGATTTGTTATCTCTTATTCTTTCTTACCTCACTTACAGCATTATAACAAAAATATCCCAGTAAGCTTAAGGCGGTTATCGAAATTAGCATAATAAATTATATATATTAATTCATGTCTTGCCTCTCAAAAATCAGACCACTTTAGCTTCAATCTCAGTTTAGGCCAAATTTTTGAAGCATAAAAATAGTCATAATAATTTAATCAGGATAGAATATTCTTCTATCAATAGACTACATAATATTAAAAACACACTTGATGAATTAAACAGTCTACATGCAATATTTATTATCCAAAGGAAATAATAAAAGAGTTATCCCCTTTCAGGAATAACTCTTTTTGAATATTATAATATGTCTTTTGTATGACTTACTTTACAATAGTAAGCTCTTCAATTATATTCTTCGCACCTGCAAACTTATCAATCAATAACAATAAATATCTTGCATCAACATTGATACATCTTTGTACTTTAGGGTTAAAGTAGATATCTCCACTCATTGCTTCCCAGTTGCCATCAAAAGCAAGACCTATTAACTCTCCCTTACCATTGATAACCGGACTACCTGAGTTTCCGCCTGTGATATCAAGGTTTGTAAGGAAACATGTTTTCATTACATCGCCTTCTCCATATCTGCCATAATCCTTGTTCTTATAAATCTCTTTAAGCTTTTCAGGAACATTAAATTCAGCAACCTCAGCATCTTCTTTTTCCATCACACCCTTAAGAGTAGTATAATAGTTGTAGTTAATTGCATCAAAAGGAGAATATCCCTTAACTGAACCATAAGTTAATCTCATTGTAAAGTTAGCATCTGGATAGTATTTCTTATCTGTACCCATCTCTCTAAGACCTTTGATGAACAATCTACGAGCATGCTTCAACATATCATCTGCAACCTGAGTCTTCTTAGATAAATCTCTGTAGTCTGTGATTATTGATTTTATAGCCTTGTAAGCAGGATCTTTAGATACGATCTTCTCTGCCTTGCGGTTATCAAGAAGTGCAAGAGCCTTTTCTTCTGTACTAAATACTGACTTGCTGAAAACTTTCTTTGCATAAGCAAGATAATCACCTTTATACTTCTTGTTTATAGTCTCAATGATAGATGGCTTTAATATCTCAGGAAGATCTGTATTCATCATTGATAACAATTCAGCCATAAGCTTGATATCTGTACCTTGGTTATAATCCTTGAAGTGTTTTGTTATCGCTTCTTTAGCAGCAGCTTTTATCTGATCATTACCATTCTCATGCTTAGCCAACTCTTTTACATAATAAGCAAGAGTTCTTGCAAAACCATAAATCTCAACGCCTCTAAGAGGGCCTTCTCTGTAGTAAATCAATGCAGGTGTATATTCACCTCGCTTATCGTGAGCTTCCTCAATATCTGAAAGCACTTGTCCATAAAGTTTTTTGTTTTCTTCAGAACTATTTACCCACTGAGTGAATTCTGCTTCTATTGCTCTCTTTTGATCTGCAACCTTTAGCTTCTTCAAACTCTTTGTTTGTCCAATGAAGTACTTCCAGTAGTTAGCGATTCCTGCACGTTTAGATGCATACTTCAAACGTACACTCTCGTCAGTTGTCATGTCTTCATCCATAACATCTAACTTCTTACGACGAACCTTCACAATATTTGGGTTCTTCTTTGTAATCGCTGATTCAATACCATAGCTAGTAAGATATCTTTCTGTAGATCCCGGATTTCCCATGATCATAGTGAAATCTCCTTCTTTTACTCCTCCTATATTTATAGGCAGAAAATGCTTTGGCTGGTAAGGAACATTATCTTTACTGAAAGCAGCAGGCTTATTATCTTTCCCTGCATATACTCTGAACATAGAGAAATCTGCTGTGTGACGTGGCCACATCCAGTTATCTGTGTCTGAACCAAACTTACCTATACACTCAGGAGGTGTACCTACAAGTCTGACATCATTGAATTCTTCATATACAAATGTATAATACTCGTTACCTTCGAAGAATTCTTTTACAATAACTTTATAGTCGTTCCCTTTTTTTGTCTCTTCTACAATCCCCTTGATATTCTTTCTTACAGTAGTTGCTCTTTCTTCCTCATTCATATAAGGAGTAACTCCCTCAAGAACTTTGTCAGTAGCAGGATCTATTCTTACAAGAAACTTTACTGTAAGCCCTTCTACAGGAATCTCTTCTTGCTTGTTGGTTGCCCAGAAACCATTCTTCAGGTGGTTGTCTCTTACAGTACTAACTTGCTGTATAGAACCGTATCCACAATGGTGGTTAGTAAGTAGTAGTCCTTCTTTTGATATCATCTCTCCGGTACACCCTCTACCGAAAATAACAATAGCATCCTTTAAACTTGAGTGATTTGCAGAGTAAATCTCTTCAGCTGTCAGTTGAAGCCCCATCTTCTGCATGTCTGTGTGATTAAGCCTATTCACCAAAAATGGTAGCCACATCCCTTCATCTGCACGAAGGTTAGTTGTAGCACCAGTGATTAAGATTAAAATTGCAAATAGAATCTTTTTCATATGCCTGTTATAAATATTAAGTTTTTGTGAAAATCGCACAAATATGCAACAGAATATTGAAATATGAAAACCCTCGAACCATTTAATAAAATGAGTTTGAACAAGTAATGATCTATGGAGTTAATATAATACTTCAAATTTAATGACCTTATGTAGTTATATAATATAATGTTTGATCATCATTTTATGGATAAAGACGCTCTTCCTTTAGAGTATCAGATTATAAAGAACTTCCAAACTTTTTATATACATGGATACTTCAGCTTGTCTTTAATTGAATCTAAACTCAATAATAATTACATTTGCTCAAATTAACTTTATATACAAACAACACAATGAGTACAACGGAAACAAAAAGTATTACAGAATATAAAATTGCCGATATCGGCCTTGCCGACTTCGGACGTAAGGAGATAGAGATTGCTGAGCAGGAAATGCCCGGACTTATGGCCATCAGAGAAAAGTATAGTGCTTCTCAACCACTTAAAGGAGCAAGAATTACTGGTTCTCTACATATGACCATCCAAACTGCTGTGCTTATTGAAACTCTTGTAGCCTTAGGTGCTGATGTGAGATGGGCTTCTTGTAATATCTTCTCTACTCAGGATCATGCTGCTGCCGCAATCGCCAAAGCAGGCGTTCCTGTGTTCGCATGGAAAGGCGAGACTTTAGAAGAATATTGGTGGTGTACATATCAGGCTTTATCTTTCCCTAATGGACAAGGGCCTTCGCTTATTGTTGATGATGGTGGCGATGCTACTCTTATGATCCATAAAGGACTGGAAATAGAAAAGAACCCTGAGCTCCTTAATGCCAAGACTAATAATGCCGAAGAAGCTGCCATACTCAAACAACTAAAGCAGGTTTTTGATACTGACAATCAAAGATGGGGACGTACTATCAACGATGTCAAAGGTGTTTCTGAAGAAACTACTACCGGAGTTCATAGACTATACCAAATGCAGGAAAGAAGAGAACTTATGTTCCCTGCTATCAATGTTAATGACTCTGTAACTAAGTCGAAATTTGATAACCTCTATGGCTGTAGAGAGTCGCTTGCTGATGGTATCAAAAGAGCTACTGATGTTATGATTGCTGGTAAAGTAGTCGTTGTCCTTGGTTACGGTGATGTGGGTAAAGGATGTGCTCACTCTATGAAATCTTATGGTGCCAGAGTTATTGTTACTGAGATTGACCCTATCTGTGCGCTACAGGCTGCTATGGAAGGCTTCGAGGTGACTACCATGGAAGAGGCCGTAAAGGAAGGTAATATATTCGTTACTACTACTGGTAATAAAGATGTTATCACTGTCCAGCACATGGAAGCTATGAGAGATCAGGCTATTGTATGTAATATCGGTCACTTCGACAATGAAATTCAGGTGCAACCGCTTGAGGATTTCTATGGAATACAAAAAACTAACATTAAACCGCAGGTTGATAAATATACTTTCCCTAAAGGAAATTCTATTTTCCTTCTTGCTGAAGGCAGACTTGTTAACCTTGGTTGCGCTACCGGACACCCTTCGTTCGTTATGAGTAACTCTTTCAGTAATCAAACTCTTGCCCAAATTGAACTTTGGGAAAAAGAATATGAAATTGGCGTTTATTGTCTACCTAAAAAACTTGATGAGGAAGTAGCTAGACTTCACCTCGAAAAAATTGGTGTCAAGCTAACTTCTCTTTCTAAAGAACAGGCCGAATATCTGGGTATCCCTAAAAATGGCCCTTTCAAACCTGAACATTATAGATATTAATTCTTATATAAATATAAAATTCGATAACTATATATAAAAGCACTTCCTATTGATAATAGGAGTGCTTTTGTGCTTTATATCTATCTCTTTATCAGGAATTAAATCCTTCCCCTTGATAGAAAAAATTCTCTCCCCAAAGATTGAAATTCTTCCTGCCTAAAATTTTGAATTCTTCCCCCCGATGAATCTAAATCCTTCGGTTGATGATCGACCATCTTCCTGCCTAACTTAGGTCATCTTCCCCCCGAAGATTGGTCATCCGTCGGGCTAATTTTTGAAATTCTTTCCCCCGAAGATTTGAATTCTTTCCCCCGAAGACTAAAATTCACTCTCTCAAGACTTGAAAAATCAGGTAAATTTGTCAACAAATTTGCTCTGAATGAAAGTAAATCATAAGCTTTTTCAATGAAATTCATACAGCCCTTTTACTCATTTCTCTTTGCTGTGTTAATACATAACATCATTAGAATTCAACATTTTATAAATGATAATTTATAAATATTAACTACCTTTCACGCTTATAAATATTATAATACCGTCATCCTTACGCGTTATACTATATTGATATATTCTTTTCATATCTTCAATATCAATAAGATTCAATGAAATTTGCTAAAAGATTCCATTGCTTTATAGACCTATTTTTAATAAACTTGCATCGAAACCCAAAAAAAAATAAACAACATTGAAAACAATCAAGAATGCTTTAATCTCAGTCTTTTATAAAGACGGATTAGACAAGATAGTAGAACAGTTAAACAAACTAGGTGTTGAAATCTATTCTACTGGCGGAACCTATGACTTTATCCAAAAACAGAATATTCCTGTCAAAACTGTTGAGTCATTAACTTCTTACCCTTCTATCCTTGGTGGAAGAGTGAAAACTTTACACCCAAAGGTCTTTGGTGGTATCCTTGCTCGCAGAGAAGAAGAAGCTCATTGTAAAGAGCTTGCTGAATACCAAATACCAGAGTTTGACTTAGTTATTGTTGATCTATACCCTTTTCAGGAAACTGTTGCTACCACCAACGATCAACAAGCTATTATCGAAAAGATCGATATAGGGGGAATCTCGCTTATCAGAGCTGCTGCCAAAAACTTTAAGGATGTTATTATCGTATCGTCAAGATCACAATATGACGACCTTTATAGTCTACTTGAAAGTAAGAATGGTGCTTCTGACTTAACCGACAGAAAGCGTTTTGCTACTAAAGCTTTTGAAGTCTCTTCTCATTATGATACTGCCATATTCAATTGGATGAATAAGGATGAAGGAGAAATCGATGCATTCAAGGTAAGCTTTGATAGCTCTGAAGTACTTAGATATGGTGAGAACCCTCATCAGGAAGGTAGATTCTATGGTAAGCTGGATGATGTTTTTGAACAACTTCATGGGAAAGCGATTTCTTACAATAACTTACTCGACCTTGACGCTGCTGTTGGTCTTATCAACGAATTCTCTGCTCCTACTTTTGCAATACTGAAGCATAATAATGCTTGTGGATTGGCTAGCAGAGAAACTTTACTTCAAGCATGGGTTGACGCTTTGGCTGGTGACCCTATCTCCGCTTTTGGTGGTGTGCTTGCTACTAATAGAGAAATCGACGAAGAAACTGCTCAGGAAATGAACAAACTCTTCTTCGAAATAGTGCTCGCTCCTTCCTATTCTGAAAGGGCTATGGAAATTCTAAAGTCAAAAAAGAATAGAATTATATTGAAATCCAAAGACCTTACGTTAGGTAAATTACAATATAAGTCCACACTTAATGGAGTGCTTGTACAAAGTAGAGATTTAAAGACCGAATCCAAAGACGATCTTAAGGTTGTTACTAAAGTGAATCCAACTGATCAGGAAATTGATGACTTGCTCTTTGCCAACATCATAGTGAAGCATACCAAGTCTAACGCTATTGTCTTAGCAAAGAACAATCAGCTTATTTCTAGTGGTGTTGGACAAACTTCTAGAGTTGATGCGCTAAAACAGGCCATAGTTAAAGCAAAATCTTTTAACTTTGACTTGAATAATGCTGTTATGGCTTCTGATGCTTTCTTCCCTTTCGCCGATTGTGTCGAAATTGCAAAAAATGAAGGTGTAAAAGCTGTTATTCAACCGGGAGGTTCTGTTAGAGACAACGACTCTATAGAATTTTGTGATAATAACGAAATGACAATGGTGTTTACTGGGCATAGGCACTTTAAGCATTGATAAATAGAGAAAAATATTTCTGATGAAGCAATGATAGCTTAAGCTATCATTGCTTCTAAAACTAATTTTGCAGATGGGATTTTTATCATTATTCAAAAAAGAACTCGCTATTGACCTGGGCACTGCTAACACTATCATTATTCATAATGATAAGGTGGTAGTAGATGAGCCTTCTATTGTAGCAACAAATAGAGCAAATGGAAAAGTATTTGCTGTAGGTAAGAAAGCAATGATGATGCATGGGAAAACCCATGAAAATATCAAAACCATTAGGCCGCTTAGAGATGGTGTTATTGCTGACTTTCAAGCTGCCGAGCATATGATCAGAGAAATGATCAAGATGGTTGGCATCAAAAATAATCTTGTTAAGGCTCATCTAAGAATGGTGATTTGTATCCCTAGTGGTATTACTGAAGTAGAAACAAGAGCTGTAAGAGATTCTGCCGAACAAGCTGGTGCTAAGGAAGTGGGACTCATCCACGAACCTATGGCCGCTGCTATTGGTATTGGTATCGATGTTCTGGAACCTACTGGTAATATGATTATCGATATAGGAGGGGGTACTTCCGAAATCGCTGTCATCGCTCTTGGTGGTATCGTTAACAACAAGTCTATCCGTATTGCTGGTGATGACTTCAATAATGATATCGTTGAATATATGCGTAAGCAACATAATATCAGTATAGGGGAAAGAACTGCTGAAAGAATAAAGATTGAAGTTGGTGCTGCTATGACTGACATCGATAATCCACCTGATGATTATGCCGTACATGGTAGAGATATGCTTACTGGTATCCCTAAAGAAATTAAAGTCAACTATCAGGAAATTGCCCAATGTCTTGATAAATCAATCTCTAAGATTGAAACTGCCGTACTTAACGCTCTTGAAATGACCCCTCCGGAACTATCTGCTGATATCTATCGCACTGGTATTTATCTCGCTGGTGGTGGTTCTATGCTTAGAGGTCTGGATAAACGTATTCATCTAAAAACTAAACTCCCTGTACATGTTGCTGATGATCCTTTAAGAGCCGTTGCCAGAGGAACAGGTATAGCATTGAAGAATTATGAGAAATTCCCTTTCTTAATTAAAGAATAAGTATATGATACACAATAATGAGAAGCATAGACATATACTTCTCATTATTTTTAATATTAAGTATAATGCGGAATATCTTATTGTTTTTTATCAGATTTCGTTTCTTCTTCTTCTTTGTTATTCTTGAGATTGTGGCTTTCGCCTTTTTTGTCAATTTCAATAAATATCAAAACTCTGTCGCTACTAATACGGCAGCAGAGGTTTCAGGATCTGTAAATGGGGTCATTACTAATGCTACAGACTATCTGGATCTAAAGAGTGTAAATGATATACTTTCTCTTGAAAACGCTAAACTCAGAACTGAAAACTCTTTGTTCGAGAAAGCTATTAACGATACCCTTCCTATTGCAAAAAAGGATACCATATATAAGTACATAGCTGCCAAAGTATCTAACATCTCTGTCAATAAACAATATAACTATATGATTATTGACAAAGGCCTTAATGATAGTATTACTACTGATATGGGGGTGATCTCTTCAAATGGTATTGTGGGGGTAATTGTAGGCGTATCGAAAAACTATAGCACTGTAATGCTTGCTATACATAGAAACTCACTTATAAGTGCAAGAATAAAGAAGAACAATCAATTAGCTGCTATTGAATGGCAAGGCAACGACTACAGAGTAGGAGTGCTTAAGGATATTCCTTTTCATATTCAATTATCCAAAGGTGATACTATTATTACAAGTGGGAACTCTTTTGTATTCCCTCCTGATATCAACATTGGGGTTGTTAAGGATTACAAAATTGAAACCGGGGAAAAGCTAAATAGAGCAGATATTGAATTCAGCACTGACTTCAATAGCCTTCAGCATGTATATATAGTTCAGAATAGAGGCAAAGAAGAACAAGAGTCGCTCTTGGATCAGACAGTCAATAAATAGGTACAAAAATGGTAGTCAGAAACTCAATACGTTTTATTCTATTAATCTTGTTGCAACTCTTTATATTCAACAGGATTGACTTTGGCGGATCAGTAAATCCATTCCCATATATCTTGTTTACTATCCTTCTTCCTTTTGACATCAAGGGCATGGTCTTATTGTTTACTTCTTTTATTCTGGGATTAACTTTAGACTTGTTTTCTCTGACTCTAGGGATCAATGCTGCTGCTTGTACATTAGTTGCTTTCTTACGGCCTACTATACTCAGGCTTGTATTTAGCCGTACAGATGATATGCAAAAGAATCAACCTAATATCGCAAGTATGGGGACATATAGGTTCTTTGTCTACTCATATATAATGGTCTTTATTCATCATTTATGTATCTTCTCTATGGAGATATTCAGATTCAACGAATTTGGGGAGATTATAAGTAGGACGTTTATGAGTTCTATATTCACAATAATCATTGTGTTTATTCACCAATATTTATTCACCTCCAGAAAGGTGGGTAGGGTATACATAAGATAACATCTTCTTTATACAAGAAGCAAGAAATACAAAAGGAGTTGCCTACTAAGGCAAACTCCTTTTTTCTATAATAATACTATTTACTGCTCTTCTACTATAATCACAATGTATAACAGTAGTGCTCTATACAAAAAGAATACCACTATTGACTCCTGTTTTCTTCCTCTAATCATTCAACATTGATTGATAGATATTTATATCTTTATATTACTTTATAACAGGTGAATTTACCTGTATCCATACCTGTTGCTCATTGTAGGCTCTAAGATTACAGTTATATATATCCGTAGTCTCTGCAAGGGTTATTGTCGTTTATGGATAGGCCGATGTTATTATTTGAACATAATGTTATAATTCTATAAAGGGCATAATAAATGATTGAATTTATGGTTTATAACTCAGCTCTATTTACCTGATAATTAAAAAACAACTTACACTTATGAATCAATTAGGGGATCTAAATAATGTAGAAGATTACAATTACAGTATTGAAGGTATTAAGGTTTTAAATAATGAAGGCAAAAAAGCTTTTCATAAATCTATTTATCACCTTATATTTAGATCAAAAACAAATACTGTGAAGAAAACATTTACTTTTTGCTTATTTACTCTTCTGATTCTCCTCTCTGGAAATGTAAAGTCCCAAAACATTCCGCTATTGGATCAGGAAGATATTGAAGTCTCTTGGCCGTCAATAATCATGAGAGACATCAATTCAACAATTGAATTGAAACTGAAGACACCAAAAGCTATACAGACTTTTGACAACAAAGAAGTCACTGCTTTCATCAATCAAAAGCCCTATGGCATCAGATTTGAAGATGAGAAAGCAACCATTGACTACGACTTCCCTCAAGATGAAACCGTAATTGTACAGGTCGATAACTTCACGGCGAAGAAAGATGTCACTCCTATTCCATTATGGACATCGATACTCCCTCCACTTATAGCCATATTGATGGCTTTGGTATTCAAGGAAGTGTATTCTGCTTTATTCACTGGTCTACTGGTGGGAACTACCACTATATTCTATTATGGAGGTAGCAATCTCTTCTTTTCTATTATCAGAGGGATATTCGAGATAGTAGATACATATATTATACAAGCCTTATTGGAGAAAGACCATCTCTCTATAATTGTATTCTCCTTATTTATTGGTGCTACAGTGCACCTTATCACCAGAAACGGTGGTATGAAAGGAGTTGTAAACATCCTCTCCAAAAGAGCCAACAGCCCTAAAAGCGGTCAGTTTATCACATGGATACTAGGTGTTATCATCTTCTTTGATGATTATGCCAACACTCTGGTTGTAGGTAACACCATGCGCCCGGTAACTGACAGACTGAAGATATCAAGAGAGAAGCTTGCGTATATTGTAGATTCTACTGCCGCGCCAGTGGCTGCCATTGCATTTATCACCACATGGATCGGTGCAGAGCTGAGTTATATCTCATCAGGAATAAAGAGCATCGGAATAGATGTGAAGCCTTATAATGTATTCATGTCTTCATTGGAATATGCATACTATCCAATATTCACACTGATATTCATTCTGTTTATCATCTTCCTGGGATCTGATTATGGTCCAATGAGAAAGTCAGAGTTAAGAGCACGAAACACAGGACAGGTCAGCCCTGCTGCTGCTGAAGACACCCAAAGTTCAGAAGAACTAACACCAAAGAAAGGTATAAAACCAAGAGCATTCAATGCTGTTATTCCTGTATTGGTAATCATATTGGGAACCTTTGCTGGCCTGTTCTATACTGGATGGAATCAAGAGATCTGGGATAGCCCTACTTTGGCTTTCACACAGAAACTGTCTGCCATCATAGGAAACGCCAACTCCTTCACTGCACTTCTATGGTCTTCATTCATGGGAATGGCTTCTGCGCTTATCCTTACCATGGTACAAAAGATCATGAAGCTACAAGAAACTATCGACAACCTTATGGAAGGTATCAAGAGTATGTTGGCAGCTATACTTATACTTACATTGGCATGGTCAATTGCACAGGTAACACAGAACATGCATACAGCAGATTTTATATCCAGATCACTGCTTGAAGTCAATCTATCACCTTATATATTACCTGCACTGTCGTTTATACTTGCGGCTGTTGTATCTTTCTCCACTGGTTCATCATGGGGAACAATGGCCATACTATATCCATTGATAATTCCTGCAAGTTGGTATGTGGCTATGGACTTTGGAATGACTCAAGATGAAGCACTGCCTATCTTCTTCAATGTAGTATCTACAGTCTTGGCGGGTTCTGTACTTGGTGATCACTGTTCACCGATATCAGATACAACGATATTAAGCTCTCTGGCAAGTAACTGTACCCATATTGAGCACGTAAGAACTCAGTTGCCATATGCATTGACTGTTGGTGCAGTCTCCGTTGTATTTGGAACACTACCAGCAGCCTACGGTATACCTTCATATATACTGTTCCCTCTTGGTATTATCATCTTATTCTTGATCGTAAAGGTATTCGGAAAGAAGATCCCCAACAAAGCAAAAGTATAACAATAAGACTTTCAGAATGGTTAGAGTCATATATATGACTCTAACCATTTTATATATCATATCTCAACACTTATCCAAAGAAGATATAAGCAATAATAATTGCAGCTATAATACCTGCGAGGTCAGCCAACAGCCCACAACCTACAGCATATCTTGTCTTACGTATTCCTACAGAACCGAAATACACAGCCAGAATATAGAAAGTAGTATCAGTAGCACCCTGCATCATACTTGACAACCTACCAGCAAAAGAATCTGCACCATAAGTATTCATTGTATCTACCATCAAACCTCTGGCACCCGAACCACTCAATGGCTTCATGATTGCAGTAGGCAAAGCCTTCACCCATTCAGCATCAAAACCCATAGATGTAATGCTCCATTCTACACCATGAACCAACCATTCCATTGCTCCGCTCGCTCTGAAAACGCCTATACCTACAAGTATAGCCACCAGATAAGGGATGATCTTTATTGCAATACTGAATCCATCTTTTGCACCTTCAATGAAGGTTTCATATACATTTATCTTCTTTCTTACACCAAGGACAATGAAAACGGTGATGATTCCAAACAGAATGATATTCCCTGCCAGACTACTATAACCACCTATCTGCTCTTGTGGCATATTTACAAACAGATAGATGATTGCTGCCACAAACGCAGAAAAGCCACCCAAGTAGAGGAGTATATATTTATTGAACAGATTTATCTTCTGGAATATAGAGACTACTATAATCCCAACTAGTGTAGAAAAGAATGTAGCCAGTAATATAGGAAGGAAAACATCAGAAGGATCAGCAGCTCCCAGCTGTGCCCTATATACCATCACAGATACAGGTATCAATGTCAAGCCCGAAGTATTCAAGACCAGAAACATAATCATGGCATTACTTGCCCTGTCTTTCTTGTCGTTCAGTTCCTGTAGGTAAGTCATTGCCTTCAGACCCAAAGGAGTCGCTGCATTGTCAAGCCCCAGCATGTTTGCAGCAATATTCATCATAATTGCACCTTTTACAGGATGCTTGTCAGGTAGATCAGGGAACAAGCGTCTGAAGAAAGGATTTATCATGCGGGTCATAATATCAATCATACCGCCTTTCTCGCCTATCTTCATCAAGCCCAGCCAGAGGGTCATAACCCCAGTAAGACCAATAGAGAGTTCAAAGCCTGTTTTCGACATATCAAAAGTGCTCTGTAATATTTCGGAGAAAACTTCCATATCTCCAAAGAATATCAACTTCACAAGAGCAACGACAAAAGCAATCAAGAAGAAAGCTATCCAAATATAATTCAGTACCATGAGAGTGTATATTGGGTTTATGCAAAGATAGAAAAGAGTAACAAGAATAATAGGTAGTTAACTATAATGAAATAATCGATAGTATAGTTATAGAAAAAAATAAGTGAATAAAAACACTTATTCAACTCTTATTGTATATTTGCCGAATGAAAAATGACTCGGGGATACTGTCTAAAAAACTTGACCTTCAAGTGATACAGTTTCTTCATGAGGCATTTTAGAGAGTTATAATAGACATTAATCACATTATTAAAAGGAGTAATAATGGCTTTCAACTTAAGAAACAGAAACTTCTTGAAGTTATTAGACTTCAGCCCAAAGGAAATCAAATTCTTCCTTGATTTAGCTCAAGACCTTAAAAAAGCTAAGTATGCTGGTACAGAGCAACCACGTATGACTGGTAAAAACGTTGCTTTGATCTTCGAAAAGTCTTCAACTCGTACTAGATGTGCGTTTGAAGTAGCTGCGAAGGATCAGGGAGCTCATGTCACTTACCTAGGTCCTAGTGGATCACAGATAGGTGGTAAAGAATCAATGGCCGATACTGCTCGCGTTCTAGGTAGAATGTATGATGGTATTGAGTACCGTGGTTTTGGTCAGGATATCGTTGAGGAGTTAGGTAAATTTGCAGGTGTTCCTGTATGGAATGGTCTTACAAATGAGTTCCACCCAACACAGATCCTTGCTGACTTCCTTACTATGATGGAGCATACTGACAAGCCATTACACAAAGTTGCTTTTGCTTACGCTGGTGATGCACGTAACAACATGGGTAACTCTCTTATGGTAGGTGCTGCTAAGATGGGTATGGACTTCCGTGCTGTTGGACCAAAAGAATACTGGCCAACTGACGAGTTAGTTGCTGAGTGTAGAGAGATTGCAAAAGAAACTGGTGCTACTATCACAGTTACTGACAAAGTTGAAGAAGGTGTTAAAGGTGCTGACTTCATCTATACTGATGTATGGGTTTCAATGGGTGAGCCAGACGAAGTATGGGAAGAGAGAATCAAGCTTCTACTTCCTTATCAGGTAAACAAAGCTATGATGGATGCTACAGGTAATCCTAAGTGTAAGTTTATGCACTGTCTTCCTGCTTTCCACAACAGAGAAACTAAAGTTGGTGAGCAGATCTTCCAGAAGTTCGGTATCGAAGCTATGGAAGTTACAGACGAAGTATTCGAGTCAGAAGCTTCTATCGTTTTCGACGAAGCAGAAAACCGTATGCACACAATCAAAGCTGTAATGGTTGCTACTTTAGGTGCTTAATCATTAAAGCGAACAAAATATTACAGAAAGGCTGTCCTTCGGGGCGGCCTTTTGTTGTTTACATCTCCTTTCCTTGCTCTACAAGCAGTCCTGCCAAATATTTTATTTACCTTGCCCCTAAATTCAACCAAACTATATTTACAATAACTCAAATTCAAAACACATGAAGTATACTAATACGATTATCTTTCTTGTCTTATTTATGGTGTTTCACTCTTGCAGCAAAAAAAAATCTGTTAACTCTTCGGATATGCAGCTCTCCATCTATGACTCATTAGATATTCCATATTATAAGAATCCATATATAAAGCAGTATAACAAGAATACAGGAACCTACATAGGTGTGTTTGACTCTGATGTCATTGCCTTTAACCACGATAGTATTGTTTTCACATTCAACAGAAAAGGCTATGGCCCTGAAGAATATAATCATAAATTTATATACAAATATTGCAATGTCGTTTATTATAATGATACAACAGTAGTGCTAAACAATCATCAGTACTTGAAGTTCTATAATCTTCAGGGTGATTACATAAAAAGGATAGAGATTGATACAGCTTCCCCTCATTTTAGCAGAAATGTCATCGGGTTGCATCCTGACAATAATTCTATATTCTTCTTCCATGGAGACAACTCATATGATGAGAAGGCTTATGAAAAGGGAACATATCAGAACCTAAGGCCTAACTTCTTTACTTTAAATTCCAATACAAAACAAACACAATGCTGTGGAAGCCCGGAAAAAGAAAACATCGTGATAGCTGAAAATAAATACTTCCCTATGAACGAACCTATCGTAACCCTAAACAAAACCGGCAAGAAGGTAAATGTATTATTCAGTGGTGACTTCAAGCTTTTCAGCTATGACATGAACCAGACCAACACCTATACTGTTCATCAACTATCTCCTGACCACCCAACAAAACAACACTTCTATTCACCTGATGATGTAAACAAAGGGTATTTAAGAAAGTACTATATGAACACCTATTACAAAAACCTTTATACATCAGCAGATACTACACTTACCATTTACAGAGAAGGGATACCAGAATTAACAGTAGATGAAATACACGGGAAACAACAAGACGCTTACAATCTACTTACCAATATGATGAACTTCTATATTGAGTTCTATATCGATAAAAAGAAGCATACAAAGGATATAATTATATCTAAAGACTATGAAGCTATCGATATAAGAGGGATCAACGAAGTAGTGCTTCGCAAAAAAGATCAAGAGCTGACTATCGATAACAAGCCAATAATGCGATTATATTTCGCCAGAATCGAAAAGATATAAGTCAAGAGCCGATAACTATTCGGCTCCACTTGTCTTACTTCTTCACTACTCTTTTAGGGTTTTCGTTGATAAAGCTTTTCCAGCTGCTATATGACTTTGCCTGAGGGTTAGCATTCTGAAAATAATGACACACAGCAACAGCAAGTCCATCGGTAGCATCAAGAAACTCAGGAATCTCCTTGAAATTGAGTAATGTTTTCAACATCGAAGCCACTTGCTCTTTGGAAGCACTACCACTACCAGTTATTGACTGTTTGATTTTCCTTGGGGTGTATTCCTCGATAGTCAGATCACGGTATAATGCGGCTGCCATAGCCACCCCCTGCGCTCTGCCAAGCTTCAACATCGATTGTACGTTCTTGCCATAGAAAGGAGCTTCAAGAGCGACCTCATCGGGTTGGTATTCATCGACAAGATGTAGAGTACGTTCAAATATCTTCTTCAGCTTTGCAGGGTGACCCTCATAGCCACCAAGTTTGATGATGCCCATATTGATTAAAGACATCTTCTTTCCTTCAACCCTTATCAATCCATAACCCATAATGTTAGTACCGGGATCAATACCTAATATCGTTCTGTTAGTTTTCAAATATCTTCTTTCTTTAAGGATAGTTTACAGACACAAATTTACAGAAAACAAAAGGACAAGCAGCAATATATATAAGGATCATCTCAAATCTTAAACTTTTGTTAAAAAGTGTACCGATTATAAAGTAGTCATTGCTTATTAAGTTAATGTGTCATAGACTCAATAATTGAGTATTTTCTCTATTATAATTATAGGGAAGCATAAAGAGAAGTTTATCAATACAAACGACTGAAATAGCATGTATTAAGATTTGAATTATATTTGCTTCTCGAAGAAGCAGGGATAATGTCTTGTACGAGAAAACAAAATAAATAGCAGTTCAACATATAGTTAAATATAATAAATGATACCAATGAAAAGAAGTTTAGCTTTGTTTATAGCCTTCTTGCTTGTAGGAAATCTAAGCCTAAAAGCTGATGAAGGGATGTGGCTTCCTAATCTCCTCGAGAAATTGAATGAAAAGGAAATGCAGGATATGGGCATGAGAATATCTGCCGAAGATATCTATAGCATCAACAATTCAAGCTTGAAGGATGCAATTGTACGTTTTGGTGGTGGATGTACTGGTGAGATCGTTTCTGATCAAGGTTTGTTGATAACAAATCATCACTGTGGCTTTGGGTCTATACAGAAACATTCAACTGTAGATCATGATTATCTTACTGATGGATTTTGGGCTATGAGCAAGAAAGAAGAGCTTGCAAACCCGGGTCTTATTGCTACTTTCCTTGTAAGAATGAATGATGTCACTACACAAGCCCTTGAAGGTGTTGAAGCAGGTATGACACAAAAGGAAAGACAAGATAAAATCAACGAGAATATAAAGACCATAAAAGAAGAGGCAACAAAAGATACTCATTACCATGCGATCGTAAAGCCTTTCTACTATGGCAACCAGTATTATCTTTTCGTGACAGAGACTTTCAAGGACGTTCGTCTTGTTGGTGCTCCTCCTTCAAATATTGGCAAATTCGGTGGTGATACTGATAACTGGATGTGGCCACGTCATACTGGTGACTTCTCTATATTCCGCATCTATGCTGATAAGGACAATCAACCTGCTGAATATTCTGAAGACAATGTACCTTACAAACCTAAACACCATATTCCTATCTCTCTTAAAGGAATCAAAGAAGGTGATTTCACCTTTGTTTTTGGTTTCCCTGGACGCACAAAAGAATATTTACCATCTTATGCAGTAGAAAACATCGCTGTAGAAAGAAATCCTATAAAGATCAACCTTAGAGACAAGAGACTATCTATCTTCAAGCGTTACCAAGAACAAGATCCTGCTGTTCGTATACAATATGCGTCTAAAGCTGCAAGAGTTGCAAACTACTGGAAGAAGATGATCGGTGAAAGCAAAGGCATCAAGCGTCTTCATGGTGTTGACAAAAAGAAGGCCTTTGAAACTGAGTTTGTAGAATGGGTGAACAGCAAGCCAGAAGCCAAAAAAGAATATGGTCAGCTTATTCCTGAATTCGAAACTTATTATACAAAGATGCTTCCTTACGAGCAGGCTTTCGACTATTTTATTGAAGCTGGCTTAGGTATCGAGATTGTAAAGAATGCAGGTTCATGGAAGTCATTAATCAATGCAGCTAAAAAGAAAGCCGATAAGAAGAAACTTGAAAAGATCGCTAATAGCCTTAAAGGTAGAGTAGACTCATACTTCAAAGATTATTATCAGCCTATTGATGAAGAAGTATTTGTAAGTCTATTGACTGAATACAAAAAAGGTATTGACCCTAGATTTAAGCCTGAATTCTTCAATCTTATAGACAAGAAATTTAAAGGTAATGTTAAGGAATATGCAAACTATGTTTTTGAGAAATCTATATTCAATGACAAAGATGAAATGATAAAAATCCTTGACAATCCAAAGGCTTCAAAGATCAAGAAACTGGCTAAAGACCCTGCTTATATGATGTATAAGCAAATGATCAATATTTATATTGGTGACATCCAACCTTCTCTTGTATCATATAGCAACACTTTGGATAGCCTTCAGAGAGTATATGTAAAGGCAATGATGGAGATGCAACCAGAGAAACGCTTCTACCCTGATGCAAATTCTACACTTCGTATTGCTTATGGTAAAGTTGGTGGTTTCAAGCCTAAGAACGGTACTGAGTACAGATATTACACTACTCTTGAAGGTATTATGGAAAAGGAAAATCCAGATATCTATGATTATGTTGTTGAAGACCAATTGAAGAAACTTTACAACAAGAAAGATTATGGTCGTTATGCTGATAAAGAAGATGGTAAAATTCATGTTGCTTTTATCGCAGACAACCACACCACAGGAGGAAACTCAGGAAGCCCTGTGCTTGATGCTGATGGTAATCTGATTGGCGTTAACTTTGATCGTTGTTGGGAAAGTACAATGAGTGACTTGATGTTTGATCCTAACTTCTGTAGAAATATCACTCTTGATATCAGATACTGCTTATTTGTTATCGACAAATTCGCTGGTGCTAAGCATATCGTAGATGAAATGACTATCATCGAATAAAAAAACTCCATTATATAAAGTCATACAAAAGGATGTCCTGTAATGTCAGGGCATCCCTTTTTTTTATCTCCACAAAACAGCAATCATCAATACAACTATCTAAAGTCTTTTGGTAATAAAGCAACATAAATTGAAATAAAAGCGAGTACTTTTTATTCGTCCTACTTACAAAAAAAATATTGTCCCAAATTGACACTTCCCTCAATTATGGACATAATGAAACTTCCTCCCTCATAAAAAACACATCTCCATTTATCATTTTTTCATTTTCAGGGGGATGAATTATAAATCTTCCCCTTGAAGATCACCCGTCTTCACGTTGAAGATACTGATTCGCCTAGGGACGTATCTTGGTTCGCCTAGGGGAAATCCTGACTCTTCAAGGCTAAAAACAAATATTACAATAAAGTGTACTTGAATTTTATTTTCGATAGAGATGAATTTGTCTTGCCAAGGATAACGATTAGTGCTATACATAGATTTCAGACATATAAAAGGCCATAAAATCGATTCCAGAAGCAAAAAAACCCAATTATAAGGGCAATATATCCCCTCAAATGAGGATGAATTTTATGTTTTCACCGAAAAAACCTATGTTTTTTACCTCATATGATGAAACATTAGTAATACAGTACATCACTCTTTCTGCACATACTTCTAAAGTATCGTATAAATAAGAGAAATTACAATTCAGGAATAAAAAAAATCCGGAAAGCAACAAAATACTTTCCGGATTATATGTTTTTATCAACTTAATGTTGAATTATCATCAGGACAATTATGATTATCTGATCTCTCCACCATTCATGATATTTTGATCAGGAGAAACAAAAGACAATTTACCGTCATGATCTTCAGCCATAAGTATCATACCTTGAGATTCGATGCCCTTAAGTTTCTTAGGAGCAAGGTTCACAAGAATACTCACTTGCTTACCAACAATATCCTCAGGCTTATAATATTCTGCGATACCACTAACAACAGTACGTTTGTCAATACCAGTGTCAACAGTCAACTTCAACAGCTTTTTGGTCTTAGCAACTTTCTCAGCAGTGATGATAGTACCAACTCTGATATCAAGCTTTGCGAAGTCATCAAATTCGATGTTTGGCTTAGCAGGAGCAGCTTCAGCATTTTCAGCAGCATTAGCCTCTTTGGTTTTCTCAAGTCTTTCGATCTGACCATCAATTTCTTTATCCTCAATCTTTGTGAATAAGAACTCAGCCTTACCGATCTTATCGCCAGCTTTCAACATTTCAGCCTTGCCGGCATCTTTCCAAAGCAAGCCATTAAGACCTAAGATTCCTTGAAGTTTCTTTGCAGAGAAAGGAAGGAAAGGCTCAGCAAGAACACTTAAGTTCGCGCATATCTGCAATGCAATATTCATGATCGTTTCAACACGCTTAGCGTCCTGTTTTACAAGCTTCCAAGGCTCACAGTCAGTAAGGTATTTATTACCAAGACGAGCAAGGTTCATCATTTCGCTAAGAGCTTCTCTAAACTTATAAGCTTCAATGCTCTTAGCCACTCTTTCAGGGAAAGTAGCTATTTGGTCAATCACTTCCTGATCAAGTTCAGTAAGTTCACCCTTAGCAGGGATAACACCTTCATAGTATTTGTTGGTCAACACAACAGTTCTGTTGATAAAGTTACCAAGGATAGCCAGCAATTCATTGTTATTGCGTGCCTGAAAGTCTTTCCATGTAAAATCATTATCCTTAGATTCAGGAGCATTAGCAGTAAGAACATACCTAAGCACATCCTGTTTTCCCGGGAAATCCTCAAGATATTCATGTAGCCATACCGCCCAATTTCTTGAAGTAGAAATCTTATCGCCCTCAAGATTCAGGAACTCATTCGATGGTACATTATCAGGCATGATATAAGACCCCTCAGCTTTGAGCATGCTTGGGAATATGATGCAGTGGAATACAATGTTATCCTTACCGATGAAATGAACCAATTTTGAATCATCTTCTTTCCAATAAGGTTTCCAATCCTTGTTGTTGGTCTCTGCCCATTCTCTGGTAGCACTGATATAGCCTATAGGAGCATCAAACCACACATATAATACTTTTCCATCAGCACCTTCAACAGGAACAGGAACACCCCAATCAAGATCTCTTGTTACAGCACGAGCCTGCAAGCCTTGATCGATCCAAGATTTACACTGACCATAAACAGTAGGTCTCCAATCACTCTTATGACCTTCAAGAATCCACTCTTTCAACCAGTCTTCATATTGGTCTAAAGGTAAGAACCAGTGTTTTGTTTCCTTCATGATAGGAACATTACCACTAAGAGCCGACTTTGGGTTGATAAGGTCTGTAGCATTCAATGAAGTTCCACAGCTTTCACACTGATCGCCATAAGCTTTTTCGAAAGAACAATGAGGGCAAGTACCAGTGATATATCTATCAGCAAGGAACTGTTTATTTTCCTCATCATAATATTGTTTGTTCGACTTTTCTATAAACTTACCTTCATCATACAGTTTTTTGAAGAAAGCCGAAGCCGTTTCTTTATGCTTAGGGGATGAAGTACGGGAATAAACATCATAAGAGATGCCAAAGTCTTCAAAAGACTTCTTGATAATAGAATGATATTCATCTACTACATCCTGAGGAGTAACACCCCTTTGACGCGCCTTAATAGTTATAGGCACTCCATGCTCATCAGAGCCACCAATAAGGATAACGTCCTTTTCGTTCATCCTCAAGAACCTGGCATAAATGTCAGCAGGAACATAAACACCCGCAAGGTGTCCTATATGTATAGGACCATTAGCATAAGGCAATGCAGTAGTTATAGTATATCTTTTCCAGTCCTTATTTCCCATTTCTTTAAATTTATATAGGTAAAATACAATTTGTTATCTTGACAAAGTAGCTAATAATTAGCTGACAAAGTTAAGAAAATGCTACTAACTTAATTCTCACAGATCTAATATTATACCATATCAAAGTAGAAAAAAAGAATAATTTCTTGTCAAATAGTTTAGAGTTCCATTACTTATCAGACAATTTAAAGGCATAATATATTAGGTGTATCTAATAACTATTCAAAGCAGCTTTTATTTTAAGTTTCAGTTGATTAAAGGGAGGGTATATCCCTTATTCCGAGAATAAGAAAGTATTTTATCTAGCGGTCACTATAATTATTTAACATATTTTTTGTTCAAGCTTAGATAGATTATATATATTTCTATAAAAGTTGGACATAAGTTTTTTGTACTTTTGCAGCCACGATAAATATAAGTCTTTGATTTAAGAGGACGAACTAAGATCAAACAAATGGATTTTATTAAAAACTTGCCTCAGGTCATTTTAAGTTATACTGACCTAAAGATAATCTTATGTCTTTTGTCTGCTTTGTTTATTGCACACATATCAATTCCTTCAATTGTAAATATTGCAAGAAAACGCAACTTGTTTGATGAGCCTAAGGCCAGAGGGGCACATGATGTAAGAACACCTACTTTCGGAGGTACTGCAATTTATGGGGGTATGTTAATAGCCTCAATGATATTTATGAACTTGTCTCTTCCTCAGACAAACTTTATTCAGTATGTTATCGCAGGGTCTTTGATCATCTTCTTGATTGGATTAAAAGATGATATACTCTCTATATCTCCTCGTAATAAATTGATTGGACAATTCTTTGCGGCAGGTATACTTATTGATATGGGAGATGTAAGATTTACAGATCTACATGGTTTTTTGGGTATACACCATATAGGCTATATATCAAGTGCAATACTTACACTCTTTGTAATCATTGTTATAATCAATGCATTCAATCTTATTGATGGTGTTGATGGTTTGGCTTCAGGAGTAGGTATTGTAACAGCGAGCACATTTGGGGGATGGTTCTATCTTATAGGCCAACACCAATTGGCCATACTAGCATTTAGTCTAGTAGGAGGGCTTATAGGCTTCTTTTACTTCAATGTATTCAGCAAAAAGAATAAGATCTTTATGGGGGATACAGGCTCTCTTATCTTAGGATACTTTATGTCTATATTCACTATCAAATTCAATGAACTGAATGTAGGTCTTGACAGCTCTTATCTTATCAATGCTGCGCCAGCCGTATCCATAAGTATTCTTATTGTACCTATCTTCGATACTGCCAGAGTATTTCTTATCAGAATATTGAGGAAGAAATCACCTTTCTCGCCAGACAAGAACCATATTCACCACAGGCTTCTACGCCTGTATGGAGACCATAGAAGAACATCCTTTACAATTATCATAGCCAACATATTATTTGTGTGTATAGGCTTCAGTTGTAAAGACATGAATATATCTTTACTGATTCTAATCCTACTTACATTAGCATCAGGCTTGTCCATATTACCTTTATTCATTATACAAAAGAGAGAGATAAGAGAAAAGCTTCAAGCAAAAGAAAATAAAGCAGCCTAGGAGATAGGCATAATATAGCTTATGTGAGACAATACCCTGATTATACATTCTGATTGTAATCAGGGTATCATTTTATATAATCAGCTCTTTGTATTAAAACACAAGTAAATTACATCCTCGAATGTCACTACTATCAAACCTGCCTAAAACTTCAAACAGACCATTATCATACACTTTCCCTATATCTTGAGTAGCAATAAAAGAACATGAATAAACATTAGCAAGGTCAATAACATTAATGCCACCACTCTTGTTTGGTTTCATTATAGAAAGTGGATCATTCATATCTCTACATATAACCTTCATCCATGGAGGACACTGAAACAGACCATCCCCTTTGCTGTATGCCTGACTTAACAGCTCTGTCATTCCGTATTCAGAGTGAATGCCTTTTACACCTAAACCATTTTCAAGTATGCTATGCAGCTCTTCACGAATCAATTCCTTTCTACGCCCCTTCATTCCACCTGTTTCCATTACAGTAACATTGGACAAGTTCAGTTGATTAGACTCCGCAATATCAAGTAAAGCAAAAGACACTCCAATAAGAAGGACTTTATTATTCTTATCCTTTTGAGATTTAAGTTCTTTTATAAGTTCATCATAGTTGTTCAGATAGAAGCCACTTCCCTTCTTACCATTCCTTATCATATAGTCGACCATATAAACCAATGAGGATCCTTCTCTTTCCAAGTATGCAGGTAGTAGCGCACATATGATATAGTCTTTATAAGAACCATAAAATGCATCAAAGCCTTTTGTGAAGCTATTGATATATAATTCCTGATCAACAACATAGTGCTTAGACACTTTACTTCCTGTAGTACCACTACTTGTAAATAGTTTTTCAGGATTTAAGTCAGGAGGATAAACGGGATGCGACTTGAAGAATTCTATTGGCATAAATGGTATTTGTTGAATGCTCTTAACATCTGCAGGATCAACATTCAGATAATCTACAAACTGCTTATATACTCCTATGTATTTATACTGGAATCTAAAGATATTAATAGCAGTCTTCTCGAACTCTTTATCGCCTTTAATTGAGAATATATTATCAGTTAGCTTTTTTGCTTCTTCTATAATTTGCATGATATAACTAAAGTAGTTAATTTTAACCTTACTTAAGTATAAGGTATGAAGTATTCTGTTTTATTGTATATAGCTGTATTATTTTTCTTTCTTATGGGCACTGCATCTTCATGCAAAAAGGATGACCATTATTCACACATTCCAAATATAAGCTTTAATAGTCTCATAAAGCTAAAGTCTAAAGACCAGCCTGCATCAAAAGCAATACTTAGCTTCTCTTACATAGATGGAGATGGAGATATTGGCCTAAGACAAGAAGACACCTTATCACCATATCATAAAACAGGAGATTATTACTACAATCTAATTATTGATTTAGAAGAACTTCAAGATAATGTCTGGACAAAGAAATACCTAATCAATCCATCAACACTAGACACTACCTATCTGCATTCTCGTATTCCTCTACTCAAAGATATGGACTTTAAGAGCTATACAAAAGGAGAGATAAGCGATACTCTATTCATCAAAGATCCATTTTCAGAATTCGATACTATTAGGTTTAAATTCCATATTATTGATAGAACTTTAAACAAGAGTAATATTATAACAACTCCTAATATTATTAGAGACTGAGGCTATTTTATAAAGTTTTTTACATTAATTTTGGTATTTCATCTTATGACCATTACTATTTAAGCAAAATTTCCATTAAATTTTTGAATTATTATAATGGTTGTTTATATTTGTTACAAATAACTCTGTGAGAAATTAAATAGAAATTATTTTAGGCAATATTTAATTACATTGTTAGCAGCACTAAACTTTTTATACAAAGTAAATGAAAACTCAAAAACAAGAGATTCTTAAGAGGATTGATCAGTTAATTCGATTAAGAGCAACGGGAACCCCTTCTGAATTGGCAAATAAGATAAATGTATCCGAAAGATGTATTTATAATTATTTGAATTTCATGAAGGAGTTAGGGTGTCCTATTTCTTATTCACATTCCATTAAATCTTATTATTATGAGTATGAGGGTAAGTTTTTCTTTGGTTTCATTGAAGATAAATTAAACAAAGAGAAAGCAGAGTCTACTATTGGTGGTTGTTATAATTATTTCAACATTCAAAATTATTTTTAGATTATTTTTTTAAATTTAAGACATTTTAATTTCTATTACATTCTAGAAGTAGCAGAGCTACTTCTTTTTTTTAATCTAAAAAGTAAACATATGAGAAAAGAACTGCTATTACTACTATTTGCATCTCTTACAAATTTCAGTTATTCACAATCGCTATTTAAAAATGTTGTAATCAGTCATGCAACATCCGGAGAGCCTTCCATATGTGTTAACTACACTAATACAAACCATATCGTTGCTGCAAGCAATATCCAAAATGTTTACTACTCTACTGACAAAGGCCATACATGGATAGAAGACCAAATAACTTCTCCTGAGTTGGGTGTTTGGGGTGATCCATGTATCATTAATGATAATGATGGTTCATTCTATTATTTTCACTTATCTTCTCCTTCATCTGATATAGGAAGTTGGATAGATAGAATTGTATGTCAACGATTAGATGATATACAATCAAGAGAATGGACTTCTGGCAAGGGAATATACCTTAACAGCCCAAAACAACAAGATAAAGAGTGGGCAATTGTTGATCCAATAACAAATAATATATATGTCACATGGACAGAGTTTGATGAATATGGGAGTCCGTTAGAGACAGATCATTCGAGGATACTATTCTCCATGTCTTCTGACAAAGGTGAGTCATGGTCTGAGCCTGTTATACTCAGTGATGTCGAAGGAATTTGTATTGATAATGACAATACTACAGAAGGCGCTGTTCCTACAGTTGGTCCAAATGGAGAGATCTATGTTTCGTGGTCTTATGGAGAAAAGATCTATTTCAACAAATCTTCAGATCAAGGGGAAACATGGCTAGATGAAGCAAGTGTTATAGAAGATCAACCTGGTGGCTGGGATTATGACATACCAAATCTTTTTAGATGTAATGGAATGCCTATAACAACATGTGATATCAGCAATAGTCCAAATAGAGGAACAATATATATCAACTGGACAGATCAAAGAAATGGGGTTGATGATACTGATGTTTGGCTAATTAAGTCTACTGATGGGGGAGAAACATGGTCTGAAGCAAAAAGAGTGAATGATGATCCTGCGGGAAAGCAGCAATTTCTATCATGGATGACAATAGATCAGGTTACGGGATATGTATACATTGTTTTTTATGACAGAAGAAACTATAACAATAATCTGACGGATGTATATATGGCTATTAGCCGTGATGGAGGAGAGACTTTCTCTAATGTAAGGATATCTGAAAACTCTTCACTCGCAAGGAATGTAGGTGACTATACTAATATCTCAGCACATAATAACATTATCCGTCCTGTTTGGATTCATTCTGACGCTCAGGGAGAAAAGGTGATGACTGCCATTATTGACAACCCAGAATTAATTGTTGAAGATAAATCTGTAGGTATAGATATGGATATATCTCCAAATCCATTCAATGATAACACAAAGATTTCATTCATTCTTGAGCAAAAAGCAGCAGTAAGCCTTAAGGTAACAGATATCAAAGGTGCTACAATTAAGGTCTTGATTGATAATAATTCTATAGCAAAAGGAAAACATAAGAAAACAATCAAATCTTCTTACTTACCAGCACCTGGAACATATTATATAGAATTAACTATAGGCGAGAATACGGCCAAAAGAAAAATAGTTTATGTTGAATAACAACATGACTACCACAAACTAACTATACTCATGAATAAATAATCAGACAAGCAGACATTGATGATCTTAAATCTACGCAATCATTATTCTATAATGCAATCCTCAATGTTTGCAAGTTTGATTATTCGCAAGAGCAATTAACAGCAAACTGTACTTATAAGGGGATATCATTAAATAATTACAAGATAGAGAAGATGCTTTGAAATGTTTCTATGTGTACTTTCTATGATATGAGATTGATGCAAGAAACGATCCTGTCATTAAACCTTCTTATAAGAAACAAAACCTTATCTTAATCAAGGCTATAAAACTTGGGGAAAATTGTAATACGCTGAGTATAGAAAGGAAACAAAGGACAATTTGACAACTCCTTAAATCAAATCCATCCAGTACTAAAGCAGAAACCACACTTGAAAATATTGGATTTGGAAGAGTATTCACAATCACTATAAATATACTTTTAGAGTTAACTCATTTTTGTAACCCAATTATTATTGAAGATTTAGGTTAGGAATGCTTTTACTCCAGAACCTTATATTTTGTTGTTTATAAGCTTCATTACTTATTTTTAACTGCTGTATAGTGCGATAATTCGGCTTTCAATTTTAAAATTGTAGATTATCGCACATATAAGCCCAATGTTATGTTAAATAGAAAAAGCTTCAGATTTCGATTATATATGACTCTAAAAAGATCCATTTCCTGAGAAAATGAAAAGGTGAATTGACTCATAAAAACTAATCAATTGATTTACAATACATAACTAACTGAACTATAAGATTTACCTTAAACCCTACGAAATTTACCTAGGAGCTTTTTGAATTAGGTTAGTAGACCTACGAAATTTAGTTCCTAGACTTTTACCTTTAGTTAGTAGACCTACGAGATTTAGTTCCTAGTCTTTTACCTTTAGTCAGTAGACCTACGAGATTTAGTTCCTAGTCTTTTACCTTTAGTCAGTAGACCTACGAGATTTATTCGCTTAACTTTTGAGCTTGATTATCAACAAAACATGCTGTAGTGACAAGATACACCTTGTTGCCATATGTCTAAAAAACATTGATTATAAGGTGTTTATATAGATTGGTGAAAATGTACAAAAATACAGAGGAAAGCAGATTTTAGGCTTTTGATCTTTAGGTTAATGATTGCACGAAATGAAGGAAAAACTAGTGTTTTTATTTCAAGTAATATTAAGATAAAAAAGAGAATATGTTATAATCTTATCCCCTTATTCCAAAAAGATATACACCTCTATTGCATATAGATAGAGGTGTGTAGTATAAGATTATATAATATACCTTCTATCAGCATCAAGTTTAAGGAAGATTGTCAGTAGGATAGTAAAACCCCAAAGAGAAGATCCTCCATAACTGAAGAAAGGCAATGGAATACCAATAACCGGAGCAAGACCTATGGTCATACCAATATTTATAGCAAAATGGAAAAAGAGAATAGAAGTTACACCATATCCATATATCCTACTGAAATTAGACCTTTGCCGTTCAGCAAGCAATAACAGTCTGGCAAAGAGCAATAGAAACAATATAATTGTAACAGAAGTACCAACAAAGCCCCATTCTTCACCTATAGTACAGAATATAAAATCAGTACTTTGCTCAGGGACAAAATCACCCTTTGTACGTGTTCCTTGTAAAAAGCCTTTTCCAGAGAATCCACCAGATCCTATAGCTGTCTTTGACTGATATACATTATATCCAGCACCTCTGATATCAGTTTCTTTGCCGATAAGAACATTAATTCTTTTTTTCTGGTGAGGTTCTAGTATTTTGTTAAAAGCATAATCAACACTTGTTATATAAAGCGATGAGATGATGAAAACGGATAGAATGATCTTTAAAGAACCAGCTCTTTTTCTGGTATAGTAATATATAACAGCACAAATACCTGCAATAATACCAATGATAATAAATTCAGACATAAGTAGAGTTGCAATAAACAGAGAAACAGCAATTACAACAAGGAATAATATATAACCAGAAAGACCCTCTCTGTAAAAGGCAAATACCAATGAAAAGTATACAAGTGCAGAACCTGTATCATTCTGTAATAGGATCAATATTGAAGGAAGCAAGATAATCAGAGCAGCAGAAGCAATATGCTTTAATCTTGATAGATCAATATTCGTTTGCGATAGATATCTCGCCAGAGCCAAGCATGTAGCAAACTTTGCAAACTCAGCAGGTTGAATAGCAAAAGACCCGATTTTAAACCAGGATTTAGCACCCGCAATAGTTGACCCAAAGAGGAGTACTCCTACTAAAGATAGTAGAGTTATAAAGTAGATAATAAAAGAAAAAGCAGGAACAAACTTTGTATCCAGCATTAAAATGATAATACCCAAGCCGCATGAAGCTACAATCCAAAGTAGCTGTTTGCCATACCTTTGTGATAAGTCGAATATGCTACTGTGGGCTTCATCATATACAGCAGCATAAATGTTTATCCAACCAATAAACATTAGTAGTAGTGTTAGAATAATTGTTATTCCGTCAGGTCTGGATAGTATACTCTTGTTTCTCAATTTATGATTCCTTTATTTCTTTTTATGAATTAAATCTCCGTTCAACATTCTTTCTTCTAATTTTTTTCTTTTCACTTCCCCATGAAAATACTTTTCCATGATTAAACTAGCAATAGGAGCAGCCCATCTTGTTCCAAATCCTCCATTTTCGATAATTACAGAGATAGCGATTTTAGGCTTTACAGAAGGAGCAAAAGCAAGGAAAACACTATGATCTTTACCTCTATTATTCTGTACAGTTCCTGTTTTTCCTCCAGCTATAATACCGGGAACTTTATAATATCTTGCTGTTCCGTGCGCACCTTCAAACACTTCCTCCATAGCCTCTACTATAATATCATAATAAGAAGAGTCTATCGAAGTATGTTTCATTTCCCATCTGTTTTCAATCTTCTTATCATCAATCTTTTTAATAAAGTGAGGAGGATAATAAGAACCTTTATTTCCGAATATTACAGCTAAATTGGCAAGCTGCAAGGGAGTAACTTCAAGCTCACCTTGCCCAATCGATAGAGAACGTACAGTAAGAGCATTCCATCTCTTTTTATAGATCTTATCATAAAGAGATTGTTTAGGCACGTTTCCTGGTAGTTCAAAAGGGATATCAGTATTAAACTTTTGACCAAGGCCAAAAGATCTTACATGATTGTACCAACTTACATAAGCTTCTCTATTTGTCTTATATTTTGGTAGTGACAATGTGCTTTTAAAGGTTTGTAAGAAATAAGGATTACAACTTTGTTGAATAGCTCCTCTAAAGGCAATAGGAGATACATGGTTATGTGAGCATCTCATGGGCTTTGATGCAGTTCCCTCACAATTGAAGTAAGTTCTCTCTGTGACAGCTCCTTCCTGAAGTCCTATTAACCCAGTAATCATCTTGAAAGTAGAACCGGGAGCATATTCACCCATAACAGCCCTATTCATAAGTGGCTTTAATGAGTCATTCTGTAGCATACCATAGTTTTTACCTCTAATTCTACCTACCAACAAATTAGGATCATAAGAAGGACTGGTAACAAAAGCGAGGATTTCCCCTGAAGAAGGTTCAATAGCAACAATACTACCAATTTTATTTTGCATAAGCTGTTCAGCATATTGTTGGATCTTCGAATCTATAGAGATTGTTAAGTTGCTACCACGTTTGGCAATTGTATCATATTTACCTTCTTTATAAGAGCCTTTTTTTCTGTTAAGAACATCTACTCTTACATATTTTTTACCTTTTTGCCCCCTGAGATCGTGTTCATAATACTTTTCCAAGCCACTTTTGCCGATATAATCCCCGGGTCTGTAGTAATGATCTCTATTTATTTCATTCTTGTTGACTTCGCCAATATATCCAAAGGTGTGAGCAGCAATAGGGACAGGGTATTTTCTTAGTGTTCTTGTCTGTACAAAGAAACCCGGATATTTATATAAGTTTTCAGCGATATAGGCATAATCCTCTCGTGAGATTTGAGAGATGAAGATACTTGATTTATATGAAGCAAACTTTATGGCTTTTTGCATTCTCCTTATATAATCATCTGTATCTATTTTGAGTAACTGGCAAAACTTATTTGTATCTATATCTTTTACTTGTCTTGGTATTACCATCAAATCATAAGCAGCTTCATTATATACCAGAAGCTTCCCATTCCTATCATATATAAGTCCTCTAAGTGGGTATTGAACTGTTGATCTGATAGCATTATTAGCAGAAAGTTTATAGGTATTATCCAGAATCTGCAAGAAAAATAGTTTAGCAATAAAAACAACCCCAAATAGAATAAAAATAAAGATAATGATATATTGCCTTTGTGCAAAATCCCTTCTAGCCATGCTTTATAAGTTATAAGATTCCTCCTGCTATTACGTCAAACAAAAATAGTCAATATATCCAACGAAGAAATTAATGCATGTATTTTTATTTATTGAGGCAATCACTTTGTCCAAATGTTTTATTATTTAAATATCTGACAGGAGATATATGTGATATATGCTGTATAATGGGTGGGCTTATGAGCTATAGTGAAAATATGCCTTTTATTTAGATCGTACAATTGATAATATCTCCTACAACTTTCATAAAAAATTAAATTACAAATTGTTACCATTTGTAATTTATATACATAAAATATAAAAACGAACTATATTTTTAAATAAAAATAGGTTGTGTTCTATTCCCTTATTGAAGAAATATAAATTAAGTAATAAGTTGCTTAATGATTTCTAACTTATAATTAACTATTATGAAAGTATATTACTATTTATTTATTGGACTTTTGACTTGTTCAATATTTTGTTCTACGGATTCTTATAGCCAAACAAAAAAGGATCTAAATAATTGGGAAAGATATCATTATCTTTCAAAGGAAGAAATGAAAGCTCCTTTTAAAGAGACAAGAGCTTTTACAGAAACTGACCCTCCTACAGGACCTATAAGACAATGTGCTGAATTTGAACAAATGCAAGGAGTATTAGTGAGATACCCTTTTCGTATTCCAGTTGAGCTAGTAAAGCAAATGGCTGAAGTTGTACCTGTGACGACTCTTTGTAGAGCATATGAAATAAGTTCTATAACATCGACATATCAGGCTGCAGGTGTTAATATGGACAATATAGAGTTTGCAGATATAAGAACAGATTCTTTTTGGATAAGAGATTACGGCCCATGGTTCTTTTTCGACGGAAATAGAAATCCTGGTATTTGTAACTTCCCTTATAATAGACCTCGACCTTATGATAATGATGTACCTATTGCTATGGGAACACATCTAAATGTTCCTGTTTATGGAATGAATGTTACGCAAACGGGTGGTAATTATATGTGTGATGGTTATGGTAAAGCAGCCCAAACAGAATTAGTCTGGGAAGAGAATTCTAATAAGACTCATGCACAAATAGCACAAAAGCATCTTGACTATCTTGGTATTAGTGATCATATGATAATAGATGATCCTCTTGGTGATTATATTAAGCATATAGATTGTTGGGGAAAGTTTCTTGATGTTGATAAGGTTATGATTGCTGAAGTTGCAGAATCTGATTCAAGATATGCTGCTTATGAGGCTGCTGCAAATTACTTTAAGACACATAATAGTTCTTATGGAAAGCCTTACGAAGTATATAGAGTATTTACTGCTGGAGGACAGGCAATTACTGCATATACAAACAGTTTGATTGTTAATGATCATGTTTTTGTTCCTATATCAGGTAATCCTAACGATAATGCTGCTCTATTAAAGTATCAGGAAGCAATGCCAGGATATACCATTCAAGGTATTACATATTCGTCATGGATGAATACAGATGCACTTCATTGTCGTACAAGAGGAATTCCAGATCTTGGAATGTTATATATTTCTCATATTCCTCTTCAGGGAGAAGTAAAGTTTGCGGATAACTTTTCTATAAATACGGATATAATAGCCTATAGCGGAGAGGACATATATTCTGATTCTGTGAAAATTTATTATCGTATCAATGATGGAGCATGGATGAATAAGACAATGACCTATGTGAGTGGTGATAAATATACTACACAATTGAATGCAATGGTCGGTGATGAAGTTGAGTATTATTTATATGCAGCTGATGAATCAAACAGAAGAATAAAATCTCCTTATATTGGGGCTAGTGATCCTCACGTCTTTACCGTTGTTCCTTATTTGACTGATATCATTAACTTCACTCCTAGTATTTCAACTTTTGATAAAAATCAAATAAGCCAAGATGTCACTCTTACAAATAATACTTCTGATCCTGTTATAATTAATTATATAGAAGAGGATCAAGATTATTGGAAGATAAAAGACAGACCTAAATTACCTCTAAGATTAGATCATAATGATAAGCTTCAATTTACTATAGAAGTAAATCCTTATAATGAATTAAGAGATGATTATCTAATTGATAGCATTGAATTTAGAACATCTACAAACAATAGCTTCTATTCTCGTTTGAAGATCAATAAGACAGTTATTTCTCAGGCTAATGACCTTATGAAGGAAACTAATTTTAGTGTTTATCCTAATCCTGTATCAAAAGATGCTTATATTTACTTAAATATTAACCAACCTCAAAAAGTGAAACTGACCCTTTATGATATAAGTGGCAGAAAGATTGGTATAATAGTTGATAAAACATTGAATTCAGGCGATCATAAGATTTATTGGAATGCAACCAACAGCGATGGCGATCATTTGCCTCAAGGAGCTTATTTCATTCATTTTAGTAGCGGAAAATATGAAATGACTCAAAAGGTATTAATCGTCCATTAAATTCATATAACCCATGATAACAGGTGATATTAACATGTCACCTGTTTTTTTATGCATAAAAAAAACCGAAGTAACATTGTTACTCCGGTTTGCGCCTCTTCTTGGACTCGAACCAAGGACCCTCTGATTAACAGTCAGATGCTCTAACCAACTGAGCTAAAGAGGCAGGTCTATTGTTAAAACCAGCGCAAATATATATAAGATTTTTGAATTACCAAAAGAAAAATAAAATATTTTAAGTAGTAGATAAAATAAGGCTAACTAAATTATAATAAAAACTTTATATATTAATAAATTAGCAACCTATTAGAGTTAATATTGCGTATCAATTAATTTTAAAACTATATTAATGAGATATTTTTTCTATTTAACTAGTTTATTTTTCTTTTTTAGCCAATATGTGATTGGACAAGAAAGTGATTTAAGTAAAGGTTGTGTAGGGGTTTGTAAGCAGCATTGTCATTCTGAAGTAGATAAGAACAAAATCTTAAAAAGATTACTACCAGATGAAAGTATACATGATTATGATGTGAAGTTTTATTTCTTAGATTTAAATGTAACTCCAGAATCAACTGAAATTTCTGGTACAGCTACTATTAAGGCTGAAGTTGTTGCTGATCAGTTGCCTAAGTTTTCTTTTGAATTAATTCCAGAATTAGATATTCATTCTATTAAAGTTAATGGAGAAAGCAAGAATTTTATTAGAGAAGTAGACAATGTTTCTATAAAGTTAGAGAACTATAAAAAGGGAGATCTAATAGAAGTAGCTATAAACTATTCTGGAAAACCTATCTTCGGAGGTTTCTTTTCAGGAATAAATTCTGAGAGATATAATCAGTCAGGAGCTAGAGTGACTTGGACTTTATCAGAGCCATCAAGGGCTAAGCAATGGTTTCCTGTAAAACAAGAGTTGACAGACAAAGCAGATTCTTGCTATGTCTATCTTACTTGTGATAGTAAATATATGGCAGGATCTCAAGGAATCCTGAAGAGAGTTGTTGATCTAGATGGAGATAAGAAAAGATATGAATGGGAGAGTCATTATCCTATTGCATATTATTTGATTTCTTTTGCTGTAGCAGAATATGAAGAATATATTAATTATGCCAAGCCACAGGCAATGAATGGCGATTCTATACCTATTGTTAATTATGTATATAAAAATCAACTATCCACCCATAAGCCGAAATTAGATAAAGTTCCTGGCATGATAGAGTTGTTTAGTGACTTATATTCATTATATCCTTTCCATAAAGAAAAGTATGGGCACATAATGGCATATCTGGGAGGAGCTATGGAACATCAGACAATGAGTACCATGGGAAGCCTTGAATTTACCATAAGTGCTCATGAATTAGGGCATCAATGGTTTGGTGATAATGTAACTTGTGGTACATGGAATGATATATGGGTAAATGAAGGTTTTGCTTCTTATTCTGAGTATTTAGCTCTTGAGAAACTTGGATACAAAAGCCCTGCCCAAAGGTGGATGAATGAAGCTATAGAGGCAGCTACCCGATATGATTCAGGATCAACATATGTTCCTGATGAGGAAGTGTATGAAGGAAATGATACGAGAATATTTAGCTATCATTTGACATATAAGAAAGGAGCATTGCTTGTCCACATGATAAGAAATGAGATTAATGATGATGATAAGTTCTTCAATATACTTAAGACTTTCCAAAAGCGATATGCAAACAAAACTGCACTTGGAGTCGATTTTAAGGAAGTATGTGAAGAGATAACAGGAGAGAATTGGGATGATTTCTTTAATCAATGGTATTTTGGTCATGGTTATCCTATCTATAGGATTAAGTATAGTCAGAATAATAATAAGCTTATCATTGATTCTGAACAGACTACTTCGTCATCAGAGACACCATTATTTAAGACAACACTTTATCTTGAATTAAGATTTGAAGATGGAAGCGAGAAAGAACTCAGATTGAAGCAGACAAAGAACTCAGAGCAGTTTGAAGTAGAAGTAGATCAAAAGGTGAGTAAAATATCCTTTGATCCAAATAGGAGATCATTGAGTAAGATATCAAATATTACTACAGGTATTATCGATCAGAAGAAGCCTTCATACTTTTTGTTTTCTCCTAATCCAACAAAAGGTATAGTAAATATAAATCTTCAGAACAGTGATCAAGCTAAATTACAACTTGTAACTATAGATGGTCAAATCATTCTTGAAAAACAGTTAACAAGTAGAAATTCAATCGTAGATCTATCAACAATAGATAAAGGTTTATATCTGATAAAAGTCGGATCTCAGGATTATGAAACAGTAAGAAAGATTATTGTCAAATAGCGAAGAGGAATAAACTTATATGAAAAGGGGGCTGAAATTAAATTTCAGCCCCCTTTTGCTATCTTATGATTTGTTTCTAATTATTTAGAAGCAAGAATCATATTATTTTATCTCTGTAGCTTCTAATTCTAAAGCTTTCTCTGTAGGTTCACCCTTTACAATAGTAAGCTCTTCGATTAGGTTTTTAGCTCCAGCATATTTGTCAATGATGAAAAGAACATATCTTGAATCAACACATATTGTTCTTTGTAGTTCTGGTTCAAAAGTGATATCACCACTCATAGCTTCCCAGTTACCATCAAAAGCGATACCTATAAGTTCACCTCTACCATTAATAACACCACTACCAGAGTTACCTCCAGTGATATCATTAGTTGTAAGGAAACAAGTAACTAGTTCGCCATTCTCATCAGCATATTGGCCATAGTTCTTTTCTTTTATCAACTTACTAAGTTTTGTAGGAACAACAAACTCATCATTTGTTGGATCTTCTTTTTCAAGAATACCTTCAGCAGTAGTGATAAAGTCATAATGTACAGCATCAGCAGGATAGTAATCCTTAACAGAACCAAAAGTAAAACGCATTGTAGAGTTAGCATCAGGATAGTACTTAGTATCAGGATTCATTTCTCTTAGACCAGCGATAAATAGACGATCTCCTTTTGCAATCTTTGGGAAAGCGCTACGATAAGCAGGAGCAAGAGCTTGAATATTATTCAAGAATCCAGCTGCTAGCATAAAAGCAGGATCTTTTGCAATCTTCTTTGCTGAAGGCTTATTTAAAAGCTCTTCTACTTTTTCTTGAGAAGAGAAATAAGACTTAGTATATAAATAGTCTGCAATGGCATTGTAGTCATTGTCGAACTTCTCAAGCATTTTAGTGAAAGCTTCAGGATATTTTGCAGGATCTATGTTTTTAGCATAAACTTCGAATAGAGCAGCAACAACATCACGATCAATATTAGTATTCATATTGCTGAAATGTGTACTGTTGTATTCTTTAAGACTATTTATGATCTTTTCAATTTTCTTTTTGTTTTTCTTTTTGTCCTTAAGAAGACTTTGTAGACCAGAAAACTGTTGAGCATACCCTATAATTTCAGAGCCATTTAAGCTGCAATAGCTTGTATATAGAAGATCTTTCAACACTGTACTTTGTTCGTCATAACCTTCTTTGATAAGCTTTAAAGCGTCTCCATATTTTTCTTTTCTCTTTTCGTCAGCATTCACCCACTTTTCAAAAGCTACTTCAATAGCAACTTTCTTATCATATATCTTTAATCTCTTTAGACCTTTAGTCTGACCAATAAAGTTTTTCCAACCATTAGCAGTGCTTGCATATTTTGAAGCATATTGAATTCTTACAGCAGGATCAGCGTCCATACCTTTTTTCCATGCAGCTAGTTTAGCACCAAGAGTTTCAATTAGTCCAGGGAACTCGCTGTCAAGTTTAGATTCAACACCATATGAAGTTAAGAATCTTTCTGTACCTCCAGGGAATCCCCAAATCATAGAATAATCATCTTTTTTAACTCCATTTAGAGAAACAGGAAGATGCCATTTTGGTTGATAAGGTTTATTATCTTCTGAATATTCTGCAGGCTCATTATTTTCATTAGCATAAACACGGAAAATAGAGAAGTCACCAGTATGACGAGGCCACATCCAGTTATCAGTGTCGCCACCAAATTTACCAACAGCAGAAGGAGGAGCTCCTACAAGACGAACATCAGTATATGTTTTATATACAAACATATAATATTCGTTCCCACCAAAGAAAGATTTGATTACAGGATTAAGTTTTCCATCTTCAGAAACTCTTTTCTCAATACGCTTACGAATTTCTCTTACTTTATCACCACGCTCAGCTTCTGTCATCTCAGGAGTAAGAAAAGGAACGATACTGTCAGTAACATTCTCTACTCTCTGAAGGAATGAAGCACTTAGGTTCTCATTCTTAAGCTCTTCATTTAGATTATAAGCCCAGAATCCATCTTTAAGATAATCATGTTCTACAGTACTGTGATTAGCGATTGCATTATATCCACAGTGGTGGTTTGTAAACATCAAACCTTTACCTGAAACGATCTCTCCTGAACAGAAGAAACCTCTAGGCTTAGGTCCATTACTTAAACCTACGATAGCATCTTTTAGACTGCTATTGTTGATAGAATAGATCTCTTCAGCAGTAAGTTGAAGACCCATTTTCTCCATGTCAACATAGTTAAGTCTTTCAACAAACATAGGAAGCCACATTCCTTCATCAGGTAGTGGGTTTGCTTTAACAGCACCAAAGCTGGCTGCTATAAATAGTACTAATGATAATAACGATTTTTTCATTTTTCAATAAAAAATTAAAAATAGGATACAATTATAATTTGTCTCTTAATAATATAATTCGAATCATTATTGAACTAAAAACTACTTTGTCAAAGGATGATAAGTAGAGATATTAGAACGTAAATAGTGTTTTTGGAGCTTTATCTAAGTATCGTAATGCAACATAAATGTTTAAAATATAAAGATTACAGCCCTTAAATCACTTTATGAAAAAAGATAAACAACACCATCAATTTTTATCGAGAGGCCGTTTATCTTTTTTCTATATTCCTTTTGTAATACACTTCATGATTAATATTTATCTGCTTGTTCAGATAAGTGGTGAAGTGCAAATTTATTATAAATTCTTCATCATAAAAGGAAAATCAGAATCTTAACAATTGATTAAATACTATAAACCCAATTCAGCAGGCCCTTGTTCAAAGACAATATCCTTTGGAATACCCGCACTAGTCAAGCGATCAAGATCCTTTTGTAATTTTGGAGTGATAATACCTTGAGTAGCAACCCAATTCTTTGCAGCATCATAATTTCCATCACCTTGAATCTTTAATATCTCTTGAGTAAGAGATTTTGAAGCAGCTTTCATCTTTTCAAAATCTATAGCATATGTACCATCTTCACTTCTTACAAAAGCTCCTTTTTCAAGGAAATAGTTAAAGCGAATCATATTTGCTTTACCATGAGCACTAGCAGCACCAAAACGTACTGAACGGAAGATACCAGCCATAAATGTAACATAATTGTCCATTAGATCAGCGTCTGGAGTTTCTCCCATTTCATGAAGTTTTGTTACTAAGTATAGTCCTAAGATATCTGCTTTACCTTCTTCAATAGCTGAATACTGCTCTTTTAGAGCTTTACGAACTGTTCCTTTACCTGTGATAGTATTTTTGATTCCCAATCCGTGAGCAATTTCATGGAACATTGTATTTGCAAAAAATGCATTAAAAGTGATGTTCTTTCTTTGCTCAGGAGCAATCAGAACATTTGATATAGGAATAAGAATCTTGTCAAACTTAGCTTTCATTGAATTCTTTAGCTGAAGACGACGAGTTCCTTTTTCAACATGAACACGCTCATCATTAGGAAGGTTGATAGCAATAGTTTTACTGCCTGCATTACAATCACCTGCATAATAAACAGCATCATAAGCATTTAAATCTGTTTTACTACCGATTTTGTCTTGCTTATATTTTGCTGCAACAGGAAGATCTGCCTGTAGTTGAGGAAGGAATTGTGCAAAATGCTGAAGTTTATTACTCCACTCAACATCTTTAATTAAAATGAATGCCTCAGCAGCAGCTTTATAACCGAATAACTGATCTTCATAGTTTTCTATTGGCCCTACTACAAAGTCAATATTACTACTTTTCATATCTAACCAAGCTAGATCAGATTCGAAATAGTCGTTAGAGATAAGTGCTTCAGCTCTTTTATTTAGATAGTTCTTCAAACCTTGGTCTTCAGCAAGAGTAGCAGCCTTTTTCAATAGCTCAGCAGCCTTTGAAAACTCTTCTTTATAAGCTTCGCTATACCATACAGATTTTAAGTTTCCTTTATCATCTCTACGGATTAGAGTATAAAGGCTGGTTTTGTTAGGATCTTCCCACTTCTCGAACTCTGCTTTTGTCATGTTCTTTGGGTAGAAGTTTGCTCCTAAAGGTTTTGTACCACAATAGCAAATAAATGGTAGATTGTTATCTAATCTATCCCATGGACCATAATTGATCTTTGCATATGCTTGTGCATCTGGATTGTAGCTCAAAGAATTCAAGAAAGGCTCTTCGCCGCATAATGTCTGCTTCCAATAAACAGTATTCATTAGGTCAGCAGCTTTGAAAAGAAGCTTTAGAACTTCCTTTTCACTCTGACTTAAATGAGAAATATCTGTAGTTAATTTGACCTTTGCAAAGTTTTGAACTTTTTTCTCCAAAACAGGATCTTTAACTGTGACAACTTTATTTTCGTCTTTTTGCGCCTCTGGTTTTGGCTGACAGCTTGTAGCCCCAACCATCAGACCTAGAGCGACAACAGGAGTAAGAATAATTTTACGCATTGTAATCTGTTTTTTGTTATCGAATGAATGACGAAAGTACAATGAAAAAGACATTTTTCCTAAATGTCGTTAAAGGATAGAAAAGGGATGCCCTGAAAATAAAAAAAGCCGTTTCGGTCTGAAACGGCTCACATCATTAAATAACAAGTCCAGAGTTATTTTAATAAATAAAATCCAAAAACAGTATCTCTCCTAAAAGAGAAATTGTTTAGTAATAATTCGTGTTGTTGAAACAATATATCAACGCTTGGTATTAATTGTGGTTGAAAGGAAAAAGCCACAAGAAATGATGTGAATCACCGTCGCAAAATCCATATATATAGGATTCTTTACAGTTCACTTTCACCCGAAGCGATGACATTAATGCTCAATGGTAGGTCTTCTGGCTCGCCTTGTTGTCAATTTCGCCTTCCCATTTTGTAACAGTGGCTTTTTGAAATTGATATAAAGGTTTACAGCTGCGGGGACAGCTCCTGATTCTCACAGGATTCCCTTATTATTGATAAATGATTTATCAACCATTGAATCATGGCAAAGATACTTTTTTATTTTTATACCAATTATAAAACTTATGAACAGCTTATTAACAATGTGTTCTTTTTGTTGAAATTAAAGAGGAAGAGAAACAAAAATATTTTGATAGAGGCTAAAACAGGATGATTATAGTTATTCACTATTAAGGTTAATTATATTTTTATATTCGAAGTGATTTATCCAAATATGGAAGAAGAGCATTTTGACTTAGCCTAAATGAAAAACCATATTATAAGTCATTTAGGTGATATTTATGGGCTGTATACTTCGATAATATGACTTTTGAATTTAATAGTAGCTTTTGAAAGCAAAGTTTGATTTATAGTTATTTTGTGTATAAACTATCTGATAGTCAAGTGAAAGGCTGGTAGTTTGTTGTGAAGTATGCAAAATAGATACTGAAGAGCTTGAAATTAAGTTTGTCGGGCTTGAAATTAGTTTTAAGCCCGTGCTTTTTCATTTTAAGCCTGAGCTTTTTTATTTACACGGTTTGAGAATTAGTGTTATTAAGCTTATTATCAGTAATATATGCTTAATATTTGTTTCGATACAGCTTTTTTATTGATTTGGAATGCCATTAAAATGGGATGCTAATCTATAAAACGCTGTATATAAACATATTCTGTAGAAGATTAAAAGAGGTCAAAAAGCATGACAAAGTCAATATTTCTGTATCAGAATATTTGTGCTAATACATTGATAAGGCGAAATAGATTGAAAGCGTATTTTATATCTCCATTTTATTGTTGTTTTTGTACTTTCCATTGAAGAGGAGTAATGCCATAAACTTTTGTGAAAAGTCGGATAAAGTGACTCACATTTTCAAAGCCTAATTCCCATGAAGTTTCATTCACATTTTTGTTTAAAAGCAGGTTTTTGGCCTTCTGTAATTTCAGATTATTATAAAAAGTACTGGGAGTAATACCAATTTCCTTCTTAAATTTATTAGATAAGAAGGCAACAGATATATTTAATGTAAAAGCAATATATTGAATTGAAACAGGAGGAGTCAAATGCTCTCTCATCATGGCAATAGCCTTAGCAGAGATAGTATTAGCTTCATTGTTCAGGATTTGTCTTGCACCAGAACTCCTTGTTATATATATAGTAAGTTCCCGTGCTAGAGTATCAAGAAGATACTGTTTATCTCTATTAGGAGAAATAGCAGTAGTATTGATCCTTGTAAGACAATTATTGATTTCGGCACTATTAGCCCCTACAAAGAATTTATTCTCATCAATTTCAGAAGCCTCATCCACAAAGGTTTTATGTTTAATTTCTGTAATAAGCTTATCGTTAAGCTCTAGCACCAATGCTTTAGTATGGCGTTCAATATCCATATATACAGTAGAGTGCGGAGGAAGTAATAGTAGCTGATTTTTATCGTAAGAGAATTGTTCGCCGTCATTGATAGAGACGTGTTTTACTCCATCAAGTATGGTGCATAGACGCACGCTTTCATAGCTTTTATAATTATCCTGAAATTTATCATTAAATTCATAATATAAAAGTCTTACAAAGTCTGATTGCAGTCCATCTGCCACTTCAAGTGCCCTGTTAAATGTCCTAAGCATAGCTGTAAAAATTTAGACTATTTAAAAAAAATAAGAGCTATCCCCAAAGGCAAAATATCAAATATCTTTGGTTTATCCATTTAGCGTTAGTTGTTTATGTAACGCTTGATATCACTATAAAAGTATGTCATATGGATAAGTTTATTTAAGAACAAAAAAGAAGCTAAGATGAGTACAGTTCGTTTTTTTATGCCACCTGTTTCAGTAATGGGTCCGGGGTCTTTAAAAGATGCTACAAAAGATATAGCAACAATGGGGTTCAAGAAAGCACTTATCGTAACTGATAAGCCTCTTGTTGAGATTAAACTAGTTGATAAGCTAACTGCCGAGCTAGACGAATCAGGTATCGAGTATGTTATCTTTGATGAGACACAACCAAACCCTACTGTTTCTAATGTAAACAATGGTTTAGCGATGCTGAAAGAAAACAATTGTGACTTTGTTATTTCTTTTGGTGGAGGTTCTCCTCACGATGCAGCTAAAGGTATTGCATTGTTGGCTACTAATGGTGGTGACATTAAAGATTATGAAGGGCTAAATAAATCATCAAAACCTCAACTACCTTTGGTTTGTGTAAATACTACAGCAGGTACAGCAAGTGAGATGACTATTTTTTCTATTATCACAAACGAAGATACTCATGTTAAGATGGCCTTAGTAGATAAGCATTTTACTCCAATTATGGGTGTAAACGATGCGAATCTAATGGTTGCTATGCCAAAATCATTGACAGCAGCTACAGGTATGGATGCATTGACACATGCTGTTGAAGCTTATGTATCTACTGCCGCTACTCCAATAACTGATGCATGTGCACTTCAGGCGGTTACTTTAATCACAAATAACCTGAAAGCTGCCGTAGAAAATGGAGAAGATATAAAAGCCAGAGATAATATGGCTTATGCTGAGTTTTTGGCAGGTATGGCATTTAACAACGCATCCTTAGGATACGTTCATGCTATGGCTCACCAGTTAGGTGGATTCTATGATCTTCCTCATGGTGTATGTAATGCGATTCTTTTACCTCATGTAGAGACATATAATGCTCAGGTATCTGCTGCAAGATTGAAAGCTGTTGCTTCAGCAATGGGTGTAGACGTAGCGGCTATGAGTGATGACGAAGGGGCAAAAGCAGCCATTAATGCTATAAAAGAGTTATCGAAGTCTATAAATATACCTTCGGGATTAAAGGAACTTGGTGTTAGGGAAGAGGATTTTGACACATTAGCTACTAACGCATTGAAAGATGCTTGTGGGGCAACAAATCCAATACAAGCATCTCATGCAGATATAGTGAGTATTTTTGGAAACGCAATGTAATATTTAGTTACGAGTGTTTCATGAGTTTTCATTAGGAGCTTCATAGGAATATGAAGCTCTTATTTTTTACTTCGAAAGAGGTGATCGGTTTTAATTGATAGATAAAAATGGAGGCTTGTGCCTTGATTTTCCTTCTTACCAGTAAGATCTTTAATTTTCAACCTAGCTTTAATAGCTGAGTTTTCTTATTTATTACTCTCGAAAGGCTTGTGAAATGCCTTAAATCTAGCAGCGAAAAATTTAGACTATTTTTGAAAAATAAAAGCTATGCTATAGGGTAAAATATTAAATACCTTTGACTTATCTACTTAATATAGATAGTGTAATAAGCAGTCTTAGGGCTATTGTAGATAATGAAGAAGATATAAAAACGAAAGATGATTTATAAAGTGTATAATTGCTCCAACACTGGAAGCTGATATAATAAGAGAATTATCAAACTTTATAGATATATCTTTATAATTGAAAGAAATTGATGTTGGGGAAGAGGACTTTAACACATTGATTTGGTAATGCATTGAAAGATGCTTGTGGGCAACAAATTTTATGCAAGCAACTATGCTGACATAGTGATGAGTATTTTTAGAAACACAATGTAATTTTTAATTACAAGTGTTTAGGGGTTTTTATGAGGAGTTTCATAGGGGTATGAGGCTCCTGTTTTTTTACTTCGAAAGAAGTGGTAGGTTTTAATTGATAAGTAAAATAGAAAGGCTCATCTATAAATATTTAGATGAGCCTTTATGCAAGTAGAATGAAAGTTATGTTTAATTAAAATAATTATTCAACAGTCTGTTGAATCTGCTTTATTACATCAATAATAGTGCCGTCTCTATATTCAATAAGACCGACTATTTTATCTTCTGTTTTTATTTCTTTAGGTTTCCCTGTGATTTGTTCAACTTCCTCTTTTAACTCAATAATATCTTTAATCTCCAATCCAGCTTTTATAAGTTTAGCTTTTAAATTTGGAAACTGAGGGTTAACACAAATGCCCCTTTCAGTAACAATACAATGTACTGTCTCTCCCGGAGTAATCACATTATGAACTTTATCCTTTACTATAGGTATACGCCCACGGAAAGAAGGACAAACAACAATGGTAAGCTTAGCACCAGAAGCAGTGTCAGAATGACCACCAGAAGCCCCTCTGATATTTCCATCAGAGCCTGTAATAACATTGATATTAAAGTTAGTGTCAACCTCAAGGGCTCCTAAAACCACAATATCAAGCTTATTGGTCATACTTCCACAATTGAAAGGATTTGCATACAATGAAGCAGGTATTTCAATGTGGTGCTTATTGTTCAATAAAGAGCTACTTACAGCAGCATCAAACGACTGAACATCAAAGATGCTTCTGAATAAACCTTCATTTAGCATGTCCACTACATAAGAAGTAACACCGCCAAGAACAAAGCTTCCTCTTACACCTGTATTCTTCATCTTTTCCCTTACAAACTTTGCTACGGCAAGAGATGCTCCACCAGCCCCAACCTGAAAGCTGAAGCCATTCTGGAATAAACCAGAGTGCTCAATTACTTTTGCTGCTAAGTTGGCAATTCTAAGATCAAGAGGAGATTTTGTGATACGCGTAGTACCAGAAGCGATCTTTTTAGGATCTCCAATAGCATCGACCTTGACAACATGATCTACCAGTGTCTGTCTGATAGAAATCGGTACGCAAGGATAATTGACTATATTATCAGTAACTACAATAACCTTTCTTGCATATTTAGCATCTATGATGGCATAGCCTATAGATCCAAAGGCAGAAGGCCCATGGCAGCCTGTAGCATTTCCTTCCTCATCAGCAGCAGCAGCGGCAATGATAGTAAGATCAATCTTTACACGACCAGTTTTTATAGCTCTTACTCTTCCCCCATGCGAATGAATAATAGCAGGATTCTTAAGCTTACCTTCAGTTACGGCTTCTCCAAGCTTTCCCCTGATACCCGAAGACCATATTGTAGTTATAGTGCCATCTTCAAGATACTTCACCAGCGGGTCATGTATATTGGTGAGCGATGAAGAAGCAAGTGTAATATCTTTAATTCCTAGCTCAGCAAGAATATCAAGAGCTTTGCATACGATGTCATCACCTCCCCTAAGATGATGATGGAAAGAAACAGTCATTCCATCCTTAGGATTACTGGCAATGATAGCTTCTTTTATATTTTCTTTGATTTTACTGGTATGAGGAATACGCGCTTTAGCTGCAGAAGGAGCAACATGTTCATCTAATCTATCTCCTTTAAGCTTTGCCCATGCACCTTGAAAAGGCTCAGTTTTACCATAACCTTCGACATATTCCGGTATTTCTATTCCTAATGCATTTTTCATCTTTTCGAAATTTTGATTAGTTTGAAAGCTTAAAGATTATCAATATCGATGTCTGCAAGTTGAAGGACATGTTCAGCTCTGGCAACAACCGGGGCATCTACCATCTTGCCGTCCACAGCAAATACACCTATGCCGGCTTCCTTGTTCTTGCGGAACTCCAATATAATCCTGACAGCTTTACGGATTTCTGCTTCAGAAGGAGTGTATACTTCATGGATGATATCAATTTGTCTTGGATTGATTACTGCTTTACCAGTGAAACCAAGCTTGCGAGCATATTCAGATTCCTCTCTCAAGCCATCTTCATCATCAATGTCCACCCAAACAGTATCTAAAGCATCAATTCTATTTGCTTTTGCTGCCATGACTATGCGCTTACGTGCATAATCAATCCCATCTTTAGAAGAAATTATTCCCATATCAGAAGTCAAATCCTGACCACCTATGCTGATAGCATCAATTCTCTTATGTGCAGAAGCAATCTCATAGACATTCTGTACTCCTAATGCAGTCTCGATCATCGGATGAATCGTCATCTTATCATGAGGGAGATTGTGTTCTTCTTCAATCTTCTCAATGATACTTATTATATTTAATAGCTCGTCAGCCGATTCGATCTTAGGTATTCTTATAGCATCAGGTTGTATAGGCACAATTGTCTTCAAATCCTCGATACCAAATGGAGTATCAGGATGATTGATTCTAACAGTAACCTCACGATCATAGAAATTGATAGCCTTTATCATATTTCTGAGTAGTATTCTGGCAGAGTCCTTCTGGTTAAGAGCTACTGCATCTTCGAGATCCAGAAGTAAGCCATCTGCACCATAAACACCTCCTTGTTGTATCATAGCAGGATTATTCCCTGGGATATACAACATGGTTCTTCGTTTCTTGTTTTGAGTATTCATTGTCTTATCTCCCCAAAATTACTCAGTTGCACGTTTAATTGCTGTTTCTACTCTAGCTTGTATTGTAGGAGAAAGCGCTCCCTTATCACGTGCGATAATATGCACATCTTTTATATCAAGCTGGGTAAGTACTTTGTGAATATCTGTTTTGATATCTTCCTCATATTGTGCTTTTACAGATGAGTTTAACTCAACCTGAATACCTGATTTTTCAGGAGCAGGTTCGACAAGAATCAAGATATCGCTTGATTCAAAAGTTCCTGCTTGTGCACTCTTTATGACTTTCATAGTGATTATAATGTTAGTTCGTTAACATTGTTAGTTGATTCACACGCAAATTTAAATTTTAATCAATCGAAATGTAATTTTAAGGTGCTTTTTTTTGATATAAAGAGTTTGTTAGAAGCTATATAGAATGGACTCTGCTGTTGGCGGGGGTAAGAGATCAATAACGATAAGTAAGATTAAGATTCTATAGATGAAAAAATTAGATCTCTATCTTGAAAATATTCCAATATGAATATCAATTAATTTAATGTGATACTCTTAAAATAATAAATCTAAATTTCATTTGGGGTTCAAATAATAAGGAGGAAAGAGAGTTGTTATAAACAACAAAAGCCAGACTTAAGTCTGGCTTTTGTGGTACCACTCGGAATCGAACCAAGGACACAAGGATTTTCAGTCCTTTGCTCTACCAACTGAGCTATGGTACCGTTTTGTTTCAATTGCGATGCAAATATACGGGAATACTTTGGAACTATCCAAATGTTTTTTTTGTTTTTTATTTATTTAAAAGGAATTTAGATAAATTTGTAAAGCTTTTCCAGATATAAAACATTTATAATGAGATTAATCATAGACTTTGGTAATACTTTAAAAAAAGTTGCTATTTTTAAAGAAAAAGAAATCATTTTCTTTAATAGTTACGAAAAACTGGATATAACAGAACTAGAAAGGATAAAAGAATTGTATCCAAATATTACTAGATCCATAATATCTTCTGTTGTTTCTTATCCAGATAGCATCAAAAGATATTTAGAATATCATTACTCACATCTTGATTTTAGTAATAAAACTTCTGTACCTTTTTTTAATCACTATAAGAATAAAGAGACAATGGGATTAGACCGTATAGCTGCTGTTTGTGGTGGATTAAGTCTTTTCCCTGATGAAAATGTTTTAGTAATAGATGCAGGAACTTGCATTACTTTTGATATTTTAGAGAAGAATAAGGTTTATAAAGGAGGAGCTATTACTTTAGGTATAGATATGAGATTTAAAGCATTGAATACCTTTACTAGTAAATTACCGTTATTAAATTCGAGAGAAGAAATAGGCTTAATAGGAGACAGCACACAATCTTCGATTTTTTCAGGAGTTTTAAATGGAGTGATTGCAGAATTGGACGGAATAATTGAAGAATATAAGAGTATATATAAAGATTTGAAGGTTGTTGTTAGTGGAGGAGACTATTATTATTTTGATAAAAGGTTAAAAAATAACATCTTTGCAATCCCAAATATAGTTTTGAAAGGCTTAAATGTAATATTAGATTTTAATGATCAAACGCAAAATTAATCTATCAATTCTGACTTTACTTTGTATGCTTTTAGGTTTAAATGAACTAAAGGCTCAAAGTGACATTAGTTCTCCATATTCCAAATATGGAATTGGCAAACTAAACAACGATAACACTAATATTATCAGTAAAAATATGGGGGGAATAGGATATGGAATAAGAAGTTCTTTTATTAATCCTAAAAACCCTGCGTCCTATGCTGCTTTTGATTCCTTATCTTTCCATTTTGATGCAGCAGTTTCAGGATCTGTTATAAACCTTAAAGATGCAAGCTATTCAAGTACTACAAATAATGGTACTGTAGAATATCTGACATTTGGTTTCCCAGTTACTAAATGGTTACGTACTAGCTTTGGTATCTTACCATATAGTTCTGTAGGATATAGAATTAGTAAGGACCTTACTGTCATGAATAGTGATAGAAAATACAGACAATTATTTAATGGAGAAGGGGGATTAAATCGATTTTATATTGGTAATGCTTTTAAAATTAATGATAATTTTTTCTTAGGGTTTAATGCATATTATCTTTTTGGAAATATTACGCATGAAAGAATAATTGACTTTTCTGGAGATTTAGAGGATTCAAAAGACATGTTCTTTAATAGTAAGGTAACTAACCAAATCAAGATAAATAACTTTTATTTTGATCTGGGAATCCAGGGCTTTATCCCTTTAAAGAAAGATCTGGAGCTAGGTTTAGGTATGGTAACCTCATTAGGGAATAATTTGAATGCGAAGAGAGATTATTTTGTTTATAATTATTATCTAAACAGTGGAAATGAAGTAAGTATAGATACAGTCACTAGCAAACCTCAACAATCAGGGACTATTAAACTTCCTCTTACTATTGGAGGAGGTATAAGTTTGGAGAAAAAATCAAACTGGATGATAGGAGCTGATTTAAAATGGGGAAATTGGAAGAATTATAAGACTGATTGGGGAAGCAATTCTGGCGATGAGTATTTTGATAACTCGTTACAAAACTCCTTGACTTTTTCTATGGGAGGTTATTATTTACCTGACAATAGAAGTATTGCCTCTTTTTGGAAAAGATCAATATATAGATTTGGATTTAGGTATGGAGGATCATATATAAATATATCAGACAAATCAGTAAATGAGTTTGGCATATCTTTAGGAGCTAGTTTCCCATACAGGAAAAGTAAATCTAGTATTAATCTTGGATTTGAATATGGTGGTTTAGGTAAAGTAGTCGATAATTTAGTAGAAGAGACTTTCTTTAAATTCAGCGTCGGAATATCTATCCAAGAGAAATGGTTTGTAAAGTATAAGTATAGGTAATAGATATTAATATTTAAACAAAGTGAAAATGAAAAATAGTCTTTTGATTATTCTATTGGGTTTAATTTTAGGGTTCACAAAGTCCAATAGCGTAACCGCAGATAATTTATATCAAGTTCCTGATGAAAAGAAATATGGAGAAGATAGTGTTGCTTGTCTCTCTAATCTTTCTTTATATCGCGAATTTTATAAACAATGGAAGAATTCAAAGTATAAATCAAATTCCGTTAAAGATGCTATAAAGCCTTGGCGATACGTCTTTTTGAACTGCCCTCAAGCATCAAAAAATATCTATCTTGATGGTGTAAAGATAATAGGCTATAGAATCAAAGCAGAAAAAGATCCTGCTGTGAAAGAAAAGCTAATTGATACATTAGAGCTAGTATATGATACCAGAATAAAATACTTTGGTACTTATAAAGGGAAAAAAGAGACAGGAAGCATTCTTGCTAGAAAAGGGGTAGACCTTATGAAGTATGCTCCTAAAAGATATGAAACTGCTTTTAACTCTTTTAAGGAATCAATTGAACTTGATGGTTCAAATGCTTATGCTCCTGGAGTAGTTTACTATATGAGTGCTGCTGATAAGATGGCAAAAGCTGGTAAAATAGATAAAGCTGTTGTTATTGATGTGTATGATCAGACAAGTACTATTATGTCTGGGATCATAAAAAAATATGAAGCTAAAGGAGATACAAAAAGAGTTGCTTCTTACAAGAGCTATTTAGGGAATATTGAGAAATTCTTTACTCCTTATGCAAACTGTGAAGACCTTATTGCAATATATAAAGATAAGTTTGCTGCTAATCCTGAAGATGTTGATCTTCTAAAGAAGATCACCAACATATTGAAGAAGAAAAAGTGTGAGGAATCAGAACTATTCTTCCAAGCTTCAGAAAAGCTTTATAGTTTAGAGCCTTCTCCTGAAGCAGCTTTGAACTTAGCCATTATGCTTTATAAAGATAAAAAGTATAGTGATGCGATTAAGTATCTAAAAGAAGCTGAAGCAATTGAAGACACTGATGATTTGCAGAAAGTTTATTTAGTTGAAGCTGATTGTTTCAGATCTTTAGGACAGTATTCTTCTGGTAGAGATGCTGCTAGAAAGCTATTAAAGCTTAATCCAAAAGCAGGTAATGCTTATGTTTTAATTGCTCAGATGTATGCTTCTAGCGGTAAGCAATGTGGTTCTAATGAATTAGAGAAAAAGGCTGTTTTTTGGGCTGCTGTTGATCAATTATATAAAGCTAAGTCTGTAGATCCTGAGATTGCAGCAACAGCGAATAAACTGATAAATACATATTCACAATATTTCCCTTCTTCAGATAAAGTATTCTTTTACAACTATACTGAAGGGCAAGAATATAAGATTGATTGTTGGATGAATGTTACTACAAAAGTTAGAGCAAGAAAATAATCAAATGAAAAGATCTTATTATAAGCTTTCTGGAAAGCTTTTATTTAAAAGCATTGTAATGGTTTTTGCCATTACAATGCTTTTTGCATGTGAGAATAATTTAAATGAAGTTTATAATAGAACAAAAGAAGCTTCATGGCCGGGACTATCCGCATATGATTTTCAACTAGAAAGACTGGATTCAGGGAAAATTGTTTTGAAGTTGAACACTCCTTTAATGGAGAAGTATGACGGTGATAGTGCAAGAACAGTATTCCCAAAAGGTTTCAAGGCTATTATCTATGATAAGAATGAAAAACCTGAATCTGATATCCGAGGAGATTATGGAATTAACTATGAACAGAAAGACGTTCTGGAAGCAAGAGGGAATGTCATATTGATGAATTTTGAAAGTGAGCAGAAGCTATATACTGAGTTGTTAATATGGGATGAGAATACAAAGAAGGTATATTCTCCTGTACCAGTGAAGCTTGTGTCTCCTGATGGAATTGCATATGGTGACTCTATGGTTTCGAATCAGGATTTAAGTAATAGGAATATCTATAATTTCAGGGGAGACTTTGATGTCCCTGAACAAGATACTATAAGTAGTGATACTACAAAAAATCCATAAAATGGTATTAACTTTGAAAGAATGATATTGTTATAACATCATAAGGTAATTCTAATTTTAAGTATAGTATTTTGAGTGACTGGTTAATTATATTATTGACAATGCTTTTATCTGCATTCTTTTCAGGAATGGAGATAGCTTTTATTAGTTCCAATAAGCTACAAATCGAGTTAGATAGAAAGAAAGGCAAGCTGTATGGTATTATCCTTTCAAGATTTGTCAAAAGCCCTTCGAAATTTATTGGAGCATTATTGTTAGGCAACAATGTGGCTTTGGTTTTATATGGAACGGCAATGACAAAGATTCTGGCTCCTTTTATCCAGAATTATATATTGGGAGATTATTCATCTCCGGTTCTAATGTTGGTTCTTCAGACTTTTATATCTACAATTATTATATTGATTATTGCTGAATTCCTTCCAAAGATCTTATTTCGTATCAATGCAAATGGAATATTGAAGTTCTTCACTATCCCTGTTGCATTTATATTTTATGTTTGCTTCCCTATTATATATGTGTTTATAAGCTTTGCTGAATGGCTGTTGAAGGTATTTCTAAATACAAATGTCTCTAATCAAAAGTATGTGTTCAGTGCTATTGACTTGAGTGATTATGTGAAAGAGTTATCTGGCTCTGAAGAAGAAGAGACTCTCAACCAGCAGGAAATACAAATGTTCCAAAATGCCATTGAATTCAAGAATACTAAAGTTCGTGAATGTTTGATTCCAAGAACTGAAATTGTAGCTCATGAAATCAATGATGATGTATCAAATTTAAGACAAAGCTTCATTGATTCGGGGCATTCTAAGATTATCATATATCAGAATACTATCGATAACATTATTGGGTATTCTCATTCTTATGATCTATTCAGTAAGCCAGAGAACATATCAGATATCTTACGTGAGATAAATATATTCCCTGAGACAACTCCTGCAAATGATGCAATGAAAAGCTTACTCAAGGAGAGAAAAAGTCTGGCTGTTGTTGTTGATGAATTTGGTGGTACTTCAGGTATCGTCTCTGTGGAAGATCTTATGGAAGAGATATTCGGAGAAATTAAAGATGAATATGATACTGAATCATTGACAGAAAAGCAGATATCAAGCACTGAGTTTTTGTTTTCTGCTCGATTGGAGATAGACTACCTGAATGAAAAGTATAAAATAAATCTGCCTGAATCTGATGACTATGAGACTTTAGGGGGGTATATATTATATCATCTGGAAAACATTCCAATAGCTCATGAAGTGATATTAGCTGATCCATTTAAATTTATTGTCACTAAGGCTTCTCTGAATAGGGTAGAAGAAGTCAGATTAATAGTTATGGAAGAGAAGAAAAGTTTATAGGTAGGGTATAGAGAATAAGGTTTTCTTTCGCAGATAATTATGCTGCTAGACTATTTTCCCTCATTATATTGTTATCATTTTAATGTTAAACTCTTTTGAACTTGAATGAATAAGTTTAAAGGAATCTCATTAATTTTGCATTCTTTTGTTGCTCTCTTCATATGTTTAGAGTAATAAAAATATATTCAAGCTGTTATAAGTAATTATATTTTGAAATCTATAGTCTATGGCTGATATTAATGATAAAGAAAAAGCAGGCGACAGTAAAGAAAGTCTGAATTTTATAGAACAGATAATTACTGACGATCTACAAGAAGGGAAAAATGATAGTAGAGTTCATACAAGATTCCCTCCAGAGCCTAATGGCTATCTTCACATCGGACATGCTAAATCTATTTGTCTGAATTTTGGATTGTCTAATACTTTCAATGGAAAATGTAACCTGAGATTTGATGATACTAATCCAGTGAAAGAAGATACTGAGTATGTAGATTCAATTCGTGAAGATGTTAAATGGTTAGGGTTTGACTGGCAAGATAGAGAGTTCTATGCCTCTGATTATTTTGAAAAGCTTTATCAATTCGCAATTAAGCTCATCCAAAAGGGAAAAGCTTATGTTTGCGAACTTAATCCTGAGCAGATACGCGATTTTAGAGGTACTCCTACCGTTCCTGGTACTGAGAGTCCATACAGAAACCGCCCTGTTGAGGAAAACCTGGACTTGTTTCAACGTATGAGAGCTGGAGAGTTTGAGGATGGCAAATATCTACTTCGTGCAAAGATAGATATGGCTTCACCAAACATGCATATGAGAGATCCTATTGTGTATAGAATCCGCCATACTCACCACCATAGAACTGGTGATAATTGGTGTATCTATCCTATGTATGATTTTGCTCATGGACTCTCTGATTATATTGAAGGAATCACTCATTCTGTATGTACTTTGGAGTTTGAAGTTCACAGACCTTTATATGACTGGTTTTTGGATCAGGTGATTGATAGTGATTACAGACCTAGACAGATTGAGTTTGCCAGATTGAACCTGAATTATACTATAATGAGTAAGCGTAAACTGCTGAAGCTTGTTGAAGAAAAGTATGTTTCTGGTTGGGATGATCCTCGTATGCCTACCATCAGCGGCCTTCGCCGTCGCGGTTATACTCCTGCTTCAATCCGTAACTTTGCTGAGCGTATTGGAGTCGCTAAGAGAGAGAACCTTATTGATGTATCATTGCTTGAGTTTAGTATCCGTGAAGATCTGAATAAGAATGCAAATAGAGTAATGGCTGTTCTTGATCCTGTGAAGCTTGTTATCACAAACTATCCTGAAGGACAGACAGAAACTCTTGAGGCTACAATAAACCCAGAGAAACCTGAACTTGGTAAACGTGAAGTCCCTTTCGGAAGAGAAGTATATATCGAGAGAGATGACTTTATGGAAGATCCTCCAAAGAAGTTCTTCAGATTGGCACCAGGTCGTGAAGTAAGACTTAAGTACGCTTATATCATCAAGTGTGAAGAAGTTATCAAGGATGAGACTGGCAAAATTACTGAGATAAGATGTACATATGATCCAGAAACAAAGAGCGGTACAGGTTGTACAAGAAAAGTAAAGGCTGCACTGCATTGGGTTGAGGCTAGCACTGCTCTTGATATCGAGGTTCGTATGTTCGATCGTCTTTTCAATGTAGAGAATCCTGATACTGCTGAAGAAGGAAAAGATTTCACATCTAATATCAATCCGAATTCTGTAAAGGTACTTACTCATTGTAAGCTTGAACCTACAATGAAGGGTGCAGCATCAGATCAAGGGTATCAGTTTGAAAGACTAGGTTACTTCTGTATTGATAGTAAGGATAGCAAAGATGATGCAATGGTCTTCAACAGAACTGTTACATTGAAAGACAGTTGGTCAAAGGCTAAAAAGAAGTAGAATCAACTACATCCTATATATAAAATAAAAAAGGAAGCCAATCGGCTTCCTTTTTCTATATATCTTCAGTTTGTAATTACTTTCTTAAGCTAAAGATGGCTGTTCCTATGCTGTGACCTTCAGCAAAGATATCAGCTTGATAGTTGCCCGGAGAAAGTTTCATTTCCTTGTTTACATCATAATATAAACATAAATCAAGAGCATCTCCTGTATATTCTACTTCTTGAGCGATAGAATACTGTACGGTATTTCCTTCATAATTGAAAGAATACTCATCTCCTTCACCAGCTATAAGAATAGAGTCATTAGGTTGAGCAATTCTTACATAAATCTCTTTAATTCCTTTCTCAACAATGTCATTCTCTCCAAGTTTGAAGCAGATACGAAGTTTATTAAGCCTTCTGATTTTATCGGTAACTTTTTCTTTACCGTTTCCTCTGACCTTAACGCCTTCAGCTTTGATGTCATAAGTCTTCAGGATAGATGCAGTAGCAACTTTGTTGTTAAGAGTTTCGCTTATAAGAGTCAGACTGTCATTTCTCATTCTCTCTTCGTTATAGTCTGTTCTTATTTGCTGGTTTTCAACAACAAGTTTCTCATTTACGGCATAAAGAGAGTCAATCTTCTGTCCATAAGAGCGTGTGCTTGCTTTTAGCTCATCTAATTCTTTCTTAACTCTCTGGTAGCTGTATTTTGTTTTCATCAGCTTTTTAATCTGTCTGGCTTTATCGATGATGATTTGATCAGCAGTTTTTAGAGAGTCAGAGACAGATACATATTGTTCTTTTATAAGTTGATGTTCATTTAAAAGAGAATCAAGTTCAGATTGCAAAGCTACTTTTTGTTCTTCACTGATTTCATGAGTTTGTCTTAGTTCTACTAGTTCTGATCTGCTAGAGATCTGCCAAATAGCTAGAATGATTGCTATAACACCAAAAACAACTGCAAAGATCGCAGCCATAGACTTCTTCTTCCTTGGATGAGGATCAGGAGTCGTTGTCATTTTGTTTTTTTCCATAATTTTGATTTATTGCGGTTACTACCAGAATGGGATGAAGAATATTGGTGTAGGACATGAGAAGTTTTGTTCAATCAACCTGTCGCTAAGGTAGTAGAATCTGTCATTTATCCTTTGATTATTACCTTTACGCCCCAACTATTATTAACTCACCTATTGCTGATGAATAATAAGTATGATGCTGTGGACAGCACCTAAAGGATTCTTTCCCCATTCTTTTATTAAAATACAAATATTTGCTTTAAAGTTATTACAGTACATATCATAACGGAATAATTTTCCGTTTCTTACAATTTGAATGACTTTATTATCTTTGCAAAAATTTAAATAGGTATGGCTTTAGAATTGAGCGAACAGGAAATTGTACGTAGGAACTCCTTGAAGGAGTTAAGAGATTTAGGAATTGAACCTTATCCGGCAGCAGAATATAAAACTAATGCCACTGCAGAAGAGATAAAAGAGAACTTCCCAAATGATCAGTCTCTTTATCAGGATGTAGTTATTGCTGGTAGAATAATGAGCCGCCGAATTATGGGCGCTGCTTCATTTATAGAGCTTAAAGACGGTGCTGCTCGTATACAATGCTATTTTAAAAGAGATGAAATCTGTAGTGGTGAGGATAAGACACTTTATAATACTGTGTTTAAACGCCTTCTTGATATAGGTGATATTATTGGTGTTAAAGGCCATGTGTTTACTACTAAGATGGGTGAAACCAGTATCCATGTCAAGGAATTTACAGTTCTTTCGAAGTCTCTCAAACCACTACCTATTGTTAAGGAAAAAGATGATAAAGTATATGATGCTTTTACTGATCCAGACTTAAGATATCGTATGCGTTATGTTGATTTGCTTGTAAACGAAGGTGTGAAAGAGACTTTCATCAAGCGTACTAAGATGATCAACACTATGCGCGATTTCTTCAACAGTAAAGGATATCTTGAGGTTGAAACTCCAATACTTCAGCCTATCCCTGGAGGTGCTTCTGCTCGTCCTTTCACTACTCACCATAACGCATTGAATATCCCTCTTTACCTTCGTATTGCTAATGAGCTTTACCTAAAGAGATTGATCGTTGGTGGATTTGATGGAGTTTATGAGTTTGCTAAAGACTTCCGTAATGAGGGTATGGACAGAACTCACAACCCTGAGTTTACTGTTATGGAGATCTATATCGCTTATAAAGACTATAACTGGATGATGGATTTCACTGAGCAGATGCTTGAAAAAGTTGCTGTTGCTCTGCATGGAACTGCTGAACTCCAAGTGGGTGATAAGAAGATCAACTTCAAAGCTCCTTATCGTCGTCTTCCTATTCTTGATGCTATCAAAGAATATACAGGTAAAGATCTTAATGGTAAGACTGAGGATGAAATCCGCGAGATTGCCAAAGAATTGAAGATTGAGGTTGATGAGTCTATGGGTAAAGGTAAATTGATTGATGAGATCTTTGGGGAATATGCTGAAGGTAACTTTATTCAACCTACTTTCATCACTGACTATCCTGTTGAAATGTCTCCACTTTGTAAAAGACATCGCTCGAATCCTGAACTTACAGAGAGATTTGAATTGATGATCAATGGTAAGGAGATTGCTAATGCTTATTCTGAACTTAATGATCCTATCGATCAGAGAGAACGTTTTGAAGAGCAAATGCAGCTTTCTGAAAAGGGTGATGATGAAGCAATGTTTATTGATCAGGATTTCCTTCGTGCTCTTGAGTATGGTATGCCTCCTACATCTGGTATGGGTATTGGTATTGACAGACTTGTAATGTTGATGACTAATCAGGAATCTATTCAGGAAGTGTTATTCTTCCCTCAGATGAAACCTGAAGCTAAGCCTCATATAGCAACTGATCAAGAGTTTATTGATCAAGGTGTTCCTGAAGGATGGATCCCTGCTTTAAGAAAGAAGAATATAAATACTATAGACGAACTTAAGGAAGCTAATTCTAACCAACTTCAAAATGATTTGGGTGGTCTTCGCAAGAAGATGAAGTTAGATGTTCCTTCAATTTCTGTTGATGATATAAAGGCATGGCAGCAATAATTTTGTTGTCTAATCACTATATTGAAAAATAATTAGACAGGAGAGGATGAGAAATCATCCTCTTTTTTTATGTTTAAAGGGGAGTGAAAACCTCAAAAATCCTTCATTTTTCTTCATGTTTCTCCCCTTGATTTTATTTTCGATATGAAATCATCCAAACACTCGAGACTTTCGCCCAAACACTCGAGACTTTCATCAAACACTCGAGACTTTGAGTCAAACACTCGAGACTTTGGACAGTTTAAGGGCGTAAGTGATTCGCTCGTGATCTTCAGGTTGATTTTTTATATCACTATAAATCAAAGATTTAGTTTTTTGGCTTGAATAATGCTTTTTCTTGGCTCTACAAATGTTAAAATATCTTTTAACGTTTTTTAACTTTTCAGCTATTGCATAATCTATATTTCCATTATAAATTTGAATTATCAACATTTCAGACATCGTTATTAGGCCTAAAAAGAGAAACGTATCTGTTTGTAAATTATCCATTTATTTATTAACCCATTTTAAAGAAGGAGTATGCTTTTATGTCCTATGGCCATTGCTATGTCTTCTTTTAAACTTAAAAATTAACAATTATGAAAAAAGTAAATAATTCACAACTGCCTTTTCAATATTCTACTCGTCAGATCAGCTTTAAGAACGGTGAAGCACATACTTACCTAAAGCACCATGCTAAGAGAAGTATTCAACATGAAGAATTCTTGAATATGCAAAGAGAAATTAGTCAGATCCCTGCTGAACTATTTGTTGCATCCGTTAATACTTTTTGGGAAATGGTTTCTTCAATCCTGAATCAAGGTGATTCACTGAATTGTAATTGGCTTCAAGCGAAAAGTATAATCAAAGGATCTTTGAAAGATGATATTGAAGAGTTCGACCCTGTTAACTGCACAGAACACAAGATTGTCGAAAATCTTCACTTACCTATGACAGTAAGAAAGAAAACCTATCCTTTGGATCTTATGAACTTTGAAAAAGTTGACTATAATCCTAAGATGCCTGTAATCACTGAAGTATCATTATTCCACCCTGAAATTGTTGATGAAATCCATTTGGGTAGAACGGCAAAGATCGAAGGTGCTAACCTGAATTATAATCCTGAATTCCCTGAATCTGGTATCCGACTTATTGATAGTGAAGGAACAGAGCATGAAGTTGAGAATATTCGAAGCTTTAGCAAACGAACACTTCTGTTTAATGTTCCTGAAAGCCTCACCCCGGGAACTTACAAAGTGCATTTTGTAAGTATTTTGGGTAAAAGATCTCATATCACTAACTATGCAAGAAAAGTGATCGTCAAGTAGGGGTAATATTAATTACCACTATTTAAGCCAGCTCTATTGTAGAGCTGGCTTTTTTGTTTACGCCCGATAGAATTTTGATTTTTCGGGGGGACGGATCTCAATCTTTCCGTTGAAGATCGACCATCTTCCTGCCTATGATGGGGCATCTTCCTGCCTAAAGTTGGTCATTTGTCGGGCTAAAATTGAGATTTTTCAGGGAGAGGATTTTCTTTTTTGTAGGGGGAGGGGATATAATCCCCTTGATTGGTTAGGGGGAGTTGTCAAAATGTTTAGTAAGTAGTAAACTAAGAATAAGTTATCCTGAAAGGAGTGTATTACTTTTCGCGTTTTTTTTTAATTACGATTACATAGAGATAAACTGATTATAAGTTTTAAGAGTTTTTAAACTACTTTAGTATTTATACGTTATACATCTATTATACAACAGTTGACATATAATTATGTACAGGAAGTTCATGTTTACATCATAAATAACACAAAATGAAATCATCAATTCACAGAAAACCTTTACTGAATAAAATCACGGATCCGTTGCAGAGTTTTGTCCGATTGGAATCATTTGGGGGAATTATATTAATTATAGCTAGTATTGCTGCTTTGATAGTGGCCAATTCAGCTTTTGGTCCTTCCTTTATCAGCTTCTGGGATAAATATGCAGGCTTAAAATTCGAGAACCTTAAGTTCGATTTATCTGTTTTACATTGGATCAATGATGGTCTGATGGCTATTTTCTTCTTTGTTGTTGGATTGGAGATCAAGAGAGAGATATTGACGGGTGGTTTATCAAGTTTCAAGAAAGCCAGCTTACCTATATTTGCTGCTGTTGGAGGGATGATAGTCCCTGCTTTATTATATTTCTCCTTGAATAAAGGGGATATAGGTTCTCATGCTTGGGGTATTCCAATGGCTACAGATATTGCATTTGCTTTGGGAGTATTGACTCTTCTTGGGAAGAGAATCCCCACCAGCTTGAAGTTATTCTTAACCTCATTGGCAATAATTGATGATATTGGAGCAGTCATTGTAATTGCAGTTTTTTACACCAGTAGCATTAACACGATGGCTTTGATATTCGGAGGTATAATATTTGTGATATTACTCATGCTGAATTTCCTAAGCATAAGAACAAAAGGCATCTATTTAGTATTAGGAGTTATACTGTGGTATGCTTTTCTTAAATCAGGGGTTCATGCTACTATAGCAGGTATTTTATTAGCATTCACTATCCCTTCCAGAGCCAACCGATCATTGAAAGAATTTGTTGAATGTAATATCAAGATCATTCATAAGATACGTGAACATAAAGAATCGCGACAAGCTGGTATTGAACAGAAATTCATACAATCTGCCATATACACAGTAGAGAAAAATTGTGAAGATGTATTGAGCCCATTGCAATGGCTAGAACATAAATTGCACCCTTATGTAGTTTATATAATTGTCCCATTATTTGCATTTTCGAATGCTGGAATATTTATTGACAACACTTTGATTTCAGAGTTAAGTAGTTCAATATCATTAGGCATATTTGTAGGATTATTTATAGGAAAGCCTGTAGGGATATATCTATTTTCAAGAATCAGTGTAGCTTTAAAGATAGCAGATAAGCCTGTTGATATTAGGTGGAAACAGATTGTTGGCTTGGGATTCCTTGCAGGTATTGGATTTACAATGTCTTTCTTTGTATCTCAGCTTGCTTTTTCATCAGGAGAAGAATTGAATATAGCAAAGCTTGCAGTGCTGATTAGTTCCCTTATATCAGGTGTAACGGGTTATCTCTTACTTAGATTTTCAAAGACAAAAGCCTAGTATACATAAAGATCTAGGTTTCTGAATAAGTCATTAGATTTTTCAGATTAGGAAGAGAAGAATAAAGGAGAGTTCAGTTATAACAAGTGATATATGCAGGGCGCATGTATTTATTGACTGTTATTACAATCTCCAGCACTAGTTTTATGGAAGAAATAAAAGGGGAATAAGTTTGTCCCTTTCTTAAGAAGAGCAGACTTTCACCTTTGATTTCTTCATTATATAGGCTGAAAACACCACGCATTAACACTTGACAGTTCGCGAGTATAATACTATTATTTGAATCTATATGTATATTATATAGAGGGGTGTTATATGGTAAAATGAAACATAAGCAAAGGGCTTGATGTTTCATGTGAAACTATTCAAAGATCTCTGTATTTATTCCTCATCGAAGATAGGGAACTCAATAAAGAAGGTAGTACCTTCATTTTCTTCAGAGTCGAACCATATATCACCTTTAGCATTAGTCACAATATTTTTAACCATAGCAAGACCCAATCCCATACCACTGGTTTTAGTGGTGAAGTTGGGGACAAAGATTTTATATCTTGCATCCTTAGGTATTCCCTTACCATTATCTTTTATAGCGATTAGCCAGTATTTGCCTTTTTGTTTGATGCTTACATCGATATAACCTTCATTGCCAGGCTGAATAGACTGTATCGCATTCTTGATGATATTGTTGAATATTCTTATAAGCTGTTTAGGGTCAGCATAGACACCATAAACTTTTTCATGATCAAAGTCAGTATTGATACGGATATAAGGTTGTTCACTGAATATTTCCACAGCAGCGGCGACGGCAGCACCCACATTAGTTTTTTCAGGATTACCGAGAGGCATTTTTGCAAAGTCAGAGAATGCGGTAGCGATATCAGCAAGCGTATCAATCTGTTCAACAAGGTTGTTGGAGAATCTTTTCAGTTTTTGATCCCAATCAGGCGCATTGTCATTGTATGCTCTTTGTAGATATTGAATACTAAGCTTCATGGGGGTAAGTGGATTTTTTATTTCATGAGCCACCTGTCTGGCCATAGTTCTCCATGCGCTTTCCCTTTCAGATTTAGCAAGGCGGCTGGCACTATCAGAGAGTTCATCGATCATCCTGTTATATTCATTGACCAGAGCACCAATTTCATCATTTTGATTCCATTCTATTTTCTCATTAGTTTTGTTCAGGCTGATTTTCCTCAGTTTGTTTCTAATAAGTTCGATAGGGTGAGTGATATATTTAGCGACAAATATTCCCATCAATATAGTGATCGCAATAAGGATGACATAAATATTGATATAAGAGACAAGGAATCCGGATATTTCCTTTTGTATCTCGCCTTGGCGGGCAAAATAAAGGAGGTTTAGATAAGCAATAATTCTACCTTGCGAGTCAGTAAAGTTGATATAAGCAGAATAATAACTATGCCTACCTATAGATTCATTATGAGTATATAGTAAGTCATTTTGAAAGACAATATGCTCAAAAGCAGTAGTATTCATTTGCTTACTTATCAATCCTTCGTTAAAGACTTCAGGCAGTGAAGTAGCAATCAATTCCCCTTCAGTATCATATAAGTTAATATCAATAAAGAAGACCTCAGAGAACTTAGAGAGCTGATCTTGTATATACTGTCTGTTTGAAGTTCTTAAAGCATTAGAGTTAGCAAGTTTATGTTCTAATTCAATTTGTACAGATCTTGTTTTTTCCTGTAGGATTTCAAGATTTTTTTGTTTGTTAAGGCCAAGGATATAGATGCTTGTACTTATGCCGACAAATAGGAAAGAGACAAGAATAATTCCGAGCATAGCAAATTGCAGTCGATTTCTAAAAGACATAGGTTTTTTGTCCTTAAACAATGATAGATTATTCAAGAAGATAATTATCATTGCTATTATGCCGAAGAACAGGAACATATAAGAGAAAGGAGCAAACCAGTTAAAGAAAGAGATATTTTTCTTACTTACAATAAGGATAGTATTATCGTTTTCTTTTTCTACATAATGCGAATATCCACTATAATCGATAAAGCTTCCCGAAGGGACTTCTTTAAAGACATCATTAAGTTCGAGGTTATAGAAATAACTACCTTCTCGATTGTCCAGAAAGTTATTTATATATCTAGCATAAGAATAGTCTTTTATCTTAGGGAAAGAGTTAGAACCTTCATCAACAAGAAGCTCGGGGTATCCTAATCTTTTCCTGAGCAGTTTACTGAATATATCAATATAAATACGAGTAGTAGGGGTGGTATCAGAATCCTTGAAGAAGGTAAACTTTCCCAGATATCTGGCATGTCCAACAACTTCCTTGATAGCGATCAGATGAGGTGAAGAAGTAGAATTTCCATAATTAGATATAATATCATTAAAAAACTGATAGCAATCGACAGCTTCTTCATCACCATTAATCATTTCACCTTCAGGGCAAACCCATATGAAGAAAGAATATTGTTCCCATATTCCTTTGAAATAAGTAGTGTTTAAGTAATCAATAATTTTCTCTTCTCCTAAGCGGCCGCTATCATATTTGACTAACATCTTTATAAGAGTAGAGTCTGTTTGTATCTTCTTTTCTATGTTAGAGAAGCTATATTCAAGGATAGGATCAGAAGTTTCACTAAGGCGCACAGATAATAGTTCCCTTTGTTCGTGTTCTTTGGTGGCGAGAGTATTCTGCAATATGACTGTATATGAGCCACTAATCAAGAGAAGATAAAGGATAAAAGCGGAGGGGCTGAAAGGGTTAGGGTTCTTTCTTTGTGCCAGAAAGAATATAAGATACAGAATCAGGATATTGAAGAAAGAGACGATAGAAAGAATTTCATCAGAATGCACTAGGAACACCACTATGGGAGTAAGTGTAAGGATGATATAAGTATAACTTTTATTTTCACTATATTCCTTGATTAGCAAGAGAACTCTTATAATTATATAGAAGAATGAGATCAATAATAATGTGATTACCAGAAAGGCAATCAGGCTATAAAAGTTAAGAACAAGAATGTTGTTAAGGTCAAGAACAATATTTGAATTAATGATAAGTCCCCTTGCAATTCCAAAGATCCATATTTCATATAGAGCAACGAGGAGACCCAATATTGTTATAATAGTATTTCTTTGAATAGATCCTGATTCTTTTATAGATGTAGCAGGTCTTTGAGTATGATAAAAGAACTGAGCAGATATAAATATGAGTATTGTATTTATTATCAGATCTCCCAATGAAGACATCCAATATGAACTTGCATAATAGTTAGGACTGAATAGGGGGGAGAAGTCTTTTACTTCATTAGGATTCAACCAATATAATATGACTCTAATGATAATGATGGTAATCAGAAAGGTGAAGAAAGCCAAATATCTTGTTTGAAACAGAGGAATATTCTTTATGAAAAGAGAGGATAAGAAGATGAGTAATGCGAATAAAGCGATAATATAAAAGATGGCTAAAGTATTAGCTTGGCCAGGCATCAACTTTGGGATTGTATTTTTATCTATAGAAAACAGATAGTTTCCATGTATATCACTTACAGGAGTTCCAAAGCCTTTCTCTTGAATTATAGCAATATTTGAAGGGATGATATAGTCTTCAGGGAAGATGTTTTCCAGATATTCATTCTTAAATTGGTAGTCTGATTTTAGAAGGATTAAACCAACAATTTTATAGTTTTCCCTTTCATAGGTAGTAATATAATAGTAGCCATTAGGGAAGTGTTGTGTTTTGCCTTTGAAAGTAGTTCTTTCATATCTGTTGGGAATCGGGATCTTATTATCAGACCAGAACACAAGAGAATCCTTGTTATATACTATTATTTCATATCCTGTTTTATAGAAATCATTGGAATATTTATTGAAAAGATATTCACTATTAGTCTTTGTTAAGTCGCTAGTGATATCACTACATATTTCACTAATAGCAAGTTCTTTTTCATTGAGTACCTTCTTGAAGTTCTTTTCAATTTTGCTGATATTATTATTATTTCTATATCTATAATTCAGGCCTATGGCAACAATTAATGAAATCGCACAGATAATAAGAGCTAAAATATGCTTGGGAGGATATGGAATACAGCGTTTCATGTGAAATAAGGTTAAAGACTATAAAAAAGCCGGCACAATACGTCCGGCTTAGTTGGGTAAAAATATCTTATTTAGTAAAGAAATAAGTCACACTAGAAAAGTTCTGTTGATTGGCATTCGCCCATATATTAGACCTCAAGCCATTAATGAAAGCCTTAATAAGGCTTGGCTTTCCGTTTTTATACTTTTCACTCAGCAGGCTTACATAGAATGAATCGAACACCATAGGTTTTGTTTTTATTAACTTAAACCCATGTTGTTGCATTAATGTTTCCATATTCTTTTGTGAAAAGTGATATAGATGTCTAGGGACATCAATAGCAGCCCATTTATCACCATAATGTTTGGCATCCCAAGAATCGATATTCGGTACAGCAATAACGACAAGGCCGTCATCTTTCACCAGTTGCGATAATCTTTCAGCTCTTTCCTGTAGGTTGGCAACATGTTCAAGCACATGCCACATGGTGATAACATCAAAGCTTTTATCTTCCAGATTTGCGATATCCTCTTCTTCTCTGACATCGAGATTATAGTTGGTTTCAGCCAGATTTCTAGCATCCGGATCAGGTTCGATACCTAGAGTTTCCCATTTATTTTGTTGGAAGAAGTTCAATAATTCACCAGTAGCACAACCGATATCAAGGATCTTGCCTTCCTTTTTGATCTTGGTAATAGCTTGAAATTTCTTGGCTAAGGTGTATTGTCTTACAGCTTGATATATTCCATTGACAAAGCCTTTCTTATTGTTTGAATGAGAAATATACTCTTCAGACTTGTAATACTTTCCTAATTGCTCAGGTTCAGGCCTTGGGTTTGTAAATTTAAAATGACAATCCGAGCATTCAGAGATGCTAAACTCTTCCTGAGTAAGGAAAAAATCTTTAGTGGTCATATAGCTTTTAAGGGCAACAGAACCACATATCGGGCATGCTTTAAGTTCCTCCATTATTGTAGTTTCATGTGAAACATTATTGATTATCGACCCAAATATACTGCTAAAACAGAAATATCAGAAGGAGATACCCCACTGATTCTTGATGCTTGTCCTAAAGTCCTTGGTTTTATCTTGCTCAACTTCTCTCTGGCTTCAAAGCTTAATGATTGTAATGCTTTGTAGTCAAAGCTATCATGAAGTTTAACTTCTTCGAGTCGGGAGAGCTTATCAGCGACTTCCTGTTCTTTGGATATATAGCCTTCATACTTTACTTGTATCTCTGCACATTCCAGAGCTTCTTCTTTATTATCAGAAAGCTCATTGACAAAGTTTTCAAGATGAGGGATAGCAGTAATAATGTCTTTAAGTTGAATTTGAGGTCTTGACAATATGTTGGCTATTCGGGTTTTGTTCTTCAATGCAGAAGTTCCACATTGATCAAGCACAGAATTAATCTCATCAGGAGTAACACTCTGTTTCTTCAGAAAATCAATAATAGAGTTTGTTTCTTCTTGCTTGCGAAGCATTCTTTCATAACGCTCATCAGAAGCCAATCCGATCTTATGAGCTTTAGGTGTTAACCTTAAATCCGCATTATCCTGACGTAGAAGAATCCTATATTCAGCACGAGAAGTAAACATACGATAAGGTTCATCTACACCCTTAGTAATAAGATCATCAATAAGCACACCAATATAACCCTCAGAGCGGCTAAGGATAAACTCTTCTTTTTCCTGAACCTTAAGGGCGGCATTAATTCCGGCCATCATTCCCTGACTTCCGGCTTCCTCATATCCAGTAGTACCATTGATTTGTCCGGCAAAGTATAAGCCATCAACAAGCTTAGTTTCTAATGTATGCTTTAGCTGTTCAGGTGGGAAATAATCATATTCAATAGCATAACCAGGGCGGAAGACCTTAGCGTTTTCAAAGCCTTTGATCTTACGTAGTGCCTTGATTTGGATATCATCAGGAAGAGAAGAAGAAAAGCCATTGATATAATACTCTACAGTATTCCATCCTTCAGGTTCAACAAACAGTTGATGTCTGCTTTTATCGCTGAATCTTTCGATTTTATCTTCAATAGAAGGGCAATAGCGAGGGCCTACACCTTGGATTCTACCATTGAAAAGAGGTGAATCATTGAACCCGGTTTTAAGGATATCATGAACTTCAGGACTGGTATAAGCCAGCCAGCAGCTTCTTTGTTTTGTTAGCTTAGGCGTATCAAGGTAGCTGAATTTCATTGGGTTTTCGTCCCCGGCTTGTTCTTCGAGATGAGAAAAGTCTATAGAACGGCCATCTACTCTTACAGGAGTACCGGTTTTCATTCTATCAGCTCTGAACCCTAACTTTATAAGATCTTCAGTGATTCCTTCAGAAGAAGCTTCACCTATACGACCACCACCAAATTGTTTATGGCCTATATGAATAGTTCCATTGAGGAAAGTACCATTAGTAAGGACAACAGATTCGGCCATGATTTCATGTCCCATGCCAGTGCGAACGCCAGATATTCTATTGTCTTTTACAATAACAGAAGTTACTGTATCCTGGAAGAAGTCAAGGTTTTTGGTTCTTTCAAGAGTTTCTCTCCACTCACTGGTAAACAGAAAGCGATCCGATTGTGCTCTGGGACTCCACATAGCAGGTCCTTTAGATCTGTTGAGCATACGGAACTGAATCATGGTTTTATCAGTGATAATTCCGGCATATCCTCCGAGAGCATCAATTTCTCTTACTATCTGTCCTTTAGCAATTCCACCCATTGCAGGGTTGCATGACATTTGCGCCATGTTATTCATATTCATGGTGATCAGCAAAGTGCTGGCACCAAGATTTGCAGCAGCAGCTGCAGCTTCACAGCCGGCATGTCCGGCTCCCACTACGATAACATCGTACTTCTGGAACATATTCCTAACCCTTCTGTTGTTTCACGTGAAACGTAATATAATATCTATTGTTTTTCCCTGTAATTACTAGTAAAAAGAAAGACAAAGGTCTTCCCTTTCTCTCATTTTGGCAGCTTCTTCAGGGGATTTATCTTTAAACCCGATAAGGTGCAACACCCCATGAATAATGACTCTCAGGAGTTCTTGATAAGCAGTTGTGCCAAGTTTCACAGCATTATCATTAGTTCTGTCGACACTGATATAAAGCTCGCCTTGTACGATTTCGTTTGTAGAAGAATCGAAGGTGACGATATCAGTATAAGTATCATGGTCGAGGAAATCCTGATTTATCTTGAGCAGATATTGATCGCTACAGAAAATATATTGGATTTCGCCTGTATGCTTACCAAAATGCGCTATACATTTATTGATCCATTTTTTCACAACTTTAGGTTGCTCCAAAGGATTGTCAACATCAGCATAATTAAAAGTTATACGTCCTTTTGACATCATCTATTTCAATTAGAGGTGGAATAATACCACAAATTATATTTTGAATTAAAGTCTTCACCAAAGGTTTGAACAATTACTTAGCATCTCTTTTATTGAGTTCCTCATTGAGATTAAAGAAATATTGATTGGCTTTGTTCTTATAGAAAGGTTTCATTTCTATAGGCACAGTGCGCAACATCTCAGATTCTTCTCTTTGTTTCTTCAAGAACTCTTCAAGCAACTTACTATTAGGCTTATGGATTTGAGCAGCTTCATTAGACTCTCTTCTATCGTCCTTTTCTCTTTCCATTTCAGCTTGTTCAGCTTTAAGCAAACGCGTAAGGATTTCTTGCTGTCTTTTGAACGTTTCTTCTGTTAATATCTTGTGAATAAGATCGTTTTCAAGTTGTTCAGCACCCTCAAGAGCTTCCTGTAAGCCACTACCATTCTGACCTTGTTTTTTCAGTTCATCCAAGTATTGTTGCATTTGTCTTCTGATTTCGGCTTGTTCAGCAGCCATACGGGCGAACTGTTCAGAGAGTTTTCTATTTTGCTTTCCACCCATACCTTTACCTTGTTGTTTACCCTTTTTGAGCTGATCTTGCATTTTTTTGAGTTGGTCACCAAGTTGTTTTTGCATTTGTTTCATGCTGCCGGGCTTAGACGGTTTTCCTTGAGGTTTTTGACTGGAAGAGCAGGCCGAAGAAGCACCCATATTCTGATTGTTTTGGTTTTCCATTTGCTCAAGGACTTCAGCAAGCATAAGCGCAAGATTGTTGATAGAAGTCATTGCATATTGTTGAGCGGAGCTAGCTTCACCGGTTTTTCTATCCTGAAGTTTTTTGACGGCAAGTTGAAGTTTACCATTAATAGCAGATATCTCTTTATTCACAAAAGACTGGATGGCTGGTTGTCTTTTGCTGAGTTGGAATAAAGAATCTTCAACCATTTTCATTTCCTCCTGTAGGTGGAATTGATTCTTCATAAGATCAATAAACTTAGGGTCATTAGCATTGAGACCATTCATGCCAACAATAATATTCTCCTGACGGAAAGAGCCTTCAACGAGATTATCAAGGATTTGCCTTAAAGCTCTGGCATCCTCAGCATTTTGTTGTGCTTGCATTTCCATTTGCATCTGCATCATCTGCTGTGCCATTTGTTTCATTTGCTGTGCGGCATTCTGTTGAGATTTCTGTGCTTTTTTCTTTTTATCCTTGGATAGCTGATTAGAAGCATTCTGCATTTCTTCCTGAATCTGTTGTTGCTGTTTCTGAGTATCAGGCATTTTATTAGGTTCTTCAAGCTGGGCATTCTTTTCTTTCAGCTCTTCCATATCCTTTTGAAGGTCATCAAACTTTTCGTTGAGTTCGTTTTGCTTTTCAGCGAGTTCCTCAGCATCAGTTTTTCTTTCATCAGCTTCCTGAGCAAGTTGTTCCTGTTCCTTTGCAATTTCTTCGAGATCCTGAATAGTTTCGTTCAGGTCTTTTTCAAATTCCAGTTGTTTGAATATATCAAGGTTTCTGTCGAGTTCCTTTTCAAGAGCTTCCTGATTCAATTCCATTTGCTCCATTTTTTCAGCCATATCCTCAGGATTAAGCTCATCCATGAGTTGTTGAATTTCCTCCATGAGCTGTTTCATCTCGTCAGTCATCAGTTCTTCCATCAACTTTTCGAGTTGCATTTGCTTTTGCAGTAGTTGGGGAGGGAGCGGCTCATCGATTTTGTTTTCCGTTTTCCTTAGTTCTTCAGCGTTTTTCTGAGCTTTTTCGATTTGGTTTTGAATATCATCTTTTTTCTTCAGCATGTCCTGAATCTTCTTTTTCTCTTGCCAACCCAGATGATCCTTGTTCAGTATTTCCTGACGAAGCTGGTTAATTTCCTCTTGAAGCTTTTGGGCATCCTTGAGGCTATTTTCCATAGTTTCAGCAATCTGTTTTGAAAGTTCGTCTCTATTCTGCTTAAGTTCAGCCTTTGTAGGCATCATATAAGATAAGTATTCGGTTTTTGTGGCTTTAGCCCCATTGATAGCATCATTATCTTTCACCTCAAAGTAGTATGTCATTTCATCTCCGGGAGATAAGTTGACTTTGGAGAAATCCACAAAGTGAAAGAACTGTTCTTGGGTAATGTTCTTTCTAATAGCAATAGATTGCTTTATCCACTTCGACTTGGAGTTGTTAAGATCGTTTTTCACAGAATAGAAGAAGTTCAGGCCAGAGAAACCGTAGTCATCCTGTATAATCCCCTGAAAATATAATCCCTGATTGTTGATAGTATCTTCAATACTCTGAACAGATATTTGTGGGTAATCATCAGGGATAACATTTATGCTGAAAGCCATAGTATCAGGATTGATAAGATGTTTGTTGCTTACAAACACTTTATAGCTTGTGCTTTTGCGTAGGTCTTTATTGATCTCGTATTTAGTTGAAGCAGTATTATATAACTTCTCTTCCTTGTTATGTATAATCATACCCAAGGTATCAACATCTTTGGTATAGAAGTTCCATGAGACTTTTGTGCCCTCAGGAATAGAGAAGTTCCCATTATTATCAATAGATTTATCTTTCTCACCAGTATAATTTGGATAGTTGAGTTTGATATCAAAGCTGGTGATAACAGGTTTTGGGAATACAGATAAGAAATAAGTTTCACTTTGATAATCTCCTGATGAGATAGTAAAGCTTTCTTTCTTTTGGGGCTTGTGGAAGGTATAGTGAAAAGTATTGTTGTCGCCTTTACTCATACGGAATTCCTGACCTTCTCTTTCAACAAATACTTCAGCAGGGATAATATCACCTACCGCCATAATGTCCAGAGTATAATCTTCATTCTGAATTGTATTTAGACTCTTGTTCATTATCTTGAGGCTGAAAGGCAAAGGCTTTTGATAATGAGTTTTATAATTTACAATCCTTTCCGTAGACTTGGTGATTGTTTCAGGGATGAATAACAAGAGCAGTATGATGATGGCCAGAGGAACAGCAAAGTAAATAGCAGTCTTGAAACTTCTCTTTATGTTAACAGCCATAGAGAAACGGAAAGGCTTAAACTCGAGGCTCTTTTGGTCGATGGATGCAATGATAAGTTCTTTCTGTTGATCGCTGATTTCAATGCTTTTGTAGAGTTGAAGGATATTGAGCAATTTATCTTTAATCCCGGGGAAATGTTCACCTATAAGAATAGCGGCTTTCTCTGGTGTCAGCTTTCTGTTGATATTGAAGTAAGCGAGTATAGGAAGACCGGGAAGGAATACCAAGACACATATAGATATAAATAGGAAAGAGTAAAAGACAATTGTCCTTTTCATTTCGGAAAGAAAGAACATGTGTTCTGTCAATGAGAACAAAAGAAACACCAGCAGTATCAAAGCCAAGGCAATAAAGCCCCTTCTTATGATCTTACCTTTGTAGTACTTCTTTATAAACGCCTCTAACTTGTCTTGAATTTCTGCTATATTACCAACTCTACTCATTTAGAAAGATATAGTTTTATTGTTTCGTTACTCTCTTATCCTGACTTAGTAGCGCAAATATACAATAAACCTGAGCATTCAAGTCATTTAAGTAGTTTGAGCATATGAAATTTAGAAATAGGCGGATATGCTCAGAAAGGACAGGTTTTAGATTGGTGTATATTCAAAATGACAATAAAAGATTCAATTTCACGTAAGTTTTAACGTAATTTGCATGCAATTATAAAATAACAGACCAAGGAGTATATATATGAATATAGCGGCATTAGTTTCCGGGGGTGTTGATAGTTCAGTGACTATACCATTGTTGAAGAAGATGGGCTATGAGCCTACGATTTTCTACATTCAGATAGGTATGGATGATAAACCGGGCTTTGACTGTCCGGCAGAAGAAGATATTGAAATCACCACCTGGATTGCCAAGAAATATGGATTGAAACTAGAATTAGTTTCTCTTCAGGATGAATATTGGGAAACAGTTGTAAAGTATACAATTGATACTGTACAAAAGGGATTGACTCCAAATCCTGATATTATGTGTAATCGTCTGATCAAATTCGGTGCTTTTGAAGAAAAGTATGGAAAGCACTTTGACAAGATTACTACAGGACACTATGCAAATATTCTGGAGACAGAGAATGGTAATTTCCTCGCTACAGCAGAAGATAAGGTGAAAGATCAGACTTATTTCCTTTCACAGATCACCGAGCAGCAGGTATCAAAGATTATGTTCCCTATAGGTCATATTCCAAAGCCTGAAGTAAGACAAATTGCTGAAGAGATGCGTTTGCCAAGTGCTCATCGTCCCGATAGTCAAGGGATATGCTTTTTGGGGAAAGTAAATTACAACGACTTTATCCGTCGATTTGTAGGAGAAAAACCAGGCGCGATTATCAACATTGATAACGGTAAAAGGTTGGGAACACATAAAGGTATCTGGTTTCATACTATTGGTCAGCGTAGAGGTCTTGGACTAGGCGGAGGCCCTTGGTTTGTGGTGAAGAAAGATATTGAGAACAATATTATATATGTAAGTAATGGTTATGACCCAATAGCGCAATATAATGATAAGGTTCATTTAGGCGAGATGAATTGGATCAATCCAAACTTTGACATCGAGAACCTAAGCAAAGTTAAGTTCAAGATTCGTCACCAGCCAGAGTTTACAGCTGGTGAACTAGTAAAAGATGGAGATAACTATTATATCAAGTCTGACAATAAAGTGTCAGGGGTAGCACCCGGGCAGTTTGGAGTTATATATAATGATGAAGAAACTATATGCTATGGTGGAGGGGTGATTACAGACCCTGAGTATCATGTATAATCAGCGATTAGCTGAAAAGGAATATAAAGAGACCAACTCATGAAATGAGCTGGTCTCTTTATTATTAGTATATGTCATGTTAATACTATAGTAAATTACTATATATTTATTTCTGGCAATTTTAACTATAATTGTCGTTTTTCAATAGAAATTGAACATTTTAAGGAAATACACCTTAACTTTGTATAGTTATACTTATAATCCTACCAGAAAGAATTGAAATAAAGTTAATTATTGCCAACATGAATATAAGGGATAAGAAAATATTAAATTCGATTCTGTTCTTTGTCTTAAAATCTCCTAATAGACAAATTGATAGAATAAAGTTGATGAAATTAATTTGGTTGTCAGATCGTATTCACCTTAATAAGTTTGGTAGAATGGTCTTACAAGACAATTATTATGCAATGAAAAATGGTCCTATTCCATCAAGGGCTATGGATCTTTCAAGGAAATCTCAAGAAGATTTATTTGAAGTTTCAGAGTATATTATAACTTCATTAGTTGAATCTTTTGATAAAAGATTTTTTTCTAAGTCCGATTTAGATGTTATGGAGCAGGTATGGAAAGATTTTGGTGAAAAAGATGGCTTTATATTAAGTGAGATTTCTCATAAATTCCCTGAATGGACTAGGTTTAAAAATGAGATTCAAGAGAAAGGATCAAGGTTTTCTGTTGAATTAGAAGATTTTTTCAAATGTCCAGATGAATTTATAAAAGAGTATATTTATGATAGTAAAGTGAGTGAGCATTCTAAAGGGGTTTTTCTTACTCATAAGAATATACAATCATACTTAGATAGTTAATGGTAGATTTCCCTCCCAGTTATTTAATAAACAAGACTTTAACAGTAGGTGTAATATATAAATTTAAAGCACCTGAATTTCTAGAGAATAATGATACCCCACATTATTTCATTGTTGTTGCGACTTATGGCAATGATAATTTTCTTGTTTGTTGTACCTCACAAGTTTCGAAGAAAGCCTCCTATTTTGATAGAAATCAATTAGATTATAATACTTTAGTGTATTTGGCTCCTCATAAAAACAGTCCTTTTACAAAAGATACAGTTGTTAATTGTAATGAATACTTTACTATAAGTAAAGAGAAGTTAATAAAAAAGTGTTCTGACAAAAGCTTTAAATTAGGAGGTAATCTTAGTTTAAATGAATATACTCAAATATACAATGGCATTAAGAATAGTGAAGTATCAGATATAGGATCGTTTTTACTTCATCCAGATGAATATGAAAAACAATTAAAATAATACGTTCTTATTTAATGCTTCGAGACGGTTAAAATAGATAAGACAGAAACATTTATAAGATAAAAAATACAAAGAGACCAACTCATGAAATGAGCTGGTCTCTTTTTGTAGTTTACCGTAGGGGTATACGGTAAATATCGATATTATTTTGCACTCATATCTACAGGGTCATCAGGCATTTCATAAGGGAAGAATATAGGAAGCATATATTTACATCTAACTCTTTTACCTTTATTTACAGCAGGAACCCACTTCATGTTTCCAATGATCTTGGTAACTTCTTTTATTACATGAGGATCTTCAATTCTGAAGACTTCGATATTAGAGAGCGAACTATCTACTTCAACAACAAAAGAAATAGCGAACTTTGTTTTTTTCTTGAATAAATCTGTTCTTGGAGTTATGTTTTTGCTAAGGTATTCAACCATTTTATCTGTTCCACCTACATATGAAGGATGTTTGTCAACAATATTAAATATCACATCAGACTTTGAAGCTGGGATAATGTCTTTATTCTTTTGTGTTTTTGAGGTATTAGCTACAAGATTAGTTTCTTCTGAGGCTTTACTTGTTGTTTCTTTTTTTGGAGTATTCTGTGAACATGAGAATAATCCTACTATTGCTAATAAAAGAGTTAAGTTTAATAATGCTTTCTTCATTGTTAATTTGATTTAAATATTTAATTATCTATTCTAATTGTATCTATGGGATTTACTTTGGTTTTTACAGAAACAACAACACTGACTATAATAAATATAGGTATCAATAATGTTGCTAGAGCGAAGATAGGGAAGAGGACTTGAAATGTTATGCTATATGCATATGAGGCAAGCCATATATCCATAAGAAAATACAGAATAAATGATGTAGGGACAAATACAATTCCCAATGTTATGCTGATTTCCTTGAGAAAAAGAATGATTATACTTCTAGTTCCACCACCTAAAATCTTTCTGATTCCGATTTCTTTAGTTCGCCTACTCAGGTCAAAAGTGAGTATGCCAATAAACCCAATAAGAGCAATTATGACAGCCAACATTGTAAATATATTAGTCATATAGCTTAAGCTGGCTTCGCTTTTATATCTGTTTGTAAAGGCTTCCTTTACATAACTATAAGTGAAAGGTTCGTTTTTGGTGAATTGTTTGGACTTTGTTTCTATATAATTGATGGTTTCCTTTTCATTTCCTTTTTTGAGGCGAACAAAGAAGGTCCAGAACTCTTCAGCACTGTAATAAATAAGCAGAGGAGCGATGTTCTCATTAATAGGCTTAAAGTGAAAATCTTTAACAACTCCAATCACTTTGCCATGGATATGATTATTTGCAGATATGGTCTTGCCAATAGGATCTTTAAGTTTTAGCAACTTTATAGCAGCTTCATTCAATACAATTTCATCATTTGATTTCTTTCTTGAAGTGATATTGAAATGCCTTTTAAAACTGTTGATTTCTGTTAAAAAGGTTCCTTTGACCATTGAAAGCCCAAAAGTGGTATTAAAATCTTGAGAGCAAAAAAAACCAAAGAATGGAGACTTAATATCTATACTTTCACCATTTAATTTCACATTAGTAATCTTATATGATAGATCTTCAGGAGGACTATAAGCAGCAGAAACGGAGATTATATTTGGATTCTTCAATAACTCAGGTCTGAGATTGTCAAACTGATACATCATCTCTCCGGCTTTTATCTGTATTATATTATCGAGATCTAAACCGAGGTTTTTGTTTCTCATGTATTGCAATTGAGCATTGAATGTATATGCAGAGATAAGTAAAGAAAGACTAATAAACATTTGTAGATAAAATACTATTCTTCGAATTTCCGATTTGTTTCTTTTTGTATTTCCTCCTGAAAATATCTTTATAGGATTGAATTTATACAGATAGTTTCCCAGATATAGGCTTGAAGGAAGAACCATTAATAAAAGAGCCACAGCAATCAAAAGATAGAAATTTAACCCAAAATCAAGGAAAGAAGAGTGAATGCCTATAAATTCCTGATATCTATCTCCCAGAATAATAACAATAAATACAGAAATAACTACAGCAATAAGAATCTGTATTATTGATTCAAAAAGGATTTGATAGAGCACTTCTTTCTTTTGAACTCCGAAGATCTTCTTTAATGCCAATTCCTTGAACTTAGTTTCAGATTTGGCAACAGATAGATTGATGAAATTAAAGACAGTAAGAATAATAATAACAATCATTATTATTGCCAATATAGATATAAAGCCCAGATTGCCATGATTCTTGACCGCAGGATCAGAGAAGTTTGTATAGAGATGTATATCTGTAATAGGCTGGAATTCCAGAAAATCACCAAGGTCTAGTTTGTCATCAAGATGCTGAGCGATTTGTTGATGTTCGTGCAAGGTTTTTGGATCTCCTTTATGTACAACATATGACATGACCTCATTATGAGTCCATTTATTAGCAGGATGGGGATGGTCAAGAGTAATAAACTCCAGATCTAAATGAGTATTTTTGACATCATCAATGACAGCACAGACCTTAAAAGTACCATTAACAGGATATCCACGCTTAATTACTTTTCCGATAGCACTTTGATTTCCGAATAATTTCTTTGCCAGACTGCTTGTTATTACAACTTTTCTATTTTCTTCATCAATTTCCTTTGGATTCCCTTCCAGAACCTGAAAGCTGAAAATATCGAAGAATCGTTTTCCTACAAATTGGTTTTTTGCAGTAAAAGTATGTTCATTATATGTGATATAACATTTCTTTCCATGCGGTTGAATATAAGTAGCATCATCGATTATTGAAAAGCGATCTTTCAGACTTTTGGGTATAGCGTTTGGAGTAAAAGCAGATTTTTGATTTGTAGCAGAGTTCTCACAAACGATTCTGTATATAGATTCTGAATTATTATGAAACTTATCATAATTAAATTCAGAGACCAGCCACATAGATATCATTATTATTGTTAATACTCCCAGACATAATCCCCCAATATTGATAATATAGAAAGCCGAATCTTTACGGAAATGCCGTAATAAAAGTTTAAGAGATATTTTCATCTTGATTATATCATATTATTATCGCATTGATGAATTTCAATTTAAGTCAACATTACAGAGATTGGACTGCTTAGAGTTAATCTCTATTTCTGAAGGACTAGGGCATAAGTATTGATAAACACATTCAGAACAAGGCTTTTGATTTCGTATCATTCTCCAGGTGTTTCTTTCAGTGAGTTCCTTATTTATAATATCATGGATTGAATGATGCTTGATATTCCCCAATGGTTCAAAGTTGATGTTTGCATATATTTTTCCCAATGCATTGATATGAAGTTTTCCAAAGAAATTCTGGTTGATATACTTTCTTAAGTGGATCTCTTTTATAGGATCAAGACCTCCAATAATATCATCTTCATTCAGAAATACATGCTCTCTAAGGAATTCTATATTATTTCCTGTGTAGATGGGCTGTACATTTATTATTGCATCAGGATTGTTTGTTGAAACTTCTTCATATCTTGTCAGGCAACCTTCATTTTCTATAATAAAAGTAAAGAGAGTATCTATTTCATATTTCTGCAATAATTGATGGATTTGAGTTACATTTTCCCATGCAGTACTTTTATCTATGAATATATCTGCTCTTGGACAAATAGAATCAAGGAAATTAATTTGGTTTGAATTGATAAGCTCAACAAGCTTTTGATAATAAAACTGAATACACACTCTGTTGTCATGCTCCTTGAATATGTCTTTCACCTTTTTTATGTAATCAGAATTATAAAGGCTATTTCCTGTAAGTCGGAATGTACAAAAACTATTTTTTGCAAGAATATCATCTATAAAGGGTTTTATAGAATCAAGATCTAATGTTTGTGTATTTCTTTTATCAAGGAATAATAGTTGCTTGCATAGATCGATATCAAAAGGAGTTGATAAAGATTTATTTCCTCCAAAATCGATGCTTATCTCTCTGATCCATGGGTACACATTATTAACCCCCTTTGATTTCTTATTTAAAAACTTCAGTCTACCATTTAAAAAGATAGGCTCTGGAAGGATTTGTACAGGCTTTTCTTTAGAAAAGTTCTGAGGGATTATATCACCAGAGAAAGTAGATCTCAGTTGATTTACAAACGCATTGATTTCTTTTTGCTTTAGTTGTTCTTCGGATAACTCATGAACCTTAAATTGTTCTTTCTCTTCCGACCTTTTTATCAATTCAATTACTTTTGATGAAGAATTTGCGATCTTTTCTTTATTGAAAGTGTTAATTACCATTACTTTGTTGGTGGTAACTGACACATGACAATATGGCTCTATATAGAACCAATACTTTGTGTTATTCATAAATATAATTTGATATGATGTTTAGGTAAGCGGCTTTGTTTTCTTCAAAAAATCCAATTGTATCAGCGAGATAGTGCTTCACCCCCTTTTTCCCCATAATGTCTGAACACTTGGTATTTTCTTTTCCGATGTTTTCACATAGATAGAAGCATTGAGTACAACCATTAATATTTTTACATGCTTTGCATTGCTTGGATATGCTTTTATATAATCGATTGTATTCAGCGGCAACTTCCGAAGGGATTAATCTTACTTCATCTTTAGATACGTATCCAAAATCGAAAGAAAAAGGGATTCTTTCACATGGTAGTATTTTTCCATGAGCAGTAACAAATAGTTTTTTATGAAAAGGAATACAGGTTCCTGTTCTCATACGAGTTTGTTCTCTTTTTCTGATATAAAGATCTTTCATGTTATTAAAAGCATTCTCACAATGGCCTTCAAGGAAAGTGTAATATGAACTGTTGAAGTCCACCTCTTCGGAAGCTTGCTTTATACTAGCTTCTTTAATACTGTTGATTTCTACTGATTTATTTTTGTAGAGTGTATTATAGAACTCGTCTTCTTTTTCTTTCTTTATATCATTGGTAACTAGTTCTTGTATTGATGGTATTTTATTGAAATGCTCCTGAAAGAATGTGATAATTCCCTTTACTGAATTCCTTTGATGTAATGTAGTTTGAAAAGAAACTTTCTGGTCAAAGAACTCAGGATATTCTTGTTGAATTCTTTTTATATTATCAAAGATGACTTGAAAAGAGCTTTTGCTGTTCTTTGTAAGCCTGAGTGAGTTATTGAATTCATTGCCATCAAGACTTATAGCAATATGAAAGTTGTGTTTCACTAGAAACTTATAATACTTATTCAGGAATACGCCATTTGTGGTGATCCTGTAGCTTATATTCTTATTGATTTCGTTATTCTGAAGGTAGTCAATAGTCTTTTCGATTAATGGGAATTGCAATAATGGTTCACCTCCGTAGAAGCTTATTTGTAGATCTCCATTCTTTTGAGAGCAGTATTGGGAGTTCCAGTAAGTTGCCAAATGATCAATAAGACCTTTTATCTCCTGAAAACTTAATGACTTATGGTTTCTTTCTTCGTTCTTATAAAAATCTCCATAGCCACAATATAGACAATTAAGATTGCAGGTTTCAGTAACTTCAAAGAGCAATTGTTTGAGGTTGGCTAATTGCAGAATAACTTCTTCTTCGCTTATACTTGTGCTATATTTTGCAATATTTTCCCCTGATTGGCTAGCCAGATTCTTCTTTATGAACTCATATTTCTGTGAATAATAATCATCTTTATTGATTTCTCCTGTTAACTTCGGATGTGTAAGATAGAAATTGTAATTAAAGGAATCGTATATATAATGATTTCCTCCTTGAGTTTTTAAACTCAATAAATGATTTGCCTCTCTCATGTTTTTGGTATAGTGGATAAAAAAGATATAGAAGCCTCTTAATAGAGGCTTCTATAATTATTTTTCTTTATGTTCATAATTACTAAAGTCTAGTCCCCCTGCAGCACTACACAATCCTTTTTTCTTATTATCAAGGCCATTATTTATACTAGAATCTTTTCCTCTACATCCACAAACACATGTGATTTTGTCTTCACAGCCGATAATATCTCTCATGTCTTCCTTTATTAGGCTATCTTTCTTTATAGAATTCAATTTTAAAGATTTCATACTTTATATTTGTTAATGATTAATGAATATGTATGATAAGCTTATGGTTTAGCTTATATAGAGTTTTGATATTTTTTATTGAGTGACATAGAATAAAGAAGCCCCAATTTATAGACTTCTTTATTTATTATATGAAGGATGAGATTATTATTTGCAATCACAATCAGTGAAATCAGATTCACGACATCCACAAATGCATATATCCCTTTGGCAGAACCACATATATTTTTAAGATTTCATAATTATTTTGTTTAATATGGATTTAATAATTTGTGCAATTAGCACAATGAGATATAGAGATAAAGTTTTTCGGCCTTTCTATAAGCAATAGCTTTTACTTGCTAAGAATCGCTAATCCTTGCGAAATAGATCCTTTGTATAGGTGTGCCTTTTACAATTATATCCTGACCTAGTTTTTTAAGCGCGATATTATTAGTATTGCCAATATGTAGTATCAGGTGTTTATGAGGGACATTTATATCTCTACAGATTTTCTTTCCTTTCACATAATAGTTGATATAATACCTGAAATTGTCATTGATAAAGTCGACATAGTCTGTTACTTCTTCTATATATGGCCTTTCATTGTTTACTATGAATCTGTCTATTCCAGCACGGTAACAAGTTATAATTGTATCAGCTTTTGAATATAAATTCTTATAGTAGGAGTTAGACAGATATGTAAATCGATCTCTTGGATCAAAAGTGGATGGTTTTCTTTGTTTCTCAGGTAAGAACTCCATTTTTCCATATGATTCTGGTTGTAATTCTATCACTTTATAGCTTGCTTCATTGTTCATATCATATCTATAAAGCTTAGGTTCTGCAGAGAAGATTACATCTATAGTATTTAAGGTGTCATTATATGTTATTAGAGGTTTGTAGAAGATGTAGCTTCTTTTCTTATCACGAATGATATTTTCTTTTTCGAATTTCCCGTATTGTCTGGATTTCATATCCTTTTCAGAGAATTCAAAAAAGATTCTCTGATTGTCGAGGTCAAAGTCAGTAACTCCTTTTGAATGGTCATACTCCTTATTTATTCCTTGGAAATAATATTTTGTAGAATCTATGGAGCTTTTCCCAAGAAAATGTCTGATTTTAAATGCAGCATTGTCATTAATACAAATCTTCCGCTGTAGATCTCCATTGAAATCATATAGCTTTAGATAGTTGTTGCCATTTATCATGACTAATGTATCTCTCAGAAACTTTGTTTTTGCAAAGAAAGGATTCATATAATGATATTCATTTGGACCTTCTCCAAATCGATCAAAAGAAAAGACTTTTTCTTCAGTATTAAACCCAATGACGTAATTACCAAGTAAACCTAGGTATGTACTCGAATTAGGGTTGAAATCATATATATGTAATGAAGTTGATAAGGGTAGATCTAATGAATCATATATGACTAACTCTTTAAGGAGATCAAAATCATCTAATTTGATTCGATTTTTCATATTACAAGAGAATAATACTCCTATAATAATTAAGAGGAACAATTTATTCGCTTTCATTTTTGGCTAATGGATTATGTATAAATAGGCATTTTAGCCTTTAGACTAGTGTACTCTGGTTAACGTATAAAACAAATCTAAATTAAAATTAGATAATATCAAAACTACTAGCCTGAGATATAGATTTTAAGAGATTATAGTAAGTTGGTTGATTATTAGTGTGTTATAATGCTTTGATTTGCCTAAATCAATTATCTTTGTATGTACTACCTCCTGAAAATCAGTTACTTTGTTCAAATATCTATTTGTTTAAAAAACTATGAGTTATGAATAGAAAGATACTGATAACCTTTGTTACTGCTGTTCTAGCTGTTGTTGTAATCCTTCTTGTATTTGATAAGAAAAAAGTAATAGAGAATAAATACACAGTAGGAAGTGTAGATGGAGTTAATGCTCGTGTAGAATACGAGATAAGAATGTTGAAAGATCCTCATACAGGAGAGATTCCCGATAACTACAGGCTCAGAGAACTAAAATTTGCTGATGAACAACTACAAAAACAACTACTGAAGACACAAAATAATGATGATAAGATAGTTTATGATTATGATTGGAAGTTTGCAGGCCCTTTAAATGTGGGAGGAAGAACCAGAGCTTTTGCTTTCGATGTATCTAACGAAGATATTTTAATTGCAGGAGGTGTTTCCGGAGGAATGTACAAATCCATAGATGCTGGTGAAACATGGAGAAAGACTTCTTCAAACTCCACAAACTTAAGTTCCTCATGCTTGGCTCAGGATAAAAGACAAGGGAAAACAAATGTTTGGTACTATGGAACTGGTGAACTGCTGGGGAACTCTGCTTCTGTTACTGGTGCTCCATATCGTGGTACTGGAATCTTTAAGTCTACAGATAATGGTGAGTCATGGCAGCTTCTACCTTCTACCTCTAATAGTGATCCCTCAAAACTTCAAACACCTTATCAATATTGCTGGAATATCTGTGTTGATCATACAATCACAGATAAAGATGTTGTATATGTTGCTACTGTTGGAGGTATCTATAAATCTGAAGATGGGGGTGATACATGGACATTGAAACTGGGAGAGTTCTCTAATAACATGTCTCGTGCTACTGATATATTGATAACTCCTGAAGGAAAGCTATATGCGACTTTAAGTTCCAGCTCTTTGAGTGGAGGTTATAACTCTGTAATGAGTGGTTTCTATAAGTCTGATGATGGAGAGACATGGACAAAGATTACTCCTATTGCTTACCCACCTTCTTTTGATCGTACAATTATGGCGTATTCTCCTGATGAAGATAAAAAAGTGTATTTCCTTTCTAACACCCCAGGTACAGGTCTTTCAGATCATATGCTATTTGCCTATAATCCTACTTCTGATTTCTGGATGGACTTAACTTCTAACATCCCACTTGATAATCAATATGGATATGATAGTCAGGGTGCTTATGATATGACTGTTGCTGTTTCTGAAGACAATCCTGATATTGTTTTTATTGGAGGGACGTGTTTATATAGATCAATGACTGGTTTTACAACTCAAGATTGGAAGGTTGTGGGAGGTTATAATTTCGAGAATACACCTTTGCCTCTATATGATAATAGTTGGGTGGATTATCATGTGACTTTCTTCTCAAAATCTCATCCAAAGAGACTTTACGCAGGTAGTGACGGAGGTGTTAGATATATTGATGATGTAACTGTTGCTGAACCTACGTGGATATCTCTAAACACCAACTATGCTACTGGACAATTCTACTCTGTTGCTTTTGATAAAGATGTGAATAATAGTCAGCCTTTTATTGTTGGAGGTTTGCAGGATAGAGGATTATACGCATCAACATTGAAGTCTGAAGCCGATGATTGGAGTCCTTTGCCTATCTCTGGTGATGGTGCTTTTTGTGAAGTGGCTGATGGTGCTCAATATTATTATGTTTCTACTCAGTTTGGGCATTTGATGCAGGCTAAAGTTGGGAGTTCTGAAACTAACTATAGTCTAATAAGACCTAATGTTGCGGCTGCACTGTTTGTCAACCCTTATGTTCTGGATCCTAATAATAGTAACATTATGTATTATATAGGTACATATTTTATCTATAGAAATCTTATGCTTGAGTCAGCAGATGTTGTTAATGCTTGGGAACAGCTATTATTGACTTATACAAACACATTTATTACTGCGGTTACTGTTTCTACAACACCTGCGAATATACTTTTATTTGGTACTCAGGATAGCCGACTTTTTAGGGTGAAGAATGCTCATCTTCCTGATATTGTAAAGGAAGATATTACTGCTTCCAATTTTCCTGAAAACGCTTATATAAGTTCTATCTGTATAGATCCAAAAGATGCTAATCATATAATGGTAGTTTTCTCAAACTATAATATCAACAGTATATACCTCAGTAAGGATGGTGGTGCTACCTTTGATCATATTGGTGGAAATCTTGATGATCCTAATTCTTTAGGACCTAGTGTAAGATGGGGTAATATTGTTTCTTCTGATGATGATGAATATGCTTACTTTGTTGGTACTAGTGTTGGAATATATGCTACAAGTGATATTTCCAGTTCTGATATTGTATGGGAAAAACAAGGCATCTCTTCTGTAGGTAATTCTATTGTGAGTCAAATGAGAGTTAGATCGGATGGCGTTATGATTGCCGGTACTCATGGAAGCGGAGTTTATCAGGCAAAGTACAAAGGCCTTACTGGAATTGATGAACGGGAATCAGAGAATAATTTCTTGATTGATAGCTATTATCCTGTACCTATGAAGGATATACTTAATATTGATCTGAACCTGAAGAAACCAACGAACATTAAAATATCTGTGTTCGATATGAAAGGAAGTCTACAAATGACTCCTGATTTCTATGATATGCCTTCTGGTGATCAAAGAATTATTCTTTCTACTCAAGATCTTAATTCTGGTAATTATATTATAAGACTTGAGGCTAATGGAAGTCAACAGGCCTTTAAGGTGATGAAATAAAAGTTTATTGATGGTAAACTTGAATGAAAAGAATTAATTGAGCCGCTTTCTAACTTTGAAGGTGGCTCAATTAGTTATATTATCATGATAATATTTCTATTCTTTGTTTGCAGACTGTTTGACCATTTAATATTGATGTCTCTAAATCTACCTTTACTTTCTTTTGGAAAAGAGTTTCAAATATTTTATAAGAATATCCAACAGTGCAATTGCATAGAAATGGGTTGTCTACTCCTTGTTTTGCCATTGGGCAAGTGCATTTCTCAAATATTAATATAATTACATCTTTATCTTTTCTGAAGTTATCAGAGTCGTAATATGCTTTTTTGAATGCATCAAATATAATATCTGTATTTGTTTCATGCTCGAATTGATCTTTTATCTTGCATGCTCCATTATAAAGCACTGATGCTTCACAGCATTTTGCCCCACAATGATGCATAATATCAATTCCTTTATTATCCTCTAGTTGTGATAGCTCTGATAAGTTGTTGTTGATCCAATTTGTAATTCTTGTTTCATTATTCATATCGACTATGTTTATTTGTGTAAATAAACAAAAAAAGAGCCGCCCTCTTGAGTAGCTCTCTATAATTAATTTAGTGTTTGCTAATTGTTACTAAAGGCTTATCATATATGTCTACTTATTCTTAATAAGTTTCTTGCATATTTCGATAGCCTGATCTCTTATATACGTAAACTTGGCGGCTCTTTCTTTTTGCTCAACGGAAAGTGGAGTTTCGATTTTGTAATCAGGTACGATTCCTATCTTTTGAAATCTTTTACCATCTGGATATTCAAAGTATAAAGATGTTATATCAGTGTCAAAACCATTTAACTTTAAAGTGGCAATATCTCCTGTGCTACCAACTGTCTGTTCTCCAATAAATATAGCTTCCGGACAATAAGCTTTTACCATCATACAAAAGGTCTCAGAAAATGACATTAGATTGACATCTGTAATGATTGCTATCTTACATTTCAATTGCTTTTTCTTTGATACTGGAAATAACTTGTTGTCCTGAAGGCCAATGAAAATAGATTTTAATATAAATGAAAATGAGTTTTCATAGTAATAGCAGAAGTTATATTTGCTTTTTTTATAAAATCCCGGAAACCTCTCTTCTGGCACCCATGTATCTGCTACTTTCTTTGGCTTATTGCCAAGATATTTAGCTAGAATAATGAATATATTATTATGAATTCTGGGTCTGGTATCAAGAATTAAATATTTCTTACTATTGGCTTTTGCCAATATTTCTTCTATATCCTCTTTTTTTGACCACGCTGTATTATAATAAATCAGATCCTTATCTTCATAATAGTTTCTTTTATAAGGAGTCTCTTTTGTATACCACATCGAAAGCCAATTTTCAAGATTATTTTCTAATCCTGAATCTTGTAAGTCTTTATGATTAATAGCTTTGACCTTTTTGGTTTTTGTAGAGTTTCCTCGTTTTATAGTGATACTCACAAGGGTATCACTATTGTCTTTACATGTAATAAATAAGTTTGAAAAGCTATTTATATTAATATCTTCTTTTCTAGTAAGAGGTAAGTGTTTCAGCTTATTATTTACCCACTTTCTTGTGTCAATACCATTTATTTTAAGTACAGTATCACCAATTTGTAGATTATGATTACTTAGGTTAATTTGATCATATCTAGTGAAAGCTGTATCTGATACATAATAGATATTCTTATATTTTTTTATGGCTATTGGGAAGGAATAATTTGTTTCATTAATGTCTATCTTATTAGAAAGAAAAGCATGACCATCCTCCAGATATGCACAAATTGTTTCCAGAAATAAATAATAATCCTTTAATGTTTTGTGAGTTTTAATTTCTTTTATTTGGAATAAGGCATTATCCCATTTTGTTGTCATAATGTTTTTATGAGGGAAATAATATTCAATCCAATTCCAATATCTAAAGAATGATAGATGAAAGTTTTCCTGACTTGCACTGTCAGATATTATTGGTTCTTTATGTCTGGTATAACCAATAAGATTTGATTTGATAAACTTTCTTTTTCTTGCCTTATATGAATATAGTAGCCCTATAAGCCTCTTTTGGTTATCATTAGATATATAAGGGCTATTGATCCAATTAAAGTCAATTATTGATCTGTATTTTGTAGTATCTGAGAGCTTCGAAAAGCTATTTATATTTGCTAGCTTGAAATCTTTTATATCAGGATTTGTATATTCCTTTTTTATTTTAAAGTGACTTAAATACTTCCCTATAAACTGGTTAAACTCATCTTTTGTGTTAACCTTCTGATAGCCTTCCCAATATTTATAGAACAAATCATCTGCAAATGTTTTGCTCTTTGCTGATTCTTTACTGTAATACTTTGTAAGTCCCCAAATCTTACAATAATAATAGTTCGTAGAGTCTGTTTCTTGTGAAAATGCCTTAATGCTGAATAGTACTAAAGATAGAGTAAATAGAGCGTTTTTTGTATAGTTCATGCCTTTTTTATAATTAATGATATTTGTTTAAAGTAGGGCGAAATAAGGCGTATAGGCTGAAAAAAATATGCAGTCAATGATAGAGGTATATACTTGGTAGGTTATTTTAAAGGCAGAGTATGTCTAAAGATATTGGATTTAAGGGATTTGAGTATTTACAGAAAAGGGATGTTTTTTTAATGCTTTTAATGCTTCTTTTATGGAAAAAGGTTAAATAAGTATGTTGATAACCCTTAAATTACTTCACAAAAAAAGAGCCGCCCTCTTGAGCAGCCCCCTATAACCAATATATATTAAAAATTAATTTTCTTCTTCAGCTTGTTGTTCTTCGTATTCTTTAAGAAGTTGATCTTGCACATCTGAAGGAACAGGAGCGTATTCGTCAAACTTATAACTAAACAAACCACGACCAGAAGTCATAGAGCTTAGTGATGTTGAATACTTATAAAGCTCTGCTTGTGGAACTTTAGCTTTGATAATTTGCATCTTACCATCGCCTTCCATTCCCATAATGATTGATCTTCTATTCTGAAGGTCTGTCATTACTGAACCCATCATATCTTCTGGCACTCTTACTTCAAAGTTGCAGATAGGCTCAAGAATCTTAGCCCCTGCGTTCTTAAATGCATCAATAAATGAATGACGACCAGCAAGCTTAAATGAAATTTCATTTGAATCTACTGGGTGCATCTTTCCATCATAGACATAAACAGCAATGTCTCGTGCATATGAACCTGTCAATGGACCAATCTCTATTCTTTCCATAATTCCCTTAAGGATTGCAGGCATGAAACGTGCATCAATAGCTCCACCAACAATACAGTTATGGAAGATCAATTTACCTCCCCAAGGAAGTTCGTGCTCTTCTTTACCTCTTACTGGGAAGTCTGTAGGATCTGCCATTCCTTCATGATATGGCTGAATATGCATATACACTTCACCAAATTGTCCTGATCCTCCTGATTGCTTCTTATGACGATAGTTTGCTCTTGCAGACTTAGTGATAGTCTCACGATAAGCAATCTTTGGCTTAAGGAATTCTATCTCTATTTTATATACATTGTCAAAATACCATTTTACTGTATTGATATGGAATTCTCCCATACCTTCAAGGATATTCTGACGTAATTCTCTTGATGATGTTATATGTAGTGATGGATCGTATTTAACCATTTCCTTAAGAATACCACCCATCTTCTCTTCATCTGATGAAGCTTTAGGCTTAATTGCTATTGTGAAAATAGGATCTGGATAAACAATCTTGTTGAATCCACCAAATGGTGCTTTCGGATCTAATAAACTGTCATTTGTAACAGTATCTTTAAGCTTAATAGTAGAAGCGATATCTCCTGCAACAACCTCACTTACTTTCTGACGGTTCTTACCTGCAGTGATATTAATCTGTGTAATTCTTTCTTTATTTCCTGTTCTACTATTCTCTAAGTCCATACCTTCAGTGATCTTACCACTCATCACTTTAAAGAAGGTTACTTCGCCTAAGTGTTGCTCTATTGCCGCTTTCCATACAAATAAACCTGCAGGGCCATTAGAATCAACTTTAACTTCTTTGCCGTCTGTAGTCTTTACATCTGGCATCATATCTGGTGAAGGAACATTCTTGTTGATAAACTCAAGAAGACGTGTTACTGCTACACATTCTTTGGCTGATGTACATAGCAATGGGAAGATAGCACGATTTGTAAGACCTAGTCTGATACCTTCTCTTACCTGATCAGGTGTAAGTGTATCTGTTTCGAAGAAGGCCTCCATAAGCTCTTCTGATCCTTCTGCTGCATTCTCAATAAGTGCAAGCTGAAGCTCTTCGGCTTTGTCTTTCTGGTCGGCAGGAATTTCTGTTATCTCTGCTACTCCACCACCTTTAGGGAATTTCAATAACTTCATCTCAATCAAATCAACGATTGAATCAAAGTCTTCTCCTGTATTTACTGGATACTGTGTTACTGTTACTTTTGAACCAAATTCTTCTTTAAGAGAACGAATAGCTTCGTCGAAGTTCGCCTTCTCATGATCCATCTGATTCAATACAAAGAAAACTCCTTTGTTAAGCTTCTCTGCATTTCTCCATGCAAGCTCAGTACCCACGTCAACACCACCTTGGGCGTTAACAACCATTCCTACAGTATTTACTACATGAAGGGCAGAAACTACTTCACCTACAAAGTCTGCAAAACCCGGAGTATCGATGATGTTAATCTTCTTGCCATCAAATTCTGAGTATAGAAGCGAAGAAACTACAGAATTCTCACGATCTTGCTCGATTTCACGGTAATCAGATAGGGTATTTTTGTCATCAATAGTACCTCTACGGCTTATGACTTTACCTTCATAGGCCATCGCTTCTGCAAGAGTGGTCTTACCACTCTTACCACCTCCAACAAGAGCAATGTTTCGGATGTCTTGTGTTTGATATACCTTCATTTTATAATGTCTTTAAAAATTTTATATCTAGCTTAAATCAAAAGAAAGCAAATGTAATAAAATCTAAATATAAATGGAAGCTTCTTTAAAAATAACTTAAAACCAACCATCTAGGTTTATAAGTAATCTTAATAGGTATAGTGACTGTGTTACAGAGGGTTTAAAAAGAAGGCAAACCCCATGGATTTGCCTTGTTAAATTTTTCTTATAAAAGGATAAAATGCTAGTATTTTTCAACAAGTGCTTTAATCTTGCTCCATCTTTCTTTATCCATATTTGCACCAAGAACTTCTATTACATTTCCTGATAATATAGCTCCTATTTGCCCACAAATATCTAATGTCTTATTGTTTATCAATCCATAAAGGAATCCTGCTGCGTAATAATCTCCCGCTGCAGTTGTGTCAATACAGTCAGCCTTGATGATCCCTGCACCAAACTTCCTGTCTTCGTGCATGATAATAGAACCTTTTTCCCCTAACTTGACAACTGCAATGTCTGTTTGATTTGCAAGTATCTCAAGGGCTTCTTGTGGCTCAGCTCCTGTAAATGCTTTTGCTTCTTCTTCGTTTGCAAATACTATGTCTACATAATCCCTTACTATCTTCTGAAGAAATGAAAGATTGTCTTCTACAACATTGAAACTTGCTAAGTCTAAGGAGATCTTTAGGTCTTCGTTCTTTGCAAGAATGACAATAGCTTCTAATAGATCATGATTCTGAACTAAATACCCTTCTACATGTAGAATGTCATATCCCTCAAACATCTCTGGATACAGATCCTCTGATGATAACTCAACCGCTGCTCCTAAAAATGTAGCAAATGTTCTCTCTGAATCCTTACTTACCAGTGCTACTGCTCGCCCTGACTGATTGTCTGAATAAATAAGCTTTGGATTTATACTGCTTTTCTCAAGATGGTCCTCAAAGAATTTACCCAATTTGTCTTTCCCTACTTTTCCTATAAAGGCTGAGTCTACCCCTAGATTCGCAAGACCGTGTATTGTATTGGCAGCAGATCCACCAGATGCTAAACTTCTTTCTAATTGTTGACATGCTTCCTCAACCGCTAGAACTCTGGTCTCATCTACTAATTGCATGCTGCCTTTAGGAAGATCCAGCTTTTCTAATAATGCATCATCTTCTAATCTGGTCATCACATCGACCAAGGCATTACCAATACCTAATATTTTTGCCATTTCTTGTTTGGATTTTATAAATTCTCAACAAATTTAAAAAACTGTTTCATTTTTCCCTTATTTCATTGAATGAATGAAATATATTATAAATATTTTATCCTCAAATCACCCCTTGTGCATATAAATACCATGAGATAATACTTACAGAAAAAATTATATGATATATACATCATCAAAATAATGAGATTAAATTTCCTCGGGCTTAAAACAAATACCTTCGAGCTTAAAATTACTTTTGTCGGGCTTCTTTTTACTTTTAAGCCCGACAGAATTTATTTCTAATATAAAAGAAAGATTTAAGGAGAGTTTTTAAATAGAATTAAAATAAGAGAAGACATTAAAAAAGCACCTGCCAAGTTATATGACAGATGCTTAGTAATAATTAGGAGTTTGCTAAAATTAGGATTACTATTCCTTTACAGTGACATCATTCCCGAATCGAATCGCAGGAGTTTCATTATTTGTGTTTTTGATAAGCATTAATTTATAATCCCCTATTGGTAATGACTTATCTACACAGAATCTTATATAATTATCAGAATCAAAATTGACTTTGTCCATTTCATGGCTATTACCATCAGTATCAAGAAGGATAATCTGAATGCTTTCATCTTTTTTCAGTCTGAATGAAGATCCCTTTATAACGGTAATACCTCCTTTCATTAGAATATTCTCAGCTTTACTAAACTCATCAAATACTCTTTGGATTTCAGGAACAGGGCTTGAATAATCTGTTTTATTCAAAGGCTCAATATTTTCCTGAATTTCTGTTTTCAAAGACTTTGTGAATTGGACGTTCGGAAAGATTTCGTGTTCAGCATTATGTTTTGGATCGAATACTTCATCTATACTGTCAACGGTGCCGCGAGCTGATACATGTGAGTATATCCAATTTGTATGTATGGAATTTCCTTTTTGTAACTCTTGAGCAACAATATAAAAGAAACCATTAAGACAACTTTCAATGACAGGAATAGGAATATTGATGAAATTATTCACTTTTTTTAAAGTTTCTTTGTGGTTTCTACATTGATTATTGCTAATTTTGATGTAATAATTAATGTCGCACATGTCCTTTAGAGGATTAGGCACTGTCTTGTATAGAATAGGAAGAGCTATACAATTAACATTATTCGCTGAATTTTCATTTTGTTTAAATTTTGAATTTTTCATTTTAATATAATTATTAAGGTTAATAAATAAATTTAAAATGACGGCGAGCAATGTTAGTAGATAATGAGTAAACTTTAGATAGGTATAGAAATAGCCATCAGTCAATCGATTGCGCTTCTTTTGACTTTGTAAGAGCTAATTTATTCTTTATTTTGCCTCTTCCTTATTTTTTAACTTTTTTTAACATTTAGATTTAGGCATGGTTTAAGTGTTTGTTTTTGGTTTTACTGATTGATATCCAAGATGGTGTCGAAAAAAAAGGCTATCACTAATGTGATAGCCTTTTTTTGTATTGTTAAAAAGTCGAGCTTTTTACTCAAAGACTCGAGTGTTTGGAGAGAAGTCCCGAGTGTTTACTTAAAGACTCGAGTGTTTAGGGAGAAGTCTCCCGTAAATTTTATAAAAGCTCTCCTGTTTTTATCTTTTCTCTGATGATTTTATCTAATTCAGAAATGGGAACTCTTTCCTGAGTCATAGAGTCTCTTTCTCTAATGGTAACAGTATTGTCTTCCAAAGTCTGATGGTCAACAGTAATACAATAAGGAGTTCCAATTGCATCCATACGACGGTAACGTTTGCCTATAGCATCTTTTTCATCATATTGACATTGGAAGTCAAGTTTCAGTTTATCCATAATTTCACGAGCCTTTTCAGGTAGACCATCTTTCTTTGTCAATGGAAGGATAGCAGCCTTAAGAGGGGCAAGCACAGGAGGAATACGAAGAACAGTTCTTTGAGATCCATCTTCAAGAGTTTCCTCATCATAAGCATTACTTAAAATAGCAAGGAACATTCTATCTAAACCTATAGAAGTTTCTACTACATATGGAATATAACTTTCGTTAATTTCAGGATCAAAGTACTGTATTTTCTTTCCAGAGAATTCAGCATGACGACTTAGATCGAAATTTGTTCTTGAGTGGATACCTTCTAGCTCTTTGAAACCTATAGGGAACTTAAACTCAATATCAGCAGCAGCGTTTGCATAGTGAGCAAGCTTTTCATGATCATGGAAACGATAACTGCTTTTATCAATACCAAGAGAAAGATGCCACTTCATTCTGAATTCTTTCCAGTATTCATACCATTTGATTTCCTCACCAGGGCGAACAAAGAATTGCATTTCCATTTGTTCAAACTCACGCATTCTGAAGATAAACTGTCTGGCAACAATTTCATTACGGAAAGCTTTACCAATTTGTGCAATACCAAAAGGAATCTTCATTCTACCTGTTTTTTGTACATTCAGGTAGTTGGCAAATATTCCCTGAGCAGTTTCAGGGCGAAGGTATACCTTTGAAGAATCATCAGCTACAGAACCCATTCTGGTATCAAACATAAGATTGAACTGCCTTACATCAGTCCAGTTCTTTGATCCACTTACAGGACAAGCAATACCAAGATCTTCGATAAGTAGCTTGATAGCTTCAAAATCGTTATTATCCATAGCAGGATATAAACGATTTTTAATGTCTTCAATCTTTGCTAAATTGTCAAGGACTCTCTTGTTAGTAGCTTTGAACTGATCTTCATCAAAATCGTCACCAAATTTCTTTTTCGCTTTAGTAACTTCTTTTTCTATCTTTCCTTCAATTTTTGCAATAAAGTCCTCAACAAGTACATCAGCACGATATCTTTTCTTGGAATCTTTATTATCAATCATTGGATCACTGAAAGCATCAACATGACCAGAAGCTTTCCAAACTTTTGGATGCATAAAAATAGCCGCGTCAATTCCTACGATATTTTCGTGAAACTGCACCATAGATTTCCACCAATAGTCTTTGATGTTGTTTTTCAAAAGAACCCCATTCTGTCCATAATCGTAAACAGCACTTAAACCATCGTAAATCTCACTTGATTGGAAAACAAAGCCATACTCTTTAGCATGAGCAATGATCTTCTTGAAAATATCTTCGTTGTTGTTTGCCATGACAATAAATTAATGATAATAACAAAATCTTGCATGATAACTAATCTAGTTATCAGCATATTTTAAGAAGTGCAAAGAAAAGGTTTATTTAAAGAAAGTGCAAAGTCAAAATAGTGAATCTATAATCTTTAGTTTTAAAGGAGCTTCTTATAAAATTGAAACCATCTTTCAGGGATAATATTATTTTTTGCGTTATCAAAGTCTTTCTCAGAACAAGGAACAATATAAGGTTCTGTTTTTTTATTTCCATTTTTTGAAGGAAGAGGGATTTCCATCCACCATGAACCATTATATATGTTCTTATAGAATAAAAGTTCTTCGGCAAAATCTTCATTATCATCAGTAAACTTGACATAGAATTTCTGGAATTTCTCTATGTTGTGTGCTGGATTATCTTTATCACGATGAGAAAAGCCTTCAAGGAAGCACCATATCATTTGGGCTACTAACATAGACGTTTGATTTCTTACATCAAATCTTGGATTAGTTTCATAGACCCCAAAAGAAGTTACTCTCTGACTTAAGCCTGCATATCTTGCAATTTGACAAGCATCAACTGAATCAAATCCATTTGGCCCCGCATTCCCACTTCCTGGAGCATCAGAGATTTTAATTGATGATACATCAAAAGATATAATGTCAGAGCTGCGTATTAAGGGTTCAAATTTTCTTTTTTGTTTTCTGACCTCTCCAAGTCTATAAGTATCAAAGAAAAGCTTTTCCATAAGCCTTATCTCTTCCTGATCAATAAAATAGGTTTGATAACCCATGTTAGTATAATTGAAAAGGCAATTAGGCTGATGAAGAATAATTTTACTGAGATAAGTTTTGCTATTAAGATCGTCTTTCTCTGTTCCAAGATCAAACAAGGAATCTACAGATAAGATATTAATGATTTTACCTGTATTTATATAGGCCTTGTAATTGGCAAGAGTAATTTCTTGACTGCCTCCTATTATTATAGGTATGATTTTATTGGATAGTAAGTAGGATATCACTGTTTCTACAGCAATAAGTGTGTCTTTATGGGTTTCTCCATTTCTTATATTCCCCAGATCTGCAATTTTAAAGTTATCCCAAGAGATATGAAGTTTATATAAACTTTCTCTGATATAGTTAGGCCCTTGATCACAACCTCGGTTGTTAACTGCTTTTCGGTCTTCAGGAACGCCGATAATACATATTTTTATATCATCAAGAACAGGGATGTCTTTTCCTTTTGTATAGGATCTTATATTAGACTGCACTGTCGATAATCCGGAAAGCTTTACGAATTCTTCCGGTAGGGCTTCAAGGTAGTAATCTAGGTTCATACGAGTAAAATATAAAGGTGTGATAATGGGGTTAAAAATATTGAAAAAAGCTGAGTTAGTGAAGGTATTTAAATGAAAAAAGCGAAGCTTTAAATTTTAAATTCAGATTTTGAATATAGATTGGAATGGAATTAGATGCTTGAGTAATAAAAAATAAAGCCGAAAATCTTTCGGCTTTATTTTTTAGATGGTATTTAAATCTTGTAAAATAGAATATGTACTACTCTTTGCTTTTGGTTTTTTTTGTTGCTGCTTTCTTTGCAGTCGTCTTGCTACTAGTAGTTTTCTTTGCAGTGCTCTTCTTTGTTGTTGTTTTTTTAGCAGCGGTTTTTTTTGTAGTAGTCTTCTTTGCTGATGTCTTCTTTGCAGGTTTGTTGTCTTCAATAACCTTTAAACAGTCTTCAACATTGAGTTTTTCAGGATCAGTACCTTTTACAAGCTTATAGTTTTTCTTTTTATAATTGATGTAAGGCCCAAATCTACCTTTCATCAACTTGATATCATTCCCTTTTTCGTCTTGGAAGATATTTACCGTATTTTCTTTGTCCTTAGCTCTTTTAGCTTCAATAAGCTCAATACCTCTTTCCTGAGTTATTGTAGAAGGATCTTCAGTTTTTGGAATAGAGAAGAAAGCAGACTTATGCTTTACATAAGGACCAAAACGTCCAATTGCTACAGAAAGCTCTTCATCTTCATAGCTACCTATAATGCGAGGGAATTGGAAAAGATCCAGAGCTTGCTCTAAGGTGATTGTCTCTAATGACTGGCCTTTTCGTAAACCAGCAAAACGAGGCTTCTCTTCCTGATCGGCTTCACCCATCTGTACAATAGCACCAAAGCGAGCGATACGAGCATATATGTTTTTTCCGGTTTCAGGATCTTGACCTAATAACCTTTCTCCACTGAACTTTTCACTTGTTTCAGTTGTGTGTACTACTTTCTCATGAAAAGGACTGTAGAACTCCTTGATCATATTATTCCAGATCCTTTTTCCTTGAGCGATTTCATCAAATTCCTTTTCTACACTAGCAGTAAAGTTGAAATCAATAATATCCTGAAAATAATGAAGTAAGAACTTATTGACTAATGTGCCTATATCAGTAGGGAAGAGCTTTGCTTTTTCAGCTCCTGTATTTTCTTGTCTTTTCTCTTTTGAAATTTTGCTATTCTCTAAAGAAAAGTACTGATAGTCCCTTGGTTTTCCTTCTCTATCTTCTTTAACAACGTATTCTCTCTTCTGAATTGTAGAAATGGTAGGGGCATAAGTAGAAGGTCTACCTATTCCTAGCTCTTCCATCTTTTTTACAAGACTTGCTTCAGTGTATCTTGGTGGGTTTAAAGAGAATCTTTCTGTTGCATCGATCTTGTTTACTCCTAGCTTTTCACTGACATCAACTTTAGGTAGGATGCCTTTCTTTTCTTCACTAGACTCATCATCAGAAGACTCAAGATAGACTTTTAGGAAACCATCAAATACAACAACCTCACCTTTGGCTATAAATGATTGCTGGATGTTGTTTCCTTCTATTGTAATTGTAGTCTTTTCAAGTTGCGCATCACTCATCTGCGAAGCTATAGTTCGCTTCCAGATCAGCTCATATAACTTTTGCTCGTCAGTAGTTCCACTGACCTCCATATTATTCATATATGTAGGGCGAATAGCCTCGTGAGCCTCTTGAGCACCTTTTGCCTTTGTTGTATATTGGCGTGTCTTTAGATATTCTTGACCATAATTATTAACTATGGCTTCACTAGCCATATTAATTGCAGTCTCAGATAGATTTACAGAATCGGTACGCATATAAGTTATCTTCCCTGATTCGTAAAGATTCTGAGCTATACGCATTGTGCGAGATACAGAGAAGCCTAGCTTTCTACTTGCTTCTTGCTGTAATGTTGAGGTAGTAAAAGGGGCTGCCGGACTCTTCTTGCCTGGCTTCTTCTCTATGTTTGATACATGAAACTGCGAATCAACACATGATTCTAAGAAGCTAGAAACTTCTTCTTCCTTAGAGAATCTTTTATTTAGTTCCGCTTTTATTTGAACCTTTTGATTTTCCTTAGAAAAGAAAGAGCCAATAACTCTGAATGCTGATGTAGATTTAAAGTTTTTTATGTCTTCTTCTCTTTCTACTATAAGCCTTACAGCAACAGACTGAACTCTACCTGCCGATAAAGAAGGTTTTACCTTTTTCCAGAGTAATGGTGAAAGCTCAAAGCCAACTAGTCTGTCAAGGACTCTTCTGGCTTGTTGTGCATCAACAAGATTCTTGTCAATTGCTCTTGGAGTCTCTATAGCATGAGAAATTGCAGGCTTAGTGATTTCATGAAACACTATTCTTTTTGTATTGCTTTCTTTTAGCTTTAAGGCATTCATTAAATGCCAGGCTATAGCTTCTCCCTCACGATCTTCATCGGATGCTAACCAAACAACTTCAGCTTCTTTTGCTAGTTTTTTAAGTTCTGTAACTACTTTCTTTTTATCAGTTGATATTTCATAATTGGGCATGAAATCTTTTTCTATGTCAACTCCAAGATCTTTTTTAGATAAGTCCATGACATGTCCAAAGCTTGATTTGACAAGATAGTCTTTCCCTAGAAATCCTTCAATAGTTTTTGCCTTTGCAGGAGACTCTACAATTACAAGATTCTTCGCCATCGTAATCGATATATTATAATAATGATTGGTTTTTCTAGAATTTTTTAAACTGCCGCAAAGGTATAATAATTAAGATATAATCATAAAAAGACCTTTCGGCAAGGGGCTATAAAGCTCTAATTTTATTCTCGAATACTCAAAAATAACATATGTGTGTTTCTTTCATAGAATATCAATAATTGTTTTATAAATCAAAAATAGGAATATTTAAATGAACTAATTTACTTACTCCATTTATAAATAGAATTACATAGATTAATCTGTCTTTTATCCCTTTTTTTAATTAGAGATAATAACTCATTATAATAGACTTATGTCTTTCTGTATTAAATTCCTTTTTTCTTAAAACTTTTACTTTATAGACTCTTTATCCTAAATTATTAGAATCAATTTAAAGTTTAACTCAAATTGAATGTGAAAAAATATTTTCCTTTTCATTTTGTTAGACTATCAAGTAATAAAATATATTTGTCTTCTTTTTTATTTTCAACCTCTTATATAAAATATATAATAGAGGAATTCTAAAAATTAATGTAGTGGCAGTTAAAAAGAAATTATATATCGAAACCTATGGTTGTCAGATGAATTTTTCTGATAGCGAGATTGTTGGGGCAATAATGAAAGAAAATAATTATGAGATCACTGATGAAGATTCAAATGCCGATCTTATACTTATTAATACATGTTCTATCAGAGAAAATGCTGAACAAAGAATTAGAAAGAGATTAAGAGAACTAAATGCTCTTAAGAAAAAGAACCAAAACCTTACAATAGGTATCCTTGGCTGTATGGCTGAAAGATTAAAAGAACAACTCCTTGAAGAACAAAAGGAAGTTGATTTAATTGCAGGACCCGATTCTTACAGAGATCTTCCTCGATTAGTTGGAATTACTGACTCAGGAGAAAAGGCTGCTAATGTTATTCTTTCTGCAGAGGAGACATATGCTGATATTACACCTGTAAAATATGGAGACAATAAGGTTTCTGCATTTATATCTATTATGAGAGGATGTGAAAACTTCTGTGCTTATTGTGTGGTTCCTTATACCAGAGGAAAAGAGCGTAGCCGTAATCCTTATACTATAATAGATGAAGTAAAACATTTGATGTCTTTGGGATATAAAGAAGTTACTTTACTTGGACAAAATGTTAACTCTTATTGTTATGAGTCTGATGAGAATAATATTGGATTCCCTGACTTAATGAGAATGGTAGCTGAAGTTTCTCCTCTCCTTCGTGTGCGTTTTGCTACTTCTCACCCTAAGGATATCTCTGATAAACTTCTTGAAGTTATGGCTTTATATCCAAATATATGTAAGCATATTCATTTACCTGCACAATCTGGCTCAACTTCTATGTTGAAAAGAATGAATAGAAAGTATTCTCGAGAGTGGTATCTGGAAAGAATGGATGCTGCTAAAAGATATTTGCCTGATTGCTCAATTACAACTGATATTATTGCGGGCTTTTGTGGTGAGACTGAAGAGGAGCATAAAGACACTCTTAGCTTGATGAAAGAGGTTGGCTATTCTTCTGCTTTTATGTTTAAGTATTCTGAAAGACCTAATACTTATGCTGCTAAGAAAATGGAAGATGATGTTGATGATAAGGTTAAGGGAAGAAGACTTCAGGAAATTATTGCTCTTCAAGGAGAATTGTCCTTAGAATACAATAAAAAGATGATAGGCAAGACTGTTGAGGTGCTTGTTGAGAAAACTTCCAAAAGATCTGTTCATGATTTATGTGGTAGAAATAGTCAGAATATAATGGTTGTGTTTCCTGATAATGGTGCAGCAGCTGGAGACTATGTGAATGTTCTTATTAAAGAATGTACTCCTGCCACTTTGAAAGGTGAGGCTGTTTAATAAAGTAAGATATTTCAATGATGGGTATAATATATATGTAGTTATTATACCCATTTTTATTGCCTTAAAGTTATTTAAAGACTTCTATTCCAAAAGGAACATGGACTGAGTTGATGATGTCTTGTCAAAAAAAACTATTTCTCTTCTCTTTTTATATTTATCCCCTTTGTTATCCACCTTTAAAATTAATTTGTTCTGATAATCTAATTATTATTGAAATTTTGGGATGGGAATGCTTTTACTCCAGATCCTTACATTTCCTTCTTTATAAGTTTTATCACTTATTTTTAACTGCTGTATAGTGCGATAATTCGGCTTTCAATTTTAAAATTGTAGATTATCGCACATATAAGCCCAATGTTATGTTAA
>JBGRPZ010000001.1:0-136086 GCA_041725915.1 Hyphomicrobiales bacterium | reverse complement strand
CTTAAATGAGGTGAAGGCTTTTCCAAAAGAAAAATAGATATTCAGGTAATTAATGACACAGTTAAATAAACAGACCCAAAGCCTTATTGACTTTGACGATATAAAACATATCTTATACCTACAAATCTGTATCATATAATATTTTTTATTTAAGATGTGACTTTTTGAAATTCTATGCGACTTCATTATCAAACAATAATAGAAAATCAAAAAGTCATGCAAGAGAAACTCATCCATTATATCAAAGAACTATTCTTCAATGTTATAGGAATTCATCAAACTCCATTTCTTGAAGGATTCACAAAAACCATAGGTAACTTTATCTATATTACAGCAGAGTTATTTATTCTTTTCATTGCAATATCAGCAATAATAGAATTTGTAATTATTCATATTAACCAACAAAAGTTACAAAAGCTATTTAAAGGTAGAGGACTTATAGGAAATATTGCTGCCGCAATATTTGGAGCAATAACACCTTTTTGCGCATGTTCAACAATACCAATGGCTGTAGGATTTTTTAATGCTAAAGTTCCCTTTGGCCCTGTAATGTCATTCCTTATTTCATCACCTTTGCTTAATCCAATCGTATTGGCAATGTTAGCAGCAACAGTAGGGATAATGAATGCAATACTATACTTTATACTTACATTTATTTTGGCTGTCTTTTTCGGATATCTACTTGAAAAGTTAGGATTCGCGAAATATGTAAAGCCAATCAGAGCAGATAACAAAAAGCATCAAATCAAAGATGGTATTGATAGCAGAAGATATCTTCCTATAGGGAATAAGGTAACAATATCACTCCGAGCAGGATGGAATTCATTGAAACCAATACTTACATATTTGTTTATTGGTGTTGCAATTGGAGCGGCTATATATGGATATCTTCCTGACGGAAATACCTTTGCAAGATACGCAGGTCAAAGCAGTTTACTTGCTGTTCCAATAGCAGCAATTATAGGAATACCATTATATATAAGAGCAGAAACAGCAATACCTATTGCAATGTCTTTAATTTCAAAAGGTGTAGGAATGGGAACAGCAATAGCACTTATAATAGGGGGTGCAGGGATGGCAATACCAGAAATGACAATGCTAGCCAAAATATTCCGAAGGAAATTATTGATTACATTTATCTTCACAATCTTCTTAGTAGCAGTAGTTTCGGGCTATATATTCAATGTATTAAAATAAGAAGCTAGCAAGAGCCATCAAATAGATGGCTCTTATTCTTTATATTTGAATATAAATAAAACAATATTCAAGGTGGTTCAACCCACTTTCATTAAATTTAACTATGGCAATACCAACAAGACAAATCAGAGCTATTTTTGATGAAGAAACCATTACTGTATATCAAGCTTTTAATAAACACATTGCAGAAGCAGCCTTAAAAGCACAAACATTTGTACCTCCCTTCAAAAAAGAAAGGATGACATGGATAAAGCCATCATTTCTCTGGATGATGTACAGAAGTGGATGGGCTTCAAAAGAAAATCAGGAAATCATACTTTCCATAAAAATCAAAAGAGAAGGTTTTGACTGGATTATAAATCACTCTTGCCTATCACATTTTACTCCTGAAGTTTATGCAAGCCAAGAAGAATGGAATAAGATAAAAAACTCTTCTCCTGTAAGAATACAATGGGATCCAGAAAAGGATATTCATCTCAATGCACTCAACTATAAGTCTCTTCAGATTGGAATGAAAGCAGAAGCTGTTCAACATTATATTGACGATTGGATTGTCAGTATTAAAGATATAACAGGAGATTGCAAAGCAATAAAGAGAATGATTGATTCAGGAGATATAGAAAAAGCTACTGAACTTCTCCCCCTTGAAGAAGTTTATAATTTGAAAGAACATATCGGACAAAAGATCAATATTTGTAAAAACATATAAATTATGACTAGAATAGAGGTATTTAAAGGTGATATTACCAAACTCGAAATTGATGCTATAGTTAATGCAGCAAACTCATCCTTACTTGGTGGGGGTGGTGTCGATGGTGCTATTCATCGTGCTGGAGGCCCTCAAATACTTGAAGAATGTCAACAAATAAGAGCCAAACAAGGAAAATGTAAAACTGGCGAAGCAGTGATAACCTCAGCAGGTAAGCTGCCCTCAAAATATGTCATTCATACTGTAGGCCCCATTTATAATGGTAAGATCAATGATGATAAACTATTGACAAACGCTTATATTAATAGCCTTAAACTAGCAGAAGAATACAACATAAAGACTATTGCTTTTCCTAATATCAGCACTGGTATATATAAGTTTCCAAAAGAAAGAGCTGCTTTTGTTGCTACTCAAGCTGTCAATAAACATATTGAACAAGGAAGTAAGATCGAAAGAATTGTATTCGTCTGTTTTGATGATGAAAGCTACGATCTATATAAGGAACTTATCTAAGTTGATATTCAATAATACAAGAAAGGCAAGCCCTGATAGGCTTGCCTTTTCTTTTTAGTTCTTTTGACTAATTGCAAACTATAGTATCGCTTTTCTTATTCTTACAAGTTTCTCCAGCAGGTCTTCCATCAAGTCTAAGCTCAACATATTCGCGCCATCAGACTTTGCAATTGCAGGATTAGGATGTGTTTCCATAAACAAACCGTCAACACCAACAGCAATACCAGCTTTTGCAACTGTTTCTATCAGTTGTGGGTTTCCTCCTGTCACTCCTGAAGTCTGATTTGGCACTTGAAGAGAGTGAGTAACATCAAGAATCACTGGAACCTTAGATTCTTCTTGCATTATCTTAAGTCCTCTGTAGTCTACAATCAAATCTTGATACCCAAACATTGTACCTCTATCAGTAATTGTCACATTATTATTACCACTATCGACAACCTTGTTTACAGCAAAGCGCATAGACTCAGGAGAGAGAAACTGCCCTTTCTTAATATTTACAATCTTTCCGGTTTTAGCAGCAGCAACAACAAGATCAGTCTGTCGACACAGAAAAGCAGGAATCTGAAGGATATCAACATACTTTGCAGCCAGTTCAGCTTCTTCCACACTATGTATATCTGTAACAACAGGAATATTATACTTATCCTTTACAGCTTTGATTATTTCAAGACCTTCAATATCTCCAATACCAGTAAAGGAATCTATTCTGGAACGATTCGCTTTCTTATATGAAGCTTTAAACACATATGGAATATCTAACTTTTCAGTAATCCTTACCATATGTTCAGCAATCTCAAATGGATTCTTATCATTCTCTATTATGCATGGTCCGGCAAGAAGGAAGAAGTTCTTGCTTTCTCCAATGATTTTAGCCAACTGCTCGTTCATCATCTCTATTTATTTTTTGCAAAGATGCTAAAGTTATCATGAAATACAAATCTATATATCTACTGATAATAAACAATCAAAAGAGGAAATAGTATATATAAAAAATCCACCCAATCAATAAGATCAAGTGGAATAGGAGTAGTTATGTAAATAAAGTATTTACTTTAATATATTTAATGCTGCTTCGTAATTGGGTTCTTGAGCAATCTCTGCTACTAATTCTGTATAAGCAACTTTACCTTCTTCGTCAACGATTACAACTGCACGCGCTTCCAATCCAGCAAGAGGACCATCAACAAGAAGAGTTCCATAAGCTTCTCCAAAGCTATGATCTCTGAATCCTGATGCAGGAATCACGTTCTTAAGTCCTTCAGTTGTACAGAAACGACCCATAGCAAAAGGAAGATCCTTTGAGATACAAATTACAACTGTGTTATCTATCTTCTCAGCTTGTGAGTTGAATTGTCTTACACTTGTTGCACAAATCTCTGTATCTAAACTTGGGAAAATATTTAACACAACCTTTTTTCCTTTAAAGTCAGAAAGAGAAACAGGATGAAGATCATTCTTCACTAATGTAAATGCAGGAGCTACATCTCCAACTTTAGGTAGGTTTCCTTTTGTGTTGATTGGGTTTCCTTGTAATGTTACTTGTGCCATGTCTTTAATTATTATTGTTTATTATTTAATGCCTTTGTTTTATTATAGACTAATAAACATGGGAGGTTTTAAAATGTTTAAGCTTTTTCACAAAAAAGTAAACAGACACTTATAACACTCTCCTGATTAAATAGATATAGATAAGAAAAAAGTTATCTTTTCTTTGAACTAATACTCTCCCCCGTCCCAAACAAAGCAAAGTCATACCTTACAGGATCATCAGCATTGAACATAGATAGATTATTTGTGAGCTCTTCTACAGATTTCCAATTGTCTTGTTTGCTTTGCAATAAACCATATTGACGTGCAACCCTGCTTGAATGAACATCCAAAGGACACATAAGATCTGAAGATGATATATTTTTCCATAAGCCAAAGTCTACGCCTCTATCATCCTTACGAACCATCCATCGCAAGAACATATTGATACGTTTAGCTGCACTTCCCTTCATGGGATTGGCAATATGTTTTTCTGATCGCTCCAAGTGGTCAACAGAAAGAAAAACCTCTCGAAAATGAATGATTGCCCCTTTTATTGTAGATGTTTTTTTATAGCCCTCAGTAAAAACCTGCTCCAATCCCCCTTTTTCAGTGTATATATAACGTAAGGCATTCAAGAAAAACAAAAGGTCATCATAATTGAAAGTACGATGTTTAAAGTCTTCAAACCTTTCTAGATCTTCATCCCTAAAGGTGGAAATAAAATGATAAGGTTGATTATTCATCAACTTCATCAGAAGGTTAGAGTTACGTAAGATCATCTTACGTTGTCCCCAAGCTATAGTTGCAGCAAGGAAACCCGAGATCTCCCGATCTTCTTTTGTTTCAAACTTGTGGGGTATACTTATAGGATCAAGCTCGATAAAGTCTTTACAATTATACAAGTCATGATGATCATCGAGCATTTGCTTTAGTTCAATTTTATTCATGACTTAAAAACCCTTACATTGTAAATATGTTTACGTGAATACAACTGTAACATGATCCCACGGCTTGCCATAAACAACATCAATGCCAACCAAAGACCATGATTTCCAAATAATGGCATCAATATATATACTGAAGGTAGATAGACAATAAAAGTTGAGATAAGCAGTGCATTTCTCATGGCTTTTGTGGCTGTAGCTCCAATGAAAATACCATCCCATATAAAAGCCGCAAAGGTGATTACAGGTACAGCCGCAGACCATAACATATAAGGGTTTGATTCTGATATAACATTACTATTATCTGTAAGCATCAACAGTAACCAGTCACCAGCAACAAGAAAGAAAAGCGTAAATATTATACTTGCTATCATCCCCATTCTGAATATTGACTTTACAGCTAAACGCAAGCCTTCATAATTACCTCTACCCTTCTCTTTTCCTACTATAGCCTCAGCAGCATAAGCAAAGCCATCAATAAAATAAGAGAAAATCAACAGAAACTGGAAAAGCAAAGTATTTACTGCTAGTATCTCCGGACTGATCTTTGCTGATTGGGCAGTAAAGAAAGACAATGAGAAGATCAAACACATGGTACGAATAAAAATATCTTTGTTGACATTAAAGAAGCGTTTAAACGCCTTTAAGTCCAACATTTCACTCAGTTTCCAATACTTCAGGTAAGGTTTATAATATTTCAGGAATAATATGATAGCAAAGATAAAGCCTGTATACTGAGCAATGAGTGTACCATAGGCCACCCCCGCACTACTCATATTGAAAACAAAAATAAACAAGCTATTGAAAGCTATATTGAAGAGATTAACGATAAGTGCTATATACATAGGGAACTTAGCATTCTGCATACCTATAAACCAACCCGAAAGCGCATAAAGTCCCAAAGTTGCAGGAGCTGCATATATACGTATATAAAAATAAGTCTCTGCCAGCTTTTCAATCTCCTGACCACTATCAAGAGCTCTAAAACTCAGCCATGCAATTGGATCTTGCAATAAAAAGATCACCAGTGCCAAGCCCATAGCAACAGCTAAAGCCCGGGTAAGATGTAAAATCACTTCCTTCTTATTTCCAGCTCCATAATCCTGAGCTGTCATACCTGTAGTACCCATACGTAAGAAAGAAAGCCCTGAATATATAAAATTGAAGATCAAAGCACCTAAAGCTACAGCATCAAGATACTTTACAGAACTTAGATGTCCCATCAATGCTAAGTCCACAATACCTACAAGAGGTACAGTTATATTATTGACGATATTAGGTATCGCCAGATTCATCACCTCCCGGTTGATTCCTTGTTTCAATAAATGTAATTTCATATTCGCCTTAGTAACTTTTCAGGACTTAACGACAAAAAAAGCTCTATTGTTTTTGTAAATCATAAAGACTCCTATAGAAAGAAACAAATTACAGATGGGAAGTTCATTTTGTGAACTTAGACAAGATCTCAAATAGGAAAAGCAGATAAACTTCTACATAATTGAAAAAGTATTTGCTCTTAGTCCTCACCGAACAAACTCAGTTATGACTAGAACAAAAGACAGTTTTAAACGTATCTTAATCTTTAGATAATCATCAATAATATTAAAACAATTTAAAGACCTTTCCTGAAAAATCAGCTAAAACACTTCGTAATTCACTATCAGAGCACTCAAGTTCTAAAACATTATTATAACTCCTCTTCAAAGATTCAATTAACCAATCTTCTTTCGTACCACAAAGAGAATGATATGTTGTATTATCTGTAATTTTATCCTGAAAGATAATAGAATCTAAACATTCCAGAATATCATACCCCGTGTATTCATCCTTTTTTAGTATTTCGATAATCCCATCTACAGAAAAACCAAAGGTTAACATTCTATCGATTCTCTTCTCTGCTTTATAGGTCTTTTGTGCTGATTTAATTGTACCCTTTAATAACTTGTTAAAAGCTTTCTCCATATAAAATATAAAAATTTAAACATTACATATCTCCATCTGACACTATAGAAAACAGAACCATTATAACTATTGAGAATCAAAATCTTTAAGAAAAGGTATCATATCAAATCAACAAGTATTTAGTTTGAATATTTAATCGCCTATAATTCAAGTCATGATTTACATAAAATCATTCGATATATTTTCCGAAAAGATACTTTATTGTAGTGTAGAATTCTTGATACTTACCTTTGTTATTTCCTTTCTCTTTTAGAACATCTTTCACAAGCCTTATCAACTCTTCCAAAGATAATTCTTCTTCATAAAAGACTTTCAAAACCATTTTTCTCATCTCGATTAACTTATCACAATTAAGATTTAGTTTCTCAATAGTGGTTTTAGCAGCTTTATTACCATCTACAGCAAATACTTCTCCTCCATCATTATATCTAAATTTACTTTCACAATCTTTTGAGAGCGGGGAAACAAATAATTGCTCATCATACCAATTATCCTTTGCTTTCCCACAATGGCTTATCTCTGCCTTCTTCAAATTACCTTGGCAAGAACATACAATATTGTAATAGTCTGTTGCTAAATGTGGGTACAACTCTCTATCTTTAGGTTTTATGTGTTCATTATGATAATCTTTGCTATTATCATCTTTTGTATGCAGTCTTCGTTCACAATAGCAACATATTTCTCCTTGTTCAGCCTTTAAATGTTCTCGCAAGAGCTTTTTTATCTTTCTCCCTAAATCATCATAACTAGCATTCTTATCAAGTTTTTCCTTTTTGTTCTTTAAGAATTCTGGTTCTACTCCTTTTTTGATATATTTCATTTCCCCAAAAGCCTTTTTCGGTCAATTAAAACATTAATGTAACTTAACTCATCATCTCCGGAAATAATCCGGGATAAACTTTCGTGTTCAGACCTTGCCTTATCATATTCACCTGCATCAATCAACCTGTAAAGTTCTTTAAAGCGACCTTTTATTTCCTTAGGGCGAGCATCAGTAGCAAAGATGTCTTCCAAAACTCTATCTGTATTCATTCCATAAGATTCATCCATTTCTGATACAGACAAAACATTGTCATTATTACTAAGCAGGAATAATGAATCTGGCTGAACATGACTTACAACCTGCGGGGAATGTGTTGTGATGAAAAACTGGCAATTTGGGAAAGTTTTTAATAATTGTGGAATCACTTTTCTTTGCCATTTAGGGTGTAAATGAAGTTCCACTTCATCAATAAGGATAATTCCATTCCCTTTTAAAGGATTCTCACTATATGTATTTGCGATTATTAGTCTCCTAGCAATATCTGCAATTAAGGTGATCAAATTTTTCTCTCCATCAGAGAGTTGCCCAACATTAAAAGAATTCTCACCTTTATCTATTGATAAATGAGGGTATGGAATACGCTTTACTTGAAGATTCTTATAGTTTGGAAGAAAAGATTCTATGGTTTTTTTGATAAAAGTATTTACCTCTGAATTTGATGATTGAAGACTTCTTTCCCTTGAGACAAGTTCATTTTTTACTAATTCTATAAATCTAATAGTAAACTGTCGTTGCTGATTGCTTTCTTTTAAACTAAGCAAATCTTTCAAATAATTATACAGCTTTTCTTTTCCATCCTTAGATATCCAAGGCAAAGCATTATCTATTATTAAATAATAAAAGTCAAGAATAATGCAACATGAATCTTTATCAAGTTCATTAAGCTTACTCAAATCATCTTTAAATAAAATAACAGATGTTATTTCATTTATGAATAAATTAATGTCATCTTCAGACTTCATGTAAGATACGATCTTATTCCCTACATTCTTTAAAGCATAATAAGACATTATTGCATCTTCAATAAAATGAATTCTATTTGCACCTAACTCAATACTAATCGAATGATATAACAAGCTCAATTGATCCAAGAAAGACCTTAAAGTCATGGCATTAAACATATAATCAGAATAATGATGTAATAATTTATCATATCTTCCTAAAGCAATGCCCTTCTTCTTTAAATACTCGTTTATTTTAAGATTCAAATTAGCTAAAAATTTATTTCTTACTTGCTTATTCTCCTCAAACCAATTCCTCTCTGCAAGTAATTGCTCATTATTAATATCATCTTGTAGTCTATACCACTTAAAAAAGCTTTGATAATTACTTTTTCCCTTTAAAGCATCATCATATAGGTCTAACCGCGATAATTTTTCATTACCTTTTATGCTTGCATCAGCGTCTTCGACTGTTCGGGTTACTGGATAGTAGGCTATTACAGGTAATTCCTTATTATCATTAAGTTTTGATTGAAATACTTCAGCCAATTCGGTAGCACCTGTGTAAGAAGATTTTTCTTTTATACTTTTACCTTCTGCTACTTTGATATGTTTCCATTTATATTCTTGTTTATCGGCCTCATATAAACCCTCAATCATAGAATAGTCAGTATTGTATCGAATATCCAAATCAGTAATTGAAGCTCCATTAGAATTCATATTCCTTATTCTATTCATCATCCATGATAATGATATAGAAATAGCCTCTAACACAGTAGTTTTTCCTGCCCCATTAGCACCAACAAAAACATTCAAATTATCAGAAAATTCAAACGATAAATCTTGAATACTTCGAAAGTTCTTTATATGAATCTTATTTATTTTCATTATTATGTAGGATTATAATGTTTATTGACATCACCTTTTCAAAGGTAATTATTTTATATTGGTCTTATCTTAATTTGATTAGTGGATAAGATGTAATCTTATTCAAATGCGGAAACAAAATATACACTTAATTACACCTACCCCCTCAACAGCCTTACAATCTCGAGGAATCCACCTATTTCAGCTTCTGACAATGGAGTATGTCCCCAGCGGTCTTTAATATCCACCTCAACATTGTTTTCGATAAGGAATTGTACTACTTCTGTTTGTCCTTCGGCACAGGCAAGATGCAGTGCAGTACGGCCATCATAGTTCTTGGCATTAATATCAACACCTGAAGCCATCAGGCGTTTGAGTTCAACAAGATCCCCACGGCTGGCACTTTCTATCAATGAAAGGAAACCTTTGCTAGAGTCATCAAATTTCTGGGCTTTAGGGTTTCGGCGGTCAGTCTCACCGGCAAGAGCATCGAATTTATGTATGTTATATCTATTGGCAAGCTCCTGACAAAATTCAATACCTCTGACACTATTTCCTATCTGATCTAAACGAGGCGACCAAATGCAGATGCCCATAAGATCAGGAATAACAACAAGCAATGCCCCCGACACACCAGACTTTGCAGGCAATCCAATCTTAAATGCAAATTCTCCGCTGTAATCATACATCCCACAAGAGTACATCAAAGACATGCAATTCTGGACAGTATTATTTGCAAACACTTTCTTTTCTGTAAATGGGTTGATACCACCATTAGCCAAGGTAGCACCAATAACAGACATATCTACGGCATTCACTTCTATAGAGCAACATTGAAAGTAAAAATCAAGAGCTTCGATTATATCTGTATTTGGGGGGAAAGCCTTATTCTCACGCATATAATATGCAAGAGCAAAGTTACGATCAGCAGTTTGACGCTCGGAAAGGTAAACAGCATTATTGAAGTTGATATTGTCTGTAGCACCAAGGTCTTTAATTGTATTCAACACTGCATCAAACTTATCAGGGAGATCAAGTTTGCGTTTAATCAGAGAAGAACACATGATAGCCCCTGCATTTATCATTGGATTGTGGGGTTTCTGGTTTCTATCCAAATTCAGTTCATTGAATCCAAGGCCACTAGGCTCATAGCCAACATGATTATGGACATTATCAGCACCATAATCCTCCTGAGCCATACAATATAATATAGGTTTACATGTCGACTGAAAACAGAATGGAACAGAAACATCTCCCAATGCATATCTTTGTCCATCGATTGTACATACGGAAACAGCATAATAATCAGGATTTACACGTGCCAACTGAGGAATATAATCAGCCACTTTGCCTCCTACATTCTTCTTTGTTTGCTCATAGATTGAAGCAAAAGACGAAGAGAATGATTTGAAATCAGGAACAACAAGCTGACCCGTAAGGCTTTTTCTCAGCAAGTTGCTTTGTGAAATCACCTGATTGAATGCATCAAAGTTTATAGAAGCGCACTGATGTCGTGGGTTATCACCACAAAGGAACTCTCTTATCTGTAGAAATCGGGGATCATTCTCTTGAATGCCATTATCAGCAAGGATCTTCCAAAGATCATCAGTCAACAAATGATCATTATCAACACTCAAGGCATCAAATATCTGTTCAACACCTATATCATTATAATGCATTCTATTCTTTTTATTCATTTCGAAGGAAGTTAAAAGAGATCCGATAAGTTATTCTTCTGAAAAGTAATCTTTGTTGATACTATATGTTGCCGAATTTTCAGTAAGATGTATCTCAATAATATTAGTAGCCAGCAGGTCGACAAGTATTCTTTTAGCCTTATAACGAGAAATTGAAGTCAGAGAAGCGAATTCATTCAAAGTAATTTCTTCATGATCATTAAGGTAAGACATCAATGTTTGTTGTGTTTCGTTATATGAGATACTTACACCATACTTACTATTTTTCTTGCGACGGGCTTCAACAAGAACGGCATTAGCCATAATATTTTGATCTTTCACACGAACAAACACCATATATTTACCTTCCTTGGACGGTGCAGAATGTAATTCATTACTCCTTTTAACATCCACTTCAAGCACCATCTTACCATCAATATTCCATTCTTTGATAGTAGTTTCAACCTTAGGACGGCAATACATATCTCCTGCGGCTTCTATCATATACATTTCTTCAGCAGAACGTATACCTGCCACAACTCCATTATCCTTAACTCCAATCAATAACTTACCTCCATCAGTGTTTGCAAAAGCAACAAGAGTCCTTGCTATCTTTTTACTATCACTGATCTGAAACTTAAAATCCTGACGTTGATGCTCACCTTCAGCAATCAACTTATATATATATCTACTCAAAACAATAGCAGTATAGAAAAAGGAAAAAAAGTATAGGTAAAGTTTCTTTTACCTATACTAAATATCTTTTTTTAAACGATCTCCATACCAAGAAGTTCAAAAGCCATTTTAATTTCTTCAACATGATCACCAGGAAGGAAAAGATGATGATTCCCTAAAGGCTGATCTCTTAAAGTTTCAACAGCCTTTTCAGGCATTTGTACTTTTACCTGAGTTCTACAAGCAGTATCTAACTTAGGAGTATGAGTAATCATTGCGTTTGTAACAAATCCTCTTTCAAGGTTTCTGTTCACACGGAAGATAGTCACTTCTCTATGTTTAAAGTCACCTTGAATAGCAGTACCTTTACCTGTTTCAAAATGAGTAGTGATATTATAATCATTCAACATGTTTGTGCCAATAGTACAATGAGCAAACAAAGAACGTTTCTTATCTATCTCAACAGTATTAGCCATCCAAGGAATACTACCAGTAAGAGCCTGACCTATCATCATACCTGTGATAGCAGTAATATCACCTTCACAACCTGCAGGAACACCATTATCATTCAATAAAGAAAGAGGAAGACAAGCAGTAATTCCTTTTTCCTGAACCATAGGGAAGCACTCAACAGTAATTGCATCAAGCTTATGTAGCTTAATCTGATCCATCATAAATTGAGAGACAGCGGAAGTTGTGCCAAGGTCTCCACTACATTTAGGTTGGAATTTAGAAAGGAATTTTTCATCCTGTGGGTAATCTTCAGGGTTAAAATCACTCCAATCAATTTGTTGAAGAGTTATTCCCAACCAATCTTTCAATCTGCCAAAAGGAATTGTAGAAGCTACTAACCAATCAGAAGGTTTCCCAAACAATCCAATCTTTGTATTTTGAAGCTTCCAAAATGCTTTTCTTACATTGAAGTAGCTCTTAATCAGAGAATCACTACCATCAACGCCAATCTGAAGCAATCTAGCTCTTACAATATTTTGATTTAACCATGCTTTTACTTCTGTTGCTGAAGCATAAGCATTATGCTCACTGTCTGCAAGAAGAAGATAAAATCTACGACCTCTGCGCTCTACTACACGTAACGCTTCTTCTTCAGAACCACCAGTAACAAAATATAATACTTCCGGATGCTCATCAACAAACTTAACATAACTTTTACCAAAGATCTTGTATACCTTTTCTTTCCCCATATTGAGAACTGATTCACCAGCTCCCTTGAAAGTTAAAAGCTTAACTCTTATTTTGCCCATTTTGTGATTATTATTTAGCCTATTATATATTGCTTATCATCTTATTATAAGATAAATCCTTTATCTAAAACGAATAAAATCATCTTATTGTAAGCTACTTAATGAAAGGAGGCAAAGGTAATAAAAAGTAGATTAGACAGAAATCAATATCAAGCTATAAAAAGTTTTTATCGCTTTTAAATAAGCTCTTTGTATAAATAATTATTCAGGTATTTATTCTTATAAAAACAAACTCTATAGTAATACTGCTTATACTATAAACAGAGATTTCCTACATCTATCAAACAAGCACTCTTACGCTATCCCTCTATCATATATCACTATAATTTTACCGAAAAATAACATTAACATTAAATATCAAAATTTTAGAATGATGAGCAAAGAAAATAATGGACTGCCAATAATTATCGATCATAAAGAAAATTTTTCAGTTCTAGGTATTATTTCAGGAACTGCTGAACTAATTGTTCATGATAATGGCACCAACGTCTTCCCTACAACTGCAATTGTAAAAACCAACAAAGGAGGTGGAAGTATCAATATAGACCTAAGTGGGAATATGCATGAAAAGAAAACTGTTCATGGAATTACTGTTGAAGCCAATTTATCAAAATGGAAATGTACAGATACAGAACTAAGTTTTCATGTCAAGATAACTGCAAAAAAATTATTCGTCTCCAAAACCCTTATCGACAAAACTTTAAGTGGGAAAAGAAATTCACATGTCAATCTAACTGCTGAATTAGATAAAGCCTTTGCTGAGGCAGCTAAGCAAGAGGCTTAGAATAGATTTCATTTGGAATCTCTTTCATATAGACCATGCAATTATTATGCATGGTCTTTTTTATGTCATTACACATAATAAAATCTTATAAACAATGAATTTTTATTCAAAATACAGCGCATCTTCATTCATCAAAACATGAATTTTTATTCAAAATAGACCTTGTTTTGGTGCATCAAAAGGCAAATATGTGTTCATCAAGGGACAAATATGTATTCATCAAGGGACAGACTCTCATCTTAAGGAGGAGACTACACCAACTTAAGGAGGCGAACAAAGATTATCAACGGGAAGAATTTACTTCTTCAAGGCGGAAACTCAAAATTCTCAAGGCGGAAAAATCACGTTTATAAAGAGGGGAATATATATTATAACATAAAGGATCTACTATGTTACAGGCGATAAGTAATAATCAATAGATGATGAATAAAAATTCAATAAGCAGCATGTAAATATTCAATTAAAAGAGTATTTATATTCAGTAGTTATGAGATAATATTCAATCGTTGATGAATTTTCATTCTTTACCCCCGAAACATCAACTTATCAATAGGGAAATTCAGACTCTTCGTTCAAGAAAATCATGTTAACCAAAAAGAAGAACCTGAATTTATAACCCTACATGAACAATTTTTCTCAATATAGTTCTATAGTGATCACAAATGTAATGATAAATATTTAAGGTGGAAAAATATCAGCAGAAATAATCATATAAACAACAACAATACGAAGATCAGAATTGCATATAAGGTCTATATTTATTCATCTTCCTATGGTCTATGAATCAATTATAGTAAAATACTCCACCAAGGTAAAGGGGAAATACATTTATCATGTATAATTATACGTTTTTACATAAGTACACTGCTCATCATTCAGTTATAAAATAAAAAAACATTTAATTAAAAAAAGTCTGAATAAGCATTGCGAGAAAAAAATAAGTTTATAACTTAGCGATCGCTTTGGTAGATGCAATATACCTACCATACAGATTATTTCCGGACGCATCCATATAAGATGTAATTTACGATTCCTTTCGTAAATTTTGTGCTGAATGATTCCTTGAGGATTTCCCGGTTTTTTTGGTTTGAGTGTACTAGACATAGTCATTTTATAATAAATTAATTGTTAAACTTATTAACCAGAAAGAGCATGAAAAAAAATGTGATCATCATTGGTGCAGCAGGAAGAGACTTCCATAATTTCAATACTTACTATCGTAATAACCCTGATTATAATGTTGTGGCTTTTACGGCAGCTCAGATACCTGATATTGATGGAAGATGCTATCCAAAGGAACTAGCTGGTGATTTATATCCGGATGGTATTCCTATTTTTGGAGAAGAAAACCTGGTTAGTTTGATAAAAGAACACAATGTTCATGACTGCGTATTTTCATATTCAGATGTAACTTATTCAAAAGTTATGGGTATGAGTGCGATAGTCAACTCCGCAGGAGCTAATTTTATTCTTTTAGGTCCAGAACCTACAATGGTAAAATCTACAAAGCCAGTTATCGCTGTAGGTGCTATCCGTACGGGTTGTGGTAAAAGTCAAACATCAAGAAGAGTTATTGAATTATTAATGGAACGAGGACTTAAGGTTGTTGCTATTAGACACCCTATGCCTTATGGTGACCTCGTTGAACAGAAAGTACAACGTTTTGCTACTATCGACGATCTTCACAAGCATAAGTGTACAGTTGAAGAGATGGAAGAATACGAACCACATGTAGCAAGAGGAAATGTTATTTATGCAGGTGTAGATTATGAAGCTATTGTAAGAGCAGCAGAAAATGATCCTGATGGATGTGATGTAATTCTTTGGGATGGTGGAAATAATGATTTCCCATTCTACAAGCCTGATCTTAACATTACCGTTGTCGATCCTCACCGCCCAGGTCATGAGTTGTCTTATTATCCAGGTGAAGTTACCCTCAGAATGGCTGATTGTGTTGTAATCAATAAGATGGACAGTGCAGATAGAGATGCTATTCAGATTGTAAGACAAAACATCGACAAAGTAAACCCAAATGCAGTTGTTATAGATGCAGCTTCTCCAATTAAAGTCGATAATCCTGAACTTATCAAAGGCAAGAAGGTATTGGTTGTTGAGGATGGACCAACGCTTACACATGGTGAAATGAAGATTGGCGCAGGTGTTGTAGCTTCGCATAAGTTTGGAGCAGCAGAACTTGTCGACCCACGCCCTTATTGTGTTGGTAAACTTGCTGAAACATTCCAAATCTATCCTAATATTGGTACTCTCCTACCTGCAATGGGTTATGGTGAGCAGCAATTAAAGGATCTTGAAACTACAATCAACAATTGCGAGTGTGATGCTGTAGTTATTGGTACTCCTATTGATCTAAATAGAATTATAAAGATCGATAAGCCTAATACAAGAGTTTACTATGATCTTCAAGAGATTGGATGTCCAAGCCTAGAAGGAGTAGTGGAAGAGTTTTTAAAAAAAAACAAGCTTGAGCTTATGAATGCATAGACTAGTTCATAATTTATAGTGTGCGGCCTCCGGGTCGCTTTTTTTTTGTAAATTAAAGACACAAGTTATTAATAAAAAACTTAATTTTACACCCCAAAAAAAAACCACTTCAAATTTATATCAATGAAAAATCGTAGTCTTGTTTCTATCAATGACTTCAGCAAGGATGAGTATATCAAAATACTAGATATTGCAGAAGGCTTTGAGAAGAACCCAAAACAAAGAATACTTGAAAATCAAGTTATTGCTTCGCTTTTCTTTGAACCATCAACAAGAACTCGCCTAAGTTTCGAATCAGCAATCTCAATGCTGGGAGGCAAGATCGTTGGCTTTTCTGACGCTTCAAGTTCTAGTGTAAAGAAAGGAGAATCCCTAAAAGATACTATACTTACTGTTAGTAACTATTCTGATCTAATTGTAATGCGCCATCCTGTTGAAGGTAGTGCCCGTTTTGCTTCTGAAGTTGCCTCAGTTCCTATTATTAATGCAGGCGATGGAGCAAATCAGCACCCAACACAATGCCTTCTTGATTTGTATTCAATTAGAAAAACTCAAGGTACACTTGACAACCTTCATGTTGCTTTTGTAGGAGATCTTAAGTATGGACGTACCGTACATTCATTGGTAATGGCTCTTTGTCATTTTAATGCTACATTCCATCTGGTATCTCCTGTAGAACTAAAGCTTCCAAGTGCTGTAAAAAGATATATCAAAGAAGCCAATCTTGAGTATTATCAATATACAGATGTCAAAGATGTGATTCCTCACGTTGATGTATTGTATATGACCCGTATTCAACAAGAGCGTTTTCCTGATCCTTTGGATTATGAAAAAGTGAAGAATTCATATATCCTTCATAACGCCATGTTAGATCAAGGAAAAGATAACCTGCGTATTCTTCATCCACTACCAAGAGTAAATGAAATCAAAGAGGATGTTGATGACAATCCCAAGGCCTATTATTTTCAGCAAGCCAGAAACGGCGTTTATGTCCGTCAAGCTTTAGTAGCATCTATCTTAGGTCTTAAATAATTATCGCAGGCAGTCTTATTCGTTGACTGCTTTTTTTTTATATTGAAATACTACTGAAATGGAAAACAATAAAAGAAAAGAGCTTATAGTATCAGCATTGAATAATGGTACTGTAATAGACCACCTTCCTTCTGATAGCTTATTTACCGTTATCAGAATCCTTGGATTAGATCAGTCTAAGAACCAGATCTACTTTGGTAGTAATCTGGACAGCAAAAAATATGGCAATAAGGCCATCATCAAAGTTAAAGACAGATTCTTTGAACCTAAAGAGTTAAATAAAATTGCTCTTATTGCACCTTCTGCCACCCTTATCGAAATCAAAGATTATGATGTAGTCAATAAGCAAGGTGTAGAGATTCCTGGAAAAGTCGAACAGTTTGTAAAATGCTTCAATCCTAATTGCGTAACAAATATTGAGGATGAAGTAAAATCAAGATTTAAGGTTGACACAAGTGATGGTGAGCTAAAACTTCATTGCCACTATTGTGAGAAAACCACCAAAAGTGACAGTATCGAATTTCTATAAATAAGAGGTAGTTTAAAAACTACTTCACTGAAAAATTTGCATGTTTTAGGGGCTGGCATAATTGTCAGTCCCTTTCTGTTTATATAAAGAAGAAACCTAAAAGCCGAAATAAAGCTATACAGTATTATATACCAAAGATAAACAGATCCTCCCCCTTCTTATATATCTTCATATTTGTTACTTTTGCTCTTGTAAAAAATATAAATATGAAGAAAACGATACTAATAACTATTTCTTCTGCAGTAATGTGCTTATCAGGATATGCACAAAAAGGGCAGGACAAAATTAAGTTTAAAGAATACGAACCAGGCTTCTATCAAAACTCTATCCTTAAGGACATCCGTCATGTTGACAAACAAAAAGAGGTCAAGAAGATGGATAAAAGAGCAAACATGGTACAAGATTTAAAGAATGTACCTACAAAAGTTGCTGACTACAAGAATCAATGGCATAATCCTACTATCTCACAAGGAAACACAGGCAGCTGTTGGGCTTTCTCTACAACTTCATTCTATGAAACAGAAGTAAAGAGAATTAACAAGCTTGAAGTGAAACTTTCTGAAATGTATACTGTATACTGGGAATATGTAGAGAAAGCAATGGGTTTTGTTGAGTCCAGAGGTAATACAATCTTCGAACAAGGATCTGAAGCAAATGCAGTAACAAGATCTTTCCGCAAGCATGGTATCCTTCCATGGTCTGTATATAATGGTCTTCCAAAGGAAAGAAAATACCATACACATGCCAAAATGTATAAGGAGATGAACAACTATCTTCAGTCTGTAAAAAGAGACAATGCATGGAATATGGACGAAGTAGTTGCTACTATAAAGTCTATCATGAACTTTCATATAGGGGAACCACCTGCACAGTTTGAATATGAAGGAAAAATGATCACTCCAAAAGAATATCTTGACAATGTATTGAAACTTAATATGGATGACTATATTGAAGTTCTTTCATACATGCAAGAACCATACTGGAAGCAGGTATCTTATGATGTCCCTGATAACTGGTGGGATAGTAAAGAGTATTATAATGTACCATTAGATGTATTTATGGATGTTGTGAAAAAGTCAATTCGTGACGGCTATACATGTAGTATAGGTGGTGATGTCTCTGAAGCAGGATTCGATAAGTGGACACAAGTTGCTCTTATTCCTGATTTTGATATTCCATCTGCTTATATCAATGAAGAAGCACGCCAATTCAGATTCTCGAATCATACAACAACAGATGATCATGGTATGCATTTGGTTGGATATACAACAAGAAACGGAAAAGATTTCTACCTTATCAAAGATTCAAGCTCCGGATCACGTAATGGCGATGAGAAAGCTCCTGAATTTGGTTACTACTTCTTCAGTGAAGATTATGTAAAGTTGAAGATGATGGGCATTACTATACATAAAGATGCTTTCAAGAAGTACATGAAGAAATTCAAGTAAAAAACATATAATTATATATAAATACGAAACTACTTTCCCAAGAAGGAAAGTAGTTTTTTTTATGTCAAAGCAATTATCTATCCTTTTATTCTATTTCCTCCTGAAAGCGGCATTATTATTGTATTTCCTAGGCTTATAAAAAAATAAATAAAAACATTCGAACTATAACTATTAATAAAGTCAAATATCTGTCTTTGATATTTGTTTTTTCAATAAAACGAATATAAAAAATGATTCCTATTCAGATAAGAATCATAGTATTGATAACAAAATAAAGAAAACAAATCAATTCTTATGAAACACATTTCATTCATTATTCTATTTATTACAGCTTTTTCTTTAAGCTCTTACGCACAAACAGAAAAAGGGAAGATATTCGGAGGTATAAACAGTAACATCGGTGGCTTTTATAACAGTACTAATCATAAGTATAAAGATGATGTTTCTATATACACTAAAGAAAGAGCTATAAACCATAGTTTTGGATTTAATTTCAATCCTGAGTTAGGGTATTTTGTAGCAAACAATTTAGTTGTTGGAGTCGATTTTGGTTATAACTACTCACAAAGAGAAGAAATCGATATAGAAACAGGTCATGACAATAATGGTAATGAATTTTTAATAGATAAAGTAAAATATAAAACCAAATCAACCCAAATTAAAGTAGGAACCTTTTTAAGATATTACTTCCTTAAGGGGCAATTCAAGCCATTTGTAAAAGCAAATATTGGTTTATTACAATCTTCTATTAAATCTCCTGTCTATAAATACGAAAGTAATCAATACATAAAAGATTATGATTCGTATCGTAAAGCAAATGCCTTATATACAGGACTTGGAGCAGGTGCAGCTTACTTTATAAATGATAATCTAGCTATAGAAGGAAGCTTCAATTATAATTTTACTTCTAGTACTTCTCAAAATAGGTATATTGAAAAAAGAGACAACAACCTTAATCTTAATCTTGGATTCTCTATCACCTTTTAATAACCACCATTTCTAAATTAAACCAAAAGAAACAATAATGAAAAAATTAATATTCCCACTTATCATTCTTTGCTTTTTATCTATAGATATATTCTCTCAAACAGAAGCAGGAAAATTTTACACCAGATTGTCAAGCAATTTATCAGGAGACTACAACAAATTCAGAGAACGGGATTTATACTCAGGGAAATATAGATATCTTAATTATCTTCAATATTACAATAACAGTTCCGATGTTGACGATAAGAACTTTTATATAAAAAGACAAGGTTTCAATCTCAGATCAGATATAGGAATGTTTGTAATAGACAATCTTGTTATAGGTCTAGATGCAAACTTCTCTTATTATAGATTTAAGCATAAAGTCATGGATATAAATGATTTTAAGGAATATGTTTATGAAGAAAACTATAGTGCAAATCTAGGTCCTTTTGCAAAATATTATCTTATGGATGGGAAATTTAAACCATTTGTAACTGCAGGTTTTACCTTTGGATGGTCTGAAACAAAAATTAGAGAGTATAACCCTACTATTTATAACAACAACAGAACTCTTGCTAAAATGAGATCAGCAGGTACTAATCATCCATTTGATTGGAATATCGGAGGTGGAGCAGCATACTTCCTGAACAAACACATAGCTATTGAAGCCGAAATACTATTTTCTCAGAGAAGAGAGAAAGAAGATAGAGTTACATACATTAATAATAATATAGGGCTTAACATAGGGTTTGCAGTAACATTCTAAATACTACGCCCTAAGTAATTATAACTCAGATTTACAATAAAAGAAAGATGTCTGCCATATGTATGACATCTTTTCTCTTATATACAATTACCTTTCTTAGCATCCCCTGACAAGCTATCACTTAACTACAATCAAGCACAGTTAAAGCCATAACCACATTAGCTTTATATGTTAATATAAATAACTATACTAAAGTCAACATAACTCTTATCATATAAAACACACAGCAATATTACCTAACATAAATCGATCAGAGATATTAATGTCTTTTAACATTTTTTAACACTTTATACAGTAACAATATAAGAACTTTAAACGTATATTTGTAATCAATAACAAAGCACTTATTAGGCCTAAAAAAGACTTTGTTTTTTATTCAGATAAGCTTCTAACATAAAGAAGCCAATAAAAAACAAAACAAAACTTTTATGAAACACATTTCATTAATTACATTAACACTACTCCTTCTTGTACTAAATTGCAATGCACAAACAGAGAAAGGGAAATTCTATTTAGGTGCAAATTCTGATATTAATGCATTCTATCAGGATTATTCATCCAAGCGTTACAATAGCACTACTTATGGGCTTAACTTAAATCCGGAAGTTGGTTATTTTGTTTCAGATAATCTGGTGGTTGGTGCTAAAATCAATTTAGCCTACAATAAGATAAAATACTCAGGAAACTTTTCTGAAGAAATAGATAATTCCTTTTATGGAATAGGATTATTCACAAAGCACTATCTTTCAACCAAAGCACTTAAACCGTTTGTGAAAGCAGGAATAGGATATATGTATAATAACTATACAGAAGTCCTACCAAATAAAGCTACCACCAATCAATCAAGCAATACAATATATGGAGATTTAGATTTAGGTCTTGCCTATTATATATCAAAGAACATTAGTTTAGATTTTAGTATTGGATACAGATATAATTCCTTTAATTCTTCTAAGACAATTTCCTTAGATCCATCCCGTAAAGTTCATCAACTTAAGACTGCAGTAGGATTTTCTATCTCTTTCTAATTGGGCAAATAAGGATTTATAATTAATATCAAAAAGAATATTTTCATGAAACGATTATATATAATTGCAATATTATCATTATTGGCGACACTTATACAAGCTCAAGAAGATAAAGGTAAGTTCTACACAAAAATGTCAACCGGGCTTTCAAATACAATAACATCCATATCAGGATCAGAACCAAGTTATGTTTTCAATTTACAGGCTGATGGAGGATATTTCCTAACAAATAAGCTAATATTAGGCTTAAGTACTAATCTTACTTATATGAAAGTGCCTGCTTTTAACGATGAACTTTCTATTTCTTTGGGAGTCTTCTCCAAATATTATCTTTCTACAGGGAAGGTCAGACCTTATATCACAGGAGGAATCTCTGCACATAAAGGTTCTTTACATTGGGGGTATAAACCAAATCAATATTACAGAACAAATGATACTGGTATATTAGGCTATTTAGGCTTAGGAGTGTCATATGAAATTACAAAGAACATCAATCTGGAAACCGAGATAAAGTATAATCATTTCGATAATCTGGACAACGATAACTATTCAAGGATGAATGGAGTTGAGCTAAATATAGGTGTATCATTCAAGTTTTAAACTTCTACATATAAACTATAATGGCTGTTCTATTGGGCAGCCATTTGTCTATTCTCACCAAAACTCCAGCAACTCTAAACTTTCATACAAGAGCACCTCTTGAGATTATTGATATAACCATCACGCATTATTTTATTTGAATATAAATGTCTATACTTAGATCATTTTTATTAGATTTGTATAGATAACCTAAAAAATCCCCCCTCGATAATTCATTATCGTACTAAAACTTCAAACCATCTTCAGGTATTTCTTCAACTGAAGATCATTGCTAATCTAAATTTATTACCATGAAAAAGTTTATACTTTTATTTATCGTTGTTTTGTTTTCTGCTTCATATAGTGTAGCACAAACAGAAAAAGGAAAGATTTACGCGTATTCAGGAAGTAACGCAACCATATTATTTGAAAATATGGATGTAGAATATGGCGCACATAAAGGAATGGATCCTAAGAAATTCCATTTAAATATTTTACCAGCTGTTGGATACTTCTTTGTAGATAATCTTGCGATAGGTCTGGGACTAGACTTTAATTATAAGCATATAAAGATTACAGAGACTGTTATAGCTGAAGATATTACTTATAAGCCAGAATCAAGAACAGGCTTTGCTTTTGCTCCATTTGCAAAGTATTATTTCCTTGAAGATAAGATGAAACCTTATGTTATAGGTGAGTTCAACTATGGATGGGGTTGGTCGAAAAAAGAATCTTTATTACTTAATGAAGTAATAAAGGATGATCTAAATGACAATGTTATCGGCTTTGGTTTTGGTGCAGGTATTGCATACTTTGTATCTGACTGTGTCGCTCTAGATCTTGGATTTATTTATAAGCATGATAAGATCACATATAAAATAAAAGATAAACCCGGATATTACGAAGACCTAAGTAATATTAACAGTGCATTTAGAATCAGACTTGGATTCTCTATACATTTATAATGTATAATCATCTAGCTTAAACAGAAGAGTCTGATTACTTGATCAGACTCTTTTTTTTGTTTCTATTTGGAGCCTATAGACTTTATACTTCCTGTATTTGGATGGAATTCAACATTCCCAAAAGCATTTGGAGCTTGCACTATCTTGCCAAATTGTGAGATAATAACTCTTTCATTCTCATATAAACCAGAAGGTAACTTTAATGAGACATTACATACAGCAGGAACACGATAATAAAATCCTCCAGGGTTCTTTTCCTGAGAGCCTATCTTATCTGGAATATTAGAGTTTAGTTGATTAGCTGTACTCATATCAATATCAATATTCACACTTTGTCCTTTTGAAGTTGAGGCATCAAGAACACCTTGTTTATCCGAAAACTTAAATGCAACAGTCTTTCCACCATCTTTTGGTTCTACATAAAAAGTAAAAACCTTTTGTTGTTCGATTATTTTTCCTCTGAACAAAGAGATATAATCATCAAGCAGTTTTGTCAACTCTTCATTCATATACTTTACAGTACCTACATCATAGCCCACCTCTTGATATCCACTAATAAGATTGAACTGACTCTCTCTGATATTATCTATAAACTGAGATATCTCTTTTGCCTTTGCTTCAGGGTTATTTGAGGTCATTGTCTTCATAAAAGATCTTATAACCTGTTGATCCTTCCCAATACCAATTCGTCTGATTACAGAATCATTCTTTACAGTCAATCCATTCGATGGAAGTTGAGAGAAAGCATTTATCCTATCAATCTTATCAAAAAACTGTGAGCTATTCTCATTCTCGGCTTTTGAACCATAACTAGTCAGAATCCCACTATTAGTAAGATTAAAGAGAATTTTATTCTCTTTGGAATATCTATCATCCGGAACAACCAAGAATAAATGATTTTCATCTGGTTCAGCAATAGTACTGATTTCTACATTTAGAATCTCATACTTATCAGAATCACGCCTAACAATATCTTTCAAGCCCATCAATTCAGCGGCATATTCAGCATAAGGGCCTTTTATATAACTACTCTTTTTTACAGTAACATCTAGTTTCAATAGATTCTTTGGCAAAGCATAAACCAGTCCTGATGTCTGTTTATTAGCTTCTTTAGATTTAATAGGATAAACTTTATATTGAGAATATACAGGAGACACTAGGAAGATCATAAATAATAAACCTAAGCCAGCAATTCTTGTTCTGAGGTCAAATAATAGAAATCTTTGCATTGTATTACATTTTATTTTGGCAAAAATAAAAACAAAAAAAGAAAGGTGAGCGAAACAATCACTCACCTAATTATATTATTTCATGAATAGTAATTCTCTGTACTTAGGCAAAGGCCACAATTCATCGTTTACTTGAAGCTCTAATTTATCAACGTAATATCTAATTGCATCAAAGTATGGCTTTACTTGTTTTGCATAAGCTCTAGCCTTATCTTCTGCAGATAAAAGTCGATTTGCTTTTTTCCTTTCTTCTACCATACTCTCAACATTCGTTTTAATAGAAGATATATACTCTGAAATATCTTTTATAGATTGAATTTGATTCTTTGAGAGTTGAGAGAATGTTTTATTATCAAGAACTTCTTTAAGTCCTTTAGCATTCTTAATAAGAGTATTCTGATATTCAATCGCCGTTGGAATAATATGATTCAAAGCTAAATCTCCCATTATTCGGGATTCTATCTGAATACTTTTCGTATAAGACTCAGCCATAATATCATATCTAGCCATCAATTCTCTCTTGGTGAATACTTTATATTTTTCGAATATTTCTATTGTAGAATCTTCTTTTACAATATACATTGAATCAACAGTATCACTATGGTTAGACAGGCCTCTTTTCTTGGCTTCTTCTACCCATTCATCGCTATAGTTATTTCCTTCAAACCTTATCTTACGGGATTCTACACTGAACTTTCGAATAGTTTCAAAGATAGCATCATCTTTAGAAACATCATCTTGCATTAGTTTATTCACATTATCAGAAAACTCATCCAAGGCCTCAGCTACAATAGTATTAAGTACGAACATTGGACTGGCAGGGTTCATCGTAGAACCAACAGCTCTAAATTCAAACTTATTACCAGTGAAAGCAAAAGGTGAGGTTCTGTTTCTATCAGTATTATCCAACAGAATCTCAGGGATCATGGCAATATCAAGATTAGCATCTTCTTCAGGTTGAGAAATAAAATCTCCACGATCATGTGCCTTTTCAATTTCTTCTAATGCACTTGTCAATTGTGATCCTATAAAAACAGACATTATCGCTGGAGGTGCTTCATGACCACCAAGCCTACAGTCATTACCTGCTGAGGCAATACTTACACGAAGAAGCTCTTCATAATCACTTACCCCTTTCAATGTAGCTGTAATAAAAGCCAGAAACCTTAGGTTTTCATTCTCTGTCTTTCCGGGTACAAGTAAGTTTGTTGTTCCATTAGCTGCCAAAGACCAGTTATTATGCTTACCAGAGCCATTAATTCCAGCGTATGGCTTTTCATGAAGTAGTGCAACAAAATTATGCTTTCTGGCTATTTTAGGAATAATATGCATAATCAATAGATTATGATCATTAGCAACATTAGCCTCTTCAAATATTGGAGCACATTCAAACTGTCCCGGAGCAACCTCATTATGTCGAGTTTTTAGAGGAATACCCAATTTATGGGCTTCTATCTCTAATTCCTTCATAAAGTTTACAGCTCTTTCATGAATAGCTCCAAAATAGTGATCAGAAAGCTGCTGATCTTTCGCCGAAGAATGACCAAATACAGTCTTTCCTATTAGCATCAAGTCAGGTCTGGCATAATACAAAGCAGAATCAACAAGAAAATACTCTTGCTCCCAACCCAATGTTGGGCGTACCTTATTGATCTCTGGATTGAAAAGTTTTGCAACTTTAACGGCTGCAACATCAATAGCCTCTATAGATCTGATCAGTGGTGTTTTAAAGTCTAAACACTCTCCAGTATAAGAAACAAAAATCGTTGGTATACAGAGTGTGCCATCAATTATAAATGCTGGGGAGGTGGGATCCCAAGCTGTATAACCTCTGGCTTCAAAAGTATTTCGAATACCTCCACTAGGAAAGCTGGAAGCATCAGGCTCTTGCTGTACTAGTGAATTACCACAAAACTCAACTATAGGTTTACCATCATTACGCAAACTAAGAAAAGAGTCATGCTTCTCCGCTGTAACACCGGTAAGTGGTTGAAACCAGTGTGTATAATGAGTAGCCCCTTTTGATAATGCCCATGATCTCATAGCTGCTGCTATTTGATCAATCACAGTTCTTTTAATCTTTACACCCTCTTCAATATCTTCCAAAACTGCTTTATAAGCTTCTTTAGGTAGATACTCTTGCATTGTATCAAGGTTAAAAGTCATCGAACCATAATAATCTGATGCTTTTACAGAAGGAAATTCCACCTCTATGGGCTTGCGATCAAATACTTTCTCTATTGCTTTGAATCTGAAATTTTTCATTTAAATCCTGATTAATTTTATTTTTGGGTTGTTTATAACTTAATAATAACATTAAAAATGCTGTCAAAGCTCCATTGAGAATGAGAAGCTCAAAACCAAATGAGTAACCGAAACTAGTATAACTGATTTCTTTTATTATATATGATAATATTGGGGAAGAAATTCCTACAATAGGAAGATATTTATCTATAGTTTGCTTCTTACTAAGTATACCAAATGCGAAGAAACCAAGCAATGGACCATAAGTATATCCTGCAATAGTAAAGATACTGGATATCACGGCATCATCATTGATTGAATTGAAGGCAATCATAAGAATTACAAGAATAAAGGAAATTGAAAAATGAGAAATAATCCTTACTTTCTTTTTATATTCATCACTTCTTTTCCATTTCTTTATATTCAGTATATCAACAGTAAATGAAGTAGTAAGAGCTGTTATAGCACTATCAGCACTAGAATAAGCAGCAGAGATTAAACCTATAATAAATAGAGAAGCTGCAACAGGGCCAAGATAGTTTAGAGCAATATTAGGAAACAGATAATCTGTCTTTGCAGGCATTTCAATGCCCAAATGGTTTACATAATGAAATAAAAGAACTCCTAATGTTAGGAATACAAAGTTAACAAATACCAGAATAATACTTAAAGAAAACACATTCTTCTGGGCATCCTTTAAAGATCTACAAGTAAGATTCTTTTGCATCATATCCTGATCTAAACCAGTCATTACAATAGCTATAAAGATGCCACTAAAAAACTGCTTAAGATAATGATGCTTTGATGATACATCTGTATAAACCATCTTTGAAAACTCACTTTCCCTTACAATCTGGAATATTTGTTTAAAGTCTACATTCAGATCAGTCTTTATAAAGTATATTGTGAATACTACAGCCAATAGCATAAAGGTGGTTTGCAAAGTGTCTGTAAATACAATAGTACGAATACCTCCTTTAAATGAATATAAAAGAATAAGACCAACGAACATTAAGACTACTAGATAAAAAGGAACATTCCATTGCTTCAACACAAATACCTGAAGTATTTCCACAACTATAAACATCCTGAAGGCAGCACCAATAAATCGACTTAACAAGAAAAATGATGCGCCTGTTTTGTATGCTGAACGCCCAAACCTTTCATCTAAATATGAATATATTGATGTGAGCTTTAGTTTATAATATACAGGTAATAACAAAGCTATTATCACTAAATACCCTACCACATAACCTAAAACTACCAACATGTATGAAAAGCCTGATGAGCCTACCCAACCAGGAACAGAGATAAAAGTAACTCCTGATAAGGATGTCCCTATCATTCCATAAGCCACCAAATACCATGGTGATTTACGATTTCCTGTAAAGTACGTTTCATTTGTTGCTTTTCGTGAAGTAAAAAAAGCAACTAAAAACAATATTGCTGTATAAACTATAAATACAATGAAATAGGTATGATCGAAGATATTACTCACTTTAAATCCTTTTTTATTTTTATGAATAGTCTTGGTTTAAATACAAGCTTATGAAAAACAGCCTAGACAACCTATTCTTTCAAATAGTTGGCTAGCTCTATCAAACTTGTAAATTGCATATCTGCAATATCAATTGCTTCTTGTGGATAATCCAGATCTGTTGTCAAAAATACAGAATGGATATTTGCATTTTTCGCAAGCTTCATATCTGATAAAGAATCACCAACCATAATTGACTTAGAAAGATCTATATCTTTAAAGTCCTCTGCTGCTTTCATTATCATTCCTGTAGATGGTTTTCTGTCTGGATGATTATCTTTTGCTAGTGCAGGACAGAAATAAATCTTATCAATTCTCCCCCCCTTATTACTTATCTCTGACAACATTGAATTATGAACTTTTTCCAGATCCTGCTCTGTCATTAGCTCTTTTCCTATCCCCTGCTGATTAGTAACAATAAATATTCTATGAAAGATTGAAGTGAATATTTCTATGGCATCAAGTACTTGTGGAAGAAATTCAAACTCATCCCACGTTCTCACATATTGACCAGGTAACCTTCTATTTATAACACCATCCCGATCTAGAAACAATGTCCACTTACTATCTATATTAAGTTTCTTATTCATATAATATAAGTTGTTCTTATTCTATTAAAAATCATCACCAATAATCTGATAAAGATAAAGCCTAATTCAAACTATTCTAATGAAGCCGTTTAAACCCCACTTCTGATATAAAGTCTGCAAGGCATATATTCTATATATTAATCTACAATTAAACCTTTTAAAAAAGATTCCGAAAAGCACTAAAGCACTTTTTGGAAACAACCTTTGAATGGCCTCATTTAAAAATGTCGGACTTTTCTCTCAAGATGTCGGACTTTTCTCCCAAGACAACAAGACTTATTTGAAAAAACAAAGGAGATTATGCCTTTTTCTTTTAAATAGAAAGAAAATTCTCACCATAGCAGTTTAATCACATTATCACATATTTTCATAGAACGCAAAGAGTTTTTAAACCATTCTAACGCAAAAAAGCCTTTTAAAAAGGCTTTTATGTAAACGTTACTATTGCACTATATTCGTCAATAGCTATCAAATGAATGTATTCTTTTATTTCTTTGGAAAGATATTACTTTCGATTAGTTCACATATAATATGCCCTATCATTATATGCGACTCTTGTATTCTTGGAGTATCCTTTGATGGTATATTGATCAGTACATCTGATGCATCTTTCATCTTACCTCCTGTTTCTCCAGTAAAGCCAATGCATTTCATCTGACATTCTTTTGCTGCATCAAAAGCCTTCAATATATTTCCTGAGTTACCAGAAGTTGATATTCCTATCAAAACATCTCCTTCTTTACCCATTGCTCTTACCATTCTTGCATATACTTCATCATATGAATAGTCATTTGCAACTGCTGTCACATATGAGCTATTTACATGTAATGCCTCAGAATATAAAGGAGGTCTGTCATAATAGAAACGGCCTGAAAGCTCTGCTGCCAAATGCTGTGCATCTGCGGCACTTCCTCCATTTCCGCAAAACAAGACTTTACCTCCATTTTGCAAGCTTAAAATACAGATATCCGCTACTTCCCGGACTCTTTGCATTAGTTGATCATCCTCAAGGATTCTCTTTTTTACTTCTATTGAATCTATAATTGATTGTTTAATTCTCATCTTGATCTTCAAAATAGTTTTAGCAAAAATAGGAGATTTACATTTATTATAACAACTTTAGTTAAAACCGAGTATCGAATATCTTATTTTAATTCAAAATAAAATGCAAATCAGCACTTAAAATAGTGGGCTCTAAATTATTCTTATGATAATTTTCTTTTCTTAACAACTCTATGTAATAGGAAGGATATCACAAATAAAATAAAAGTCAACACTATCCAACCTAGAATAGGCATAGAATAATCAAGAGATACTTTATCTCCTTCTGCACTCGATTCTGACATAGGATTAAAATACTTCAACAAGAAGCCTATAAACAAAGTAATTGACCATACTCCTATATTTCTACCTGTATTTAATGCTCCAAAAGCCGAACCTTGATATTCTGAATCAACAGTTTTAGGTACAATTGGCAACATTGAACTTGATAAAAGAGCGCAACCTAGTGCTATCAGAAATAAAGAAAATATCGGATGTACTAATTTAAAGAATAGAATAATAAAGCTAAAGAAGATCACTAAAGATCCATGAATTAAAAACTTTCCTACACTCTTTCTTTTATCCAGATAAAAAGCCAATAAAGGAGCAAGTATTGCAATGCTAAGAAGAAATATAGAAACATATGTACCACTATTTATCACACTAACATCAAAATGATGTTGCATAAGATCCGCTCCAAATATGGTAAATGTAGATACTGTCGCACTAAATAATAACTGCCCAAAGAAAATCAATAAGAAGGAAGTTGATTTAAACAGCTTACCAATATCTTTAAACTTAAACTTCTTCTTTGACTTCTTTAAGCTAACTGGCATGTCTCTCTTGGCTTTAAAAACCAAATAATAAATCAATAAAAGCACTGAAAGAAAAGTAACACCAAAACCAAACCATAATGGTAATTGCCATTCTGCAATATCAAACACTATAGGACTTATGATCAAAGCTATTGCTATTCCTACTTTCGTGAATATTGACCTTAATGCTAAGGCTGTAGAGATCTCATGCTTATCAAACCAGAATGAAATAATCTTTGTAACACTAACTCTTATCGCCTGAGTTCCTATTCCAAAAATAAAGAAACCTAATGCCATCAACTTTACTGCTGGCCCACATGAACTCCAAAAGGAATTAAAGAAATTATATACAACTCCTCCATCATTAAAATGCTCTGTCAATGCATATGCTGCTACAAATGCCCCTATAAGCATAATACTACCAAACAATATAATGGTAATCTTCAAATCAAATCTATCAAGAAACATACCCCCAAAGAAACCCATTAGAAAAACCAAACTAGGCAATGAATATGAAGCCACTATAAAACTAAAATCATATGAATTGGCCATCAAATATTCATTTAACTCTTCTTTTAAAGGAGATATAGAGTTGACAAAATAGGACATTAATATAATCACTCCGCCCATCATTATAAGCACTAGCCAACGTGCTTGTATCTGGACTCTGGATGATATAATTGATTTTTCCATATCAATATTATCTTATTTCAGTTCTACTTTTTTCGACCTATTTCTATAAATGAGAATAGAAAATAATACACACAAAGCCATAAAGCCTATTATCAAAATTTCTACTGATGAATAATCATAGGTCATCATCTTTAACTGATCCATCTGCATCCCTATCTTCGGATTAAATATCTCTATTAAATAACCTATACTTAATGTAGCTACCCATGAACCTAAATTCTCAGCAGAAGAAATCACTCCAAATGCAGTTCCTGAAATACGTTTATCTACTGAAGATGCTATCACTGGATAAATCGAAGATGCAAACAATGATAATGCTAAGCCAGCAATAAACATTAAAACTGTAGGGTAAGCAACATCTAGCAATAAAAGTGTAAATACTATCAAAAGAAGAAAACTACCAATTATCAAAAACAGATAACCTAAACCTTTCTTATCAACAAGGTATCCAAAAACCGGAGAAAATAAGGCCGTCAATATCAATAAGAATGAAATCTCCTGAGTACTTTGCTCTAGTGATAATAGATACTCATTCTTCAATAAATCTGATCCAAAAACTATCAACGGATCATAAGCAGCATAAAAGGCTACAGCTACCAATATGAATATGATAAATATTGGGGCTTTTATTAAATGTCGTAAATCTTTAATCTTAAATGGAGTATCTTCTGACTCATTATCTATCTTAGGATTGAATTTCTTAAGGATAAATAAAAGATTAAAAGCTAGAATTGTAAATAAGAAAACCACTAATCCAACATATAAGGAAAATTGCCAATTGATAGCATTCTTTAAGATTGGAGTTAATGCTATTCCTGCCGATGAACCTAGCTTACCAAATGTATAACTAAGAGCAAATGCTAACGCAATCTCTCTACCTTTAAACCAATTAATAATCAATCGTGTCATCACCAAGAACAATGATTCTCCTCCCATACCAAAAAAGAACAATCCTACAGCCATCAGCTTTGCTGCGGGTGAACATTCCTGCCAAAAAGAATCAAAAATACTATAAAAAGGACCTCCTTTATTGAAGAATTCAGTAGTCGCATACACTATAATCAACACTCCTATAATCAACAATACAGAAAAGACAAACCCTGTTATTCTTGCTCCAAAACGATCAATCAAAATCCCTGCAAATATTCCCATCAATAGAAATATGCTAGGAATAGCATAGACAGAAAAAACAAAACCAAAATCGTAATTTGTAAATGAAAATTCTTCTATTAAAGTCTCTTTCAATGGATATAAAAGAGATAAAAAATATAACATACCAAAAGAAGCCAAACAAATCATAATTAACACAGGCCATCTAAGTCTTACAAACTTTTTATCAAGCTCTACCATGAGTTAAGGTTAAATGGATTTCTATAAATTGGGAGTATTGGAAGGTATTGATATATAAAGTTATAAAAGAATATTGATCTTTATTAAAATAAAGAGCATTTGTACTATAAAAAGTTTAGTTAACAACTTCTCTTTTTATGAAAGAAAAAACAAGCCCGAGAGAATTAAAAAGCACGGGCTTAAAATTACTTTTGTCGGGCTTGTTTTTCATTTTAAGCCCGAGGGAATTTATTCTATAAAATGATAAATAAAAAAAGCAGCTATAAAAGCTGCTTAGATTACCTTTTCAAGATCAGATTATTATTCAATAAGTATAGAGTTAGCATAATTTTCCCAACTCAACCGATCTTTCACAATCTGAACATTATCTTTATTTATAGGCTGTTCTATTGATTTCTCAAGAACATTGACCATATCTTCAATATCTTTAGGATTTGCAACATATCCATTAAATCCATCTTCTACCATCTCTTCCAGATGCTCAATCTCACTAACCAACAAAGGCATTTTGAAATTATATGCTATAGACCCAACGCCAGAAGGAGAAGCTTTATCATAAAACAGAACCAAACTATCACTAGACTGAAAATACTTGTGAACATCTTCATTCGCGACGAAAGTATTTACAACTGCGGTTTTATCTTCTATTCCAAACTTCTTAATAAGATCAAGGGGTCTATATTCCCTTTCATCATCAGTTTTTTTCAGAAACAAGCTCTTTGCAAAAGAAAAGATCCCATTCTTAATCTTTGTGCTTAACTTCTTTTTATCAAGAGTATGCCAAAAGGACTCCCCTACAATCAACAAAGACACATCATCTCTTCTCTCAGAAAGCTTTGCGAAAGATTCAATCAAATTATGAAGACCTTTATACTTTCTTATAAATCCAAAGAATAAAAAGACATGTTTCTTCAGGTTTAAACTTTCCTTGAAAGCGTCAACATTAAAATCAGAATGATACTCAAACATATCATATACGGGATGATATAGCTGTATAATCTTTATACCAGTACCATTTGTCTTTTGACAACCTTCGACTACTTCAAACTTTCTATTAGGGAAGAATTCTATTAACTCTTTGGAAGTTTGCTTTGAATGGACTATATAAGTATCAGCATTCTTTATTCCTATCCTCAAGAGCTTTCTATCTAATGCAGATACTTCTTTTTGAGCAACAAAATGCAAGTCAAAAACTATTTCTGAAGCGGTATTCTTTCTAAGCCAGGAAGCTATATAACCCATAGGAGGCCCTTGAATAGCCAAACTCCATTGAAATATAATCTTTTCAGGATTTAAAGACTTTATATACTTACAAGTCTTTATCCATGAAAATGGATTGTTATAATTTGTTATATACTTTACTTTTATATTAGTACCCTCAAGTTGGTCAGAATAACTGCTTCTATCAATAAAATCACGAGGAATAATAGCAGGATACTGTTGAGTCCATGAAACAATATATACTTCACATTCTGATATTTTATCCAGAGTTTTAGCTAAAGAAGTATTATAATTAGCAATACCACCCTTAAACATTGGACCAGGTCCAAAACAAACAATTCTACGCATAAACATTTATTTGATAGAGTTACTTAGGCTAAAGAGTTAAATCAAATTACCCCGATTAACACAAATGACGGCTTTTTTATCACCTCAACAAACCAAATATCGCAAATAATAATTAAGAAAGGAGCATTCTTTTTAAAGAACACTCCTAATATATATAGTTTCTTAATAATCTACTTATCTTGTTTATCTAGATTCCTAAACTCACTAATCAAGTATTTATTTCGATCACTGGAATTTCGAGAGATCATCTCAGCAAGAAAACCAGTTAAAAACAACTGACTACCTAGAATCATTGCAAGTATACCTAAGAAGAACAAAGGTCTTTCTGCAATTCTATAAGCATCAAAGAAGAGTTTATCAATAGTCAAATAGATTCCGATAACAAAACCAATCAAGAAGATAACAGATCCCATACTGCCAAAAAAGTGCATTGGACGTTTTCCAAACTTCATCATAAAGTTAATGGAAATAAGATCTAAATATCCCTTAACAAATCTATCAAGACCAAACTTAGTAATTCCGTACTTACGCTCTCTGTGTTGAACAACTTTCTCCCCAATTACAGGAAATCCTGAAAACTTAGCAATAACAGGAATATATCTATGCATTTCACCATAGATCTCTATGTTTTTTACGACATCCTTTTTATATGCCTTAAGTCCACAGTTAAAATCATTCAACTTTATTCCTGACATCTTTCTTGTTGTCCAATTAAAGAACTTTGATGGTAGAGTCTTCATCAAAGGATCATATCTTTTCTTCTTCCAACCAGAAATCAAATCATATCCCTCTTTAGCAATCAAGCGATATAGTTCAGGGATTTCATCAGGGCTATCTTGTAAATCTGCATCCATTGTAATCACTACATCACCTGAACACATTTCAAATCCTTTATTTAATGCCGCAGACTTTCCATAATTCCTTTTGAATCTAATACCTTTAACCTCATCCATCTCATTTGAGAGATCCGAAATTATCTTCCAAGACTTATCTTTACTACCATCATCAACATATATCACTTCATATGAAAAGTTATTAGATTTCATCACTTTTGAAATCCAAGCATTCAATTCTGGTAAAGACTCTTCTTCATCCAACAAAGGAATTATGACTGAAATATCCATCTTATTATTTAATTTCTCCAATTGGTTCTTTTTTCTTGACAAATATAGAAACAATTAAAGCAATAATAAAACCTGAAATGGCTTCACTAAATAATGTAGTGAAAAACAATAATACTGGATTCTGTAGAGACTTGTATAAGGACATCACCTTATCTAATTCTGCAGAGCTTGCATTAGGGTTTATCATCAAAAACACTTGCTCTTTTGCTACCAAAAGATCTTGAGCATAGCCTTTATTAAAATAAATATACAATGCCATGAATATTGAAAATATTATTACAGAATATAAAGAGATAGAAAAAGTCGTCCATAAAGATCTTCCATAATCCATATATCCATTATAACACTCCTTACGAATAAATTGAGCACCAAAGACCATTGCCACAATAGTAAACAGATAATTGAGCACTATCAACTTCCCTTCTACTCCAAAGATGTCATAATTCAATAAAAAGATGATTATTGAAATTGCAGCTAATATTATCCCTATGAGTGAAGTGTATTGGAAGGTTCCTTTTCTTTTTTCGTTAAATTCAAAGTTTTCCATAATATAAAATTATTAAACAGAAATGATTTTATAATTAAGTTTAATTCATTATTATCACTGAATACCCAACATAAATTTAATGGTTAAAGATATATATAATATTATTCTTTTTATTCTTTCTTAAATCATCAGTAATATTCTTAAAAGCAATAATATCTGGCAACCTAAAAAGATATACCTTTGCTAACTTACCAATCTAAATTCCATTTAATATAGGACTGATTCCTTATTTTCGTTGTAATTAATATTAAATACAATTTAACATGCTATTAAAAATACATCCAGAAACACCTGATCCAAGACATCTAAAAACAGTCGTAGAATGCTTATTAGATGGAGGTGTTGTCATTTTACCTACAGATACTATATATGCAGCAACTTGTAATATTAAAAAAAGTAAAGCTGTAGACAAAATAGCCAAACTTAAAGGTGTTAAAAAAGAAAAAGCAAACTTTTCTTTTCTGTTCTCTGATCTAAGTCAATTGTCAGATTATACACGTCCAATATCAAATGATGTTTATAAACTCATGAAAAAATGCCTGCCTGGGCCTTATACTTTTATTCTAGATGCAAATAATAACATCCCTAAAATCTTTCAAAGTAAGAAAAAGACAATAGGAATTCGAATTCCTGATAATAATATTGCACTAAATATAATAAAGGAATTAGGAAACCCTATAATGTCTACTTCTATCCGGAATGAAGATGACATTTTAGAGTACATTACCGATCCAGAATTAATCTATGAGAAGTATGAGAATTTTGCAGACATTATCGTACATGGTGGTTACGGTGACAATCTGGCTTCCACGATAATAGACTGCACAAACCACGAAATTCAACTTATCCGAGAAGGAAAAGGTGAAATAAACATTTAATTTTTTTCTAAAAAAAAGGCTTAAATTGCTTGCAAGGAAAAAAAAATTCAATACTTTTGCACCGCAATTGTTGATTGATTAGCTCAGCTGGTAGAGCATCTGCCTTTTAAGCAGAGGGTCCGGGGTTCGAGCCCCCGATCAATCACTTTTTTTCTTTTTGATTGATTAGCTCAGCTGGTAGAGCATCTGCCTTTTAAGCAGAGGGTCCGGGGTTCGAGCCCCCGATCAATCACTAAAAGCTGCAAGAATGCAGCTTTTTTTTTATATCTACACCCCTATTCATCCTAAAAGTAAATTTTTACTTAATTTTACTGCCAACAGTACAAACTCTTTATCATAATATTCATTTACTTATCCAAATGAGCAAAAAAATACTAGTAACTGGAGGAGCTGGATTTGTTGGTTCTCATCTCTGTGAAAGATTACTTAATGAAGGTAATGAAGTCATCTGCTTAGACAACTATTTTACTGGTCAGAAGAAAAACATCGTTCACCTTCTTTCAAATCCATATTTCGAGCTTATAAGGCATGATGTAACGATGCCATTCTTTATTGAAGTAGATGAGATTTATAATCTTGCTTGCCCTGCTAGTCCTATACACTATCAATATAACCCAATAAAAACGATAAAGACATCAGTCATGGGTGCTATTAATATGTTGGGACTTGCTAAGCGTATAAAAGCAAAGATCCTTCAAGCTTCTACAAGTGAAGTATATGGAGACCCACAAGTACATCCACAAAATGAAGCTTACTGGGGACATGTAAATCCTATAGGTGAAAGGTCTTGTTATGATGAAGGGAAGAGATGTGCAGAAACATTATTTTACGACTATCACAAACAAAACGATGTAAGGATAAAAATCATACGAATATTCAACACCTATGGTCCCAGAATGCATCCTAATGACGGTAGAGTAGTATCCAATTTTATAATGCAAGCACTCCAAAATAAAGATATCACCATATATGGAAAAGGCGATCAAACTCGAAGCTTTCAATATGTAGATGATCTTGTAGAAGGAATGATAAGAATGATGAATACTACTGATGATTACATCGGACCAATAAACATAGGCAACCCAAATGAGTTCTCTATTCTGGAGCTTGCAGAGAAAGTCATCAAGCAAACTGGTTCAAAATCAAAGCTTGTTTTCAAACCTCTACCTACAGATGATCCTATGCAAAGACAACCAGACATCACAAAAGCAAAACAAAAGCTTAACTGGGAACCACATATTCAGTTAGAACAAGGACTTGACAAAACAATCGAATATTTCAAACATATAATTGACTGATACAAATATGATGAAAGTATTAGTTACCGGAGCAAACGGCCAACTTGGAAAAGAAATACATAAAATATCCAAAACCAAAGACGAAATCACCTTCTCCTTTACTGATGTTGACACATTAGACATTACAGAGTATAAGGATATCGCAAGTTATATCGATAATAATAAGGTTGATGTAATCATCAATTGTGCTGCTTATACAAACGTAGATAAGGCAGAAGATGAGAAAGAGCAAGCTTATAAAGCAAATACAACTGCATGTAAGAATCTTGCTTCTATATCTAAACAACATAACATATTTCTGATACACATTTCTACTGATTATGTATTCAATGGAAGTTCGAATATTCCATATACTGAAGACGACACTACGAACCCTTCAACTATATATGGTGAAACTAAATTGAATGGAGAAAAGGAGATTATCGCACAAGACATTCCCGCTTATATTTTCAGAACATCATGGTTATATTCATCTTATGGGCATAACTTTGCAAAAACAATTTACAACTTATCAAAAGAAAGAGATACTTTGAGAGTTGTATTTGATCAAACAGGAACACCTACATGGGCTCATGATTTGGCTGAAAGTATAGTTAAAATAATATCCAGCAAAGATTTCTCCAAACAAACGGAGATATACAATTATTCCAATGAAGGGGTAGCCAGCTGGTATGATTTCGCATATCATATTATAAAAAAGACGAATACTAATTGTAGTGTTATACCTGTTTTATCTGAAGAATATCCTACTAAGGCCAAAAGGCCAGCATATTCTGTCCTGAATAAAAGAAAGTTCAAAGAAAGATTTCATCAACTCATACCACATTGGACTAATAGCTTAGATAATTGTTTAAAGGAATTATATGAATAAACAGGAACTAGATACATTAATTAAGATAATTTTTGAATCTGCCAGAGAAGTACATCAACACTTAGGCAAAGGGCTATTGGCATCTGTTTATAAATCTGTCTTAGCATATGAGATAGAAAACAAAGGTCTGAAGGTTGAAGTAAACAAACCTGTTCATATATTATACAAAGGAAAGCCTTTAAAGGAATATCTAAAGTGTGAATTATATATTCAAGATGAAGTAGCAATTGAGATTATAACAGACACATCTATCAAAGATAGACACCTTGAACATCTTAATTCGATACTAAGGTTTAGCAAGAAAGAAAATGGTCTATTAATAAACTTTAATGTCTCCTCAATATCAGGAGGCTTTCATAAAGTTTACAACCAAAAACTATAATACAATATCAAGATGACACTAATCAATAAAGACATACTAAGCAAAGCACAAGAGTGGTTAACATACGATCCAAAGACAAAAGAAGAAGTACAAAATCTTATTGACAACAACCCAAAAGAACTTGTTGATTCATTCTATAAAGATCTGGAGTTTGGCACTGGAGGCATGAGGGGCATCATGGGTGCTGGATCAAACAGAATGAATAAATATACTGTTGGAGCAGCAGCTCAAGGACTGGCGAATTACATAATCAAGAGTTTTCCGGATGAAGAACTCAAGGCTGCTATTGCTTATGATTGCCGTAACAACAGTCCATACTTTGCTGAGATCACTGCTCAGGTTCTCTCTGCTAATGGCATCAAAGTTTATTTATTCACAGAACTCAGACCTACCCCAGAACTTAGTTTTACTATTCGTCACTTATCCTGTCAGTCTGGAGTAGTTATTACGGCTTCACACAATCCAAAAGAATACAATGGATTTAAGGCCTATTGGCAAGATGGAGGACAGCTTATAAGCCCTCATGACAAGAATGTGATTGAGGAAGTGCAAAGCATACACAGCTTAAAAGACATTAAGTTCGAAGGAAATAAAGATCTTATCATCAAGACAAATGAAGATATAGATAATGAGTACTTAGAAAGAGTATGTAGTTTATCTCTTTCAAGAAAAGCTATTGATGAAGACAACGATATCCCTATAGTTTTCACTGCTCTTCATGGTACTGGTGGCACTATGATTCCTAGAGCACTCAAGAAATTAGGCTTCAAAAATATATCTACAGTTAAAGAGCAAGATATATATGATGGCAACTTCCCTACTGTCGCATCACCAAATCCAGAAGAAACCTCAGCATTGCAAATGGCTTTAGACTTGGGAGAAGAAGTTAATGCCGAGCTTGTAATGGGAACAGACCCTGACGCTGATAGAGTTGGAATAGCAGTAAGAAACAAAGAAAATAAGCTTACTCTCCTAAATGGCAATCAAGCAGCCTCTATTCTTATCTACTACCTATTGAGCAAATGGTCTGAAGATGGCAAGCTGACAGGAAATGAATATATAGCCAAAACGATTGTAACTACAGAATTGCTTAAAGACATAGCTGATAGCTTCAAGGTAAAATGCTTTGACGTCCTCACTGGCTTCAAATATATTGCAGATCTTATACACAAGAATGAAGGCAAAATGCAGTTCATTGGAGGTGGTGAAGAAAGCTATGGATATCTTGTTGGCGAATTTATCAGGGATAAAGATGCTGTTATTTCATGTACTATGTTCGCTGAAATTGCAGCATGGGCAAAGAGTCAAGGGAAGACAATATATGATATTCTTATAGACATCTATACAAAGCATGCTTGTTATCTTGAATCTTTGGTTTCTCTGGTAAAAAAAGGAAAAGAAGGATCTGAAGAAATTCAGAAGATAATGGCTACTTATCGTAATGCTCCACCTAAGAAGATCGCCGATTATAAAGTTGTTCAAATAAACGACTATTCTATCTCGAAGAGCTTTAATATAAAAACAGGAGAAGAGAAAGACATTGATCTTCCTAAGTCTAATGTTTTACAGTTCTTCACTGAAGATGGCAGTAAAATTAGCGTTCGTCCTTCTGGTACAGAGCCAAAGATAAAGTACTATATAAGTGTAAAGTTAAGCTCTTTAGAGAGTGTTAATATTGAAGACATCTTTGTCCTACTTGAAGCAAAGGTGCAAAGTTTTATTTCTGATCTGGGAATCGAATAATTTACTAATTTTAAGGATAATATAAATAACAGGATCTACTTTTAACTTTAAAGGTAGATTCTGCTTCTTTCCATTTGAATTATCATCTATGAGAAACTTTGTTATTCCCTCAGTAAGGTTTCTTCTGATTATAATGTTTCTTTTAAATATATCAACTCTATTCTCTCAAACCACAATTTCTAATGATACTGTCTTATTAAAAGCAGGGACTAATATCATTATGAATGATACTAGCTTTCGCATCCTAAAAGATACCATCATCATAGTACCAGATACAGTTGAGATATTAACAGGAAGATCAGGGAAACAATTCTATAATAAACTGAAAGAACTTGCTTATAAAAACAAAATTACCAAAAGACTATATGATCTAGCCTTTGAGCCTCCAATGTATAGTATCATCCCTGATTCTGTTCAAGCAGTTAAAGCCGAATCCCCTTACCTACCCTATACAGGAAGAATCATAAGGAATATAAATATAAGAAAGCTAGACATATTTGGCCCTAGCATGGTAGATACAGCAAAGAAAGCATCTACTTGGGTGGGAAGGTTTGCAAATAATCTACATCTAAACACCAGAGCATGGGTCATCAAACAAAACCTTCTCTTCAAAAAAGGAGACACTTTAAATCCATTTATAATCGCTGAGAATACAAGTATCCTAAGGAATCTAACCTACATAGATGATGCTCTCATCCATATATCAAAGATAGAAGGGGACTCTGTCGATATTCTGGTTTTAACAAAAGATGTTTTCCCGATAGTAATAATGCCCGAATTAAAGAACAACCATAAGTTCTACCTTAGAGGATACAATGTGAATCTTCTGGGACTTGGCTATAAGCTCGATAATGCAATGACCTTTGATACAGAACGCCGGCCAGAGTTCAGGTATGACCTTGGTAGTGTGTCGACAAATAACATCAACGGAAGTTTTGTAAATGCAAGTATTGGTTATCTCCATAATGACGATTCTCTTCAGTATAATGTCTCCGTATTCCGCCAGATAATCCCATTACGATTTAAATACTTTGGAGGATTCTCATTCAAAGATGGCTATCGAAAGTTTGGAACAAAGATCGATACAACTACAATCTTCAGAGATGTTAACTTCAATGTGTATGATGCTTTCTTTGGCAGAAGTTTTCTTGATAAAGAAAGAAAGAACTACCTAGGTGCTCCTATCACGGGGACTATAGGATCAAGGATTCAACGGATACACCACAGCAACAGACCATATGTGTCTGCTGATTCCAACTTTTTCTTTCAGAAGAGAATCAATGTTCTCTTTGCAACTTGTATATCCAAACAGGATTACCTGACAACATCATACTTTTATACCTTTGGAAGAAATGAGGATATCCCTTATGGTTATAGATTTGCTGTACTTGGAGGTTATCAGTTCGGAGAGTATTTTGATCGTACTTACCTTGGTATGGAATCCAGTGTAGGGCAGTTTATAAAAAAATTGGGCTATGTATATTTATCATGTAATATAGGAGGCTTCTTTCATAACAAAAGATTCGAGCAAGGAGTCTTGGACATCAGTGCCATTCATTCCACTAATATGATAAGAATCAAACGCCACAGGGTACGTCTATACAACACCATAAGATTTACACAAGCATTAAACGCTATGCCCGGAGATACTCTGTTACTTCAAGGTACACATGGCTTCCCCGGAGAATACAGCGATGAGTTTAAAGGAACAAAACGTTTCTCCTTTTCTCCTGAAGTAAATGTCTTTACTCCATGGTATTTCTATGGGTTTAGATTTGCTTACTTTGGCTTTATAGATATGGGTTGGATAGGCTTTCAAAAGAAGTCTATCTTCGAAAACAAAGCCAGAACCTTTCTAGGAGCAGGAATGCGAATAAAAAATGAAAACTTGGTATTCGAAACAGTAGAGTTCAGGTTATCTTATCTGTTGAATTCTCCTGATGGCACTAAGCCATTTGGTTTTTCCATAGCCACAAAAGCACCATTAAGATTCCCTATATTTCTACCTAAGAAACCTGATTTTATTGCACCTTATTAAACTATAAGAAGTTTTTAAATTACTTCAATAAGAAAGCTGACAAGCTATTCCATATCTTTTGTCTTCACAATAATATACGAAGCAACTTCTCTGGCCTTATTAATGACAGTGTTAATATTTGCATCTAAAGAGTCATAAGCTAAAGCCACGCCCATACGTCTATGCTTACGAGTAGTAGGCTTTCCAAATAATCGTACATCTGACTTAGGAATAGCCATTGCTATATCCAGACCTTCAAAATAGGGACGCACTCCCTTCTTAGCTGCAAGAATAACAGCACTTGCACCTTTTCTCTCTAATGTAATATCTGGTATTGGAAGTCCTAACACAGCACGACAATGCAGCTCAAACTCTGAAAAATTCTGAGTTCCGGCAAGAGTCACCATTCCTGTATCATGAGGCCTTGGAGATAATTCTGAGAACAACACATTATCTTCACAGACAAAAAACTCTACTCCCCATATTCCGGCACCGCCCAAAGCCTTAGTAATCCTATCGGCAATTTGCTGAGCTTGCATTAATGCTTCTTCCGAAATCAATGCAGGCTGCCAACTTCTTTGATAGTCTCCCCTTTCCTGTATATGTCCTATAGGCGGACAGAAAAGCGTTTTCCCATTATTCTGCGTTACTGTCAATAGTGTTATCTCTGCTGTGAATTTCACAAAAGCCTCGACTATCACTTGATGAGAATCTCCCCTGGCATTAGCAGCTGCTGCATTCCAGGCTTCTTGTATATCACTTTCATGTTTAATTACAGATTGTCCTTTACCAGAAGATGACATTAATGGCTTGACCACAGATGGAATTCCCACTTCCTGAACAGCACTATACATATCTTCAATTGAACTAGCGTATGTATAATGAGTTGTTCTTATATCCAGTTCACGAGCAGCTAAGTCACGGATAGCTTTTCTATTCATTGTATAGTTCGCAGCTCTCGCACTAGGGACAATTTTGATTCCCTGACTTTCATAATCATAAAACCGCTCTGTTCTTATTGCTTCTATCTCCGGAACTATCAAATCTGGTTGGTGTTTAGCAACAATTTCATCTAAAGCGTTTCCATCAAGCATATTTATCACCTCAAAATCATCAGCAACATGCATAGCTGGAGCACCTATATAGTTATCAACAGCAACAACATATTGACCCAATCTCTTTGCCGAAATAACAAACTCTTTTCCAAGTTCACCAGAACCCAATAACAAGATTTTCTTCATCATAGCAGAATGTTCTAATTTAATTTTATATGGAGGAGAATGCTCCATATATGAAAGGATATATTATAATAATAAGATTAAAAGCTTTTAAATTAAAGAGTCATATTTAGAAGAACAGAAACAAAACCTCTTTTGTTTTAAAGTTTGTAATTCTCCTGTACATTCATGATCATTATATCTTTTATAAAATGCTCTTTGCCTTGGCAATATATTTTATAATCCGTCTATATATGAAGCTTGATAAAGTATTGATATAATAAACCCGGCAAATAGATTCATCATCTGATCATGTCATTTTTATATTAATGCAGGCTAAAAATCGAGACAAAACACAGTATTTTACATTAAATCAAGCTTCAAAAAAAATATATTGTTTTTATTCGCCGTCTGCATCAGAATATACAAAAATTAAGATTTAAGTCATGATTTATATAAAGTAATTTCAAAATCACTTCACTTATCATGATGAAGTAGTTTAAAAACTACTTATAATAAAAAAGTTAAAGAGCTTATAATCTGTTTTTTATGTTACGGTTTAAGCTTTTAAAAAGGTTCCGAAAAGCACTAAAGTACTTTTTGGGATAACTTATTCTTAGCTTACTACTTATTAAAGATTGTAAATGGAGTTTTTAAATCAGTTCATAATATACTTTTACAATTAATTCATCTTAATAATCTATTTGTTATTGAAGATTTAGAGCGGGAATACTTTTATTCCAGATCCTTACATTTCCTTATTTATAAGCTTTATCACTTATTTTTAATTGCTGTATAGTGCGATAATTCGGCTTTCAATTTTAAAATTGTAGATTATCGCACATATAAGCCCAATGTTATGTTAAATAGCAAAAGCTTCAGATTTCGATTATATATGACTCTAAAAAGATCCATTTCCTGAGAAAATGAAAAAGTTAATTGATCTAAAAGAATTAACTAATTGATTTACAATACACAACTAACTAAACTATAAGATTTACCTTAAAGCCTACGAAATTTACCTAGGAGCTTTTTGAATTAGGTTAGTAGACCTACGAAATTTAGTTCCTAGACTTTTACCTTTAGTAAGTAGACCTACGAGATTTAGTTCCTAGACTTTTACCTTCAGTAAGTAGACCTACGAGATTTAGTTCCTAGACTTTTACCTTCAGTAAGTAGACCTACGAGATTTAGTTCCTAGACTTTTACCTTCAGTAAGTAGACCTACGAGATTTAGCTCCTAGACTTTTACTTTTAATTAGTAAACCTACGAGATTTATTCGCTTAACTTTTGAGCTTGATTATTGATAAAACATGCTGTAGTGACAAGATATATCTTGTTGCTATACACCTAAAAAGCATTGACTACAAGGTGTTTATGTAGATTTGTGAAAATGTGCAAAAATACAGGGGAAAGTAGATTTTAGGCTTTTGATCTTTAGGTTAATGATTGCATGAAATGAAGAAAAAACGAGTGTTTTTATTTTAAAGTAATTTGATATGAAAAGGTGAAGTATGATTTTATATTTTGATTATGGTCGAATTTTTAAAAGACTTTTAAAAAGTAGAGTCTCAAAAGAGCAACAATCATAAGAGAAAGTTCGGGTTACTATATTTCGATAATAATAGTGAAGATAGATGCAAAATATACATTGTAAAGCTGTTCTGAGTGTGGTTATAAAGCTAAGGAAAATAGAAAAACTCAAGCTAGATTCAAATGTTGCAAATGTGGCTCTGAGTTAAATGTTGATATCAATGGTGCAAGAAATATTCTGGTAAGGACAATTGCTAGTAGTTGTCAACGTGGAACACAGTTCGTGCGTAGGCTAAAAAACCCCCTTAATAGGGGGAGTTGTCAAATAAGTAGCTATTGATAATAAGAATATCTCTGTAAAGACCATGAATATTATAATGCGCTAATAGGTGAGGTAGTTATCTCATTTGAGAACTATGCCTTTTCCAGAGAAAACTCTTCCAATTTTTGTATTATAAGTAATCGAGTTGAAATAGCTTATAAACTAGTTTATGTTTTCCATTCTTTATATTAAATTCTATGTCCCACATACCTTTAGGTGAAAAACCTATGTTCCTGAGTGATATCGAATGTAATTTCTTCACATTAGGATCATAGTAAATATGTTTTTGAGTATCCATAAATATCCATACAGTTTCTGGTTTTGTCTTCTTAATAGAATTTTTGTTGTGAACAGTTCTTTTCTTATAAGAGCGGATTAACATTTTATTATAAGGATCGTACCTCAATTGAAAGTATCTAGGTTCTTCCTTTAAATAGGTTTTAAGTTGTTTTAATGAGGCTTTATTCTCGAAATAATTAAAATGATGAGTAAAATTAATGCCAAAGAAATGTTTTGATTTAAATTGACCATCTTTATTATATATGAATAAGCTGTCATTTTTTGAAAAAGAGGCATACAAGTCATTTTCTTTATTTGTTGACAAGTACATAGATATATCATGATAACCCTTTCCTTTTCTGTAGTTATAAGGAAACTTAATTTCAGGAATAGAATAAGTAGAGTCTTTGTTAATAATCAGGCCGAAATTTCTGTTATAATAATCTTTTAACTTTGCTGATGTAGCAGGAATACCATTATATATAGTAGGTAATATTATTTTGTCATTCTTTATAAAAGCTTTTTCATCATACAAGAGTGTTTTTATTGTATTATTTTGATCCTTTATTGTAGTGCTATATCTATGTACTTCATTTCCCTTATCATTATATATTGCTATAACTTGATCTTTAGGATTAAATAAATAAAATTTCTTCTCATTAATATAACCAAAATTAAGATTTGCTTTATCTTCAGCCATATCCTTGCTAAGATTTGTTTTGATATGCTTTATTATCAGGCTATCATCTTGAATAGAAAGATAGATTACAGTATTTATATTAGGGCAGAAATTAGCAATAGTGGGAAGTTGATCTTTTAAAAATTGCTCTCCTTTCTTCAGATAATTGATGACATTTGGGTCTAAATTATTTTGGATATAATGTTCTTTTTCAGAAAGAACTTTGAGGTTACATTTATTAACTTGATTTTCACATGAAAACACCAAGAAAGCTATAAAAATAAAAAAAGCTTTCATGAAAAGCTTTTGTGAGTGAAAGTATTTAATCATTATAATATGTTTTAGAAAAGAGCCAAGGGTTATCCTTAGCTCTTTCAATAATTTATCTTTTTAATGTAAAAGGTTGTGCAAATAATAATTCATTAGTGTTAGGATCATAAGCACTCAATATCTGAGTATAGATATTTTCAGATCTGTTTTTGATTTCAGATGATAGCTTATATATAGCTTTATGTTCTGATAGTGCCTGTTGTTGATCTTTCGGAATGTAGGTCAATAATTGTTCAATTATATTTTCATTAGAACGATATCTGTTTTTCTCTGTATTAGAAATAAATATGCTATTGATGTTTGATCTGCTACTGCCATTTATAATGACATCTTCATAGCAATTACCTTCACCATCCTCACAAGTGCAAGTAATTATTTCATCAGTATCAGGATCTTCCATATAAAAAAGCCATCTATTCCAGTCCCAATCAGCTTTTTTATCCATTTCTCTACCTGTAAACACTATATATATTCTTGTTCTGTCTTTTTCCTTACAGGAAGGCATCAATAAACAAAGTCCAATGATTATCATCAAAAATTTTATTGTTTTCATTTCTAGTCTTAATGTTTAGTTTGTTAATAAAAAATATTTTAGATAAGGTATTTATCTTCTAATATAGAAGTGATAAGCTATGTGTTTGTAAAATGATAGGTTTATAGCTTTTAATTATAGATAATTATTTAATGAAATAGTGACATTGCATTTTGATATAAAATATAGAGTTCCCGTATTTTGCTGGTAGAATAGGACTTAATTTGATATGAAAAGAAGAGAAATATACATAGTAGAAATATTGTGGTATGTTAGGCCATAATAAAGATGTAATTAATTTGAGTATTAATTATTTATAACTTATTAATGTCTATAATAAATGGATATTGATTTAGTTTAATCCTCATATTTTAATAGTAAGCTTCTTGTTATAGCTTTTAACATACAATAATATATGATTATAAATAAGAGTTTTAGAAATAGTCATTTGTATAAGTTGGTTGATTTGCATGAATCAATCATATTATTAAATAATAGAGTTAGCTTATAGACTATATTTACTTTCTTTTAGTTATTTTTTATATAGCGGAAGCTTCTCCCTATTTCAGTAAAGGGATACTTAAAAAATAATTCATTTAGAAGCAAAAAAAATTTTGTATTGAATTTAAGTTATTAAGGTATATTATAGCATGAGGATGTTATTTACGGCTATAAATATCTTATTTAGAACAAATTAATTTTGCATATAGCTTTTAATCAGACTAAATAGTATTTTGCTTATTGGCTTATTTTTTAATAGATTGACAACTAATTAAACAAAAAAATTACTGTACTTTTGTGAAAGTTTTCACAAGGGTACAAATAAAAGACAAATGAAACCAACTCATATTGAACACATTGGTATTGCTGTCAAAAATCTGGAAGATAGCATTGCCTATTACGAAAAAGTTCTTGGCCTTAAGTGCTACAATATTGAAGAAGTAAAAGATCAGAAAGTAAAAACTGCCTTCTTCATGGTTGGACAAACAAAGATTGAACTTTTGGAGTCTACAGATCCTGAAGGACCAATTGGTAAATTTATTGAAAAGAAAGGTGAAGGTATTCATCATCTAGCTTTTGCAGTAGATAATATCGAAGGTGCTCTTAAGGATGCTGACGAGCAGGGAATAAGACTAATTGATAAAGCCCCAAGAAAAGGAGCTGAAGGATTAGATATCGCTTTCTTGCATCCAAAGTCTACTTTTGGAGTGCTTACAGAACTTTGTGAAGATAAAAATAAATAGCAGACCGTAAAATCCACAAAAAAATGTCCATCGAAAACAAGATCCAGGATTTATTAAATAAGAGGGAAGAAGCCCGTTTGGGTGGTGGTCAAAAGAGAATTGATTCACAGCATAAGAAAGGAAAGCTTACTGCCCGCGAAAGAGTTGAAGGTCTTCTTGATGAAGGTAGCTTCGAAGAATTTGACATGTTTGTAACGCACAGAACTACGGACTTTGGCTTAGATAAGCAGAGTTTTATGGGGGATGGTGTTGTTACTGGTCATGGTACTATTGACGGTCGTGTGGTATATGTCTTCTCTCAAGACTTTACTGTTTTCGGAGGTAGCCTGTCAGAAACTTTCGCCCAAAAGATCTGTAAAGTTATGGATCAAGCAATGAAAGTTGGAGCACCTGTAATAGGTGTTAATGACTCTGGTGGAGCTCGTATCCAAGAAGGAGTTAGATCACTAGCTGGTTATGCAGAGATCTTTCAACGTAACATTGAAGCTTCAGGGGTGATACCTCAAATTTCTGCTATTTTTGGTCCTTGCGCCGGCGGTGCTGTATACTCTCCTGCTCTTACAGATTTCATTATCATGTCTGAGAAGAATAGTTACATGTTCGTTACAGGTCCTAAAGTTGCTAAAACAGTAACTGGTGAGGATATCACTACAGAAGATTTAGGTGGACCAATGGTTCATGCTCAAAAAAGTGGGGTAACTCATTTTGTTGCTGAGACAGAAGAAGAAGGATTAATGCTTATCAGAAAGCTGCTTTCTTATCTTCCTGCAAACAACCTTGAAGATCCTCCATATGAAGAGTGTAATGATCCAATTGACAGACTTGAAGACGGTCTAAATGAGATTATCCCTGATAATCCAAACAAACCATATGATGTAAAAGATATCATTCATGGTATTGTTGATAATGGCGAGTTTCTTGAAGTTCACCGTCATTATGCACAAAACATTGTTGTTGGTTTCGCAAGATTTAATGGTATGTCAGTAGGTATTGTGGCTAATCAGCCAGGGTATTTAGCTGGAGTACTTGATATAAATGCTTCTCGTAAGGGAGCACGTTTTGTTAGATTCTGTGATGCATTCAATATTCCTATCGTGACTCTTGTTGATGTTCCTGGTTTCCTTCCTGGAAGTGCACAAGAATATGGTGGAATTATCATTCACGGAGCTAAATTAATGTTTGCTTATGGTGAAGCTACTGTGCCAAAGATTACAATCACTTTACGTAAATCTTATGGTGGTGCTCATGATGTAATGAGTTCAAAACAGCTTAGAGGAGATATTAACTATGCTTGGCCAGGTGCAGAAATTGCAGTTATGGGCCCTGCTGGTGCTATCGAAGTTCTTGAAGGCCGTAAGGTAGCAAGTATCGAGGACGACGCAGAAAAAGCTAAGTATGTCAAAGAAAAAGAGGATGATTATCGTGAGAAATTTGCGAATCCTTATCAAGCTGCTAAGTTCGGATATATTGATGATGTTATTGAACCGCGTAATACTCGTTTCAGAATCATCAGAGCTCTTCAGGCTTTAGCGACTAAGAAGGATACTAATCCTCCTAAAAAACACTCTAACATTCCATTATAATTGTTCATACTTTAAACAAAAAAAATTATGGAATCAGGCGCATATATAGATCAAGCATTGACAATTTCCTTAGTAGGTATTGTTATTGTATTCGTAGCCTTAGTGTTTTTGTTTCTTGTCTTTTCAAACCTTTCAAAGGTTCTTAACAAAGAAACCAGAAAGCGTTTAGTGAAAGAGGGAAAACTAGATCAAGCAACCGAGGACGAACTTATGATCCCTGGTGATGTGGCTGCTGCTATAGGAATGGCTTTATATTTAAATGATGAAGTTCATGACGAAGAAAGTGGTATTATCACTATTAAAAGGGAACCTAAGAGTTATTCTCCTTGGAGTTCTAAGATATATGGTTTAAGAAAATCTCCTAGATAAAAGTAGCATAAGCAATGAAAACTTTCAAATTCAAAATTAGAGGTAACGATTACGAAGTAGAGATCAAAAACTTCGATAATGGTACCGCTGAACTTGAGGTAAATGGAACTCCTTATCAAGTAGAGGTAGAGAAATCTGAGAAAAAACAGAAAACACCTATTCTTGTAAGATCTGCTGTTCCAACTCCTAAGAACGCTCATAAAATCCAGAAAGGTTCTGGTGGTGGCGGTGGTGGTGTAACTAAGGTTACAGCTCCTCTACCTGGAAACATAATGACAGTATTTGTCAAGGAAGGTGATTCTGTTTCTAAGGGTGATAAGCTATTGATTTATGAGGCAATGAAAATGGAAAACACTCTTAATGTTGATAGAGATGGGGTTATTAAGTCTCTAAAAGTAAATACAGGAGATAGTGTTTTACAAGGTGATGTTTTACTTGAAATCGAGTAAAGAATGGATTTAAAAAAATTATTACCTGTTTTAGGTCTTGTATTTATATTGACATTAATTACTTCTACAGTTTTTAATCCTTCTGAAGCAAGAGCTGATAATAATACTGGGGCAACTGAATTGGCTGTAGCAGGGCCAGGGCAAGGAACACAACAACATGAGCAACTAACTGCATTAGGTGGTCTTGGAAAGTTCTTTAATTATTCTGGTTTTAACAATGCTACTACAGGCCATATGGCTATGATATTAGTGGGACTAATATTTATATTCCTAGCTATTAAATATGATTTTGAACCTTTACTTCTTATTCCTATAGGAACAGGTATCATCATAGGTAACATTCCTTTCTTTCAAGCAGAAGGGCTGAATCTACAGATTGGTATCTATCAGGATGGTTCTGTTATGAATTACTTATACTATGGAGTGACTAAGGGAATTTATCCTCCTTTGATTTTCTTAGGTATAGGTGCTATGACAGATTTCTCTTCTTTGATTTCTAATCCTAGACTAATGCTTTTAGGAGCTGCTGCTCAGGTTGGTATTTTCGTTACTTTCTTGGGAGCAATATACTTAGGATTTGATCTTCAGGAAGCTGGTTCTATAGGTATTATTGGTGGTGCTGATGGTCCTACTGCGATCTTCTTATCTTCAAGGTTAGCGCCTCACTTAATTGGTCCGATTGCTATTGCTGCATATTCATATATGGCACTTGTACCAGTTATTCAGCCTCCTATTATGAGACTGTTAGTTACGAAGAAAGAAAGACTTATAAAGATGGCTCCTCCAAGACAGGTGTCAAAATTGGAAAAGATTGTTTTTCCTATTATAGGTCTTATTTTGACTTGTATGATTTCTCCTGGTGCGCTTCCTCTTTTAGGTATGCTATTCTTTGGTAACCTACTTAAGGAAAGTGGAGTAACAAGACGTTTAGCGGAAACTGCAAGATCTTCTATGATTGATATTGTAACTATCCTTCTTGGTGTTACTGTTGGTGCATCTACTCAAGCAGATGTATTCTTAACATACGATTCTTTGAAGATATTCATAATGGGAGCATTCTCATTTGTTATCGCTACAATGTGTGGACTTCTTTTTGCTAAGCTTATGAATGTTTTCTTGAAAGGAGATAAAAAGCTTAATCCACTTGTTGGTGCTGCTGGTGTTTCTGCAGTTCCTGATAGTGCACGTGTTGTACAGCAACAAGGATTAAAATCAGATCCTAACAACCACTTATTGATGCATGCTATGGCTCCAAATGTATCTGGAGTAATTGGCTCTGCTGTTGCAGCAGGTATCTTATTAAGTTTCTTAATGTAAGAAATACAATTACATATATTACCAGCACTCTTTTTGGGTGCTGGTTTTTTAGTACCTTCACAAAACTAAACAGATAAAATAGATTATGCTTGTTATTGGAATTGCCGGGGGTTCCGGTTCTGGAAAAACTACTGTTGTAAAGAAAATTGCTGAGTTATTGCCAAAAGATGCAGTTTCTATCTTATCTCAGGATTCATATTATAAAGATAATGGGCATTTGACTCCTGAGCAACGTAAGGAAATTAACTTTGATCATCCTGATTCTATAGAGTTTGATCTATTGATTAAACATTTGGATCAGCTTAAAGGAGGTGAAGAAATTAAAGTTCCAATATACTCTTACCTTACTTGTGCGAGAGCAGGTGAAACAATACCAATGAAGCCTACAAAAGTTATTATTGTTGAAGGGATACTTGTTCTTACAAACGAAGAACTACGCAAGCGTTTTGACATAAAGACATATGTAGATGCCGATTCTGATGATAGACTGATGCGTATTATAGAGAGAGATATTCAGGAAAGAGGAAGATCTTTCAAGGAAGTCTTGAATCATTATGAGGCCTATGTAAAGCCTATGCATCTTCAGTTTATTGACCCAACGAAGCGTTTTGCTGATATTATAGTTCCTCAAGGTGGAGCAAATACAGTAGCTATTGATATTCTGGCTTCAAGAATTAAGATGAATTTATCTTAACGAAAAGAAATTTATATTGTTGAGCACATTCCGGAAAGGAGTGTGCTTTTTTTATATCTAGTTTATACTTGATTTTTATGTCATTTGGATTTTAAGTAAAAAGATTATTAACTTGTGGTTGCTAGAGGCTTATGATATTCCATAAAATGGAGGTATCTAAAATGTGATTTCTAATAGGAAATGTATGTTTAGCCTTAAGATATTAAAAATCAACAACCTTACAAAACCCTTGTTATATAATGGATTCAGAACGAGTAAGAAAGTTATTAACACAGTTATTAACAATGTTAATAACTTTTTTTAGAGATTTGACACATTTTCTATTTCCTCAAAAATGTTATTGTTGTTTTTCTACATTGAATAAAAATGAAAGAGTTATATGTTTATCCTGTAATAGTAAACTACCTCTGATATCATATTCGAACGGTTTGTCTATTTTAGAAGATTGTTTTTATGGTAAGATTCTATTTGAAAATGGACTTATACTTTATTCTTTCACTAAAAATAGTCGGATACAAAAGTTAGTTCATGGATTAAAATACTATGGAAGAGTAGATGTAGGGAGGCATTTAGGCCGAGCTCTTGGACATTCCATTAAATTGCATTTTGATAAAGATATGCCAGAATATATTATTCCTGTCCCATTACACGATAAACGGAAGAGAAAAAGAGGGTATAATCAATCTTACATTTTGGCTCTTGGCATTTCAGATATGATCAATGTTCCAATAGATACTATATCGTTAATCAGAAAGAAGAATACTAGCACACAAACACAAAAGAGTGCAAATGAGAGAATGGAAAATGTCAATCAAGCATTTAGTTTAGTAGAAGCTAATCATCTTATAGGAAAACATGTTTTGTTGATAGATGATATTCTGACAACAGGGTCAACAATAAATGCTTGTGTAGACGCTTTGCTTAAGGTTTCAGATATAAAGCTGAGTCTAGCCTTTGTTGCTCATTCAGGAGAATATTTTTGAGACTATCAGCTCCTATCTTATCATAATACTTCATCATCTTTTTTCTGTTCTTTCTTAGCTTCCTTGCAAGCTTTATTTTCTTATCAAAGAATAGATCATATGTTGTTTGGATTGGGGAGGCTATCATCTTTAACTTAAACTTTCCAGGTATTTCCATTCTTGGTTTTGGTTTTGGGAATAGTTCAATTATAGAAGAATTGATTTTTGGAGTAGGTCTGTCTTCCATGTAGATAAGTTGCTTCTTGAATTCATGATAAGTAGGGAAAGGATAAATATTGACTTCATTCAGGGTAGTAGTATCTTCTTGAAGAAATATGTTAATGTTGACTTGATTTTGTAACACACTATCGGAAATGGGATATGTTGTTTCTTTAAAGCCTATATAGCTGATGAATAAAGTATCAGGATTATAGACTTTCATCTTGAATTGACCATAATTATTGGATGTCGTTCCCTTCATTATTCCTTTTCCGATAACATGAGCATTCTGTATGGGCAATCCTGTTCTTTTGTTTTTTATGACCCCATTAATTGAATATGTTTCTTTTTGTCCAAAGCTTATGTTACAGTACATAAGAAGAATTGTAGCAAGTATAAAATATCTCAAAATTGATTGTTATATATAATAATAATTAAAATTCGTATTGCAAACTTTCTTTCATAACGGCTATGATATGAATAATAGCAATTTAAGATAACTTTTTTTAATATCAAACTAACCAGCAAATAGGATTATAGCTACTTCATTTTTATCTTAAGTTATTTCAAAATGAAACACTCGTTTTTTCTTCAGTTTGTATAATCGTTAACTTAAAAATCCAGAGCTGAAAAATAGCTTTCTCCTGTATTTTGGCACATTTTCATTAATCTACAGAAATACCTTATAATCAGTATTTTTAAGTATGCTATAACAAGATATATCTTGTCACTACAGCATGTCTTATCAATAATCAAGATTAAAAGTTAAGCGGATAAATCTCGTAGGTCTATGGACTAAAGGTGAAAAGATTGAAACTACATCTACAGCTTATAATGCAGGAGATACTATGTAATTAGGTTTCTATATAAATATATAGGAATGATTTAAAAACCACACTTACAATATTTAATAAGTGTTAAGAAAAGAAGAGCTTATTTCGAAACCTTTTTTAAATTTTAAACCGCAATCTAATAAGTAGGTTATTAGTGTTTTGTATTTTTTGTTATAAGTGGTTTTTAAACTACTTCATTAAAAAAAGAAAATACCAACATATAGGTATTTATTATTTGCGATAGTTTTTATTAATTTGCATGCTGAATTAGAGTAGAAAAGCAACCAATGTCATTAAAAGTAGGAAAGAAAATAAGATCAGGTATTAGAATACTTCTCATTCCAATAGTATTGTTACTATCTTGGAATGCAGCAGCTAACTGGCATTATCACATCCTTGATGATGGTACAATTATTCAACATTCACATCCTTTCTCTTCTTCATCTTCTACAGATAGAAGTCCAAGTGAAGGACATCATCATAGTAATTGTGAGTATTGTCAAGTCTTTAATCTTAGTTCTTCCTATATTCATGTTGATTCTTTTTCAGCTCCTCTAATAGCTTTCTCGATATATGATTTTGATTATTCAGATTATGTCTCATACAGCTATTATGAAGATCATTATTACACATATAGTGGGCTTTCACCTCCTTTAATTTAAATATTCCAAACGATACAGTATCAATAATAAATTTCATTCTATCAGTCATTGAAGGTATACTTTAATGATAGGATGTTAGATGCTATATTTTCAATTTTAAACAAATCAATTTACACATTATATTAATATTTACTTGTTATGTCATTAAGCAGGTCAATACTGTGCACTATTCTATTATCTATAATAGCTTTAGGCGTTCATGCACAAAAGAAGAATAACTCTGATACAATGATTTTTGGGGATGTCAAAGATGTCAGCGGAAACCATGTTCCATTTGCTACTATTATGGTTGAAGGAACAACAATAGGAGTAGCGGCAGATGGTACAGGACATTTTAAATTGGTCAATCTTCCTGAAGGGACTATAAAGCTAAAGGCTTCAGCTGTTGGTTATGCTCCTCAGATTAAAATATTAAATCTGAAAAATGGAAAAACAACGGAAGTATATTTTTCTTTGAAAGAAGATGCTATACAGACTGAAGAAGTTGTTATTACTGCTTCTCGTTATGCACAAAGTAGAAAAGAAGCTCCTGTAATTGTAAATACAATTTCTCCTGAGTTATTCTCTGCTACAGGTTCTCCAAGTTTAGCAGAAGGCTTAAACTTTGTTCCTGGATTGAGAATGGAGAATGATTGCCAGAATTGCGGTTTCACTCAATTACGTTTGAATGGCTTAGATGGCCCATATACTCAATTCCTGATCAATAGTAGACCTGTTTTTAGTTCTTTGGCTGGTGTTTATGGACTTGAGATGTTCCCTTCAAATATGATAGATAGAGTTGAAGTTGTTAGAGGTGGAGGTTCTGCTCTATATGGTGCTAATGCTATTGGAGGTACTGTAAATGTAATTACAAGAGATCCTATTTCTAATACTTATATGATAGGTACAGAAATGAATGTGATTGATCTTAAAGCGATTGATGCTTCTGTGAAATTCAATACTTCTATGGTTACTGATGACTATAAAGGGGGTATGTTTATCTATGGATTACACAGAGAAAGAGAGCCTTATAATGCAAATCCTGATGACACATATATTGATGGTGATAACAGGGTGGTGAAAGATGATTTCTCCGAAATCGTAAAACTTAAAAGTACTGTTGTAGGACTTAACTCTTATTATCGCCCTAATGACTTAAGTAGATTTAATGTTGACTTCAGCATCATCAATGATGATAGACGTGGTGGTAATAAGTTCGATGAGAAGCCTGATCAGGCTGATGTAGCTGAAGAAGTAAAACATACAATCGTTACTGGAGGTATCTCATACGATTTATATTCCAAGAATTCTAAAAACAGATATTCTCTCTATTCTTCTGCTCAAAATGTAGAAAGACATTCTTATTATGGAGCCGATAGAGATCCTTCTGCTTATGGGTATACTCATGGACTCACAACTGTTATAGGTGGTCAATATACCAGACACCTTGATAATGCAATTATTGCACCTTCAATCTTGATAGCAGGTGTTGAAAATGTTTATGATATGCTTAATGATAAGAAGTTAGGATATTATGATTATAATGATGCAATAGCTCCTGGGTACAGACCTACAAATCAAGTAGCAGATCAGTCTGTCAATAGTATAGGTGCTTATGTACAAAATGAATGGGATCTTGGTTGGTGGAAACTATTGACTGGTCTACGTTATGATAGAGGTGCTGTTACTGACCATGAGAAGAGAGAAGGCAGTTCTGATAAGACAGATGTATATGAGCATATAAGCCCAAGAGCCAATGTTCTTTTCAAACTTTCTGAGGATTTTCAAGTGAGACTTAGTTATGCTGGTGGATTTAGATTTCCACAGATTTTTGACGAAGATCTACATATTGAATCTTCAACAGCAAGAACTATAATTCATAAGAATTCTCCTGACTTGAAACCTGAAACCTCTCATAATGTTACTGGTGGTTTTGATTATGATTTTAAATTGTTTGGAAGCAGTTCTGAATTAATTATTGAAGGATTCTATACTGTTCTTCAAGATCCTTTTGCTCCTTCTTTTGATTTTGATGATGCAACGAAGGTGACAACAGTGACCAGAATCAATGCAGAATCAAAGGCTATTGTAACTGGTTCTAATATTGAATTCAAAACATCTTTGGGTAAAGATGCTAATCTTCAGCTTGGATTTACTGTACAGAAGTCTGAATATTCTGACTCTCAGGAATGGGGTGAAGATCCTAAGAATACTAGCAAACAGATATTGAGAACCCCTTCAAACTATGGTTACTTTGTATTGAACTACGAACCAATTCACCATTTTACAACTACACTTACAGGAACTTATACAGGAGAAATGCATGTTCCTCATCTTACTGGTGGATTTTATGAAGGAAAAGAAATTACAGAAGAAACACTTGTTAAGACACCTAAATTTATGGATGTAGGGCTAAAACTAGCTTATGACTTCCACATAAGTAAAGGTACTTGTCTTGAAGTAAGTGCCGGTATGAAGAATATCTTCAACCAATTCCAGAATGATTTTGATTCAGGATCTTCAAGAGATGCAGGATATGTTTACGGTCCTAAACAACCAAGAACAATTTTCTTTGGTATCAAATTAGGTAATGCCTTAGATTAATCACACACACAAGCATAAACTTTCAGACTTTTTTATATTATCTTTCGCATAAAGAAATGAGGTGATGAAAAATCATAAAGAACTCTCTATAAGCAAACATGAACAGCAGCTATTTAAATATGCATTACTGCTTTCATGGTTTACAATAATATATAATTTTATTGAAGGCATAGTCTCTATATTTTTTGGTATAGAAGATGAAACTCTTACTCTTTTTGGCTTTGGGGCAGATAGCTTTATTGAAACTATTTCAGCTTTTGGCATTCTTATAATGATCTATAGAATAAGAATGAACCCTTGTTCTAAGAGAGGACAAAAAGAGATTTCTGCTTTACGACTTACTGGATATGCCTTTTATGTACTGTGTGTTATCCTCTTTATTTCAGCTGTTATCAATGTTATCAACAATTCACAACCAACTACAACATTCTGGGGTATAATTATTTCTACTATCTCTATACTTTCAATGATCTTTCTTGTTTATTTCAAGAAAAGAATTGGTAAAAAACTTAATTCTCAACCCATTTTGGCAGACGCTAATTGTAATCTTGTTTGTGTATATATGTCTGTTGTACTTCTAGTCTCTAGTGTTTTATATGAATTATTTGGAATCCCTTATATTGATATATTGGGTACACTTGGGGTCATCTATTTTTCTTTTAAAGAAGGTAGAGAGTCTTTAGCAAAAGCTAAAGGTAAAGAGTGCTGCTGTCATTAACCTCATGATAAATTAAATACCTGTTTTCCTGCAATTAATACTAATATTGCTTATCTTTAAATATCTTTTCTGTACTTATTATTATATGCCATTTCTATATTCTACTACTAAAATCTATTATCATGAATCGATCGTTTAGATATATTTTATTCCTATTCATTCTGGCATTTCCCTGCATGATATCAGCACAATCATCTATACCTGATGAAATGACAGAAGGTCCTTGGTTTGACAATCAACCTCATCATTTATATGAACATACTATAACCATGATATTTGGTGGTGGTCAAGGTAATCAAGCCAACTATAACTTTGCCCCTATCACAACTATAGCTTATAAAACTGCTGATCAGGTTAGAGAACAGATAAAATCTGATAAATCTATTGATCAGGAAGAAGCTGATGGTGTTCTTGAGTTCCTTCAACAAAGTGCTCCTGGAGGAATCATATTCCTATATGTGACGAGATACTCAGAAAGAAAAGCCAATCCAGGGTATTATTATGCCTCTATTTATCAAAATGACAAAACACTAATATGGAAAGGAAAACTAAAGTATCAACCACCTAACTTACCTGATGGTAAAGGTTGGTGGAACTATATAGAGATTCCTATTCCAAAGGAGATAAAAGCTCCTTTTACTTTCTACTTGAATTCTAATTATGAAAAAAGTATTCAGCCTAATTTTGGTTTTAAAGTCGAGTAGTCATTAGGGGCTATATCGCAATTCCATAAACTGCTTAATAATAAAGTATTAATGGTTAATAAAGCAATAAGCTACCTTCATTAGGGGGTAGCTTTATCTTTGATTGTATTTTAAGCCCGACAAAAGTAGTTTTAAGCTCGAAGGTATTTGTTTTAAGCCCGACAAAAGTAAAAATAAGCCCGACAAAACTTTATCTTCAATTTTGCAAGCTATTCTTCTCTTCAAGAGAGCTGTAATTTAGATAAATATTTATCGTTTGCTTAAATAGTGATTATAGGGTGACAACTCATATCATATGATATATTTAGCTAAAGAAAAACTTTATATATCTCAATTTAATTGAATAAATTCGCTGTAAATATTAACTTAATTCCTAGAAATGAAAGGAAATGTAAAGATATTATCAGGTATAATAATATTTATCTCCATACTTTTTTCTCAGTCAAGTTGCAAAAAAGAAGAAAACCCTAATATTAAATTAGGTAGAATTAACTTTGCTATTGATCCAAACTCAACTCAGTTTATAAGGTTGAATACAGTTGGTGGATGGGAATATATTACCACTCAAGCACCAAGTCGTGGAGTTATTGTTTATAGAAATACTCCCGATGAATTCTTTGCTTATGAACGTACTCCTCCAAACTCTCCAAATGAATGCTTCAATGGAGACAACTATACCCATCTTGTCGTTGATTTCCCTTGGGTAATCGATACTTGTATGGATGCTAAATATAATATTATAACAGGGGGAATACAGGAAGGCCCCGGGAGATATCCTTTATATAGATTAAAGGCTGTTTATGACGGTATTACCTTGCGTGTATTCAATAATAAATAATTAATCAGGGCATAACTAAATTGATATGACACGTTTATTCGTTGTCGTCTTTCTTTTACTTACTAGTATAAAGCTATTAACTTCATGTTCTTCTTCAGCTGAAATATATACCTATGAATTTCAAGTACAGGAAGAACGTGCTCGAAGGAAGTCTATACGGAAAGAAATAAAAGATGGACGAAGAGAAGCTCGTAGAAAAGAAAAAGAGGCCAAAGAAGATTGGAAAGCATATTGTAAAAAGCTTGATGAGCATTATGCTGCTCAATCAGAAGAAACCCGTAAAAGGATGAAAGCATCCTACAAACGAGCAAAAAAATTAAACAAACCAAGGAGAACTCATCCTAAAGGATCTTTTTGGGATAGATTATGGGGTAGATCAAAAGATACTTATTATCCTAAAAAGCACAAAAGAATTAAAGATGAATGGGGAAAGCCCATATATAATTAACAAAAAAAGCCCATTGGGCTTTTTTTGTTATTACTCTTTTATAAAGTCAGCAGAAGAATAGAAGCTTCTTGATTTGAAGGCTTTATACTCTTTATCTTTCTCACTAGTTTGGATATCTTCTTTTGGAAGCTTCCAATCAATATTTATAGTCTTATCATTCCACATAATACCATCTTCAGCATCTGGACAGTAATATTGATCACACTTATATGCAAAGATTGCAGACTCACTCAATACTATATAACCATGGGCAAAACCACGAGGAACCCAAAGTTGTTTCTTATTCTCCTCCGATAGCTCAACAGCAACATACTTACCATAGGTAGGGCTATCAGTTCTTAGATCTACTGCAACATCAATTACTTTACCTTTTATTACTCTTACAAGTTTCCCCTGAGAATAAGGAGGCTTTTGAAAATGTAAACCTCTAAGTACTCCATATGATGATGAAGATTCATTTTCCTGAATAAAGTCAACATTAGCGACTTTCTCTTTGAATGTAGAGCTTCTGAAGGTTTCCATAAAATAACCTCTGGAGTCTCCAAATACTTTAGGAACAATAATCTTTACTTCAGGAATTTCTGTATTAATTACTTCCATCTTATAATTCTTTTAACATCCTCTTGAGATAATCTCCATATGAGCTATTACCAAGTTTATTTATGGCTTCTTCTACTTGCTTTGTATTTATAAAACCTTTTCGATAGGCAATCTCTTCCAAACAAGCGACCTTCAGTCCTTGTCGTTTTTCTATTGTTTCAATAAAGCTTGCAGCAGCAACCAAAGAATCATGAGTTCCTGTATCCAACCAAGCAAAGCCTCTACCCATATTTCTCATCTTCAATTGTTGTCTTTTCAGATATTCTTCATTTACTGAAGTGATTTCAAGCTCTCCTCTTGCCGAAGGTTTTACATTCTTAGCTATCTCAATAACAGAATTTGGATAGAAGTATAAACCTACTACAGCATAATTTGACTTTGGATCTGAAGGTTTCTCTTCCAGAGAGATAACATCTCCATTGCTATTAAACTCAGCGACACCATATCGCTGGGGTTCATTTACATAGTATCCAAATATAGCAGCTTTGTTTTCTTCTTCAACTAGTTTGACAGAGTCTTGTAATAGCTTGCTAAAGCTGTAGCCATAGAAGATGTTATCTCCTAACACAAGACAAACATCATCATCACCTATAAATTCTTCACCTAGAATAAAGGCCTGAGCTAGTCCATCAGGAGAAGGTTGCTCAACATAAGAGAATTCAACCCCCCATTGTTCACCTGTCCCTAAAAGCTTTTCATATAGAGGTAAGTCTGTAGGTGTTGAGATGATAAGTATTTCCCTTATGCCAGCCAACATCAATGTTGACAAAGGGTAAAAAATCATAGGTTTATCGTATATAGGAAGTAACTGCTTTGAAACAACTTGTGTTACAGGATAAAGTCTGGTTCCAGAGCCTCCGGCTAAAATTATACCTTTCATGGAATTGTATTTGTTTTGAAGCAAATATAAAAATTGTAATATTATAATAGAACACTCCTTCTTATAATGTATAGTGATTCTTTCTTATTTCATTATTTACAATGAAATAAGAGAAATACAATCCATTTATACGAAAATTAGAGATTGAATGTTAGTTATACAGTATACACAAGAGTATAAAAAATTTGCTTTTTATAAATAAAAAGTAGATTTTTGCAGAAAATTACGGCCCCTTAGTTCAACGGATAGAATGGAAGTTTCCTAAACTTTAGATAGTGGTTCGATTCCACTAGGGGCTACATACGAAAGCTGATCATTAGATCGGCTTTTTGTGTTTTATACAAAAGGTGATTATTATAATATTTTATCTGAAATTATAAACTCGGAAAGAGATTCAGGAGGGAAGCCACCCTTAATTGTCATATATTATATATTTAAGGATGGCTGCTATTGAATATCTTATATAATGCTTCTCTGTTTTTCTTTCGATTTAAAATCAAAGAATAATGCTATAACTACGCCTATTATGATAAACAAATCAGCAAGATTAAAAACAAACCGAAATAGTTTAAATCTTCCATCATATCCATAAAACATATCAGGCAACCATTTTGGGGCATTTTCTTTACTTATATCAACAAGGTTTAATTGTAGCATGTCTACCACTTTTCCATCAAAGGCAGGAGCATATCCATTCCCATTCGCAAGGAATTCAGAATAAGAATACTTGGTGCTTTCGGAAAAGAAAAGACCATAAAAAGTATTATCTATCAAGTTACCTATAGTTCCAGCTAGTATAAAAACAAGACCTAAAACAGGAATTAGTCGTATATTCTTTTTGAGAAAGCGAAAGATAAAAAAGGTTAATACAAACGCAATGATTAATCTAAGAGCAACAAGAAATACTTTTCCATTTATTCCAATAAAGGAATAATTCAAAGCCATCCCATTATTCTCTATAAAATAAAGCTTTAGCCAATCTCCAATAAAATTCGATTCTTGTCCTATTCTATAGTTCAGTTTGATAAAAAGTTTTAGTGTTTGATCAAGTATCAAACTAAGAAAAAAGATAACAAAAACCAGATATGACTTCTTCAATATTGATAAAGTATTAAGTAATTATGACTTACTTATCGTTTTCCTTAAGCTTAGCATCAATACTTAATGTAGCATGAGGAACAATTCTAAGTCTTTCTTTTGAGATTAATTTTCCTGTAGAGCGACAAACTCCATAAGTTTTATTTTCAATTCTTATAAGTGCATTTTCAAGAGCAGAGATAAACTTTTGTTGTCTTGCAGCAAGACGGCTGTTTTCCTCTTTTGAAAGCACTTGATGACCTTCTTCAAGAACTTTAAATGTTGGTGAAGTATCAGAAATATCATGCTCACTTGTGCCAGTATAAGCTTCTGTAAGCAAATCCAGATCCTGACGAGCTTTACTAAGCTTGTGAAGAATGATTTCTTTGAATTCATTCAATTCTTCATCAGAATATCGAATTTTATTATCATCTGAGTTTTGCATAATCTTGAATTTTAAGGTTAGTAAATTTGGAAATTCAGATTCAATGGAGGTAAATTTAAAAAGATTTCCCATATAGATTGAAAGAGAATAGACAATCACGGGAAATCTTTTTATATAGTAAAACTGATTACTCAGCTATTTTTTCAACTTTAGCTTGTATTTCCAGTGTCTCATTTAAAGGAATATTATGGAAATTCTCATCATGAAGATCTTCGCAAACTTCTAGAACAGATAAAGTTTCATTACTGATTCTATCCTTAAATTTTTCGATAGCTTCTACACATTCAGGATGTTTCTTGATCCATAGATGTATTCTGTCAGTAACTTCAAAACCTTGTTCTTTTCTGATATTCTGAATCTTGTTAATAAGCTCTCTAGCCATACCTTCATCGATAAGTTCAGGAGTAAGAGTGATATCAAGAGCAACAGTTATAGAATCTTGATTTGCGACACTCCATCCAGGGATATCTTCAGTAAGGATTTCAACATCAGAAGGGCTTATAGTTATAGCTTGATCTCCCGCTTGAATTTCAAACTGACCAGTCTGTTCAAGAACTTTAATATCGTCTTGTGTCATCTGATTGATGCTTCCTGATATTTGTTTCATCAATTTACCATACTTAGGTCCCAAGACCTTAAAGTCAGGTTTGATTTTCTTAACAAGGACTCCGGAAGCGTCTGTAAGATACTCAATTTCTTTGATATTTACTTCAGAAAGTATCAGAGATTCAACAGCTTGAACTTGTTGTTTGAATCTCTCATCCAACACAGGAATCATTATTTTGTTCAGTGGTTGTCTTACTTTTAATCGATCTTTCTTTCTTAATGATAAAACCATAGAAGAGATCTTTTGAGCAAGCTGCATTCTTTCTTCCAGATCTTTATCAATAAGAGTGTCATCAGCAACAGGGAATGTGCTATGGTGAATAGATTCAACATCAAAGCGACCACTTACCTCATTCAGATCCATAAATAGCTTATCCATGAAGAAAGGAGCTATAGGAGACCCTAGTTGAGCGATAACCTCAAGGCATCTGTATAATGTTTGATAAGCAGAAATCTTATCTTCACTATAATCACCTTTCCAGAATCTTCTTCTACATAATCTTACATACCAATTACTAAGATGTTCATCAAGGAACTCTTGAATGAAACGACCAGCACGAGTAGGTTCAAAATCTTTATAAGCAGCTTCAACTTGCTTGATAAGAGTATTTAGCTGCGAAAGTATCCATCTGTCAATCTCAGGTCTTTTTTCAATAGCAATATCATCTTCTTGATATTTAAATCCATCAATATTTGCATATAAAGAGAAGAAAGAATAAGTATTGAATAAAGTACCAAAGAACTTCCTTTGAACTTCTGCTATACCACTTACATCAAACTTAAGGTTATCCCAAGGTTGAGCATTGGTAATCATATACCATCTTGTAGCATCAGGTCCAAACTTGTTGATAGTTTCAAAAGGATCAACACCATTACCAAGGCGTTTAGACATCTTGTTTCCTTTTTTATCAAGAACAAGACCATTAGAAACTACAGTTTTAAAAGCTACACTATCAAATACCATTGTAGCTATAGCATGAAGAGTAAAGAACCAACCACGAGTTTGGTCAACACCTTCAGCAATAAAATCTGCAGGGAAATTCTTCTCGAAGAAATCTTTATTTTCGAATGGATAATGCAGCTGAGCATAAGGCATTGAGCCACTATCAAACCAAACATCAATAAGATCAGCTTCACGAGTCATTGGCTTTCCTGAAGGAGAAACAAGAATGATTCTGTCAGCATAAGGACGATGTAAGTCGAAAGTATCATAGTTTTCTTTTGACATATCTCCTGGCTTGAAGTTAGCCAAAGGATTAGCATCCATAAAGCCAGCAGCAATAGACTTATCTATTTCAGCTTTTAATTCTTCAGCAGAACCAATGCATATCTGTTCTTCTCTATCTTCAGAAGTCCATATAGGCAAAGGGATGCCCCAGAAACGAGATCTTGATAAGTTCCAATCAACAAGGTTTTCCAACCAATTACCAAAACGACCAATACCTGTAGCCTCAGGCTTCCAGTTGATAGTTTTGTTTAGCTCAATCATTCTTTCCTTATAGTCAGTAGTTTTTACAAACCATGAATCCAAAGGATAATATAAGATAGGCTTATCAGTTCTCCAGCAATGAGGGTAGGAGTGAGAATACTTTTCTGATTTAAAAGCTCTGTTTTCCTTTTTTAATTTGATGATGATATCTACATCAATAGGGACAGTTTTCTTTGGATCAAAGTCAGGCTCATACTCTGGTTTTACAAAACGATTTGCAAACTCACCCATCTTTTCATTGAAACGACCAGTTTTTTCAACCATAGTCAAAGTACCAATGCCATTCTGTTGAGCAACACGGAAGTCATCAGCACCAAAGCTAGGAGCAATATGTACAATACCAGTTCCGTCTTCTGTAGTAACAAAGTCACCAAGAATTACCCTAAAAGCATCGCCTTCTTCAGGTTGGTCATATGGAAGTAATTGCTCATATCTTACACCGTCTAGATCTGCACCTTTAAACTCAGCAACCACTTCATATGGTAATTGCTTTTGACCTAATTCAAAGTCTTCAAGCTTAAGTTCTGCATTCTTTTCTGGGAAATATTTTTCTTTAAGATCTTTTCCTAATACAACAGTAATAGGTTTGCCTGTATAAGAGTTGAATGTCTTTACTTTTATATAGTCAATCTTTTTACCTACAGCAAGAGCTGTATTTGAAGGAAGTGTCCAAGGAGTAGTTGTCCATGCTAAGAAGAAAAGATCTCCATGAAGATCATCAAATAGGAAGTCAGATTTCTCATTCTTCACTACCTTAAATTGAGCAACAAGAGTATTATCTTTTACATCACGATAGCAACCAGGCTGATTCAGTTCATGAGTACTTAATCCTGTACCTGCTGCAGGAGAGAATGGTTGGATAGTATAACCTTTATATAAAACCCCTTTGTTATACAATTGACTCAATAGCCACCATACTGATTCGATATATTTATTATCAAAAGTGATATATGGATTGTCAAGATCTACCCAATAGCCCATTTCTTTGGTTAGATCATCCCACATATCTTTATACTTCATAACTTCCTTACGGCAGGCCTTATTATAGTCCTCAACAGAAATCTTACTACCAATATCTTCTTTAGTAATACCAAGACTTTTCTCAACACCTATTTCTACAGGTAATCCATGAGTATCCCAGCCTGCTTTTCTTTTTACATGACGGCCTTTAAGTGATTGGAAACGACAAAATATATCTTTAATAGTACGTGCCATCACATGGTGAATACCAGGTGTTCCATTAGCTGAAGGAGGTCCTTCATAAAATACAAAAGGTTTATTGTCTTTAGTCATTTCGAGACCCTTGGTAAAGGTATTGTTATCTTCCCACCTTTTGCGTATTTCATCTCCAATTTTGGAGAGATTCAATTTGTATTCTGAATATTTCTTGTCCATTTAAAAAGTCTTTTAAATAGTTCTGTTGATTTTACTCCTAATTTTTCTACTATACAGGTATTGTTCAAGCAAAATAAAAATTGCTCGCAAAATTACAAAAATAACTGAATTATACAGTCTTAAATAAAATTCGTCAATATGCATATATTAAACGAAAGTCAAAAAGAAACCCAGAATTTATGTATAGTAAACCAACGTTAAGAGTTGAAACTTATTTATATGAAATAAAGTGAAGATGAATATCAGGATTAAAGAGAACAGAGAAGAAGACAGTAATTTTATTAGAAATGGCTATAAACAAAAAGAGAGAAGCAATGATCTTGCTTCTCTCTTTTTCTATATGATCTTAAAAAGATTATTAATAGAATAAGATTCTATGATCTTTTATTTCTGTTTTATCTTCAAGAGCTCTGAATAAATAGCCATTATTTACTCTCATAGAGAAGTCAGATTGAAGAGACGTTTTTACTGAAGAAAGATCTTCTTTCTCAGTAGCAGGAATAATCTTTTCAACTTTAATTTTGAATGCAGCACTATTGCCAATGATAGCTTTAGTAAGAGCACCTTCTTTAGAAGCAAAGATGTTTCCAATAACTTTATTCTCCATACCGAATCCAGGAATATTACGGCTTGTGAAAGATATAGAGTTTACATCTTCAACATCACCATTAATTTCTCTTCCTATTTCGTTTAGGTTATCACCTTTCATTTGAGCAGCTAAGTATTCACCTTTTTTCTCATCGATAACATATTTCTTGATATCATCTTTGATTTCAGCTAAAGGAGGGATACCAGCAGCTTTTTTCTTAGAAACTACAGCAACAACATACTTCTTATCCATTTCAAAAACATCAGAAACAGCACCTGTTTCAGTATTTTCATTGAAAGCCCACTTGATTATCTCTCTTGGAGAATCAAGACCAGCGATATAAGCAGCATTTGCTTTTACAGAATTAGCAGTTCTGCTATTTAGACCTTCATCTTCAACAGTTTTGTTGAATTGATCAATATTTCTGTTTTCAGCAGCAAATTTAGATGCCATTTGGTAAGTGTTCTGGAAAGTTTTATCAGAAGGCTCTAATTTTCTTTCAACCATTGCAATTCTATAAACCTCTTTAGCTTGGTTTTTATCAGCAATCTGAATAACATGATAACCAAATGGAGTTTCAGTAACACCTATTTCGTTTTTCTTACCATTCTGGATAAACTCATTGAAGTTATAAACCATCGCTCCATCAGTAAACCATCCTAAGTCACCATTATTCTGTTTTGCAGAAGGATCATCAGAGAACTGACTAGCAAGTTTGTTGAATTTCTTTGGGCTCTTCTTAGCTACAGCAAGAAGACTATCAGCTAACATTTTAGCTTCTTCTTTAGTTCTGTGAATAGAAGTATCAGCAGTTCTTAAACCTTGATAAGAAATAAGAATATGATTAGCTTTTAAAGAATCAGATCTATTGCTTTTAGCAACAAGCTCAGCTAAATAATAAGCTCCATTATTGAAATAAGGCTTTACAATAGATCCAGGAGTAGCAGTTTTTAAAGTGTCAATCTGGAAAGGTAGTTGATCTGCCTTTTTCCAAGTACTATCGTATCTACTATCAGAAACAGTATTGATAAAGGCAGGAACATTAGCTAATTCGATACCTTTAAGATCTTCGAAGATCTCATTCATTTCTTTGTCAAGTCTATCTTTATCTTCAGCAGAAGGCTTCACATCATAAACAACATATTCGATGTCTCTGTTAGCATCTTGCTTATAAAGCAACTTACGAGGCTCATAATATTTCTTATAATCAGCTTCAGTAGGACTTACAAGTGAATCAGCAACTGTAGAGTATTTCTTTGCTACATATTTTACTGTAGCTTTAGTATTTTCATCTTCATATTGCTTTTTTGCAATAGCATTAGGAACATAGAATCCTTTAGCAATAAGAGTATTAAATTTGTTGTTAAGACGATCTTCTTTTAAACCTTTTTCAAATTGTCTCCATTGATTTCTTTGTTCAGCTGGTAGCTGATCAAAGTTCATAAGGAAATTCTTCACTAATTCTTTATCAAATTTACCAGTATTTGGATCAGAGAAGTTACTAACAATAGCAGGATGTGGATGATCTCCTATTGTCATATCGTTTAATTCTTCAGTAGAAACATAAAGCCCTACAGCTTCATATTCTTTACCCATGATGATTTGTCTTACAAAATCATTCCATGTTCTGTCTACTACTCTGAATCTCTCTTGAGATGTCAGGCTATTTTTTCTTTGTTGAGCTTTTGTATAGCTAATATTCTGCTCTAACTTTTGACTAAACTCTCCTAAGGAGATAGTTTCTCCTGCTATTTCTCCAATATCATTTTGCCTTCGTGGGCTTCTTTTAATGAAATCTCCCACGATAAATGCCGCTAAAGCCAACCCAATGAAAACTAGTAGTAGAGTTGATTGCTTTCTAATTTTTCCAATTACAGCCATATCTTGTTTATTTTAATCCCGATTTTTTTTAGTGGACAAAAATACAAATGAAAAACTAAGATTGAAAATTATTTTAAAAATAAATCTAAAAACAAATATTCAATTAACAGACTGTTATACAGGTAATATCGATTATCCTTGATAAAAACAGGAAAAAAACTTCACATTTTATCTAATTTATATTTTGGTATTTAGAAAATTCAGATTAGATTTCTCCCCTTGATACTTCTTCTAGTTTGTGTCATTTTTAATCTAATTATAGTCTCTCAATTCCAGTAAATAAAATTAAAGTCTTTTTATAGATACCCATATCCATAAATTCATCTTATTGTTTTTTTGTGTAAACACGTTTTACCCATCTAGGTAAAATAATTGATCCTATAAATAGATATGGATAATAAGAAATTAAACGCCATAACAAGGCTAAAGGAATTGCCCAAGCAATATTGGGTATGAAATCGCCTAAGAAGTCTGAAAAGAATATCTCTGCAATACCTGATCCTCCCGGTGTAGGACTTACTAACAAGATAATCCACATTGTAAGTTGTCTGGCATACATAAGAAAATTTTCTGTCCAACCTAAGCTTGAAGAAAAGAAGGCCATAAAAAGGAAATTAACAACTAAATATCTTCCTGTCCAACTAAATCCAGTAGAAACAAAAGCTTTAAACCAATACCAAAACCCTTTTCCTTTTAACTGTGCTGAAGTAGTAATCAGTTGGTTTGCTGATTTACGAATATTCATTCTCCATCTTCTTATTAAAGGAAATAAGAAAATCCAGGAAAGAAAGCTTTTAAATGTATGTGGATTAATAAAAAGTGCATAAGCCAAAAAGATAGTATATATGAGGATTACTATATATCCTATAATAAAATATGTGGATATATTACTCATAATTAAGCCTTCTTGTGTGGGGAAGATACTACTCCCTGCTACTAAATATAAGAAAGGAATCAATAATATAAAGAATAGTTCATCAAGAAAAATTGCTGTTAAAACTACAGCTGTACTCTTCCCTCCATTCAATCCCTCCTTATAAAAGAAGTATATTGCAGGAGCTGTGCCCCCGACTACTGAAGGTGATACTGCTGAACTAAATTCCCATAACATGATAACATCAAAAGCCTTTCTCCAACTAATCTTATTATCTGTCAATACTCTCACTCGATACATATATGATATATCCCTGACAAGCATCATCAATACCGCTATAATAAGAAATATAACTGCATTTGTTGTCCACTGAAAAAAACTAAATGTATCAACATTAACCTGATCAATTAATAAGTAGGTAGAAACGGCAAGTCCAATAATTATTGGATAAATCACTTTACTTGGTTTAAGTGATTTTAAAGCTTTTGGTGTATCTGTATTCTTTTCCATAATAAACAACTCAGAAAACGAATCTATTTAATATAAATTTCAAATCCTCAATAAAAATTGCTCTACCCATAAACTAATATAATTTATTCATTAACCTTGAATGTCTTTTAGTCTAACTTTTAAATCAGTAAAATGACAACTTTGTTCGCCTTTGATGATAAAATTGTTTCATTTATTATCGATGTTTAATCAAAGTAGCTCAAAAAACTATTTTTTTGAAAAAGTTATTCTTCACCTCTTTTTATATTTATAATTTACCTTTAGGGTTAACTCGTCTTAACAATCTACTTATTATTGAAGATTTAGGCTAGGAATGCTTTTGCTTCAAATCCTTGTATTTTCTTATTTATAAGCTTTATCACTTATTTTTAACTGCTGTATAGTGCGATAATTCGGCTTTCAATTTTAAAATTGTAGATTATCGCACATATAAGCCCAATGTTATGTTAAATAGAAAAAGCTTCAGATTTCGATTATATATGACTCTAAAAAGATCTGTTTCCTGAGAAAATGAAAAGCTTAATTGATCTAAAGGAGTTAATTAATTGATTTACAATACACAACTAACTGAACTATAAAATTAACCTTCAAGCCTACGAAATTTACCTTGAAGCTTTTTGAATTAGGTTAGTAGACCTACGAAATTTAGTTCCTAGACTTTTACCTTTAGTTAGTAGACCTACAAGATTCTGTAAGTAGACCTACAAGATTCTGTAAGTAGACCTACGAGATTTAGTTCCTAGACTTTTACCTTTAATCAGTAGACCTACGAAATTTAGTTCCTAGTTTTTACCTTTAGTCAGTAGGCTTAAAAGATTCATTCGCTTAACTTTTGAGCTTGATTATCAACAAAACATGCTGTAGTAACAAGATATATCTTGTTACTACATATCTAAAAAATATTGATTACAAGGTATTTATGTAGATTAGGAAAAACATGCAAAAATACAGAGGAAAGCAGATTTTAGGCTTTTGATCTTTAAGTTAATGATTGCATGAAATGAAGAAAAAACGAGTATTTTATTTTGAAATGGCTTAAGATGGAAATAAAGGAATGATAACCTTATATATTAGTTGTAGTTTAATCCTTAAGAGGCTTTAGGAAAGTTGATGATTAAGGATATGTTATATCTATTATAGGAATTATAGCTTTTGAATCATTTCACAATGATGATTGCGACATAATTTCATGGTTGTTACTTGCTTAATGCCAAAAAGACATAATGAAGCCCAGAAAATTACTTGGTCTATTATTTGATACGTCTTATTATGAAGAACATTAAAAATAATGACCATGAATTATATAAGATATTATCACAATCCGAATTCAAATATAAGTAGCAATTGTTTCACTAATATAGATAGAAAGTTAAGTTTGAAAGGGCATCAACCTCCCATGAATATCTATGAAAACAAAGAGGAGTTTCGTTTGGAATTGGCTATTCCAGGCTATAAGAAGAGTGAAATAGAAATAAATCTTGATCAAAAGATACTTAAGATCAGTTCGAAAGAAGAAAAAGATAAAAAAAATTCAAAAGAAACAATAATTTGCAGAAAAGTACAGTTTTCTAAACAAGCTTTCAGTCGCTCTTTACAATTGCCAGAATCTATAAACCTCAAAGCTATCAATGCTATTATAGAGGATGGTTTATTGAAAATCTTTTTGCCTAAGAATAAAGAGACTGAAATGAAACAAACAAGGCAAATTTTTATTTCATAATGGCTTAATTTTTGGTTAATAATGGATTGGGGCCCGATATTTCGGGCCTTTTTTGTATCTGATAATTCCTTTTATTCTATAATGTTTTTTAGCTCAAGCAAGCCTTTAATGGTTTATTAAACTTGCCCTGTGTGCTTTCTCTTTTTTATTTATCTCCTTTATCTGTGATATATATTTATATAAGAGTATATTCAATATGATATTTATGAAGAAAAGAAAACCTTCGTATTTACATATAGGAGAGATGATTTTTTCAAGCCAAATGGCTCATTAGAACAGACCTTCTTTTGATTTTCAATATACTTTTTGATTGCAGATTCTGATCTATAACTAATAGATTCAATCTAGTATATTTTTTGTATATTCATAATTATGAAAGCGATCAAGATATACAAATAAATTAAGGAGTCTATCTTCTTGTCAAAAGCAGAGATTAGTAGTTGGTTAAGGTCTTATCGTTTTGTCTATAACCATGCTTTAGATACAACATCATCCATGTTTGTAGAAAAGCTAGAGTATAAAGCTAAATGGACATATGAAGGTAGATAATACCTCTCAAACTTGCTCTTCTTGTGGATACAAGGCTAAAGAGAATAGAAGTATTGCTTTGAGCTAAATGCTGATGTTAATGAAGCAAGAAGTATTCTGGCAAAGGCAGTTGCTAGTAGTCGTAAATGTGAAGCAGTAGCTTGTGCGTAAGCTAAGAATCTCCCTTGATTTATCAAAGGGAGTTGTCAACTTTAATATAAATTCAATGTTCTTTAATTCATCTTTTCATCCATGTCCGACCAACAATTATTAGATATACTATCATATGCCATATTAGCTCCTAGTAGTCATAATGCACAAATGTGGAGTGTCAATATAGTCAATAACCAACATATAGTAATCACTTTAAATTATAACAGGACTTTACCAAAAGTCGACCCATATAATCGAGAGTCATGGATATCGTTAGGAGCTTTTGTCGAAAATTGTGTTCTAGCAGCAACAGGTAAAGGCTTTGATACTAAAGTTAAAGTGATAAGCAGCAGGATTCATCTTCATTTTTTAGCATCAGATAAATCTGATAAAAGCATTCTCCAGATCATAAAAGAAAGACACACTAACAGAAAACCTTATTTACAAGAAGCTCTCTCTTCTTCACATATAAATGATACTATAAATCTTTCAGATGACATTAGGTATTATCCAATGAAATCAGAAGAATGTAATTTTATTGCTAAGCATACATTTGATGCATTTAAAGAGCAAATGAAAGATGAGGGGATATTAAAAGAGCTTGCCGAATGGATGACATTTTCTTCTGAAGAAGAGAAGCATAAAAACGTGGGTTTATCTCCTTTAACAATAGGAATGAGCAAAATCAATCATTTTCTGTTCAATATGTTTATGAATAAGAGCCAAGTCACTAAAAGTAGCTTCTATAAAGGCTCTGTAAAAGGGTTGAAAAAACAACTTAACTCATGTTCTGGATTCTTTATAATTACTTCAACAGAGCAAAGTATCTCTTCACTTATAGATACAGGAAGGTTATTGCAAAAACTGTGGATAGAGTGTACTAAGTTGCAAATTGCTATTCATCCAGTAAGTTATGCTGTAGAACAGTCTCATCATAATAAGAGCTTGAAGAAACAGCTAAAACTCAAAAAACAAATTCAGCTAATCATAAGAGTGGGGAAATCATTGAAAGAAATAAAACAAGAAAAAAGAAGAATACCAGTTGAAGGTATAGCCATAAAATAACAAAGTGCACAACTTTTTCTTAATTGTGCACTTTTCTAGCATTTATATCACTTATCAACAACCAGCCTTTTGAAAACAAATAAAACGACGAGATAAAAACATTAAGATTTAAAAGAGGCTGATTGCATAATATTGTAAAATAATAAGCCATTGTTATAATAGTTTCAAAGGTAAGGCAATTTTGATTATTATCAAATATTTAGCCTGATCTTTATCTTTTCCATAAAACATACAATGATATAGAGGGATGGTTAGTGTAAGGTTTGCTGATCTTATTCAGCAAATCTTGATTAGATAATCATAATATATAACCGATTGTCTCAGTTTGTTATCTTTGTGCCGTTTATCATCATATATTATCAAGTTTCATAAGAGAGAAGAGCTTGACCATTACTTTGATTTCAAATATTATAAGATATGAACTTTGTAGAAGAACTTAAATGGAGAGGCATGATCCATGATATTATGCCAGGAACAGAAGAACAATTGAAAAAAGAAATGACTTCTGCTTATGTGGGTATTGACCCTACTGCCGACTCTCTCCATATAGGCCATCTGGTTTCAATAATGATGTTGAAGCATTTTCAGGTTGGAGGCCATAGACCAATTGCATTGATTGGTGGAGCTACAGGTATGATAGGTGATCCATCTGGAAAGTCTCAGGAAAGAAACCTTCTTGATGAAGTTACTCTTCGTCACAACCAAAGATGCCTACAAAAACAATTAGAAAAGTTTCTAAGCTTTGATGAGAGTGCTCCAAATAGCGCAAAGCTTGTAAACAATTATGATTGGATGAAAGAATTTAGTTTTCTTGATTTTATTCGTGATATAGGCAAGCATATTACTGTAAATTATATGATGGCCAAGGATTCTGTGAAGAAGCGTTTGGGAGCGGAATCAAAAAGTGGTATGTCTTTTACTGAGTTTACTTATCAACTTGTCCAAGGTAATGACTTCCTTCATCTAAATAGAGTACATAATTGTAAACTTCAAATGGGTGGTTCTGATCAATGGGGTAATATTACCACAGGTACTGAACTAATCAGAAGAAAAACAGGTGGAGAAGCTTATGCTCTTACTTGTCCTCTTATCACTAAAGCTGATGGTGGCAAGTTTGGTAAAACTGAAACTGGTAATATCTGGTTGGATCCAGAGAAGACTACTCCATATAAGTTCTACCAATTCTGGTTGAATACTTCTGATAACGATGCAGAAAAGTATATAAAGATCTTCACTATGTTCTCTAAAGAGGAAGTAGACGAGCTTGTGAAAAAGCATAATGAAGCTCCTCATGAAAGATTACTTCAAAAGACTTTAGCAAAGGATATTACTACTGTTGCCCACTCTAAAGAAGATTATGAAATGGCTGTAGAGGCTTCTGAAATCTTATTCGGCAAAGCAACAACTGAATCTTTGAAAAAACTTTCTGAAAGCATGCTTTTAAGTGTATTTGAAGGCGTTCCTCAGTTTGAAGTGAAAAAAGAAGAAATAAAAGATGGTATACAAATCATTGAATTCCTTGCTGGTCATACTCAGGTTTTCCCTTCTAAAGGAGAAGCAAGAAGAATGCTGAAAAGTAATGCTGTGAGTATTAACAAGGAAAAGGTAAATGATACTTACATGATTACTGAAAATGATTTCCTCAATGATAAATATATACTTGCTCAAAGAGGTAAAAAGAACTACTATTTGATCAAAATAGTTTAAAGACTGTTTTCTTTTATATAAGAGATGTAACTAAACATCACACTAAACCATCCTTATTAAGGATGGTTTATTTTTTTAAATTTGTTATAGCTTCAAAATCATATAAAGTTTTAACAGAGATTTTGTTTCTCATCCTAACATTTACCCTATTATATATTGAAATATAAGTTTTATTTAAATTTATGATTATCGTACAATTATTATTATGTCATCAAAATCTATAGAAAACAAAACTGTACTAGTTACTGGAGGTACTGGACTAGTTGGTTCCCATTTATTATACGACCTCATCAGAAAAGGTTATAAAGTAAGAGCTCTAAAAAGAAAGACCAGCAACTTATCTAATACAAAGGATATTTTCTCCCATTATTCTGAAGACTCTACAGAGTTGTTTAACTCTCTGGAATGGATTGATGGTGATATTCTGGATGTCTTTTCTCTAGAAGGAGCAATGAAAGGTGTTGACCATGTATACCATGCCGCAGCAATGGTTAGCTTTGAGGGTTCTGATAAATCTGTAATTCATAAAGTCAATACAGATGGAACGGCAAACATTGTAAATGTCGCTTTACAGCAGAATGTGAAGAAACTGGGATTTGTAAGCTCTATTGCCTCTCTGGGAAGAGCCAATGAAGATGGAATAATAACAGAAGAATGTTGGTGGAAAAATAGTTCAAGCAACTCTCAATATAGTATCAGTAAGTTTGGCGCAGAAAGAGAAGTATGGAGAGGTATTGCTGAAGGTCTGGATGCTATAATCATAAATCCTTCGATTATATTAGGCCCTTCTGACTGGAACAATAGCAGTTCTCAGATTTTCAAAACTGTGTATGATGGTATCAAATTCTATACAAATGGTATCACAGGGTTTATTGATGTCAGAGATGTTTCTGCAAGCTTATTGCAATTAATGGAAAGTGATATAAAGAACGACCGGTTTATCATCAACTCTGAAGATATTAGTTATAAAAAAATATTTGACCTTATTGCTCATCAATTTAATGTGAAAATCCCAAATTTCAAAGTCGCTCCATGGCAAGCCGCTATAGTATGGAGACTGCTATTGATAAAGAGCCTAATATTTGGAGGAACTCCAAGAATTACAAAAGAAACTGCAAGGTCTGCTTTCTCAACAAATAGCTTTTCCAATAAAAAGGTAAGTGAATATATTGGATATAATTTCATTCCAATAGAACAAAGTGTGCATGATACTTGTCAGTATTTTATAAGGAATTATATTCATAACACTTAATCTTAAATTTCCCTCATATGAAGAATATTATTGTGCTATACTGGAATAAAGGAGGAAACGTAGAATCTGCTGCTCGTGAGATTCAACAAGCCATAGGAACGAATAAAGTCGATATATCTGATATTGATAGCTTTGATATTATAACTATTCAACAATATGACCTTATTATCGCAGGAAGTGCAACTGTTGGTGCTGAAAGATGGGAAGATGCCAGAAATGATAATAAATGGAATCCTTTCTTTGTGAAGCTTAGTGAACAAGGCATTGAGGGTAAGAATGTCGCTATCTTTGGATTAGGAGACCAACTTCTTTACCCTAATCATTTTGTAAATGATATGGTTTTATTGAAAGAAAGATTTGTTGAGCTAAAAGTAAATGTTGTTGGTAATTGGTCTACTGATGGATATGAGTTCAATGAGTCGGAGAGTGTAATCGATAATATGTTTTGTGGGTTAGCATTAGATATTGACAGACAAGCCTATCTCAATCAAGAACGTATATTTAAATGGACACAAAAGATATTGGAAGAAACAAAACTATAATAAGAATTTGTTTAGGCGTTCATAGAAAATAACCGAATTAACTCCTGTCAGACTTAATTCGGTTATTCTTTAAAGAACAAAAGTGTTCTTCTTAAAGAATCTAATCCTGATAATACGATCAACAGCAAAAAGCCCTCCTATAGCAAAAAATATTGCAATCATTGATGAGTTAGATTTGATAATTACATTGGCATTAGTCACTAATTGGGATGTCTTTTTACCCAAATCAATTATACTAATCAAGTTAAACTCAATTTTATCAAAATAAGAAGAGATAAACTTGAAGTCGATAAGGAAAATGGTTGTCCCAATAACGATGATTCCAAGGATCAATATCAATAACAACTTTAATTTAGGAACACCTTTGTTATCAAACAATATTGATTCTTCTCCTGCATTGATCTTCTCCATCACCTTTTCAGAGAAGTTATCAGGAGCCTTCTCTAAGGGGATGCTTGCAAGTATTTGAGCCAATAATTGATCTTCATCTAGTTTTTTCGTCATAATAATCTATTCTTAGAATAAGGGTGTTAATACCGATTGCTTCTTTAAAAAGCAACTTAGATCATTGAATAACTTCTTTCTCAGTCTGTGTAATCTGACTTTAATATTACTTTTACTCATCTGAGTTATTTCACTTATATCATCAACTGAGTTCTGCTCAAGATAAAATAAATGTATTAAAGCTCTATCTTTATCTGATAAGTCAGACACGAGATCCATCATTTTCTTTGTTACAACCTTACGGTCACATCCTTCTATATCTGTATTAATTTCTTCTATTGAGTAATTCTCTACAATAGTCTCTTGTATTGGGGTAAACTCTATCTTTTTCTTTCTTATTGTTGAAATAGACGTATTGTAAGCTATTCTATATAGCCATGTAGACAACTTTGATTCCTTACGGAATGATTCTATATTATTATAGGCTTTTACAAAAGTATCTTGAGCAACTTCTTCTGCTATATCATGATCTTTTGTAACTTTTATACAAATGCTAAATACCATATCTTTATATTTATTTACAATATGAGTAAATGCTGTAGTATCTCCATTAATTACTTGTTGTATATAGAAACTGTCATTGTCTGATTCTTTGTCCATCTCAAAATAAATAATATGTTATTCCGGAGTGGTTTTCATTTGTTAAAATGGTTTATCCCAAAAGCTCTTATTTTCTTATCCGGATTGAAAAATCAGCTTTTATTTATGACGAATGTTTGTTGGATTGGTTACAGGCAAAGAATTAAAATAACCAAAGATTCTTTGCTTATTTTTCTCTTCATAACCTAAGTGAAAGTATTGCTATTGACTTCATCCCATAATATTTATTAATAATCCTAATGCAATATAAAAACTTTTTTATTAAGAATTATTTTAAAATTACTTTAGATAGAATTCAGTATGTCGTGATTAACAGTGTTTTCTAGTCATAGCTTATTATGCAAATGATAAAGCATAAGTTATAGAAATAAATGGGGGATTCATTGCATATGATATGCAAAACAAGTAAACTTAGCATCTATAAAGCATTTTGTGATACTTGCCAAGCATAATAATATACCTTATCCTTATTATTATAATTTACATCTTTGATTTTGTATCAATAATGTCAACTTGAAAACTCGTTATAGTGAGATTACTAACTTGAATAGGGTGAGTTCGAAAAGTTGACAGGAGTGAGTTTTTAGACTGGCTAGATTGAGTTTTCGAATTGGCAGGGGTGAGTTTTTCAACTCAATCTTGCCAGTTTTTGAATTGGGCACTATTGAGTTTTATTATGTTAGATACATACCCCTGTTTTCAGGGGTATGATAAAACCCTATTTCTGGTGATAGAGCTTAAATATAATATTGGAATCTTTGCAATATAAAGAATGAGTTATTAATCATAATGGTTGGTATCAATCATTTATACATAAAGAGACATGGGATTAAAAGAAAAGAGAGCAATAAAAGAATTTCAGGAGAATAATTACGAAGCACTAAAGAGTAGAGTACTTGAAACATTAGGTTTTGATGTTGAGATAGAAGTTCAGTGGGATACATTGGCAAAAGATCAGAATGTTGATCAGTATGCAGAAGCTATACCTAATGTATATTTTGAACCTCAGATACAGGCTTACAAAAACATTTGTCAGGATGATATGGGAAAAGAAGCCTTGGCAGAAGTGTTGAAGAAAGTTGTAATCAAGAATGAAAATGATATTTGGTCAGCAAGCCAGTGGTCTAAGTTAGAAGATGGGGTTCTGATTCTTGATCATGAAACCACCACAAACTCTGGAAATATCGATGATAGAACAGAATATTTAGCAGAGTTGTTAGAAAACAATCTATAGAGAATCACTAGTTTAGTCGAGAAAGGCCATCTGGGAGTATAGTTACAATGTTCGTGCCTGAATAAGTGGTACTTTTGATAGAGTTTGTAGTACAATAAGAACTATATTCTTTTGATGGTCTTTTTATATTGTTTCAACTAAGGTTTGTAAAGCATAAAAAACATCTTTTCCTTTGCCTTATATATGTTCACTAAACAAGAGTTTATGGGAGGTTTATATAGGTATCTGTTGTTTTTTGTTGCTTTTACATTATGTTCGGAAAAAGCAAGTTCACAAGAAGAAAGCGAGAGTGTTATATTTTCTAAGGCTTTCAGGAAGATCAACACTAAAGATCACAGAGAAGCCTTTGCCGTTTTCAAATCTTTATTGCATAATACAGAGGATGTAAATATCATAATGAAGACGCTAACGGCTTTAGCACAGTATTATACGAATATTAATATTCCGGATTCATCTTTATACTTTGCACATCAGGCATTAGATATTTTGAATGATAAGGCTGATACATTATCATTGAAGAGGAAGATATTATTATATAACTCAGTGGCCATAGCCAATAAGAATAAATCTTGTTTTGATAAGGCTATAAAGTGGCATTTAAAAGGGGCAGAGTTATCTGAGAAACTTAGTATTGAAACTTATTATTATCAGCATATACATGGTCTGGCGTATGTTTATATGGAGAAATCTGAGCTTGATAAGGCGATAAAGTTGTTTGAAGAATGTTCGAAAAGTGAAGTTAGCATCCAGTTTCAATATGGCAGTCTTATTAATATTGGGGTTATCAAAGGTGATCAGGGAAAGTATAAGGAAGCGATAAAATATTTTGAAAAGGCTTATTCACTTTGTGAAGATTATAATGATGAGCAATGTGAGCTTGTAATACTTGTAAACCTTGGTAAGTATCATGAACATCTGAAGGAATATAATAAGGCTTTAGATTATTTGAATGAGGCTGAAGAATTAGCCAGAAGCTCAGAGAAAGTAGATCTTTATATTGATGCACTTATATCAAAAGAGTCAATCTATATTGAGCAAAAGCAATATCAAAAAGCCAAGGCAGTACTTAACAAGGCTTTGGTAGAATGTAAAGCCTTTGGTTCATTAGACCAACTGAAGATAATTTATGATCATATCAGATATATGTATCTATCAATGGGGGATTATAAGAAAGCATATTCCTTTCTTGATAAACAAATTGTCATTGCTGATTCTATACGTGATCTTCAGAATGAAAAGAAGATAAAAGAACTTGAATATAAATTCTTCTCCTATAAGAAAGAGAAAGAACTTGAGGATTTAAGAGCAAACAGGGAACAAAAAGAATTAGAGCTTAAGAGGCATAAAGAAATACAACAGATAATGTTAATTAGCATTCTCCTTATATCAATAGCTGTATTGGTGACTATATTTATCTTCTGGCAGAAGCTGAAAGCACAGAAACAGTTAGTACAAAAACAGGAAGAAATCAATCAGAGCAAAGTATCTTCTTTATTGCAAGAGCAAAAGTTAAAGTTGATAAAAGCATCTGTCGATGGTCAGAACATTGAAAGAGGTAGAGTGTCAAGGATTCTTCATGATAGTGTTGGCGGTAATCTTGCCGCAATAAAACTACAGTTATCAAACCTTAGTAGTAATCATAGCCTGTTGAAGAAACTATATTTCCAGATTGATGAAACTTACGAGCAGGTGAGAGATATCTCTCATAACCTGACACCAAAGAGCTTTGAGCAATTAGCCTTCTCTTCACTAGTCGAAGAATATTTTACTACTATCCAGCAAGTGAGCAATATTAAGATGAACTTTAATGTCTATCCAAAGGAGAAAGTGAATAGTCTAAAGGAGAATTATCTTATTGAAATATACAGATTTATTCAGGAGTTAACCAATAACACTATAAAGTATGCTCAGGCTTCAATTGTAGACCTTCAGATCAATGTTTCTGACACTGAGCTGGTATTAATTTATGAAGATAATGGTTTAGGCTTTGATACGAAGAAAATAAAATCGGGTATAGGGCTGAAGAATATCAATTCAAGGGTGTCTATCCTAAGTGGCAAGTTTTTCTATGATTCTGCAATCAATCGAGGGGCTGTTTTTACTATTGAAATACCAATCTTAGAACAATATGAGCATAGTGTATAATATCGTAATTGCTGATGATCACAAGATGTTTCTTGATGGTCTGACTAGTATACTTGAAAAAGAAAAGCAGCTGAATATTATCTTTCAAGCTGATTCCGGCCTAAAGGCACTTAACTATATAAAAGCTCATAAGAGTGAAAAGATAGATCTTATTATTACAGATATCTCAATGCCAGAGAAAGATGGTATTGAAGTCAACCGATATATAAAAGAACACCAGAGTCATATAAAAACTTTGATCCTTAGCATGCATCAGGATGCAAAGCGGATAGGGCAGCTAATCAATGATAATGCTGATGGTTATATACTGAAGAATGCAGAGAAGTACGAGTTGCTCAATGCTATATTCACCATTCTGAAAGGAGAAAAGTACTATTCAAAGGAAGTTCAGAATGTTTATTCCAAACATCTCTTCGAGCAGAAAGAAGTAGAACAAACCTACCTCACACAAAGAGAAATAGATGTTGTTACACTTATCGCCAAGGAATATACTACACAGGAAATTGCTGATAACTTGTTCTTAAGTAAACATACAATAGAAAGCTACAGGAAGAATCTGATGATAAAACTTAATGTTAAGAATATGGTAGGCTTAACAAAATATGCTATAAAGATGGGATATCTGGATCTATAGTTTTGGACTGATTGTTGTAATATTTTCATGGAAGATTAATTACTACAAAAGCTAAACTATATGAGACACTTATTTACTATTATTCTATTGGCATTATGCTGTGTGTCATGCAGCAATCTTATACTTAAAGAAATACAAACTACAAAGAGAATAGAGTTTGAACCATTATATGTTAGACCCGACATTGATCTATCAAACCTTCGTATTGATATTATAAGACAAACCGAAACAGAGACAAGCGAAAATGTGTTAACAGGAGAGGAAGAGACTGAGACAAAAGACGTACCCTATTGCTTTATGGGCTTTGACTTGGGGAATGGCTTGTTTTATGACCTGAATGAAAACCTTTCTTTTCGTGTGCTTGATCTTTTTGGTCTTGATGGTGCAGAATATACTATAAGAGAACTTCCTGATAAAAATACTATCAGGAAAGCTTGGGATTACATTTATAGAAATGATACCCTGTATCATAAGAAAGCCAGAAAGGATAAACTTTGGTATTCCCATCATATAAAAAGAAAAGATAACGAGATTGAGTTTTATGAATCCAAGAGGAGGAAAAGACCCAACTATACATTTGTCTTCGCAGATTCTGCCTTTCTTCGTAAGAAGAGAAACCGCATTATAAACGAAATTAAAATGGAGGAGCAAGATCATAAGTACACCAAAGAAAGATGGCTTGCCCGTGACTTTGTGTATGAGGCCAGTAATGATACTGTCAATCTAGACAATGACTTTAGACTTGTTTACTCTAAAAAAGATCAATCTATAAAGATATATAAGGGATATTTAAAGTATCATGTCATGACTATCATTCGCTCTGAGAATGAAATCCTCTTTTACGATTGTTATAATGAAGGCTACAGAATGGTATATCACCATAACTTTATTGATCTTTATCATGGAAAGTTCTTTGAGAAAAGGTATCAGTTGATAAAGGGTAAATAGCCTACATGTTGATTATATTTATATATATGCCCGGATTATAAGTCCGGGTTTTTGTGTTTAATAGGGTATGAAGTAGATGGTTATGGATTGATTATTGTGGCCTATGTCTTGTAAAGTGACTGTTTTTTACAACTAAAAACTGATATCATATGAGGTATATATACATTGTATTAATGATTTTATTTTGCTCTTCCTGTAGTTACTGTTACCTTGATAATATAGATAAGGTAGAAAGAACTGACTTTGATCCTTTGGAATTAAAGCCAGACCTCGAACTTACAAAACTTCGTTTTGATCTTATAAGACAAACTCAAATCAAAAGAGAAAAGAATATATTGATGGAAGAGGAAGAGACAGTGACGAAAGATATGCCCTATCATTCTATAGGTTTTTATCTTGGTAATGGGCTGTTTTTTGACTTAAGAAGGAATCTTTCCCTATGCGTTACAGATCTTTTTGGTCTAGAAGATAGAGATTTCATTATTAGAATAACTGATGACACAACAAGGATAGGACGAGCAGCAGATTATATCTATAGAAATGATAGCTTACAGTATACAAGAGCGAACAAAAAAAGGTTGAAATACCGATACCATATTCAGAGGAAAAATGAAGAGATAGCAATATATAATGCACTTAGACATAAAAAACCTGATAACTATTACAGATTTGGGGACTCCTTATTTGAGTGGAGAAATAGACGTAGAACATTAAAGACTATAAAGAAGCAGGCAGATAGTAGCTATATAGTTTTAGATAGAAAGTTCAAAAGACTCATGAAATGCAAAATGAGGAATGATACTGTTGAGCTATCATGGGATATATCTCTTGTTTATTCTGATGGAGGACGATGTATAGAAGTGTATAAGAAATACTTTAATGATGAACGCCGCTATTGGAGTATAATACATTCAGATAATGAACTTTTGGTTTATGATAAAACAGGAATTGGATATAGGTTTGTATTCCATGATAATTGCATAGACTACTATGATGGTAAAAAGTTTATATTAAGGTATGAGCTGATAGATATGGAGTGATGGTTTGTCTGTTTTCACTGTTCAAAGTATTTATAAGATCTTGTGCTTTTATGAAGTTCTATAGATACATGATTAGATTTCTATTCTTCAAGGAAGAGGATTGTTCAGATTGTTCGTGCTTAAGCACTTAAGATAAGACATAAAAAAACGACCATCGTATTGATGATCGTTTATCGAGTGGGCCCACCTGGACTCGAACCAGGGACCACCTGATTATGAGTCAGGTGCTCTAACCAACTGAGCTATAGGCCCCGGAAAACTTATTGAAGTTTCCCTTCAAAAGCGTTGCAAATTTAAGTAAATGTATTGAACTTGCAAACTTTTAGTGAAAAAAAATCAAAAAAAATGAGTGATACAGCAAGAATCAAAGATATCATATTTGACCTTGGAGGTGTGATTATAGATGTAAATCCTAGGTTATCAGTCCAGTACTTTATTGATAGAGGTTATTCAGAAGCAAAGGTATTTGCAGAGGAAAAGAGTGCAAAAAACATCTTCGATAAGTTAGAAAGAGGGGTGATAACACCAAAAGAATACAAGAGACGTATAAAAGAAGTTTTGAAAACAGAGGTTTCAGATGAAATTATCGTTGATGCATGGAATGCTATGCTGGGAGATATGCCATCAGAGCGTATAGATGTATTGAAAGATTGTAAGGCGCATTATGGTATTCATCTTTTGAGCAACACAAACAAGATACATTATGATGAGTATATAGAAAGATTTAAGGAAGTAAGTAAGTTCAATACTTTTGAAGAGTTGTTTCAAGAGACTTTTTTCTCTTATCGTTTACATCTTTCAAAGCCAAATCCAGAGATCTTTGAATATGCATTATATACACTTGATGCCAAAGCCGAAGAAGTCTTGTTTATTGATGATAATCTTGATAACTGTCGAGCTGCTGCAAGTGTAGGTATGAAAGCATTACATCTTGACTTGGGCAAAGGAATGGATATAAGAAAAGTCTTCCATCAAGGTCAATTGGAGGAAGATGTTAAGTTCTTATAAAGAATCAATAATTTGAAAGACCTCTGATGCATTAGAAGATGTCATAAGTTGTTTTTTCAGTTTTGGGAAATCAGGAAGCGTGTTGAAGTAGTTTGTGTAATGTTTTCTGATCTCCCTTAATGCTATATCTTCATTGTCCTTGTATAATAGATTCAATTCAAGATGACGTTTTGCAGTTGCCTTTCTTTCTTCAATTGTGGGCTGTTGTACTTCTTCACCATTGAAAGCCTGAATACATTGACGAAATATCCATGGATTCCCTAAGCTTGCACGACCTATCATTAATGCATCAACTGAGGTCTCTTTATGCTGTTGCCTTGTAATTTCAGCAGAGTTTAAATCTCCATTTCCAATGATGGGGATACGAATATCATTATGTTCTTTCAACTTCCTTATGGCTTTCCAGTCGGCAGGGACATCATACTTCTGGTTCTTGAATCTCCCATGGAGGCAGAAAGCCTGAATGCCTGTGTCCTGTAGCATCAAGGCGTGTTCTATATAGTTGGGTTGATCATCATAATAGCCTAATCGGGTTTTTACAGTTATAGGGAGTTGGGTTTTATTTACTACTTCAGTACATATAGCTAATGATTGGTTTAGGTCTTTGATGACGGCAGAACCACAGTTACTGCCTGTGACTTTCCTTGTAGAACATCCAAAATTAAGGTCGATATATGTAGGATGCCTTTGCTCAGCTATTACAGCAGCTTCAGCCAGTAGCTCAGGAGAGTTACCATAAAGTTGAATTACAGTTGTAGATTGGTGTTCTTTTAGTATTCTTATTTTCCTTAATGCCTCTTTTGTTTGAGAAACTAGATTTCTGGCAGAAATAAACTCAGTATATACAAGGTCAGCACCCAATTCTATACATAGTATACGAAAAGGAAGATCTGTAATTCCTTCCATAGGGGCAAGAATAATTGCAGGTCTTCCCTTTATATTCAATGAATCTTTTATCATTGGTGAATGATAATTATATAGTTTTTAGCTTTTCTATTCTATGTATTATATACAGAACTCCGATCAATATAAGAAGGCTTACTATTGATGCATAGATATTGGCTTCTCCACCAACTTCATCTATACTAATTGATTTTCCTTGGCTACTAAAATAATATACTGTAATTACAGCTAAAGCATTGTTGAAAAAATGTACAATAGCGGGTAGCCAAACACTGCCACTCCATATGAATAAGTAACCTAACAAAGCACCAAGTATCATTCTAGGTAAGAATCCGAAAAACTGAAAATGCAATGCACTAAATAAGATTGCTGTTATCCATACAGCAAGGTGTTTATTCTTGATTATTTTCTGTAATAGAGGTAGTAATGTTCCTCTGAATAATAATTCTTCACCTATTCCTGGAATTATGGCAATAACAATGATATTTGCTGTCAAGAGGCCTATACCTTTTACATTCAAGAATAAGTTACTTATTCTGGTTGCTTCAGTTTCTTTGCTTCTCATCCAATCTTCTATGCCTGATAAAGACGCGGGTAGATGAAGGCTCTGATTGATTTCACTTAGATAGTTGATGAATGGTAATGCTACCAAAATAGACACTATACCAAGAATGATGCTTTGTGCCCTTGGAGGAGTGCTTAGATATAGATATTTCTTGATATTATAACTTATCAAAAATGCAATTACAAAAGGAGGGATAAGAAATAATCCTATTTGTTGTACAACTTGAAAGTATAGTAAAAGACTTCTTTGTCCAGGTTTAAAGTTTTCTCCAATAGCTAAGAGTGATAAGCTATCATTTCCCCAAATGGCAATTGATATTACAGTTCCTAATGATGAAAGGAGAATTAAGCTAATTAATGCAATTATGATAAATGCAATTAATTGAGTGAATGCAGATCTGCTTTGTAGTAAAGGGGGTATTAGTCTTTTCATGTCTAAATCATATTTGCCGCAAAAATACAAATATTGAAATAGAACTAATGTATAATGAGAGGAATAGTTAATAGAAATAAAAAAAGCCAGCAGTACTGCTGGCTTTTTTATTGAAGTTATTTTTTCTTTTCAACTTTTTTTCTTGTTGAATAGTTTATCTTCAGAGCATTTACTTTACGTAACTCTTGTTTTATATCAGTAACAACACCCATCTTAGTATCACTATTTACTTTTAAAGATGTTGTTAAAAGTTTACGATCAGCTTCATCTCTTGCTTGTCTCTCTCTGGATATAAATTCAGTTATATCTTTAACCTCAGAGAATTGATCATTCAATTGAATACGATCCTCAGTTCCAAGTGCCTTCTGAGTAGGAGGGCCAATGTAGATATAAGATACAAGCGACTTTCTCTCTAGCTTCTGAACTTCTGTAGCTTCAGGAGCTTTGATTCTAACTTTAAGTGTTACTTCACGCATAACTGTAGTTACCATGAAAAAGAATAACAACATAAAGATAATATCAGGAAGAGCTGAAGTATTAATGGCTGGTTGACCGCCATCTTTTTTCTTCTTAAATCTAGACATACTAGTTACCTCCTATCGTTTCTGGTTCAGCTTCGGAGATCTTCATAGGATAAGCTTTGTTAACTGCCTTAATTTGATCTTCATCAGTTAAGTCAGCATAGCTTTTTCCAAATTTAGATCTTGATAGCTCATCCCTAAGTTCATTTACAGCTGCAGCCAATTCATTTTGTATAGAAATATACATATTATATGAAGTACCGCGCGCATTCTTCAAAGATATAACTCCCTTAGATGTGTAAATTTCTCCCAATGGTCCAATTACTTCAGTTTTAACTTCAGGTTTAGATTCATCACCTGGATGAGGTCTGAAGAAGTCCTTAGCTTCAGCACGTAGCATTGAGATATCAATACCTTTACCATCTAACTGAATCTTGTCATGACTATTAACAAGAATCTTTAAGATGTTTCTCTCTTTGATATCTATATCTTTCTGATCTTTCTCAGGAGGAGGAGGAAGCCTTCTTATGAGACCAGTATCAACGTCCATGGTTGTAGTAACCAGGAAGAAGACCAGTAGCAAGAAAGCGATATCCGCCATAGAACCTGCGTTTATTTCCGGTGTTCCTCTTCTAGCCATAGCAGATTATTTAAAGATTCTAATTACACTAGTACCAATAATAGAAAGAACTGCTAAGCCTAAAGTGATGTATGTGAAATATAAACCAGCACCTACAATCTTACTAGTGCCTGCTGTAATGCCTAATTCTACTGATTGTTTGATTGTTAATGCATCAGAAGCAAGTCCGTATGAAATAAACCAAATTATTACCATTATAAGAACTGCAATAAGTATATTAACGGCCCCTTTAGGGTTGAAAATAAGATTAATTGCAGGAGCAATGATTGCTATAGCAGCTGTCACTAGTATCAATATATAACTATACCACAGTATTACGTCATATATTGAGTTGCTTCTATCATCTAAGTCAGTTCCTAGAAGATAGTATATCCCCAATCCAAAAGAAAATATAAGTAGGAGATATAAAAACCACTTTATATATTTTGAAATATTGTCCTTCATATTTTAATTACTTTTTGTATTCGTTAAGGATATCGATGAATGTAATTGTGCTATCTTCCATTTCGTTTACTAAGCTATCAATCTTAGATACGATATAATTATAGAAGATCTGCAAAATAATAGCAACGATAAGACCGAATACAGTAGTAAGAAGTGCTACCTTAATACCAGAAGCAACAACGGTTGGAGAAATATCACCAGCAGCAGCAATATTATCGAATGCACTAATCATACCAATTACTGTACCCATGAAACCAAGCATAGGAGCAAGAGCGATAAATAGAGAAATCCAACTAATACCACTTTCAAGACGACCTGTTAATACTCCACCATATGAAACGATAGATTTTTCGACGTCTTCAAGACCATTTTCATAACGATCTAAACCTTGAACAAAAATACTTGCAACTGGACCTCTTGTATTTCTACAAACTTCTTTAGCAGCTTCAATACCTTTACCAGACTGAAGAGCAGCTTCAACTTTGTTAAGAAGTTTCTTTGTATTTGTAGTAGAAAGGTTAAGATAAATAATTCTTTCAATACAAATAGCAAGACCTAGAATTAATGCGATCAATACAACACCCATGAATTCAGGAGTACCATCGATAAATTGATCTTTAATGACTTCGTGGAAAGATTGTTTTTCTTCGCCAGCTTTTTCTGCAACTCCTGCTTCTGTTGCAGCTATATCTTTAGCAACATCTACTGCAGCTGTAGTATCTTCAGGTGCGCTTTGTTCCTGGATAGTTTCTGTTACTTCAACAGAAGCTGTAGAGTCTTGATCTTGTGCTAGAACAAGGTTAGTAGCTCCAAAAGTTAGCATTCCTGCTATCGTTAAAAAAGCAATTAATCTTTTCATAGTTAACCTTTATTGATTTTGAATAAGTAAATGTTTGTTATTTAACTTGATTTTATTACTTGCCTGGGTTTACCTGTCTTTCTTTTAAGAAATTAAGCAAATATAAGTAATTCTTCTTTTTTTGCCAGCCAAAAGCAAGATTTGTAAATTAGTTCTTTCCCCTAATAAAAATAACTCCCATAATAACAGAAAAAAACATCTCTGTATTGTGTTGAATTATACATTAATAGACTCGCCTTTGGTAGTAAACCCTCTATTGTTCAGGCCTCAAATTTAGAAAAAATTTCATCATGAAGAAATCTCTCCTCTTAATGATTGCTGAAATAGTTGAATAATTTCTTCCGGCTTAAGTTTCAATGAGAGAAGATACATCAACTTTGTTATTGCACTTTCAGTAGTTATATCTCCACCACCAATGAGCCCAACTCGGCCAAGATCAACACTAGCAGCATATTTTCCAATTTGAACGGCACCAGCTTTACATTGTGTTATATTAAATATTAGTAATCCTTTTTGAACAGCCTCTTCTAATAAATCTATGAACCATTTTTCTGTAGGAGCATTCCCAGAGCCAAAAGTTTCAAGAATAAGAGCCTTTTGATTAGGAGTATTCAAAACACTTTTTACCAGATCTTTTGAAATACCTGGATATAGCTTAAGCAATCCAACTCCAGAATCAAAGTTTTTGTGAACTATCAGCTTATCATCATTAGGTGTGCGAATAGCGTCTATTCTGTATTTTATATGTATTCCCGCCTCAGCTAAAGCTGGATAGTTGCCAGAATAAAATGCATTGAAATTTTCTGCATTAAGCTTTGTTGTTCTGTTACCACGTAAAAGTTGGCTTTCAAAGTAAACACAAACTTCAGGAACCATCGGTTTATCTCCATCAAAGCTTGCTGCTATTTCAATAGCAGTAAGGAAATTTTCTCTTCCATCAGTTCTTATTGCATCAATGGGGAGTTGCGAACCAGTTAGTATCACAGGCTTGTTTAGCCCTTCAAGCATAAAGCTTAAAGCGGAAGCTGTGTAAGCCATTGTATCTGACCCGTGCAGGATAACAAAACCATCGACATTATCATAATTCACCTCTATAACTTCAGCTAGTTTAGTCCAGAAAGAGGGCTTCATATCTGAAGAATCAATCAGAGGGTCGAAAGAGTAAAAATCTATCTCATGTGAGAATCTTTTCAACATAGGAAGCTTCTCATACATTAATTCAAAGTTGAAAGGCTTGAGAGCTCCTGACTTTGGACAAGCCATCATACCAATAGTTCCTCCTGTATATATTACGAGGATTCGGGTTTTTTCTTTCATGAGATTTAGCTTTGAAAATACTATGTCCCTTAGTTTAGTTTAAATATATCTATTGCATTAGCAGAGGTTATTTTAGCGACTTCATTAATGTCGATATCCTTTACTATTGCAATTTCTTCAGCTATATATTTTATATATGCACTTTGATTTCTTTTTCCTCTATAAGGAGCTGGTGTAAGATAAGGAGAATCAGTTTCTAAAACTATATGTTTTAGATCAATATCTTTTACAACTTGATCTAAGCCTGCTTTTTTGAATGTAACAACACCCCCAATGCCCAGCTTAAATCCTAAGTCTGTAATGTGTTTTGCATCTTCCAAAGTCCCGGAAAAGCAATGAAAAACACCATTAAGATTTGGGTTGTTGAACTTCTCAATTATCTTGAATATCTCAGGGAAAGATTCTCTTGAGTGTATAACTACTGGTAGGTTATGGTTTATTGCCAGTTCAAATTGAAATAATAAAGCTTCCTCTTGTTCTTTGAAAAATGTTTTATCCCAATATAAATCTATACCAATTTCTCCAACAGCAATATAATTGTTTTCTGCTTCAAGCTCATCCTGCACAGTTTTTAAATCAGCCTTATAATTTGCTTTTACAGAAGTAGGGTGTAAGCCCATCATAGGAAAGCAGTTCTTGGGATATTCTTTACATAATTCTTTCAGAGGCTTAATAGATTTACTATCTATATTTGGTAGTAATAAATAATTGACCCCATTATCAATTGCATTATTTACTACTTCATCCCTATCATTATTATAATCCCTAACGTATAAATGTGTATGTGTGTCAATCAACATCATAATGCAAAAATATAATAAATCATTATTTATTATAGTAATGTTGTTTTTTTGGAATAATTATAAGGGAAAGAATATTAGATTTTTTTTGGAATAAAAAGATAAAAAGAAAAGGCCATCCACTAAAGGATGGCCATGACATGTGATTATATTGTTTTTAATATCTCTTTAGCAACGACAATACCATTTACAGAGGCCTGCATTAATCCTCTTGTGATGCCTGCTCCATCACCACCTAAATAAAGGTTCTTTATTGCACTGGATTGAAAATCTTTCTTCACTTTAATTACATTAGAATAGAATTTTACTTCTACACCATATAATAGTGTTTCATCAGAAGCTAGTCCAGGGGTGATCTTATCCAAAGAAATCAACATCTCTTTAATATCTGTAAGAATACGATGTGGCAACACAAGGCTTAAGTCTCCGGGGATAGCATCCTTTAGAGTAGGGATGATATTATTTCTATATAGTCTTTTATCTGTAGTACGTCTTCCTCTGAGAAGGTCTCCAAAACGTTGTACAAGAATCCTGTTTTGAGTAAGCATGTTTGCCAACCTTGCGATATGCTTGCCATATTCAATAGGAGCTTTGAAAGGCTCAGTGAATTTCTGTGATACTAAAAGAGCAAAGTTTGTATTATCACTTTTCAAGTCTTTATAACTATGACCGTTTACAATTGCAAGATTGTTGTCATAATATTCTGATGATACAAAACCTCCCGGATTTGAGCAGAAAGTTCTTACTTTATCATCAAATGTTTTTGTGTAATGAATAAGTTTGGCTTCATAGAAATTATCATTGATTTCTTTCATGATTTCATTTCTACATTCAACTCTAACTCCTATATCGACAATCCCTGTTTCTGTAGGAATGTGATTAGTGCCACATTGTTTAAATAACCAGTCCGATCCCTCTCTGCCAACAGCAACAACAGTTTTGTCACTGAGAAAAGTCTCTTTCTTTGTTTTTACACCTAAAATAATATCATCTTCTATAATCAATTCTGAAACAGGAGAATTGAATAATACCTCTACATTTCTTTCTATAAGATAATCATAGATCTTTCTGTAAAGTTCCTGAGCTTTTTCTGTTCCAAGATGTCTTACAGGGCAATGAACTAACTTTAGATTAGCTTCAATAGCTTTTTTATGAATAGCTTTCATATCATCAGAGAAAAACTCTCCATGGATATCTTTATCAGCACCAAATTTCAAGTATACATCGTCTGTAGCTTTTATAAGCTCTATTGTCTTTTCTACTCCAAGATGTTCTGGTAGAGTTCCACCAACCTCATGAGAAAGTGAAAGTTTACCATCAGAATAAGCTCCTGCTCCAGCCCATCCTGTAGTAATACCACAAGGTTGACAATTTACGCATCGGCCTCCATTGGTATGTTTTGGACATTTTCTTTTATAGATACTTTTGCCCTTTTCAAGCATTAATATCTTTAAATCAGGATTAGATTGTATCAATTCATAAGCGCAGAAGATGCCTGCAGGACCAGCTCCTACAATGATAATATCGTATCTTTCCATTATACTTTATAGATTAAGGAATGAACATAAAAAAGCTTCACTAATCAGAGAAGGGGATAAAATAATGTCCTGATGAATAACGCGACATAATAATATTATTATGTAACCATGATTTTGATCATACTAAACATGAGAGCATAAATTCCTGTAATAAAATTAACAAGCTTTTAAGTCGAAGTGATAGTTTTTAGATGAATTATTTTAATAATCTCAGTTATCAAAAATTGATATAAACTTGTAGGCTTATTGGAAAAAATGGGAAATTACGAGATTTCTTAAATTTTTTGTTTCAAAACACGTGTATTAATATTTTCAGTTCACTGGCATGACTCATTTTAACATTTTTTAACATTTTTTTTATTGACAAAACCAATAAGCTGATGTAATTTTGATTTCATACCAAGCAACTAATTAAGTGCCGGCCTTTTTTAGAGCTTAATCATTATAGTAATTTATTATTAACCAATGCTGAAAATTTTCTTGTTTTTTGCCAGATAAATCCATTCTGGTTATAAGAAATTGCACAAGTATTTTTTAGCTCTAAAAAACTTATAAAAATGAGTGAAAATAAAATCCGTTATTCCAACAGAAAAAACCTATTAGTAAAAGACGAACAAGGTAATGATATGTTTTATCCTCGTATTCATATTGGAAATAGATACGAAGAAAAAGAACTTATAAGTATGTGTACTGAGGGAAAGGGTATACCTCCTGAGATATTTATTGCATCTGTAGATAGTTTTATGCGTACAATTGGTAAACTTTTGTCTAATGGAAATTCTTTTTCTTCACGCTGGCTGAATGGTTCTGTACGTATGAAAGGGTCTTCAACTTCTAAAGAAGAAGAGTTTAATCCTAAGAATAATTCTTCTCATGCTGTGATTGAGAATCTAAGACTTCCAATTGATATTAGAAGAAAGTTGTTTGATTCAATGAATGTACAATATATACAAGAAAAGCATAACGCAACTCCTATAATTGAAGAGATATATCAGATCTATCCACGTATGAATAATGTAATAGGTAGAGGCAATGCAGGTAAAATCATTGGTAAGAACTTATTTTGTGATGAAGCAGTTCCTGATTCTGGTGTGTATTTAATAAATAAAGAAGGTAATTCAACAGCTTTATCTATTACTGCATCGAGCAATGGGCAAATAGTTTCTTTTCGTGTTCCTGTCGATATAGAAGCTGGAGAATATTTTATTCATTTTGTTAATAGTAGATCAAGTGAAGATAAAAAAGTAGAACTTAAGAATAAGATTATCATAGAATAATTTATACATAAAAAGTAATCATGATGAACCAGCTCAGTTTTGAGCTGGTTTTTTTATGCTTTTAGATTTTGATGATTGATAACTATAGAATAGAAATTCTTCTTGCTATTTGTGATTTTTGATTTTATGCACTAATAAATATTTTTTTATGTACTGATAAATAAAATTCTTGCTACTAACAATTATTTTCGTTGCTACCTAAAATCTTTTTTTTTGCTACCTATAAATTTTGATTTTAGCTACTAAAAAAATAAAATTCTTGCTACTAAGAAAGTAAACTTCTTAATAAAGAGACTTGGAGGCTGTTGTTTTTTCTCAGAAACAAATATATTATGATAATAAGAATAGCTTGTTCAGGAAAGAACATTAATGTGTTTTAGAATCTTTTGGAGATTTATATTTTTAGTATTGATTACAGATTATCAATATTTTAGCTTTTGTGTTATAAGTTGGAATTAGACTATTCATTTAGATAAATGAGTTTTATATAAACAAAAACTGGCTGTTTGGGGATCCAAACAACCAGCAAATCAACCAAAACCAAATGCCTGCCTTGCAGGCAATACAAAAATAAATAAATTTTAATACTATTCAAATAGTAGTGTTTATTTCTTTAATATTTTTTTACCACTGTTCATATTTTATTGATTTTAGCTAATACAGTATTTAGACCAGCTTCTATATATAAAGAATACTTTGTGTTAAATGTGATAAATATAAACGTTTGTAATAGATGTATTTATGTTGGCTTATGCTGTATGTAGATATAAATAATTTTAAATCATTTATATCTAATACTGAAGTGGCAGAAATTCTTATATAAGAGTGAAAGAAAAATTAGAGACTCAGCTAATTCTTTAATGTGCGTCATGTTTTTTAAATAAATTTCAAATAATATTATATAAATATGGCATAATCACGAATCTGTAATAGAATATTCTTTTTATATTTAAAATAGTTCATTACTTTTACAACCTTTCAAAGTTTAAAGACCCATTGATTATGGAAAAGTTAATATTTGTAGTAATTTGGATAGTAATAGGAATTATTGTTTCTGTACTTAGATCAAACAATAAGAAACAAAGATCTTCTGCTAATACTTTTTCTAATAATAAAGAAGAAAGTACGAATGAAACATTTATCGACTTTGAAGACATTAAAGAGCTTATAGAAAAACAAGAAAAAGAATATACGCAAATGTCTCAACAACAGAATAGAGGTCTTTATTCTGAGGAAGAAACAATGTATACAGCAGAAAATGCTGACATGAAAAAGCATGAAGCTACTCAATACAACTCTCCTTATAATACTAATGCCAGAATTGATAAAAAAAACAAGCTAACTTCCTTATCTCAAGATAATTCTGAGCGTCCTATAGCTTCTGACATTCCATCTGATTCTGAAGATAATCACGTGCAACATATACCGGTGGAAAAGTTGAAAGAGATTCTAATCTCTGATCCTCAATCAGCTTTTATATTATCAGAAATTTTAAATCGTCCTTACAAATAAAATTGCCTGATAAACTTAAGATGATATTCAAACAGTTAGTTGATATACCTTATATCCAACTGAGTTTGGAGAATACATTTTTTTTTTAATATCTTTACCGGCTTTAAACGCACAATGTATAATCTAACACAAAATTATATGGTATGTTAAGAAATCTACTATTTACTTTAGCATTACTGCTAACCGCTAATGCCATGGTTTTTGCACAGCAAGGATCATTGCAGGGGAAGGTAAAAGACAAAAAGACGGGGGAGACATTACCTTTTGTCAATATTGTCGTTAAGAAGGGGGGAGCCCTGATAACTGGTGTTACTTCTGATTTTGATGGAAACTATGTTATTAAGCCTTTAGATCCGGGTAAGTATACCTTAGAGGCTTCATTTGTTGGTTATAACGCCATAAAAATGGCAGGTGTTCTAATTGCAACAGATCAGATCACTTTTCAGAATCTGGATATGATCTCTGGTAGTGTGACTCTTGATGAGGTTGTTATTGTTGATTATAAAGTTCCTATTATCAACAAGGATGCGACTGTTTCTAAAGAGACTGTTACAGCTGAAGAGATTGCAAAGATGCCTAACCGTACAGTGTCAGGTATTGTAGCAACTGCTGGAGGTGTTGTAAGTAATAATGGTAAACGCGGTAGTGTTCGTGGAGCGAAGTCTTCTTCTACTGTAATATATATTGATGGTATTCCTGTAATTGGAAACATCAACTTACCATTATCAGCTTTAGAGCAGGTTGATGTATTATTATCAGGTATTTCTGCTATGTATGGAGATGCTACTGGTGGTATTATCAGTGGAACATCAAAAGGTCCTTCAAGAAAATTTGCAGGAAACTTAGGATTTGAAACTTCAAAATTCCTTGATAGATTTGGATATTATAGAGGTGAATTTGGTTTGTCTGGACCACTTATTAAAGGTAAAGAAAATAAGAATCGTACTTCAATCTTAGGATTCTCTGTTCATGGTGAATTCTCTTATAGAGAAGATGGTTCTCCTTTCTATGACAAACTATACAGAGTAAGTGAAGATAAGCTAAAGGATTTGGAAAATAATCCTATACGTATAGTTTCTTACGAAAATACTGAGGCAACAAAACTGAATGCACAATTTCTTAGAAAATCAGATCTTACTACAACAGATCAAAGTTTAAACACTTCACGTTGGAATGCTAATGTTATTTCAAATGTAGGTTTGAAGATTAATAAGAATATTAATATGGGATTCAGTGCCCAATATAATAGAAGTAAGTCAAATAATTTTAATTATTCTAATTCATTAATGAATTGGGATAAAAACTCAATTTCTGAGAGAACTTACTTTAGAGGATCTGTAAAGCTTACCCATAAATTCCCAAATAGAAATGATAGTACATCTATTTTAAAGAATGTGTATTATACAGTTCATTTTGGTTATGACAGACTTCAAGGTAAAAGCTATGATCCATATCATAAAGATGATTTCTTTAGCTATGGTTATAATGGTAAATACCTTACACATAAAGCAGCTTCTTATCAAAAGCAAGATATAGAAATTGATGGTAAATTATATTTGGATAAATATGTATTAAATTCTTGGGATAACGATACATTAGTAGAGTATACAAGAATGGGAGATAATCCATTAATCTCAAATATGATAGATAATTATTACGAATATAATAAAGATCCTGAGTATTTTAGAAACTTTGATGCTTTAACAAGTAATAACTGTCCTATCAATGGTTATGTTCCTTCTTCAAGTATATATGGTATGTATTATATACCTGGATCTAATTCTCAAGATGGGTATTCTGAATATTTAAATCAACAATATTCTGGAAGAATTAATGGATCAGCTTCTATAGGTAATCATGAGATCAAATTAGGATTTGAATATAGACAGAATATAAATAGAAGCTTCTCTGTTGGAGGAAATAAGTTATGGAATTTAATGAGAGATGCATCTAACTTCCATATAAGTGAGCTTGATATAGCAAATCCTCAATTCTCACAAACAGGAGATACAATATTCTATTCAAGAAAATATAATTCTTCAGTACAAAGAACCTTTGACAAAAGCTTAAGACAATCTTTGGGACTAGATATTGATGGTCTTGATTATCTAATGATTGACTCTTATGATAAGAATAATGGTACAATAAACTATTATGACAAAAATGGTAAACTTCAAACAGCAAATCTAAAGAAGGAATTAAGCCTTGATATGTTTAGTGCTGATGAGTTGATCAATGATAATAATGGAGCAATCTTTTATCGTGGTTATACCTACTATGGAGATATTCAGGAAGAAAGTTCTACTTTAAATGATTTCCTTCTTAAAAAAGATGGAAGAGGGGATTTATTAAGACCTATTGATGCTTTTAAACCTGTATATATGGCTGGTTATATCCAGGATAAATTCAGTTTTGCAGATCTTATTTTTAATGTTGGTGTCAGAGTAGATTATTTTGATGCTAATCAAAAAATATTGAAAGATCCATATATTGTATATCCATATTATACTGTTGAAGATATCAAATCAAATAAGAACTTAGGCTTATCAACTACAGATATTCCTGGAAATATTCCTGATGGTGCTGCTGTTTACATTGATAACAGAAATAATGTAAGTAAAGTTACAGGTTATCGTGTAGAAAGAAATTGGTATAATGCAGAAGGTATAGAAATCACTGATCCTAATGATTTAGATTTTGGTTCGGGTATTCAACCATATACTGTAGAGAAGAATGAAAACCTGACACTTTCAGAGAAGGGTTTTAAAGATTATGATCCATCTATTATTATGATGCCTCGTATTTCATTCTCTTTCCCTATTTCTGATGAAGCATCTTTCTTTGCTCACTATGATATCTATACACAGAGACCTGGGTCAAATAATATATTTAGCCCATTAAGCTATTTATTTGCTTCAAAAACTAGTTCAATCTCAAATCCGGATCTTCGTCCTGAACAAACAATTGATTATGCATTAGGTTTTGAACAAGCATTATCAAAAAGAGCAGGTCTAAAGATTGAAACGTATTATAAAGAAATACGTGATGAGATACAAGGAACAACTCTTGTTGGAGCATTCCCTCAGACATATTCAACATTGTTGAACCTTGATAATGCAACAGTAAAGGGTATTACATTTACATATGATCAAAGAAGATCAAATAACTTACGCTTAAAAGCTTCTTATACTCTTCAGTTTGCTGAAGCAACTAAGTCGAATGTTGGAGATGTTAACGCTCTGATATCAGCAGGTTTACCTTATTTACGTAACGTGTTTCCTAGAACACAGGATCAACGTCATATATTCAAACTATCTCTAGATTATCGTTATGGTCAAGGTGAAAATTACAATGGTCCACGTATCAAGAGAAAGAATGGTAAATCTCCAATTAGATTACTTGAAAATGCCGGATTTAATTTCACATTTACAGGTGGCTCAGGCCTTCCTTACACTGCATCAAGAGTTCCAAATAGAAACTTGCTTAAGGGATCGTATAGAGGCTCTAGATTACCATGGTCATTCTGGTTAAATGTTAGATTTGATAAAGATTTCTATTTCTCTGGAAAAGATGGCAAGTCTAGATCTTTCTTGAATGCTTACTTAACAGTAAGTAACCTGTTAAACTCAAAGAATATAGTAAGTGTATATTCTGCTACAGGTAATCCTGATGATGATGGATATTTAGCTGCTCCTGAATATCAGCAAGCTATTCAGTCTCAGACTGATCCGCAATCATTTAGAGAACTGTATTCTATACATATGAATAATCCGGGTAACTATGCTAGTCCTAGGACTATAAGATTAGGATTTATTTACAATTTCTAAGATTAGTTGAGTATTAAAGAAAATAAGCGAAGATAATATGATGAAAAATAATATATATATTACCCTTCTTGCGGCATTGTTTCTCTTAAGTGGACTAAATGCCACTATTGCAAGAGATTCAAAGAAATCAAGGAGGAGTAAAACAAAAAATATAAAGGCTACTACAGCTGGCTGTAAAAGTGCTTCTGCATTTGAATGGTTAGATATTAATAATGTAAAGGCACGTATCAATACTGGTGGTGATATGTGGTTGGTCCCTGGAGGAAATAGCGCCTTGGGAGCTCAATATTTTATACCTAAGAATGGTACAGCTACTTCTATGTATGCAGGATCATTATGGATTGGAGGGTTAGATATTAATAACCAAATAAAGTTAGCTGCTCATAGATTTAGAAGTGAAGGAACTGATTTCTATACAGGTCCATTGACTGTTGATAACACAGCATCTATTGAAGAAGAAACTTGTCTTGAATATGATCGCTTCTTTAAAATGACAAGGCCAATGGTAGAAGAATTCCTTGGTAATTTTAAAGATGGTGTATATACTCCTGTTGATGGTTATTCTATTCCTCAAGAAATAGAAGAGTGGCCAGCACATGGAGATATAGATAAAAAGCAAGCAAAGTTTTTAGCTCCATTTAAAGATGTAAATGATGATAATGAGTATAATCCCAAAGACGGAGATTATCCTTATTATGATTTTAATGCAGAACTTTGTAAAAGGGATATCCCTACAATGGAATCTGATCCAGATAATTATGATGAAGGAGAAATAGGTCTTATAGAAGGTGGTAAGCTTTCTGATCAAGTAATTAAAGGTGATCAAACATTATGGTGGGTATTCAATGATAAAGGAAATGCTCATACTGAAACAAACAGTCAGCCTATAGGACTTGAAATTAGAGCTCAGGCTTTTGCTTTTAATACTTCGGATGAAATAAATAATATGACTTTTTATTCTTATGAGATCATTAATAGATCTACATATGAATTGACAAATACATTCTTCTCTCCATGGGTAGATACAGATTTAGGACATTCTCATGATGATTATGTAGGTTGTGATGTAATGAGAGGTCTTGGTTATTGCTATAATGGAGATCAGGAAGATGGTAGTGGTGAACCAGCCGCTTATGGTTTTCTTCCTCCTGCTATTGGTGTTGATTTCTTTCAAGGACCTTATTTAGATCCTGATGGAGCAGATAATCCAAAATATGAAGACGATGGAACACTAATTTGTTCTGAGGCTATCAATGGAGTAAACTTTGGAGATGACATCATTGATAATGAGCGTTATGGTATGAGACGATTTGTTTATCATAACATTACAGGTACTGGTAATGAATCAATGCAAGATCCTGTAATTGCAGCAGATTATTATAACTATTTGAGAGGTATCTGGAAAGATAACTCAAGAATGTCTTATGGAGGTAATGGACACAGATCTGATGAAAAATCAACAGGTCCTGATTGTGACTTTATGTTTCCTGGAGATACAGATCCTTGTGACTGGGGTACTAAAGGGAGTCCTCCTAGTGGAGAATATGGAAATGGTTTATTATGGACTGAAAAAACTATTGGTAATGAACCTGGTGATAGACGTTTTATGCAATCAGCTGGTCCTTTTACCTTGAAGCCTGGAGCAGTAAACTATATTACAGTAGGTATTCCATGGGCAAGAGCTACTAGTGGTGATAATTGGTCTTCTGTAGAATTGCTAAGAAAAGTTGATGATAAATGTCAAGCATTATTTGAGGATTGTTTTAGAGTTCCTGAAGGTCCTGATGCTCCATCCTTATCATTCTCAGAATATGATAATAAGCTAATATGTTATATTAGTAACGAGAAGAATTCGAACAACTATAAGGAATCATATGACTATCGTCCTAAGACACTTATTCTTCCTGAGGATATTAATACAATAGATTTTTATAAGGATACTACATATACATTTGAGGGATATATTATTTATCAATTATTAAATGATAAAGTTGGACCAGATGAATTAGATAATCCAGATAAAGCGAGAATTGTTGCTCAATTTGACAAGAAAAACAGATTCACTACATTGACAAATATGGAGTCTGATGATGTTTCTGGTATGGAAGTTCCTGTAACTAAGGTGAAAGGAGAAAATAGAGGTATTCAGCATTCTTTTGTTATTGATGAAGATTTGTTTGGTACTACTAATGATGTGTTAGTAAATCATAAAACATATTATTACATGGCAATTGCATATGCTGTGAATCAATATTTACCTTATAAGAATACTGATCCAAACAGTGCATATGTAAACGGTCAGAAACTTCCATATATTGATAGTAGAAAGAATATAAAATTATATACAGCAATACCTCACAAAACTGTAAATGGAGCTAAACTAAATTCTGAATATGGTTCAGGTTTTGAAGTTAAGAGGCTTCAAGGTCGTGGAAATGGTGGATTAGAGCTTGAATTAACAGATGAGTCTGTAGAGAAACTTTTAGCAAAAGCTCCAGCAGGCTCTATTGATGAATATGGAAACGAGAGTTATCCTGTATTATACAATCCTGTATATAAGCAAGGAAAAGGACCTTTAAATATAAAGGTTATTGATCCTTTAAAACTGAAAAACGGAAAATATATTCTTCGTATGAACAACCCTAGAAAGGCTGTTAAGAGAGATGTTTCTGAGCTTCAGGGAGCCACTAATGATACTATATTGTTTGATACTTATGATTGGACATTAGAAATTAATGGTAAGAAATATTCATCTGATGTTCCAATAAGTGAATCTAACGAGCAAATATTCGCTTCTGCAGGTATTTCTGTATCCTTAAGCCAAACATTTAATCCTGGAGTACATAAAGCAGGATACTTTATACAAACAACAGCTAGTGGGCCTGTAAGAAATACTATTTATGAAGAACTTTCTGATAATAATGGCCTAATCGAATCATATGTAAAATATGCTGATAGTACAAAAAAATGGTTATCAGGAGTAAATGATGTTGACTTTGTAGGTAATGACTTAAACTGGATTCGTGCAGGAAATTACCATTCACCTGCAATAAACCTTGCTGATACTAAAATTGGGCGAACATTCTTTGCTGACAAATCTGGTGTTTTTGGTAAGATAGCAGATGGAATAGTAGCTCCTGTTGGTGTATTAGCTTCTAATAGTCAGAATAAACCACTTGGACTAATTAAGAATTATGTTTCTAAATCATCAATTGAGATTCTGAATAAGATACCATCAGTTGATATTGTATTGACAAACGATAAATCAAAATGGACTCGTTCTGTTGTTCTTGAGATGTGTCAAGATCCTCTATTATCACAAGATGGCGGAGATAAATATTATCCAAGAAAATCTCCTTCTGTTGATAAAGATGGAAATTTTGCTGATATTGATGCTCCTGCAAACAATGATCCTAATAGTCCTAATTATATCAGTTCTACAGGAATGGGATGGTTCCCAGGATATGCTATTGATTTAGAAACAGGGGCTAGATTGAACATTATTTTCGGAGAGGATAGCTTTTTATCTGATCAGAATGGTGATGACATGATATTTAATCCAACAGAAAGGGATTTGAGAAAACCTTCACCTCTTGACCCAAATATTATTGAACAAGGTTCTGGAGCTGTTCTTGCTGGAGGAAAGCATGCCTTTTATGTTATGGGTATAGACACCTCTTATAATGATGGTGAGCGATTTGAGTTTGGAGCATATGATGCATGTAAGAATATGATGTCTAAACTTAGATGGTTAGAAAGTATTCCTAGTCCAAACACACGTAAGAAATTCGAATATAATGTCTGGAAACCTGCTGTATATGCAGGGTATTTAATGGGTGTAAGAAATCAGGAGTGGCTAAACAATGATGTAAAAATAGCTATTCGTGTTACAAAACCTTATGAGAAATACATGATGGCGGGATATCCAAACACCTTATCAGGATTACCTGAGAAGCATAAGATAAATGATAATAATCCTGCTTATGAGATCATAACGAAAAACGTTGCTCCTGAATTTAATAGTTCTGCTAAACATCAATCTGATCTTGATTTGATTAATGTTGTTCCTAATCCATATTATGCTTATTCAAGTTATGAGAGAAATGCGCTTGATAATAGAGTAAAGATCACAAACTTACCAGATGAATGTGAAGTAACCATTTATAATGTAAATGGAACTAAGATTCGCCAATATAGAAAAGATACAGATAATGTATCTTCAATTGACTGGGATCTAAAGAACTTTGCTGGAGTTCCTATAGCAGGTGGAATTTACTTAATACATGTAAAATCTAATCAAGGTGAGCGTGTAATTAAATGGTTTGGAACATTGAGACAAATTGATCTCAACAAATTTTAATTAATTCAAGGAGTTATTGATAAAATAAAAACGGCTAATATGAAGAATATATATAGGTACTTAGTTGCTGTTCTATTATTTGGAATGATTTCTATTCCATTTGATGGAGCTCAAGCAGGTAACAAAGATCGCTCAGGACAAGCCGGAGCTCCTGAGTTATTAATTAACCCATGGGCAAGATCTGCTGGGTGGGGTAATGTAGGTGTTGCTAATATTAGAGGCTTAGAAGCTCAGTGGCTGAATGTAGCAGGTTTAGCTCATACTAGAAAGACAGAGATACTATTCAATAATACACAATGGTTGAAGGGCTCTGATATTTCAATCAATTCGTTTGGTTTTGCCCAAAGAATTGGAGAGTCTTCTGTTTTAGGTGTTAGTGTGATGAGTATGGGTTTTGGTGAAATTCCTGTAACTACATATGGAAGCCCTGATGGAACTGGAGCGACTTTTAAGCCGAATTACATGAATATTAATGTTGCTTACGCAAAAGCATTCTCTAGCAGTATCTTTGGTGGTTTTAACATGAAGATTATATCTCAATCAATTTCTGATTTATCTGCTACAGGATTTGCTATTGACGCAGGTATTCAGTATGTCACTGGAGAAGAGGAGAATATCAAATTTGGTATCACTTTAAAGAATATTGGGCCAACCATGTCTTATTCAGGTGATGGTCTATCTCTTAGAGCGTATCTTGATAAAAAATCAGACCTTCAGAATACTTTAGAGCAAAGAGCTGAAGATTTTGAATTACCAGCTAGTTTATCTATTGGATTTGGTTATGATTTCTTGTTTTCAGATCGTCAGAGATTTACTCTAGCAGGTACTTTTCAATCAAACTCTTTCACTCAGGATATATTTATTGCTGGTGGTGAGTATAGCTTTAAGGATTACTTCATGGTTCGTGCAGGTTATGCATATGAAGCACATTCTACTGATGAAATTACTAATTCTGAACGTTTAGTTGCGCCTACTGGATTAAATTTAGGAGCAACTATTGAGATTCCTATTAACAAGGAGACAGGAAGTAGTTTTGGTATAGATTACTCATATAGTGATACAGATTCTTTTGAAGGTACTCATAGAATCGGTGTTAAATTGAACTTCTAATTTTATATTTAGAATATTTCTGATAAAGCCCGGCTTAGCCGGGCTTTTTTATTGATGATAGTTTTCTTGTCTGACCTATAAATAATATTAAGTTACTTTAAAATAATAGTTTGAGTTTTTTCTTAAGGGCGCATTTCAGTCTATAAAAGCATTTAATTAAATCTTAGGCAGGAGAGTTTTCAGTGAGAAAAAGGCACATGTTTTAACAAAAAGATTGAAATCAATCCCTTGTAGATTTAGATTGTCTAATGCCCATTATAAGGAGACAGAAGATGGCTTTGGTAATAATTTCCTTTTTCTTATCATTTCTTTTTCATAAACTTGCGGCAAAAGAATTGAGCTAAATGAATACTAAACAAAGTTTGTTATTTCCCAGTGTTTTTCTACCTTCTGTTGATTATATGGCAATTGCCTTATGGAGTAAGAGTATAGTTATTGATATTCACGAAAACTATTCGAAGCAGACATATAGGAATAGAGCGAGAATACTATCTCCAAATGGAGTTTTAGATTTAAACATCCCTGTGATAAAGACAAAAGGAAACCATACTAATATGAAAGATATGGGGATTTCTTTTCAAGAAGATTGGGATATAAGGGTCTGGAAAACCATAGAAACATCATATAGTTCATCTCCATATTTTTTATATTATAAAGATGAACTAAAAGGAGTGATTCTTAATAGAAAAGAAGAACTAGTAGATTACAATACCGAACTTTTTAAGCTCGTTTGTGAATTAATAGATATAGACATAAAATTCTCTTTCTCCAGTTCTTTTATTGCTTATGGTGAAGAAGTCGAATTACGATCTGTAATTCATCCAAAGAAAACATCTCCATTAACATATTTTGATGAATATTATCAAGTGTTTTCTGAAAAGCATGGATTTAAATCTAATTTGAGTGTATTAGATTTATTAATGAATAAAGGACCTGAAAGTTATACCTATTTAATGGATACAATTGAGAGGAATAACAAAGAATTAATGAAGTTTTAAAAGCGATATATTTTTTGTACATTTGCAAATATCTAAGCAAGAAAAGGCCCTTAATTGATATTAGGGGTCTCTTTTTTATTGTCTATTAATGAAACCCTAAATCATAAATTATAATGTCAGAATCAAAATATTTTACTGAAGAGGGGCTCAGAAAGTTGAAAAAAGAACTTGAGAATATGGAGTTTGTTGAGCGTCCTAGGATCTCTCAGCAAATTGCTGAAGCAAGAGATAAAGGAGACCTTTCTGAGAACGCTGAGTATGATGCAGCTAAGGAGGCTCAGGGTATGTTGGAGATGAAGATCTCTAAACTTAGACATACTATTGCCACAGCTAGAATTATTGATGAGTCTAAACTTGATAATACTAAAGTTTATATCTTATCAAAAGTTAAAATAAAGAATCTCAAGAATAATGCTGTTATGACTTACACGCTTGTTCCTGAGAAAGAAGCAGACTTAAAAGCAGGTAAGATTTCTGTTGACTCTCCTATTGCAAAAGGATTGTTAGGAAAAGCTGTTGGAGATACTGCCGAAATTAATGTACCTGCGGGTGTTATTCCTTTTGAGATTGTCGAAATTAGTCGCTAGTTAAGTATTTATATAGAATTACTTATCTCACAAATTTAAATCTTTTGCTTTATGAGTAGCATATTCACTAAAATAATAAATGGTGAGATACCTTCATACAAAATAGCTGAGGATAACAACTTTTATGCTTTTCTTGATATAAATCCGTTAGCTAAAGGTCACACTCTAGTAATTCCCAAAAAAGAGATAGATTATATTCTGGATATCGAGGATGGACTTTATAAGGATTTATTTTCCTTTGCTAAGAAAGTTGGTTTAGCTATAGAGAGTGTAATTGAGTGTAAAAAGATTGGTATTACAATTATTGGACTTGAGGTCCCTCATGCTCACATTCATTTAATTCCTATCAATAGCATATATGATATGGACTTTAAACAACCAAAACTACAGTTGAGTCAAGAAGAACTCTTGGAGATATCTGAAAAGATTAGTAAAGCATTTCAAGATAAGAATGCATAAAAAGAAATTATATAAGTTTATAGAAAAGGCTGGCAATATTGTCAGCCTTTTTTATTTTACATGTTCCACATTGAAACATATATTTGTGTCAGCTTGAAACATAAATAGTCATTTATGATGGATTGGTTTCTTGTAAATCATTGATAATAGCGAGTTCATGTTTATTGGCACAGGCATTGCCTTGAGCATATGCAAAACATTTATCATGATTATTACAGAAAAGATTACTAAGGTCTTTAGAACTGATGAAATAGAGACGACAGCACTAAATAACATTTCATTAAAGATAGGCAAGGGAGAATTTGTTGCTATTATGGGGCCTTCAGGATGTGGCAAATCCACTTTGCTTAATATATTAGGATTGTTAGATAATCCAACAAAAGGGAGCTTCCAGTTCTTGGATAATGAAGTTTCAGGGTATACAGAAAAAGAAAGAGCTGAAATGAGAAAACAGAATATTGGCTTTGTTTTCCAGAATTTCAACTTAATTGATGAATTGAGTGTGTTCGAAAATGTTGAACTTCCATTGATATATCTGAAGGTTAAAGCTTCAGAGAGGAAGAAGAGAGTAACAGAAGTTTTGGAGCAGACAGGTATAAATCATAGGGCAAAGCATTTTCCTTTGCAATTATCCGGAGGGCAACAACAACGTGTAGCCATTTCCAGAGCATTGGTGGCAAGGCCAAACTTGATTCTAGCAGATGAGCCTACAGGAAATCTTGACTCAAAGCATGGCATAGAAGTAATGGAGATGCTCAGTGATTTGAATAAAAAGGGAGCAACAATAATAATGGTAACACACTCTATGCGTGATGCAGAATATGCTACAAGAATAGTGAATCTTTTCGATGGGGAAGTTATAAAAGAGCAAAGTAATTAATATATAAAGTGGGGTAAATATTATGATTGGGCATTATATTAGAAGCTCTGTAAGAAGTTTACTGAGATATAAGTTATTTAGCTTTCTTAATGTTATTGGGTTGTCAATAGCAATTACAATAGCTTTAGTTATCTTCTTATTTGTAAATCATGAGCTGACTACAGATAAACATATTAAGAATGCAGACCATATTGCAAGGGCGTATTTGAGTACAGATGTTATTAGTGTGCCAATGGCAAATATTTATGAAGATAAAATGCCTTCTTTAGAAGCACTTACACTTGTATATACTTTTAGCAGTGGAGTATATTCTACATTATTAGTCGATGATAACCAATATAATGTAACGGCTATAGAAGTAGACTCTAATTATTTGAAAGTCTTTGAATATCCTTTGATATTTGGTGATCCTCAAACAGCTTTAAGAGAGCACAATTCAATACTGTTATCTGAATCTAAAGCAAAGGCTATTTTTGGAAATGAGAACCCTGTAGGAAGGCAAATACAGTCTATAAATGTAAACTCCAAGGCAAAAGAGAATTTAGTTGTTACTGGAGTTTTTGAGGATTTCCCTTCTAATAGTAGCCGTAAATTTAATGTTGTTGTTCATGACAAAGGAGTTCGAGCACAAGGGGATTGGAACATATCTAGTTATTGTCATTATTTGCGACTCAATGATAATGCGAATATAGAAGATGCGACTCAGGAAATCTATAAAGCAGCTGAAGATTTTGTGAAAGAATTGGGAGGTAACAACCAGATGCCCGCAAGAGAAGAGTTCAGATTAGTGCCAATATCTGAAATATACTTTTCTGATATATCCTTTTCAAGGCATGGAAAGGGGAATTTAGATTTGATATACACCTATTTATGTATAGGGATTCTTATAATATTGATTGCGGGTTTTAATTTTATCAATCTTACTTCTTCTATTGCAAATAAAAGAGCAAAAGAGATTGGAGTAAGAAAGGTTATGGGAGTGAGCAAGAGATCGATATTTATGCAATTGATCTTAGAATCTGTGATTACTTGCCTAACGGCCTTGATTATCTCTTTGGTGTTTTTAGAAATTGTCATTACTCCTATCGCATCATATTTAAGTGAAACGATGAGTCTAAGTATATACCAACAAGGAGGAATATTCTTATATGGAAGTATCTTAGGAGCAATATTTCTGGGGATTATTGCAGGACTATACCCCGCATTAGTTATTTCTTCTTTTTCACCAATAAAAGCTATAAAGGGTGAACTAGATAGAGGATTGAAGGGATTAAGGATGCGTAGAGTGTTGATAGTAATCCAGTTTGTTGTGTCTGTTATACTTATTATCTCTACGATAGTTATTTTATCTCAAGTCAACTACATAAAGAATAAGAATCTGGGATTTAATAAAGAGCAAGTTGTATTTATAGGGCTCAATAAGAAGATAATAAAGCAAGATGCTTCTGTCTTAGATGAGTTGAATCAATCTCCATATATAAAGAGTTCTTCTTTTGCATATTCTCCTCCTGGGTTTAAACAAATGGCTTGGGGGGCATCTATAAATAATGAAGACTGCGAAATTATGGTATACCCTGTTGATGAGAATTACTTTGATTTGTTTGAGATGGAAATGCTGAAAGGCGAGAAGTTTAGCAGGCATCAGAAAAATGATACTACTAATTACTGTATTTTGAATGAAACTGCTGCTAAAAAGTTTAGTACAGAGGTGGTTGGTGAAAAGGCTGATATGTTTGTGGGTAGTGTGAAAGTAATAGGAGTTTGCAAGGATTATTATGTTAATAACCCTGCAAAAGGCGTACCTCCAATTGCTTTATTGCTAAGTAAAAATAACTTTTGTAAGGACTTATTAATTGTAAAGCTTGAGAAGGGGCAGACGGTTAATGGGATTAACTTTTTGGAGGACTATTGGTCTAAAAATTATAGTCACTATAATTTTTATATGAGATTCTTAGATGAAACTTTCAATAGACAATATAAGAAAGAAGAAAGACTATCTGAGATGTTTGCCTTCTTTGCTATCTTCTCGATCTTCATCGCTTGCCTTGGATTATTTGGGCTATCGGCATTTATGGCTGAACAAAGAACAAAAGAGATAGGTATAAGGAAGGTACTAGGTGCTCATGAGAGCAGTCTGATTCGAATGCAAGCCAAAGAATATATCATTCTTGTATTTATAGCTAACATCATTGCATGGCCAATAGCATATTACTTTATGAATGACTGGCTCAACAATTTTGTGAGTCATATCAGTTTCAAATGGTACTTCTTCGTTTTAGCTTTGATTGTAAGTTTGTTTATAACTATGTTAACAGTAAGCTATATGGCAATGAAAGCATCAAGGTTGAATCCTATTGATGTGATTAAGAATGAGTAATTTATTTGATGAATTTATAATGAGTTAATTATCTAATGGTGTTTGGGAGAGCTGTATTGCACTTCCAAACATTATCTTTGATAAGCCATATCTTTTCTGTTTCATTATGAAACAATTTAAGTGCTGTAGAGGACACTTTGTCTAAAAGAATCTTATTATCTTTTTTGTTTATTGCTCTTGAATAAAGCTATTTAAATGATTGGTATATATGTTGATATTTATTATTCATAGATATAATCAGATCTATTGATAGTTTGAGTTATTTAAGATGATCTTATTACAGGAAATATAACTATGGCAAAATATTTAAAGAATATACTGCGCCTTTTATGGGTTTACAGGCGAATGAATATTATTAACATTATAGGTTTAACTCTTTCTTTTACTGTGGCTATGGCCATTTTTTTACTGGTAAATCATGAATTCTCATCTGATGATCAGCATGAAAATAGGCATAGGATTTATCGCTTGGAAACAGATAATGGGGCTACTCTCCCTTGGCTGATCAGCAAGCAATTGAAGCAAGAAGTTCCTGAAATAGAGGAAGTCACCGTTACTACCACCTCGAATAGTTGTGTATTCCATAGAGATGAAAAAAGAAAATCATTCCGTACTCTTATTACTGATACTAATTACCTCAAGTTGTTTACATGTGATTTTATTGATCGGTTGGATGCTTCCAATCCGATAAAAGATGATAATATCATTATTAGCGAGGATGCGGCAGAGTATTATTTTGGTGATGAGAATCCTGTAGGAAAGACTTTAAGGGTTAAAGTCAATGGGGGAAAGGATCAGAAGGATTACCTAATCTCGGCCTTGATGAAGAATTTCAAGAGCAATACTTCTATAAAAGCTGATATCATTATGAATGATAAAGCTCTTAAGGTCTTGAAAAAGGATACTGTATATAATAAAATCACAAATAATATTAGTATCAATTATCTTACTTATATATTATTGAAGCCAAATATCGACTTTGATAAAGTATCGCATAAGATTCTATCTGTAATTGATAAGGAATGTGAAGAGAACTATTCTTTCATTAAGAGGAGTAAATTTAGGTTGATGCCTTTAGATGATATGTATTTCGAAGGGGCAAGCGATTGGAATCCGAAGGGAGACAAAAAGATGACATTGCTGTTTGCTGCTATTGCTATCTTGGTTATCCTTGTCGCTTCTTTCAATTATATCAACATAAAGACAGCAATTACTATTCAAAGAGCCAAAGAGATTATGATTTGCAAAGTCTTGGGTGCTGGTCGTAAATCATTGGTATTCTCTGTGCTGATTGAAACATTAATACTTGGAGTTATCAGCTTTTTCCTGAGCATTGTTCTATTGGAGATCTCGATGCCATTTATAAGAAACTTGTTGCCTGACCGTATTGAATTGCATATATATGAGGATGTGCACATATTCCTTTATTTCTTTATCTCTGTATTTTTATTATCGGCATTAACAAGTATATATCCTGCCATTATTCTTTCCAGCTATAAACCTGTAAATGTGATGAAAGGCAGTCTGAGGAAGAGTTCTGAAGGTTTATTATTCAGGAGGATTCTTGTGATTATGCAGTTTGTCATTTCTGTATTTTTGATTGTTTGCACATTGGTGATTTATAGTCAGGTAAGGCATATGAAAAATAAAGATCTTGGCTTTGAGAAATCAAGTATTGTAATGTTCAGAGTGAATAGCTCTATGATAAATAATAGTTCAGGCTTAAAGTATGAGTTGCTTTCTAGTCCCGATATAGAAGCTGTTAGTTATTGTTCGGGTTATCCCGGTAGTATTGAGGATTTTATTTTTACTGATATTGAAGGTGAAGATATGAAGATTCCAATCATCAATACTGATGATAAATTTATTGAAACTCTAAAGATAAAGTTGTTAGAAGGAAGAAATTTTGATCCTAATCCTAACTGGAGTAATAAAGGTGAGTATGTAGTGAATCAAGCAGCTTTGAAATTGTTTAAAGACGGGAAAGCTCTTAACAAGAAGATAGGCAGAGAAGATATTATTGGAGTGATGAAAGATTTTAATTTTATGCCTGTAAGTGAAAGTATCAAGCCATTGGCTTTATATTGTGGGAAGAACAAGAAAAGAATTGATTGGATGGCAGTAAGAATCTCTGATGATAACTTTAATTCTGGCATTGACTTCCTTGAAAAGAAATATATTGACTTCTCAAAGAATTCTGATTTCAACTACTATCATCTTGAAGAACGATTTAATCGTAATTATAGAGAAGAAGATATTATGATGCAGTTATTTTTATTCTTCTCTGCTTTGTCAATACTTATTGCTTGTCTTGGAGTTTTTGGATTATCTGTATTTCTTATTCAACAGAAGAGGAAAAATATTGGAATACGTAAGATTCTTGGAGCTTCAACATTAAGGGTATTCTTATTAGAATCCAAAGAATTTATTTACTTAGTATTGATAGCTAATATTATATCGTGGCCTTTTGCCTGGCTATTTCTCGATAATTGGCTTTCAGACTTTGACTATAGAATAAGCTTTTCTATAATGTTTTTTATTATTGGGCTTATACTGAGTTTTATCATCAGTTTAGGAGTGATGTCTTACCATTTTGTTGAGATTTCTAAAGCTAGACCTATTGATAGTATAAAATCTGAATGATTATATTATTCCGTACTGAAGTAGATTTTTATTGGCGCTATTGTCAATAATTTTCTTTAGGGGAGAAATTTCAAAAATTAGCCCGACGGATGGTCGATCTTCAGTAGGAAGATGACCTGTTCTTGGGGGGGAAGATGGTCGATCTTCAACGGAAGGATTGAGATTCATCCCTAGGCGAAATCATATTTCTCGGGAGGAAGATTAAAAAAAATCCCAATAGGTATTTTGATACCTATTGGGATTTATATTTTATATTGAAAACTAAGTTCTCTACTCAAAAAAGAGCTTTGGATTTAGTCTTCTATAATGATAGTCTGGTTAACTCTTCCTTTTTCAGAATTTAGCTTTAAGACATAAAGTCCAGACTTAAGGTTGCTAACATTGATCACGTTTTTACCTTTAGAAACTTCTGTTTCAATAACAACCTGTCCAACAGAGTTGTGAATTTTTAAGCTTCCAGAAGCATCAGCCTCAAGATTGATGATATCCTTTGCAGGTTGAGGGAAGATAGAGATGTTATTGCTTTCAAGTTCAGTAGAACCTAAAACAACTTCAAGTTCAATGTTTGCACTTTCTGTCACATCAATTTCTTTTTCAATTTCTTTCTTGACGCTACCATCCTTTATATATCTGGCTTTGATTTTTGTCTTACCATTAGGCATATTCTGAGCATCCATATAACCAACTTCAGTATCAGTTTTATTGAAATCCTTTGCAGCTATAGTATATGTAGTGTTATATATGTCAATTTGAATTTCGTCAGCATCAAAATTGTTGCTAAGCTTATCATAGAAATGTATTTTATTACCAGAATATGGTTTATTGAAAGCTATAGAGGTGATTTCAGCACTTCTATAGATCTCATCTACGCCAGTGATTTCATTTTTAGAGAAATCAGCTTTGTAAACATAGCTATATGCCCCATTATAAGGATTCATATATAGAATGTTATCTTCATTATCAAAGGCCATTGATTGGTGGAGGAAATAAACAGGAGCATTGATTTGACCAATTTTTTGTCCTGAGAAGGAGTTCAACTCTATTTGTTTTATCTCACTATCCATATTAAGGCCGACAGCTCTACCATATTTATCAATAGCAAAACTAACATAGAATTGTTCTTCATTATTTTCTGATATTAACTCTAATTCACCTGTTTTAATATCAAATTTATTCAGCTGAGAGAAACCTGTTTCGTCATTTCTAGTCAAAGCATAATACTCACCAGTGATAGGGTTATAGGCTAGCTCATAGATAATCTTTTCTATATCCTCAATTTCTGTTCTGTCACCAGTAGTTAAATCAATCGTTACAAATTTATCAGGGTAATAAGCTGTTTTCATTTTTGAAGTTTCCCTTATATGAGTAACAGCGTACCAAATGCCATCAACAATAACACCAGCAGAGACAGGATTTTCACCTACATGATTACCGATGTGAACGACATTCTTAGGGTCTGTCATATCATATACGATAGGACCGTTTAATGTTTCAAACTCATCACTATATGTAATATAGCCATATGCGTGTTTTTGAATTGGCTTAATAGCTAGATATCTTATGTTGTCATCACCAAACTGGTCTTCATCAAAGATGATCTTTGCAGATAAGTTAAGAGTTTTGTTAGTAACAGTGATGTCTTTGAAAGAAACTTGCTTTATAGCATCAGGCTCGATCTGGTCAATATCTATTTCATTGATCATTTCGTCTCCATTAAAAAGCTGACATTTTGAACTTGCAACAGCTATTGTTCCTGTGTTCTTAATAGAGGTGTTGATATCGATTTTATTGCCAATGATAGGAAGGCCTTCAAATGATACTTCTCTAAGCTCAAGATCTTTCTCATGGGTAGTTTTTACAACAACATCATCAATATTCCACATTGTTCTTTTTTTACCTTTAAATCTGAAAGCAATGTAAATGTCCTTGCCTTCATAGGCACTTAGGTTGATATATCTTTTTACCCATTTATCTTTATTGTCTTCTTTGAGCTCCTGAAGTAAAGAGAAACTATCAAATTCAGTGTCAGTAGTAGAGATCATAAGAGTATGATCTTTCTCCTCTTGATCATAAAAGAAAGTATCTTTATTTTTTTCGAAGAAAGTTAAAATAGCCCCCTTTTCAACTTTGAACTGTGGACTGATCAACCAATCATCACAATCCTTTAGTATATCATCATGATAAGCATGTCCTGGATCTGAATGGGAATCAGTTGTACCTGCTATCCATGATGTTTCATCTGCTTTATACTTTAATGTCCATCCTTCAGGAGGCCATGTATCGAATCTTTCATTTAAAGTAACTGTTCCGCTTTGGCCAAAAGATACAGATGTGTTTATTAATGCTGATAATAGCAGTAATAGAATAGTAAAATTTTTTCTCATAATAATAAAATTTGTATGTCAACCTTTAATAAGTAGCGCCTGCTAACCTTTAATAAGTTAAATAAGTAGTAGAATTATCTTTAAGATAATCAACAAACAATGATAAGCTTAAAGTTAATAGTAGTTAATGTTGTTTTTCTTAGATTTTATGAATACAAATATAAAACAAAAGCTGCTCATAGAGCAGCCTTTGAGTAGTTTATAATGTATAAGAACTAGAATTTCTCATCATATTTAGTCCATAATTCATCACCAAGTTTCCAGGCTCTTTTCACAACCTTATCACCCCACTTTATGCTATAATTGGTAAGGAATTCGATAGCCCTTTTAGGTTTCTTTTCATATAAGCTTAAAGCTTCAGCTTCTATCTTCTTTTGATTGTCGAATAGTTCTGTTTGCCAAGGAATCCATACATTGTCGACATCATGTCTCATCTCTCCCCAACGCTGAGCAGTAAGAGTACCAAGACGATTGAACGCCCACCATGCAGACTCTGTAGTATATCCATTAGGTCTCCCCGGAACTTTGTAAGGCTTTGCCACATCAGTATCCTGACAATAGATAGGTACATAGATAGAAGTAGCGACATTATCTTGAGCTAACCAAACAAGGCCACCAATAGCATCAGGTAACCACTCACGGCATTGAATGATGGTTGCATACATAGTATACCAACGAGCAATAGTACGCTCACCAAGCTCACCCCAGCCACCATTGATGCGAAGCAGTTTATTTTCATCATAAGGCATAAAAGGATTGGCAAGAGGAGATTTTACCATCTTACCATCTTTGTCAGGCACCAATAGGTTCTTGGTCATGTCAAAGTCAGTATCTTCATAATAATCCTTGAAGATATCAACCATTTTCTGTAGAGTAACTTTTTTGTCAGGCTTTACAGAGAAAGGGAACACCTCACCATTAGGATCAAGATTTAAAGAAGGAGCCATTAGACTTAATACTCTCCATTCTCTTCTACGAGAGGCGAAAGTTCTTCTTCCTTCAGGATTATATACATAACAATAACGGAAAGGTTCATTTTCTTCTTTCCAATAACCTTTGGCTTTAGCTACTTGAAATATGTTCTTAGAAGCCATAAAATTATCTTTATCAGAAAGATCAATCCCTTGTATCGTACTTGCATTTGCATTTACAGAGATATGATCGTCAGGTACTCGCTGAGCAACCCATACAGCTCCCTTTTCACCTTTTCCTTTACCAGTAATTTCAAAATGCCATACCTCTTTTGTGTCAGCAATAGTAAGAGCTTCACCGTAATCATTCCAGCCATAAAGCTGAGTTAGTGAGTCAGCCATCATTATAGCCTCTCTTGCGGTTTTACATCTCTCTAACATCAGTTGACATAAACGCTGACAATCGATAAGGCCATTATCGGACTGCAATTCTTCTCTTCCCCCAAAAGTAGATTCCCCTATACCAAGCTGGTGTTCGTTCATACAAGCATAAGCAGTATTTATATATTTATATGTATACGAAACCTGAGGGATTTCACCAATTTTGATATGTTGATATGATGGCATAGCAAGGCTATCATAAGCAACACGCTTATACATAGGTACCATTTCACCTTTTTTATGCTTTTTGGCAGGTACGATATCCATCCAAGATCTTGTTCTGTGGCTATCATCAGTATGGGAAGTCATAACAGAACCATCAAAACTGGCATCTTTACCTACAGTTACACTGGTGCAAGCTTCGGGTACTCCATTTTGCCAGTCGCTTTTGTCTGCCTGAGCTTTAGATTCGGCATTGAACCCAATAGAAAGCAGAGCAACAATAAAGAAATAATTGAATTTCATTTTGATATAATTGATTTGTGAATATGTCATCAAAAAACCTCGGGAAGATACAAATAAATTATAGTTGTCATATTGTACCTTGACATAAAGTCAATTCTATTAACATGTTAGTATGCATATAATGTTGTTTGGGTCTCCATATATAGTTTGATAGCATTTTCAAGCTCTTTGCTTGTATTATCTATAGAATTCTGATTAATTTTCTTCTGTACTATAAAATATTTTGAGAATGCATCAGTCAATTTTCTGTTATATGAATATCTTTCTTTATCGTATTCCGAGATCTTTGGATGCATTAGAATTTTATTCAATAATAGATCAAGATGGTTGTTTTTATTGAGCCAGTAATTAATGTCTTCAGTTGATAAGGTGATATCTCCATTTTCAAAGTCAACCAATGTGTTACTAATATTTTCGTTGTATTCTTCGATTTTTTCTGTTCTTTGACTGTATTCTTTTAAAGACTGAATACTTGGATATAGAACAATTAATGTGATAATTAAACTTGTCATTGTGATTAGTGAAGTTGCTCTTAATTCAGAATATTTTGTCTTAATCTTTGTTTTAAGAGCTGTATAAGCGATACTTATTAAAAGGCCAGAAACCAAACCTCCAACATGAGCAGCATTATCAACACCTTGATTAAGGAAGTTAGAGATCATACTGAATAAGATGTATGCTGATGAAGGATAGAAGAGAGCAACCCTTATCACTTTATCGAATTTTTTAGAAAACACATAAGGAAGAAAAGCCCCAAATATCCCAAAAATTGCTCCAGAAGCCCCTATGCTAATCACATAATCATTAAATAGCAGACTTACACAACTAGCGAATATTCCTGTTAGTAAATAGGTGGCCAAATATCTTATCTTTCCCATTATTGGTTCGAGAAAAATACCTATATAAATGAGTATTCCCATATTCATGATAAAATGAAGAAATCCTTCATGAATGAATGTAGATGTAAGTAGCCTGTAAATACTCCCATTTAAAGTTTCAGTGGCAATATTCCCTCCATAGTTAAGTAATATTTCATGGTCAAAGTAAAATAAAGTCTTATTATCTATAGACATAATAAAGAACATAATGAAATTAATGAGAAACAGGATAGGAGTGATAATAAATCCTCTAGCATGTAACTCTGGTAATTTATTGTTCTTATTGTTTGAATCCTTATTCAATAGAATATTGACTCTATTTTGATTGTAAGACTTATTGTAAGTGGAATTTGTTGAGGTATTTATGCTTTCTTCTTGCTTGTCTGTTTTTTGGGTTATTAGTGATACTATTTCATCCTTTATATACTTGTTATAACCAAACTGAAAGCCAAATAGGAGATAGAGTTTATCAGAATCAATTAACACTTTACAGATAAAGTAAGAAAGTGTAGAGTTTGTATAAATATTAAAGGCATAAGGATCCTCTTGCATTATCTTATATTTCGGATTTGTAACAGCTGTATTCAAAGAATTAAGGGTACAAGAATAAGAGGATTCATTTATATCAAGTACTACTCTATTCTGATTTTCTTTTTCATTTCTACCTTCTCTTAAGAAAACTTCAAGGCAGTCTATAAATAATGTTTTGCTTTCCCAAAGCTCTTTAGGCTGATCATCAAACCTTGTAATTCTAATGCCATTACTAATGGTAGTGATTTCAATTTTAGAGTCAGAATTGTTGATTCTATTGGTAAGAGATATTTCTTTATCCCTTTGTGATATAGATAAATTGTATTTCTTTGATAATCTATATATTGACCTTACTATATCTTCACTTGTAAAGTCTTCAAATTCGTATTTGTGTGAAAAATCTTGTTCGTTGTTCATATTCATAACTTCATCAATTCTAATGGAAGATTATATTGGAGGTAGACAACCATGTTTATGCAAATGACAGATGAGTTAATGAATCAAAACTGAAAACATAAACATAGTTTCAAAAATACTATAAATGCTGGGCTTTTGTGCGAAATATCTAAATATAAGTCTTTTCTTTTTTATAAACAGAGGCTTTATTTTATCTCTTTTAATAAATTAATTCCCTTTTCTAGAACTGGATCATAATCATTTAGATAATCATCTATAGTCTCTTTAATGTGAAGATCAGGCACTATACCACTTCTGATAATCATCTTTCTGCTGAAAGGTAAGAAGTGTCTATTTATGTTTATTCGAGCGTAGTTCCCTCCCGCGAAGTTAGAAAGAATCAGAGGGTTGCCTAATATGCCACAAGTTTCTTCACCAATTATCTGAGGTCTATTAGCAATTTCATAAATATACATTAAAGCATTTTCTGTTGATGCACAAGTGTTTTTTCCTATGAGAATGCAAGAAGGGACTTTAACTTTAAGGCGATGATATAAAGTGATTGTCTTTGGATCAATGGTTTCGGTAGCAGTAAGTTTAAAGAATTCCTTATTGCCTTTAATGAAATTTCCATTGGTTTTCTTTTTTGCATTATGTATTCGAGTTTCTATTCCATAAGAATGAATATGTTTTGTTTGTACAAATGAACCCAGAATACTTCTAGCAATATTTTCATCTCCACCCTTATTATGCCTTAAGTCAAGTATTACGCCTTTGGACTGATTTATAAGAGTATCGTATAAGCTCCATAGTTGTCTTTTGAACTTAGGATTCTTATGAAATTTGTTGATATTTAGGATTAGAATGCTATCAGGGGTAAAGTTATATGAGATAGCTTTTTTTTTATTTTTTGAAAACTTACCAATAGGCTTATAATCCGTGATTTTTGATTTTGTGTAAACAGGGAAAATTTTCACCTTCGACGTTCTCCCTCTTATTTTAAGTTTAAGGTCAAGACTATCAGTATAGCGATTAAATGACATCTCTTCTAATGCCTGCTTGTATAAGTGATTCTTTGTAGAAGCAGAGAGATATGGGAATATTTTTGTTGAAAGAAATTCCCTTGTTTCAAGTCCATTGATAGAGATCACTTCAGAACCTATGTATTTTTTCTTTTTGAACTTCTTTCTTGGGACAAAGGCAGTGATATAGACTTTATGGTTGTACTCCTTGAATTCTACCAAATATGACTTTATAGGCTTTCCAAAATTATGATCAGAGATCTGTATCTTCGTTTGGGAGTCATTTAGACTTGCTGCAAATCGTTGAATTAGGAGATGGTATTCATAATCATTTCGAGTTTTAGATATTTTATCTATGTAGGTATAGTAAAGGCTGTCGAAATTAAAATTGATTTTGTCATAATTAATAAAGTTATATTTGGCTTCGCTCCAAAACCTACTTAATGAAAAGAGTTTTTCTTGCATACTCAAGTTATTTGTATATTCATTTTGTGAATATGAATTCATTGAGAGAATGAAGAATGTAAAAGAAATGAATTTGAGAGTAAATTTTATCATAATAATTTTGTGTTCGTAAGACTTTTGATTGAATATTGCTTATGAAGAGCCTTGTGTTTATATGAATTTCCTGTTATTTATCCATAACATAAAGATTAAGCCTCTATAATGTTTAGCTATATTAAGGAATAAATTTTATTATTTAAAATGTTAATCTGCATATTACTTGGAGATTAGTTCCTTTTTTTGATAGAAAAACTTCTTTTAAGTAAGCGATAAATATTAAAAAAAGGGGGCGTTATTTAATATAAGACTTAAGGTTCTGATTTTTCCTTCAAAAGCTTGTTGAACTACAATAATCTAATAGATATTTTGGTTAATAGTCTTGGTGTTGATAATTAGGTGCTTATATCTGTTTTTTTCTTTTTATTTACAATTTATAAAGAAGAAATTTTGACTTCTTAATAAATAGACTGCAATTTATTTACAGTGAGCTGGGATAATATAGCTGATGGAAACAAGTATTTGCAAGAACAAAATGTTCGTCTTTCATTAAATTGGATATTTGCGGTAGACTATGTTTTCTTAATAGATTAGTTATCGAATGTTATATATATAATGAAGAAATTTACATACTATAAGCAATTAGATCAAAAAGATTGTGGGCCTACCTGCTTAAGGATGATCGCGAAGTATTATGGTAAAACTTATACTTTACCCACCCTGAGAGAAAAATGCTACATTAACAGGGAAGGGGTTTCCCTTTTAGGTATTAGTGAAGCTGCTGAATCTATAGGATTTAGAACTTTAGGTGCTCGAATCTCACTCAAACAACTTGTTGAAGAAGATATTTATCCTACTATCTTACATTGGAATCAGAATCATTTTGTTGTTCTTTATGATGTAAAGAAGAAAAAGGGACAATATATATTCTATGTTGCAGATCCTGGCTTTGGCTTGATAAAGTATACTATTGAAGAGTTTAAACGCTTTTGGGTAGGAAAGACAGAAAATGAAAATCCTAAGGGAATTGCTTTAATATTAGAGCCTACACCTGCCTTTTATCAGGAGAAAGACGAGTCTATTGATCGTAAGAACTTCTCTTTTCTACTTAAATACTTAAAGCCTCACAAACGCTTCTTCCTTCAGCTTATATTGGGGATGGCAACAGGTAGTTTGTTGCAATTAATTTTACCGTTTCTTACACAGGCTGTTGTTGATGTGGGTATTACGACAGGTGATCTGGACTTTATCACCTTGATTTTAATTGCTCAATTAGTCTTATTTATAAGTACAACATCTGTTGAGTTTATCCGAGGTTGGCTATTGCTACATATAAGTACGCGTATTAACATATCTCTTATCTCAGACTTCCTGATTAAGTTGATGAGACTTCCTCTGGGGTTCTTTGACTCGAAGATGATTGGAGATATAATGCAGAGAATCGGAGATCATCAAAGAATAGAGAGCTTTTTGACTTCCAGTAGTCTGAGTGTTCTTTTCTCGATGATAAATCTGATTGTTTTTGGTGTTGTGCTAGCAATCTATGACCTTACTATTTTTGGTGTCTTCTTGCTGGGTAGCGCATTGTATACATTATGGGTCTTGATCTTCTTGAAGAAACGTAGAGAGCTTGACTTTAAGAGATTCGCAAGGCTTTCAGAGAATCAGAGTAATTTATTCCAGTTGATTACTGGTATGCAAGAGATCAAACTGAATAACTGTGAGATTAGAAAACGTTGGGAATGGGAAAAGATTCAGGCTGCTTTATTTAAAGTAAATATTAAAGGTTTAGGCCTTTCTCAGTATCAAGAAGCTGGGGGTATGGTGTTTAACCAAGGTAAAAATATTCTGATAACTTTTATTGCTGCAAGAGCTGTTGTTGAAGGAGAAATGACCTTAGGTATGATGATGGCTGTACAGTATATATTGGGTCAATTGAATAGTCCAATCCAACAAATGATAGGGTTTGTAAGAGAAATGCAGGATGCAAAAATAAGTTTGGAGCGTCTTGGTGAAATTCATGATAAAGAAGATGAGGAGAATCAAGAAGATATAAAACAAGACTTCTTACCTGAAGAAAAATCAATCTCTATTGACAATATATCTTTCCAATATGAAGGACCTCATTCTCCAATGGTGTTAGAGAACTTAAATCTTGAGATTCCCGAGAAGAAAGTTACCGCCATTGTAGGTACTAGTGGTAGTGGAAAGACGACATTGATAAAGCTTATGCTTGGATTTTATCAGCCAACTGATGGAGAGATAAAGATTGAAAGTACCCCTATAAACAGTATCAAAAGTAAGATTTGGAGAGAGTCTTGTGGTGCAGTTATGCAAGATGGGTTTATCTTTTCTGATACAATTGCTCAAAACATTGCTCCTGGTGAAGAAAATGTTGATAACAAAAAGCTTGCTCACGCGATACGAATTGCAAATATTAAGGATTATATCGACAGATTGCCTTTAGGAGTGAAGACAAAGATTGGACAAGAGGGTAGTGGCTTAAGTCAGGGACAGAAACAACGTATCTTAATTGCAAGAGCTGTTTATAAAAATCCAAATCTTATTTTCTTTGATGAAGCAACAAATGCTTTGGATGCAAACAATGAGCGACAGATTATGAAGAATCTGGATGAATTTTTCTTTGGCCGTACTGTTATTGTCGTTGCTCACAGATTAAGTACAGTTAAGAATGCTGATCAAATTGTTGTTCTTGAGAAAGGAAAGATCATAGAGATTGGAGACCATAAGAAACTGACTGAAAAACGTGGAGCGTATTATGAGCTTGTTAAGAATCAATTAGAGTTAGGAAACTAAAAGTCTATTGTTATGCCAGAATATGATATAAATCAAAGTAGATCTGAAGAACTAGAAGAAGTATTAGGTAAAGCTCCTTCTTCTGTTGTTCGCAAGGGTAATATAGTTATCTTTTCTATTGTAATATTGATTCTATTGGGTTGTTACCTGTTTAGATATCCGGATATTGTAAGAGCAAAAATTGAAGTGTTTTCAGAAAACCCTCCTGCTGATGTGAAAGCTCGAACAAGTGGTAAATTGCAAAGTCTTTTTGTAAACAATCTTGAAAAGGTAAATAAAGATCAAGTGCTTGCTGTAATTCAAAATACGGCAAATCTTAATAATGTAAAGAGCCTTAAGAAAGATGTGGTAAGTCTAATTTCAGGACTGGATAATGATACGATGATAAATAATGTATCTAACTTTAAGCATGAGGGATTTATATTAGGAGATATCCAAAATTATTACACTTCATTACAAAGAAGTATTTCCAATTATAATGACTTTAAGTCTCGTGATGATTATGGTAAACGAATTAAAGCCCAAAAGAGACAACTTGAGGTTCAGAAAAACTTTTCTGTAGAGGACCGCAAGCAAATAGAAGAATATAGCAGACAAAAAGATCTTAGTAAGGCGAAGTATGAGAGGCATAAAGATCTTTTTCAAAGAAAAGTCATTCCTCAAGCAGAATTAGAGAATGTTGAAAAAGAATACCTAAATAGTGTACTTTCTTACAAGAATAAGAATGCTAGTCTTTATAATACAGAACTTCAACTGGTTCAATTGAAGAATAATATATTGGATCTGAATATCCAAAAGAATGAATCTTTGAGGAATTTGATAAAAGATATCAAGGAAAGGGCATCTATTTTACATGCTCAAATTCTTGATTGGGAACAGAACTATCTTTTAACTAGTCCTGTTGATGGACAGGTTACATTTACATCTATATGGGATAAGAACCATAATGTTAATTCGGGGCAAGTTGTTATGAGTGTTGTTCCTGATGATAATCAAAATATAATAGGAAAGGTTAAATTACCTATTCAAGGATCTGGAAAAGTTAAAGAAAATCAAGATGTTGTTATCCATTTTGATAATTATCCTTATATGGAATTTGGGTCTGTAAGAGGAGAAATTAAAAATATATCTCTGGTTCCTGAACAAGGCTTCTATATACTTGAGGTAAAGTTTAATAATGGTCTGAAGACAAACTTGTCTTATAATCTTAAGTTAAGTCAACAAATGTCTGGTGAAGCTCAGATAGTCACAGAAAACAGAAGTCTCCTTGAAAAGTTCTTAAAGCCAATAGAAGCTGTTTTAACAGATAAGAATGGTTTGAAAGAAACAAATTAAAATATTATTTCTTTGAAAATTTGATTAATTAGTTTTGAGTCAAAGGTTAAGCTTATTTTATTAACCTTTGGCTTTTTTATTGGAATTACTTTATCAGTTGAATGCCTCCTATAACCATCCCTGTCCCCATAACAGCTAAGATTAATCCCATAATCTTTCCAATTACTTTAATTAGATTTTCTCCAAGGTATTTTACTAGTTTATCGCTGAAAATAAATGCAATGAATGTAAGAAATAGCATTACAGCAAGCATAGCAATGGTGATTAAGACATCTAAGAAATAACCTTTGGTTGTAAAGTTTAAGGCTGTTACAATTGTCCCTGGCCCTGCAAGTATTGGCGTTGCTAGTGGGGAAACAGCAACACTTAATGCGGACTCATCTGCTTCGGCTTTGTGTGAGTGGATATTTGAACTTTGAGATTGGAGCATTTCGAAGCCTACATAAAATATCAATATCCCTCCTGTAATTTTAAATGCTGGGATAGTTAATCCAAATAGCTTAAATATATAATTCCCTCCAATAGCAAATATAGCTACGATAATAAATGCAATTATTACAGATTGCCTTGCTACTTTTCTCCGATTTTGAAGTGTTAGATCCTTTGTGAGCCCAATATATATGGGGGTATTGGCTATTGGGTTCATTATGGCAAAGAATGCAGTAAATGTAGAAATAATAAAAAGAGGAATGTTTTCATGGATACTTAGCAGCATGATTATAGTTTTAAAATATAAACAGTTTTGTGAGTTGATTGTTGGCTAATAAGAAGATGAGCCATTGATAATAACGCAATTGTGAAGGGATTCTTTTATATGGAATCGGCTCCCTTGCACGAGAGCCGATAACCAAACCTATTAAGTATGAGAAATAATTGCACAATGATGCCACTAAAGTAAGTGGCTTTCCCATAACTATCTTAAAAATATCTTTAAATAAAAATCTCTTTTTTAATGTCTTCTGAAAGTACAAAAAGCGTGCCCCTTAATGCTTTTTCATACCTTTAAGCCTTAAAAAAATTAAAACTCATAGTACTAACTTTAAAATTTTATGTTAAGTATAAATTTGTGAGTTTTTTTAAATTGTTAATAAAAGTTAAACTCTAGCCATCTGGACGTATAAAATTTAAATTTGTTACATGAAAAGAAAGTTGCCCCTATTTTTAGTCGTTTTAATGTCTATTTCTTTGATAGGACTTATGATTATCCAAATCTATTGGATAGAGAATACTGTTTTGGTTCGTAAGGCTGTATTTAAACATGATGTTGTTGAGGCTCTTTCAAGAGTAGATAATAGAATTGAAGCACTTGAACTTAGAAAGAGCATTTTTAAAGGAAAACAATTAACATATGAAGAAGAACTTCATGATGAATTAGACTCAATTACAATGGATTTCCTTCAGAATAGCATCAGTCAAGGGCAATTATACTCATCAGAAATGTTCAATAGAATACAATCTATAAGACAAAAATTAAATAATAATTCACTATTCCTAGATAATGCTTATACACCTACAGAAACTATTGTTAACAAACAATTGCTAGATACTTTGTTGTCTGAAGAATTAAAAAGACAAGGAGTTGAAACAGATTTTGAATTTGGCGTTTATAGTGATTTTAGAAAAAAGATGTTGATTCAAAAGACAGGGAAGTATAGAAATGAGCTAATGTCTAATGACGCTTTGAAATTTCCTATACTATCTTTATATAACTATCCATATCCCGATAAGCTTATAGTCTATTTCCCTTATGAAAAGCAAGTAGTATTTTCTAAAATATGGCATATATTAGTTGTATCTATGTTATTTGTCATTATAATAATTGCTGTTTTTACTTCTAGTATTTATACAATATTTAAACAAAAAAAAGTAGAAGTATTAAAGAATGACTTTATTAATAATATGACACATGAATTAAAAACTCCTATAAGTACTATTTCCTTGGCTTGTCAAGCCATGAATGATAAAGATATTCAAAAGACAGAAGAGTTGGTTTCTAGTTATATTTCTATTATTTCTGATGAGAATCAGAGATTGCAGAAAATGGTAGAGAACGTCCTGCAAACAGCTCTAATAGACAAAGGTCAGATGCAACTGAAGATGGAAACTGTAAATATTCATACTATTTTAGCTGACGTGGGTACACATTTTGATTTGCAGGTAAAAGAGAAGGGCGGAGATATTAATCTTGTATTAGAAGCAACCAATTATAGTGGTCAGGCAGATAAGCTACACTTAACAAATTGCCTGTTCAATTTAGTAGATAATGCAATAAAATATACGACGAAGAGCCCAAAAGTAGTTATTATTACTAAAGATGTGTATAATGGATTACTTGTTGAAATTCAAGATAATGGAATTGGAATAAGTAAATCAAACCAAAAGAAAATCTTTCAAAAACTATATAGAGTTCATACTGGCAATATACATAACTTTAAAGGATTTGGTTTAGGATTAAGTTATGTTAAGGCTATTGTTGATTTACATGAGGGCAATGTAAGCCTAGTTAGTGAACTTCGAAAAGGAAGTACATTTAAGATTTATCTTCCTTTTACTAAGCCAGACTAAAAGAAACAACTAGATAATGGAACAAAAAATCAAAGTATTATTAGCAGAAGATGATAAAAATTTGGGTTTAATTTTGAAAACCTTTCTTGATGCAAAGGGTTTCAAAACAACTTTATGCCCAGATGGTGAGCAAGCATATAAAGAGTTTAAATCTCAAGAGTTTGACTTTTGTGTTTTAGATGTTATGATGCCTGTAAAGGATGGTTTTACTCTTGCTAAGGATATTAGAAAAGATGATAAAGCAATGCCTATATTGTTTCTTACTGCTAAGTCTATGGAACAAGATAAAATTTCAGGTTTTGATATAGGAGCTGATGATTATATAACAAAGCCTTTCAGCATGGAAGAGCTTTTAAGGAGAATGCAAGCTATTCTTAGAAGGATGCAAGCCGAGCATTTAGTTAGAAGACAGGTCTATGCTATAGGTAATTATACTTTTGATTATAATAAAATGGAGCTTAATAATGAAGGAGATATAAAACGTTTGACGAATAAAGAAGCTGATCTTTTGAAACTTCTTTGTGAGAATCATAATAGAGTTGTCTCCAGATCTGATGCTTTAATCCATGTATGGAATGAAGATAATTACTTCAATGCCCGTAGTATGGATGTTTATATAACCAAAATCAGAAAATACTTAAAGGATGATCCTGCGGTAAGGCTAACAAACGTCCATGGTGTAGGATTTAAACTTATTATTGAATAAGCTTAATTGTATTCTGGATAATCATATTCAGACATACCTTTATAAAAATCTGTAACGATATCATTTTGATGATCTTCTTCTCTATATAATCTGCTCATAGGAGGAAGATCATTTTCTTTATTATCTAATATCTTCCATAATATTTCAGAGCCGATACCTTTATCTGTATTTGTTAATAGGACAATAGTTTTTTCTTGTGCCAGATCTCTGATAAAGAAAGTTCTAAATCCTTTCCACCATCCAAAATGATAAACAGTGCTGTCTCTGTCAGGCTTGATTCTCCATCCAAAACCATATAGATTCTTTCTTCTGGTTTTTAATGTTCCTGGTGTATAGGCAAGTTGTTGAAGAGAGTCATTTAACAATGTTTGACTTCTCAAAGCATTATCGAATAGAAACAGATCTTCTATAGTAGAGTATACATTTTTATCGCCCATAACTCCATTTAGGTAATCATTTCGCATTATTCTGGGGTATCTTCTCATTAAATAGCCATTAACACCTTCTTTTATATAAGGCTCAACAATTGTATCCCCATTCATATTATATACAAGTGAATGTTTCATACCAGCAGGGCGGAATATCTTTTCTTTTACATATATATCAAAGGGTACTCCTGAGACCTTTTCTACAATATTGGCGAGAAGTGCATAATTAGTATTGCAATAATGGAAATTGTGTAATGGAGCAAAGTATCTTGGAACAGGATGTTCAATAAATAGATTAACTACATCTTCATTGGTGAGAGGTTTATTTTTATCTTCCCAAAATTCATGTGCAATTGACATGTATCGAGGTAAACCGGATCTGTGATTTAATAGACTTCTTACAGTGATACCCTCATAAGGGAAGTTAGAATAGAATGTTTTAAAATCATCATCAAGGTCTAATTTTCCTTCCTGAACAAGAATAAGTATTGCTGTTGCAGTAAACATTTTTGATACAGATGCTAGCTGAAAAGTGTCTGTAGTCTGCATCTTAGTTCTTTTCCTAAGATCACTGTATCCAAAAGATCTTTCATAAATTACATTTCCTTGGTCAGCATATAAGAATGTTCCATTCAGACCTGTAATCTGTTTCATTCTATTCATTACACTATCTATCCATGATGATTTATCCTGGATTTTAAAATCATTAAGATTAGTAATGAATTGTTTAGTATCTATAACTTCTGGTTTGTATTTACTTACAGGTTTGTCTGATCCTGAACTATCTATAGATGTCAGTAGAAAAATTACAGTAGCAATAACCAGAACACTTATTATTGATATATATCTTATCTTTTTCATTATTTACAAGTTCTCATTATCTGAAATGTATCAGAACATTTAATTATTGTAATAATTGATCATGATAATTATTGATATATAATATTATGTGATAATCTATAGTGAATAGGTATGTAGCTTATTATATTACAAATCTATATCTATTAAATGAAAGTTCATAATATTTTGTTTCCTTTGAGCTCGATTATATGACTTTTTCAAAGTGAAACACTCAGTCTCGCACATGTTTCATTATGATACAGTGAAAAATAATTGTTTTGCTTGTAATCTGTTGTTGAATAAGGAGTTGGTTTAATGGTATGCTGTTTGGAATGTAGGGAGGAAAAGGTTAGATATGAATTATAAGATCAAGCAAGTAGTAAGAAGTCTGAAAAAAGATATCACTTCATCGATATTAAAAGTTGTAGGATGGGTGATAGCATTAACTGCCAGTCTCTTTGTATTTCTATATATCAATTATCATTACAGTTTTGATAGCCATATAGGGAATCAAGACAAACTTTATAGAGCTCAAAGTATATTTACAAAGGATGGAGTATCTGAAGAAACTTATTATTTAAGAAGCCAGATAGGTGTAAATATGGAGAAAGATATTCCAAACATTGGTCAATGTTGTAGAGTTTCTTTCTTTAGAGAGGTTGTTGCTGAGAATGGGAATAAAGCCATTAAGACAAAATTTAATTATGTTGATCAGAATTTCTTTGATGTTTTTCAAGTTCCTCTTGAAAGTACTATGCCGGCAAGTGAGGCTCTTCGTAATCCTAAAACTGTTGTATTAAATAGAAAACAGGCAAAACTGCTCTTTGGTGATGAAGACCCTATAGGAAAGACTGTGAAAATTAAGGATACTAAACTGAATCTTACTGTGACGGGTATTGTTGATATCCCTACAGCTACTCACCTTCCTCTTCAATTGTTGATTTCTAATATCACTGTTGATAAAGATGCAAGAAAAGATTTCCCTTATAACTGGACAGGAGGCCCTGAATACTTTACTTACTTCAGGATTCCTGATAATGTTAAAGCTGAAGAGATAGTACCTTTAATGGATGATTGGGCTGATAGAATATTTAGTAGCACTTATGATGAATATGGTTATAAAATTACAAGTTCGCTGATGTCAATGAAAGATATCCATCTTAAGTCAAAAATTGAGAAGGATCATGCTGCTATTAATATCAATTACCTTTACCTTTTCTTTGTAGTTGCTTTGCTTATTCTGTTTATAGCTACTGTAAACTATATTAATCTTACAATGGCAAGTTTATATAATCGTACTAAACAGTTTGGCATTATAAAAGTAATGGGGGCAAAAGCTTCAGAAATAAGATCTTTATTTTTTATTGAAGGAATGATAATTTTAGGGGGATCTTTTATTCTTACTTTAATTTTGGTTGAGGTGCTCCATCCTTATTTCGAAAAACTTACAAATACTGATTTTAGCCTTTACTCTCTTATTACTCTTAAAATCTTAGTCTTTCAATTACTGCTTGTAATACTAATTGCTCTAATAACAATCTATGCTCCTGCAAGAATGATTGGTAGATTGTCTCCACAAAATATTTTGAGAGGAGTTAATGAAAGGAAAAACAGAAAATTGTTTAGTCAAACACTTATAGGAGCGCAGTTTGTAATTGCCTCTATTTTGATATCTGCAACAATCACCATTCATAATCAATTTGCTTACCTTGATAATCTGGATTATGGCTTTGAGAGAGATAATATTCAAATCTACTCTTTTGAAACCGATAAACTAATGGATGCTTCAGATGCAATAACAAATGAAGTTAGGAATCTACCTGAAGTGAAATATGCTTCTATGTCTTCTACTTGTCCGGGTGTTCATTATTATGGCGATAATCTTTATTCTAGAGAAACTAAAGGACATCATCAAATTGGTATGGTAAGAGTAGGGTCTGATTATGAAAAGCTATATAATATTAGACTTGCTGCTGGTAGGTATTTGGAAAGAGAAGACTTCTTGAATAGTGATTCTCTAATGTTGATTAATGAATCTTTTGCAAGAGAATTAGGTTATGATGATCCTATAAATAAAGTGCTTTATTATGGTAAAAAAAGTTTTAGGATTATTGGTGTATTTAAGGATATTAAACATAAACCTGGTGCTGATAGTAATGTTCCGATTGTTATTCTTCAAAAGTTCTCAAGCGAATGGCCTTCAAAATATATGCTTAATGTTCGCTTAAATGATAATGTAGATCATAGGCTTGTAAAGGATAAAATTGAAAATATTTTGCATAATAATGATGATGAAGCATATTTTACTGTCGAACCTTTAAACGATATTATCTTTCGTGCTTATAAAACAGAATCAATGATAATGAATGTTATTACTATCTTTTCTGTAATTGCAATCTTTATCGCTTGTCTTGGATTATTCGGATTGTCTGATTTTATTGCCAAAAGACAAATAAAAGAAATTAGTATTAGAAAGATTCTTGGGGCTGATTATATTTCTTTGTTCTTTGTTCAACTTTATAGGTATTTGAAGATTGTTGTAATATCTAATATAATTGCAATTCCTATTATTTATTATATCCTCAATAGCTGGTTGAATACTTATCCTGATAGAACTCCTTTACATTGGTACTTCTTTGGGTCTGCTTTCCTTCTTACAATAATTATATCCATATTTACTGTGGGAACAAGAATATTCAATGCTTCAAAAGTAAATCCAATTGATAGTATTAAAGCTGAATAATAGGATAAACTTTTTAATTTTGGTAAATTACTTCAAAATTTAAGTCTCAATAATAACTTTGCCGTTATATTGATGAATTATCAAAATAAAATGAATATGAAAAGAATATTGTATCCTATCTTGTTTGTCGGTATTATAATTCTAACAGGATGTAATAAGAATCTTAATCAAGAGATTATTGGTAAATGGAGTGTTACTGCATTTGAACCTCTCGATACAACCGCTGCCTCATTAAATGAACTTGCAGTTGATAAGGTTAAAAAGAGTCAGGAAGAAATTCAGCTTTCTTTTATTACTGATACTACAATGAGAATTATTACTCCTTCTAGTAAGTTTGATGCTTCTTATTCTATAGATAATGATAGTCTTGTTTATTATAAATTTGATGGTTCTTTTGATGAAAATCTTTTAGGTAAGTTTGACGGAACTCATATAAAGAAGATTATTGATGTCCCTGTAATAAGGGCTAAAGTTATATATTCAAAATCTGAATAATCTTTTTTGGCCATCCTTTCTTTGGGATGGCCTTTTTTATTTTCTGAAATTAAAAGCTGTCCTTAACAAACTAATGCGGGTTTAAACTCTTAAATAGCAACGATAGTCTTTGCTATAATCAGTAACAAAAAAAATATTTGATAATTATATAAGTACTAAAATCATTAGGAATACTCCTTATTATAACCCTCTTATTTCTTCAATCTTCACCTGTATTCCTCTAGAGTTTTTAAATTAGATAAGGGAATCTTATTACTATCTTATTGATTACTTCTTGAACAAATCGTCATTACTTCCTGAATTTCGCGATAATATTTCTGTTATGGAAAAACAAGTTATAGGTTATATAGGAAATTCAACTTTATTTTAAATAAAAATGCTCGCGTATAGATTACTAATAAACAAAATGATAAATGTTTATATAAAATGAGATAAGTAAGTTATTAACTATTGATAACAATGCGTGTGTTTTAGGATAAAAAAGGTCTCTAAAATGGTTTGTAAGAGCCTGCTTTTAGTGAAATGAGCCTTATATATACCCCGAAAAGCATCAATAGACCTTGTTTTTAGATAAAAAAGTTTTGATTTTATATTGTATTACAAAATGCATTAGTATGATCGAAAAGTAGATTTATATTAGAAGTGATTTAAAAACTACTCCACTTATCCTAACCTAAATATCTGGCATCTAATTCTATGATATGGATGAAAAAGGATAAAATTGGTCTCCTTTTTTTCTTTCATACAACACTCCATTTAATACGAAATATCAATAAGCCTAATAAGTAATAAATAGATCTTGTAAAAAAGCGACAGATTCTTCAAATCAACTCATTCAGATATAATATACTTTTACGATTAATTCATCTTAATAATCTAGCTATTATTGAAGATTTAGGCTAGGAATGCTTTTGCTTCATATCCTTATATTTCCTTATTTATAAGCTTTATCGCTTATTTTTAATTGCTGTATAGTGCGATAATTCGGCTTTCAATTTTAAAATT